>JANYGI010000121.1 GCA_025362495.1 Byssovorax sp. | reverse complement strand
ATCAACGTCACCTGCGACGAGGCCACCAACTCGCTCGTGACGAAGTCGTCGCTCCGCGACTACGCGCAGCTCCGCAACGTGATCGATCAGCTCGACAAGCCGCGCCGCCAGGTCTTCATCGAGGCCGTGATCATGGACGTGAGCGTCGATCGAACGACGGATTTCGGCATCGGCTACCACGCGGGCGCGCCCTTCGACAGCCCCCTCCCCAACTCCCACAACGACAGCGTCATCTTCGGCGGCAACAACGCGCAACAGTCGGCGATCGCCGGGCTCCCCGCCAACCTCGAGGCTCTCGCGCTCGGCGTGCGCGGGCCGACGATCAACGCCGGGGGTACCGGCCTCTCCATCCCTGCCTTCGGCATCGTGCTCGACGCCGTCGCCAAGGACGGGGACTCGAACGTGCTCGCGACGCCGCACATCCTCGCCACCGACAACATCCCCGCCGAGATTTCGATCGGGCAGAACATCCCGCTCCAGACCAACATCGGCGGCCTCGGCAGCCTGCTCGGCGGCGCGGGCGCTGCGGGCGGTGCAGCCAGCGCGCTCGGCGCGCTCGGCGGCCTCGGCGGCCTCGGCGGGCTCGGCGGTCAGGGCCAGCGGCAGGACGTCGGCACGAAGATCAAAGTCACGCCCCACGTCAACGATTCGGATCAGGTGCGACTCGAGCTCAACGAAGAGATCTCCGACGTCGGCGCGACGGTCGGAAGCCTCGGCGCGGTGCAGATCAACAAGCGCACAGCCAGCACGACCCTGATCGTGCGCGATCAGCAGACGGTGGTCATCGGCGGGCTCGTGCGCGACACCGTGACCAACAAGGAGACCAAGATCCCGATCCTGGGCGACATCCCGGTGCTCGGCTTCCTCTTCAAGACGACGTCGAAGAGCAAGCAGAAGACGAACCTGCTCCTCGTGCTCACGCCCTACGTGATCAGGAACCAGGACGATCTCCGCGCGATCTTCGAGCGCAAGATGCAGGAGCGGCAAGAGTTCCTCGACCGCTACTTCGTCTTCAACGACGGCGCGACGTGGCAGCCTCCGCACGATTTCAGCCGCGCCAACGGCCTCGTGGAGGACATCCGCCAGTCGCTGATGGAAGAGGCCGACAAGGAGCGCCTCGAGAAGGAGCGCGCGCCCAAGGCCAAGAAGCGCCACGAGCCCGGCGAGCCGATCGCGCTGCCGAGCCTCGGTGGGCGCGGCAACGCCGGCGTCACCGGCGAAGAGACGGCGGCGCCTCCGGGCGCGCCCGGCGCGGCGCCTGCGGGCGGACGCGGCAAGATCAAGTTCAGCCCCGGCGTCGCCCCGACCCCGCGCGGCGTCGATCGAGTGGAGTGATCTGATGACCGCCGTCCCGCAGCAGTATCTCGGAGAAGTCTTGGTTCGCAGGGGCGTCGTCCCCGCGGATCGTCTCGCGGGGCTCTTCGATACGATGCGGGAGCGCGGCCAGTCGCTGCCCGATCTCGTCGTCGCCGCCAGCATCTCGGACGAGACCAAGATCGCCCAGGCCCTCGCCGACGAGTGCGGCGTCGACTTCGCCGCCAAGATCGACATCGACGCCATCTCGCTCGACCTCGCGAGCAAGCTGCCGATCATGTACGCGAAGAGCCACAAGATCCTCCTCGCGGGCGAGCGCGACGACGGCACGGTGCTCTGCTACGTCGCCGACCCGTTCGACACCGTCGCCATCGACGACGTGCGCGCGTTGCTCGGCAAATCCGTGGAGATCCTCGTCGCCACGAGCGAGGTCGTCACCAACGCCATCAACCGCGTCTGGGAGAAGAAAGAAGACGGCGGCGGCACCCTCCAGGGCGATCACGCGCAGGAGGAAGACAACCTCGTCGACATCATCGACTCCGACGACGACGCGCCGATCATCGCCTGGGTCAACGGCCTCTTCGCCCAGGCGGTGCGCGAGCGAGCCAGCGATATCCACATCGAGCCCGAGGAGCGCGACGTCGTCGTCCGCTACCGGATCGACGGCGAGCTCTACGTCTCCAAGCGCGCTTCGAAGCAGTTCATGGCGCCGATCGTGGCGCGCGTGAAGATCATGGCGTCGCTCAACATCGCCGAGAAGCGCCTCCCGCAAGACGGCCGCATCACGCTGAAGATCGCTGGCAAGAGCGTCGACATCCGCGTCTCGACCGTGCCCACGAGCCGCGGCTTCGAGCGGATCGTCATGCGTATCCTCCACAAGGCCTCGGTGCTCCTTGGCCTCGACGATCTCGGCTTCGCCCCGCGCGAGTTCGGGATCATGGACGCGCTGATCAACCGGCCCGACGGGATCATCCTCGTCACCGGGCCGACCGGCAGCGGCAAGACGACGAGCCTCTACGCGTGCATCAACCGGATCAACGATCCCAGCCGCAACATCCTCACCGCCGAGGATCCGGTCGAGTACGAGATCGGCGGCATCCATCAGGTCCACGTGCACGCGGCCATCGGGCTCACGTTCGCGAGCGCGCTCCGGGCCTTCCTCCGGCAAGATCCCGACGTGATCATGGTCGGCGAGATCCGCGACAAGGAGACGGCCGAGATCGCCATCCACGCGTCGCTCACCGGCCACTTGGTGCTCTCCACCATCCACACCAACGACTCCGCCGGCGCGGTGACCCGCCTGGTCGAGATGGAAATTGAGCCATTTCTGGTGCGCTCCAGCGTGATCGGGATCCTCGCGCAGCGGCTCGTCCGCATGCTCTGCCCGACGTGCAAGGTGCCGTACGAGCCCACCGACTACGAGCTCAAGCAGCTCGGCCTCGATCCCGAGCGCCTCGCCTGGAAGGCCCACCGACGCATCTCGTCGCGCTACCAGGTGCAGGGCCTGAAGTACGAGTTCATCGGCGAGACCATGGGCGCGCACCCGATCTTCTACAAACCCGGCGGCTGCGAGGCCTGCATGCAGAAGGGCTTCGTCGGCCGGCGGGGCATCTACGAGCTCATGGTGATCGACGACGCCGTCGGCCCGCTGATCTTGAGGAGCGCGGACGCGCAGTCGATCAAGAGCGCCGCCATCTTGCAAGGGATGGATACGCTCCGCGACGACGGCGCGCGCAAGGTGATCCGGGGGCTCACCACGGTGGAAGAAGTCCTGGCCGCGACGCAAGAAGACGTGATCGTCGACGAGTGAGGTGATCCGTGGCCGTCTTCGAATACCGAGGCATCCTCGTCGCGACCGGCAAGCCGGTGAAGGGCGTGCGCGACGCCGAGAACCAGAAGGTCCTGCGCGGCGTGCTGCGCAAGGACGGCATCCTCCTCACGGTCGCGACCGAGGGCAAGGCGGCCGAGGCCAAGGGCAAGAAGGACATCAAGCTCTTCGCCTTCATGGGGCGGCCTTCCACGAGCGACATCGCCGTGCTCACCCGGCAGCTCGCGACGCTGATCGGCGCGGGCATCCCGCTGTTCGAGTCGCTCAACGCGCTGATCGAGCAGGTCGAAAAAGAGCAGGTCAAGCGCGCGCTCACCGAGGTCCGCGAGCAGGTCCGTGAAGGCATCAGCTTCGCGAAGGCGCTCGAGATGCACCCGACGATCTTCCCGCCGCTCTACATCAACATGGTCCGCGCCGGCGAGGCCTCGGGCACGCTCCAGCAGGTGCTCGAGCGCCTGACCAAGTTCATGGAGTCGCAGGCCAAGCTCAAGGGCAAGGTCACCTCGGCGATGGCCTACCCGATCCTGATGATGATCATCGGGCTCACGCTGATCTCGGTGCTGATGATCGCCGTCGTGCCCAACGTGACGACGATCTTCGCGTCGATGGACGCGGCGCTGCCCTGGTACACCGCGCTGCTGATCACGGTGTCCGATTTCGCCGCCGGGTACTGGTGGCTGGTGCTCATCGTCATCGGCGTCAGCGTGTACTTCTTCCGCCGCTGGAAGGTCACGCCCAACGGCAAGCTCAAGTGGGACGGCTTCGTCCTCAAGGTGCCCGTCCTCGGCAAGCTGATCCTCATGCTCTCCATCGCCCGCTTCGCGCGGACGCTGGCGACGCTGCTCTCGTCGGGCGTGGCGCTGCTCACGGCGATGGACATCGTGCGCAACGTGCTCGGCAACGCCGTGCTCGAGAAGGTGATCGTCGACGCGATAAGCTCGATCCGCGAGGGTCAGAGCATCGCCGAGCCGCTGAAGCGCAGCGGGCGGTTCCCGCCGATCGTCACCCACATGATCGCCGTCGGCGAGAAGAGCGGCCAGCTCGAGGCCATGCTCGAGAGCGTCTCCGACGCCTACGACACCGAGGTCGAGACGCGCGTGCAGATCCTCACGAGCCTGCTCGAGCCGATGATGATCGTGATCATGGGCGGCGCCGTCGGCTTCATCGCCGTCGCCATCCTCATGCCCCTCATCCAGATGTCGAGCTTCGCGGGTTGAGCGATGCGACGAAGGCCCCGAGAGCAGACGATCTTCTTCCCGTGGGAGCGCGGGCAAGGCTTCTTTCGCCGTCGCGGATCGCGGATTGGCCCCTTCGTGGCCGCGGCGGGAATGATCACCCTGCTCCTCGTGCTGGGTGCTCGGGAGAGGCGCCTCGTCGGCATCCGCTCGACGCGCGCGACGATCGGACTCGTGGCCTCGGCGCTCGACGCGTACCGCGCCGACCACGAGCGCAAATGCCCCGCGACCCTCGACGCGCTGAAGGAGACCTACCTCGCCGTCGACCCGACGGACGCGTGGGGGAGGCCGATACGCCTTGTTTGCCCGGGCAGAAGAGATCCGCAGGGCTACGAGTTGATGAGCGATGGCCCCGACCGAGAGATGGGCGGGCTGGACCGGGTGGAGTGAACGACATGGATATCAACGTGAAGAAGACTGTTCGAATCATGCGCCGCGCGGCCTCCCGGGGCGTGACGCTCGTCGAAGTGCTGATCGTCGTCTCGATCATGGCCGTGATCAGCGGCGGCGCCGTCGTGCTCGCCTTCCCGCTCTACAAGGAAGCGCGGATCAAGACGGCCGTCGTCAGCGCCAAGGAGATCAAGAAGGCCGCCCAGCTCTACCAGGAAATGGACTCGACGACCGAGGGCTGCCCGACCATCCAGGACCTCGTCAGCGCCAAGCGCCTCGACGCCAACACGGCGAACGATCCCTGGGGCAAGCCCTTCCGCATCGTCTGCGGCGAGGGCGACATCCGCGTGCTCTCGTCCGGCAACGACAAGAAGGACGGCTCGGCCGACGACATCCGCGACGACTTCACGCCGGTCGACGTGAAGCGCGTCAAAGAGCTTTAAACCAAGGCAATTCGAGCCACCACCCCGGAGGACGACCACGTGCGGAGCGACAGGACGAAGCCGACGAAGAAGAGCCGCGAGCGAGGGGTAACCCTCGTCGAGGTGCTGATCTGCGTCGCGCTCGTCGCCGTCGTCACGGGCATGGCGATGATGGGCGGCAGCGTGGCAGACGGCGCGCGCCTGAAGCACTCGGCCGTGATGATGGCCGGCGCGGTGCGCATCGCCTACGGGCACGCCAACGCGACGTCGAAGGTCGTGCGCCTCGTCTTCGACATGGACGCGCGCACCGTCAGCATCGAGGAGGCGTCGTCCGATCTCAAGGTCTCGCGCAACGACGTCACCGGCGGCGCCGCGGCCGCCACCGAGGCCGAGAAGAAGGCCACGGAAGAGTCCGACGCGATCCTCAAGGGCCCGCGCCCAGCGCGCCCGACGTTCCAGAAGGTGAAGGCCGTCGGCTGGGATCCCGACAAGGACAAGTCCGGCCGCGAGCTCGACAAGAACATCCAGATCCTCCAGGTCGAGACCGGCCACACCGATCTCCCGCAGAAGACGGGGCGCGCGTACCTGTACTTCTGGCCCGGCGGCCAGACCGAGCGCGCCGCGATCCAGATCGCCATCCGCAACACCGAGATCGACGCCGACTCGATGACGGTGCTGGTCTCTCCGCTCACCGGCAAGACCGATCTCCGCAAGGGACGCCTGACGATGCCGCGACCGCGCGACGACGTCGACGCGTCCGAGCGGCAGGACACGTTCTGAGATGAAATACGCCGAGAAAACAGCTCGATCGCGTCGCGGCTTCACCTTGCTCGAGGTGATGGTCGCGGTGGCGATCCTCGGCCTCGGCCTCACGGCGATCCTCTCGGCGCAGGCGGGCGCGTTCGCGAGCGCGAACCACGGCCGCAACATCAGCGTCTCGGTCGGGCTGCTCCGCTGCAAGATGACGGAGGTCGAAGAGAAGCTGCTGAAGAACGGCTTCCAGGAGCTCGACGAGAGCGACACCGGCATCTGCTGCGAGCTCGACGACACGCCGAACATGAAGTGCGCGTGGAAGGTCGAGAAGCCTCAGCTCCCCGAGGCGAAGTTCGGCGATCTCAACCTCGACTCGCTCCTCGGCGGCAGCTCCGGCACCGCGGGCGGCCCCGGCCTCGGCGGCGCGATCGGCCTCCTCAGCGGCGGCGCTCCCGGCTCCGGCCCGGCGATCCCTTCGGGCGGCAGCATCGGTGATGTTTCGAAGACGCTCGCGGCGGCCAACTCCGGCGATCCGAGCGCGCTCGCGGGCGCGGCGGCGGGCGGCGTCGGCGGCATCGCCAGCATGGTGATGAGCCTCGTGTACCCGAGCCTCAAGCTCCTGTTCGAGGCCAGCACGCGCCGGATCACCGTGACGCTCACCTGGCGTGAAGGACCGAAGAGCTACAACACCTCGCTCGTGCAGTGGGTGGCGAGCCCGCAGCGCGCCGGCGTCGTCGGCGAGGACGCGGACGGCGGCGCGGGTACGGGCGCGGGCAGCGGCGCGGCCGGCACGGCGACCTCGCCGTTCCCCGGCCTGCCTCCCGCGGGGCACCTCAAGTGAGCGCGCGTCGCTTCGGTGATCGCGCCCGCGCGCGTGGCCTTACGCTGCTCGAGGTCCTGGTCTCGATCGGGATCCTCGCGCTGATCTCCACGCTGATCTACGGCGCCTTCGACGGCATGGCGCGCTCGCGCGCCGGCCTGACCAAGCTCGACGATCGCTACCAGCAGGGCCGCAGCGCCCTCGCGCGCATGAGCCACGAGCTGCAGTCGGCCTTCCTGACGATGCACCAGCCGCCGCAGATCGTGCAGCAGGTCCGCGTCACGGCCTTCACCGGCAAGAACCAGGGCACGCAAGATCGCGTCGATTTCACCTCGTTCTCGCACCGCCGGCTCGGGCGCGACACCCACGAGTCCGATCAGAACGAGCTCAGCTACTTCATCGCGCGCGATCCCGACCGGAGCGACAAGTACGATCTGGTGCGGCGCGAGCAGAAGGAGATCGATCTCGAGCCCGCCCGCGGCGGCGTGATCAACGTGATCTGCGAGGACGTGTCGGAGTTCGACGTGCAGTACCTCGACGCGCTCACCGGCGAGTGGACCGACACGTGGGACTCGACCCAGGCCTCGGCGCAGCTCGCGCGCTTGCCGCTCCAGGTGAAGATCCGCCTCGTGCTCCGCGGCGGCGTCGGCGACGCCCCGATCAAGCTCGAGACGCGGGTGCCGATCGCCATGCAGTCGGCGATCACCTTCGGCCTCTCGAACCCCGCAGGAAAGAGGAACCCGTGAGCGCCGTCCAGCGAGCGATCGCCGCGCGCAAGCGACCGAAGCGGAGCGACAAGCGCGGCGTGGCGCTGGTGATGACCCTCGGCGCGATCACCGTGCTCACCGTGTTCCTCACCGAGCTCCAGGACCAGACGGCGGCCGAGCTCTCCGCGGCGCTGTCCGAGCGCGACGCCCTCCGCGCCGAGTACTACGCCCGCAGCGCCGTCAACCTCTCGCGCCTGCTCATCGCCGTCGAGCCCGAGATCAGGAAGGCGATCCCGATCATCGGCGGCCAGATCAAGCAGATCCCGGTCTGGGAGTTCACCGATCTCGTGCTCGGCTCGTTCAACGATCCGACCGGCGCCGCGTCGTTCAACAGCACCATCAACGCCGACGCGACCTCGGGCAAGAACCTCGGCCTCACCGGCGGCGGCCACTACGAGCTGAAGATCATCGACGAAGACTCGAAGATCAACATCAACACCGCGGCGAAGGGCCTGATCCGCACCTCGGATCGCCTGGGCGGGCAGCTCCTCGGGCTCTTCGCGCCCCAGTCGTACAACGCGATGTTCGAGGGGCGCGACGTCGACAACCAGTTCACCGATCGCCAGACGCTTTGCGGAGCGATCGTCGACTGGGCCGACGACGACGAGGACCTCTACGCCTGCGATCCGCGCGGCACCTCGACCTCGGCGTCGAAGGGCTCGGAGGACAATTTTTACCAGACGATCGGCCTGCCTTACCGCCGCAAGAACACCGCGTACGACTCGCTCGACGAGCTCCGCCTCGTGCGCGGCGTCGGCGACGACTTCTGGAGCACGTTCGTCGATCCCGACCCGACCGATCCGCACAAGCGCATCCTCACGGTGTGGGGCCAGGACAAGATCAACATCAACACGGCCAACCCGATCACGATGTTGACGATCGCCTGCACGGCCGAGCCGACGTCGCCGCTCTGCACCGATCCGCTCCAATACTCGGGTTTCTTGCAGGCGATGTCGCTCATCCGCAGCTTCACGCAGGGCGCGCCGCTCTTCCAGAAGGCGGACGACTTCATCGCGCTGATGGGCGGCACCGGCCCGATCGGGCCTCTGCTGGCCGGGCCTCCGTTCAACGTCACGCCCGTGAAATTCAAGTCGCCCGCCGAGGTGCGCGCCCAGATCGGCGTGCTGAGCAAGATGTTCAGCATCTACGCCGAGGGCGTCGTGCCGGGCTTCAAGCGCACGACGCGCGTGAAGATCCACGCGGTGGTCGACTTCCGATCGGCGCAGGAGATCGGCGACTCGTTCACCCCGATCGCCGGCGGCGCCAACGCGCCGCCGCCGCAGCAGAACGCCGCGGGGCTGCGGCCGGGCGGGCTGACTCCGCAAGGCGGAGCCGGGAGCAACCAGGCGGCGGGGCAGGCGACACCGGAGCAGCTCGCGGCGGTGATGGCGGCGAACCCGGCGGGATCGATCGTGTACTGGCGGATCGAGTGAAGCAGCGCAGAACCGCGATGAGGACCAACGACGATGGCTAGGCTCCTGGGGATCGACGCCACAAAAACGACGGTGCGGGCTGCGCTTTTGCACACCTCGTACCGGAGCGTGACCATCGAGGCCCTCGGCGAGGCCGACGTCGCGTCGTGCGGCTCCGAGGTCGAGGCGATCCGCGCCGCGGTGGGCTCGCTCAAGGCCGACGCGACGGCGATCGCCATCTCGGGCGAGCGCTCGTTCTACCGCCGCCTCGACCTGCCCGCGGCCGCGCAGAAAGAGCTCGGGAACGTCCTCGCGTTCGAGCTCGAGTCGACGGTGCCGTTCGAAATGGACGAGGCCGTCTTCGACTACCGCACGATGCGGCGCGGCCCGAACGACCCGCTCGACATCGTCCCGGTGTTCGCGGTCCTCGCCCGCACCGACGACGTGCGCGAGCGGATCGCCCCGGTGCGAGAGGCCCTCGGCGTCGAGCCCGAGCGCGTCGCCAGCGGCCCGCTGCCGCTCGCGAACCTCACGCAGGTGATGCCCGAGCTCGATCGCCCCGCGGTGCCGGGGCCCATCGCCATCCTCGATCTCGGCGAGACGTGCTCCGAGGTGCTGATCCTCCTCGCGGGTGAGCCGGTCTTCGCGCGCACGCTCTCGCGCGGCACCATCGGCCTCCCCGAGTCCGCGCCCGCCCTCGCGCGCGAGCTGCGCCAGACGTTCTCGGCGTGGCGCTCGCTCGGCGGCGATCCGCTCACGAGCATGTACCTCACCGGCATCGGCGCCGGCGCCGCGGGGGCCGAGCTCTTCCTCTCGACCGAGCTCGGCGTCTCGATCTTGCCGCTCCCCACGCCGCGCCTCGACGGCGTCACGCCCGAGCAGAGCGAGCGCCTCCCGCGCTTCGCCAAGGCCATCAGCCTCGCGCTCGGCCTCACCGGCCGTACCCGCGGGATGAACCTGCGCAAGGGCTCGCTCGAGGCCGAGCGCAGCTACCCCTTCCTGCGCGAGAAGATCCCGCTGCTCGCCGGCCTCGGCGCGGTGATCCTCGTCAGCTTCGGCTTCTCGATCATCGCCGAGCTGCGCACGCTCGGCACCGAGCACGACATGCTCACGGCGCGCCTCACGGCCGCCTCCCGCGACGTGCTCGGCGAGGAGACGACGGACCCGGACAAGGCCAAGGATCTCCTCGATCAGGGCCCCGGCAAGAACGACGAAGATCCCATGCCGCATGTGGACGCGTTCGACGCCATGGTCGCGCTCTCGAAGTCGGTGCCGCCCGACGTCGTGCACGACGTGATCGAGCTCGACGTCGCGCGCGCCCACGTGAGCATCCAGGGCACGGTGCCCACGGTGGGCGACGCCGAGAACATCTCCAAGGCGATGCACGACGCGAACAAGTGCTTCAAGGACGTGAAGATCCTCCGCACCTCGCAGTTCACCGACTCCAAGCAGAAGTACGTGCTCGAGTTCGACCTCAAGTGCGAAGAGAAGAAGAAGGCGGGGGCTGACGCGGCGACCGCGGGCTCCGCGGCGCCGGTGACGTCGGCCAAGCCCGACAAGACGGAGGGCGCGCGATGACGCTGCGTGAACGCTTCGAGAAGCTCGAGCCGCGCGAGCGGCGCCTGCTCACGATCCTCGGCGGAATCCTCGGCGCGGCGCTCCTGCTCGCGCTGCCGATCTACGTGGTCAAAACGGTCTCGGACAAGCGCACCGAGAACGATCAGCTCCGCGCCCTCGTCGAGTCCATCTACGACGCGCGCAGCTCGATCGCCGAGCGCAAGGCCAAGCACGACGCGCTCCTCGCGCGCTACGGCAAGCCCGCGCCCGCGCTGGCCGGCTTCATCGAGGAGGCCTCGCGCGCCTTCAGCATCGGCGCGGCCGAGTCGCAGGATCGCCCCGAGGCGCCGCACGGCAAGCGCTACACCGAGCGCATGACCGTCGTGAAGATGCACAAGGTCGGCATGCTCCCGCTCGCGAAGATGCTCGAGAAGATCGAGACGAGCGGCTACGCGGTGGTCGTCAGCAAGCTCAACATCAAGCCCCGCGCCGGCGAGGCCGACTCGTACGAGGTCGAGCTCGGCGTGTCGGCGTTCGATCGCAAGCCCGACGCGCCCACCCCGGCGCCGGGCGGCAGCGCCGCGCCCGCGGGCTCGGCGTCGCCCGACAAGGACCTATGAAAGAGCGCCTCCTCCGCGTCGCCAAGTGGGCGATGTACCCGGCGTTCTACGTCGCGTGCCTCGCGCTGTTCGGCTACCTCACCTTCCCGTTCGGCCTCCTGAAAGACCGCCTGATCGCCGAGGTCGCGCGCAAGGGGAAGCCCGGCCAGCGCCTCGAGATCGAGAAGCTTTCGTCGTACTGGTTCTCGGGGCTCGAAGCGACGAACGTCAAGCTCGTCCTCCCGCCCGACGAGCCCGCGCCCGGCGGCTTCGGCTACCCGAGCGGGGGCGCGGATTTCGGGAGCGCCGCGCCCGCCTCCGCGCCGCCCAAAGAGATGGTGATCGTGCTCGACGAGGTTCACGCTCGCGTGCGGATCCTCCCGCTCCTGATCGGCCGCGTCCGCCTCGACTTCTGGGCCAGCGCCTTCGGCGGCGAGATCCGCGGCGTCGCGCCCCTCGCCGGATCGAACCACGACATCAACGTGGAGCTGACGCAGATCGATCTTGGAAAGGTCGAGCCGATCGCGATCAAGCTCGGCGTCCCGGTCAAGGGCATCGCGACGGGCAAGGGCGCCTTCACCTCGGAGGACGGCAAGACGACCACCGCCGACGGCACGCTCGATCTGTCGATCGCCGACCTCGTCGTCAGCGACGGGAAGACCAAGATCGCCGGCCTGCTCGAGCTGCCCGCGGCGCGCCTCGGCACGCTCACGCTCACCGCCGAGGCCAAGGCCGGCGTGCTCAAGGTGACGAAGCTCGCGGCCCAGGGCGCCGACGTCGAGCTGATCGGCGACGGCCGCATCACCGCGAGCACCACCAAGGATCAGCTCAACGACGCGCAGGCCGATCTCTACCTGCGCTTCAAGTTCACCGACGCCTACCGCACGAAGAGCGACACCACGAAGACGCTGCTCGGCGATCCGACGTCGGCGGTGCCCGGCCTGATCGAGATGCAGGTCCCGAAGATGAAGAAGGCCAAGCGGGCCGACGGCTTCTTCGGCTGGCATATCTACGGGCCGTTCAAGAATCCGAAGTTCGATCCTTCCACGGTCGATGTCGCGCCTCCGGCCGCACCCGGAGCGGCCGCCGCCGCGAAGGGCGGTGGCAAGTTCAAGAAGTCGCCGGGCATCAACATGCCTTTCGGTGCTTCGACCGCGAACGGGAAAGACGATTCGCCGTCGCCGCCTCCGGTGATGGCGCCGCCGACCCAGCCTCAGCGCGTGCAGGACGATCCGATCCGCATGCCGTCGCCCGATCCCACGCCGACGCCGCAGCCGACGCCCGTCGAGCAGCCGCCGCCTCCGCCGCCGCCTGCGCCCGTTCCCGAGCAGCAAGCGGCCCCGGAAGGCATCCAGCCCGCCCCGCCCGAGCAGCCCGCGGAAGTGCCGCGCTGAGCCGCGCCTCCGGGCCAGCGAACACCCCCCAGCCCATCAACATCCGCACTGCGACCGAGAGGGAGCGGTCAGCAGCCACGACGCGTTGACCGCTCCCTTTCGGTCGCGGCGCGGTTTGTCGGAGCCTCAATGCACTGAGGCTCCGCGTGATCCAGGTCTCGCGTGACCGCGCTGCATTGAGTCGCCGGGTGATCCGGGTCTCGCGGGAGGGCTCTGCATCGAGTCGCCGCGTGATCCGTGGCTCGCGGCAGCTCAATCCATCGAGGCTCCGGGTGAGCCAGGTCTCGCCGTAGGCCTCTGCATCGAGGTCCGGCCTGATCTGGATCATGCCGAGAGCCTCTGCAGTGAGGTTCGGGGTGATCCGGATCGCGGATCTCGCCGGCTTTCGCCCGGCGAGCTGTGTTCAGGGGGTCTTTTCAGCGGGCGGCGCTGCAACGACGGCGGCATCCGGCGCGGCCGCGCGGTGCGTCGTCTCCCATACGCTGAGCGGCAACAGCAGCGCATCGGCCAGCTCTTCGGAGCCCGGCACGTCGGGCTCGGCGTGGGCCGCGACGCGGTTCACATAATCGCGAACGGCGGCGAGCGTCGCCAGCAGGCGAGCGCCCACCTCGCGGGTCGCTTCGGTCGTGGCCGGTACAGTGATCCCGAGCGCGACCCCGTAGGACTCCTGCGCCTCCTGGATGTGCGCGAGGAACGCGGCGCCGCCAAGCTGCTTGAATGTCTTCTCGTGGCCTTCGCGCGCGATGGCGTCGAGGCGCAGCTTCGATTGCTGCCATTCGATCCGATAAGGCAGCTTGGTGAACGCGAGCGCCTCGGAGAACACCAGCGTCATCAGCGCATTGCACTGATCGAGGTGAGGATTCCTCTCGACCGGCAACTTGCACCAGCCGGAGAGCCAGTCGAAGCTCCCGCTCCAGGCATTGTCGATCACGCGATCAGCGCGGCGCTTGACCTGGGTATCGCCCGCGATCTGCGGTGCCACGACCTCATCGAGCGAGGTGAGAGCGAGGGTGAGCCGCGCGCGCGAGCGCTCGATCGGCGGTGGAAGCTCTTTGCCTTTGGCGGCCTTCGCTTCGGCGCTGGCTGCCGTGAGGATCTGCGTGACGAGCACCGACGCTTCCGCGGCGCTCACGCGCGGAAGCTGGATGGTGCTTTGTGCTGTGAATGAACGGGCCATGATGTTCCCTCCTGGCCCGCGAGCGTAGGGGGTATTGATCCGATCGGGGGAAGATAAAAGCAGGCGCCTCTCACCTCACTGCGCGAGGCCCGGTCGCCGGGGGGAGCCCGAACATGAACGTGCTGCCGCGGCCAGGTCGGCTCGCGACGACGATCGGGCGCCCCCCGTGCGCCCGGATGATCCCCTGCGCGATATAGAGTCCGAGTCCGGTCTCCGAGCCCGACCGCTGCTCTCCGTGTCGGTAACGCTCGAAGAGGTTGTCGAGCACGTCGGCTGGAACTCCGGGGCCCGTGTCGATGACGCTGAGCTGGACCTCCCCGTCGACCGCGTCGGCTCGGACGTGGACCGAGCCGCCCTGCGGCGTGAACTTCAACGCATTGCCAACCAGGTTGGACAGCGCCTGTATCACCCGGGCCCGGTCGCAGAGCACGGGCGGGCAGGGGCAAGAAGCGATCGCGTCCAGCGAGACGCCTTTTCGCCGCGCGGCGTCGAGGTGCGATTCGACCACCTCCGTCAGCAGCCCATCGAGCTGCTCGGGGGCCTTCACGATCGAGAACGCTCCCGCCTCGATCGCGGCGGCGTCCAGCAAGTCGCGCACGATGTGCTCCATCCCGCCGGTCAGGCGGCGCATGCGATCGACCAGCACGCGCAGCTTGTCGCCCTCCGGGCCCGAGGGAGCTTCCAGGCGCAGCAGCGACAGCGCGAGATGAAGGGCATTCAGCGGGTTCTTCAGCTCGTGCGCGACGAGCGCCAGCATCTCCTCGCGGAGCAGACGCTGCCGGTGCTCCCGACGGCGCGCGGCATGAAGCTGCTCGCAAATGAGGCTGGTGAGCCCGCCGAGCAGAACGAACAGTCCCAGTGACACGATATCGTGCCTGCTCGCGACCGCGAACGCGCGAACTGGTTCGGACCAGAAGTAGGCCGCCATCAGCGCGCACGCGAGCGTCGTCAGGACACCGGGACCCAGCCCGCCTATCCACGCCGCGACCACGACGAGAGCCAGGTAGATCGTTACGAACGAGATCTTCAGGTGCCAGCTCTCAGCGGCCTGGTCGCCGATTGCGGCCGCGACGATCAGCACGACGATGACGGATCCATAGCGGGCGATCGCGCTGGCGCGATACGGCGTGCATGAGTCGGCACGGTGAACTCCCCCGTTGCTCATTATGATCGGTGTATACGCTGCTCAGCTGGAAAGAAACAAGCCCGGCGCCACCGCTTCACGAGGCCGGCTGCGCGTCGAGTCGCCTCCATCGCGATGCAGGTCCACTGCGGTCGGACGAGAGGTTCTGTGACCTGTTGCTTCGAACAAGCTCCGCTCGAGCGCCGACTCGATAAGTGACGCTACGTCAGTCAGCGGCCGGGTGTGCGAGCGCGATCGCCGGAGCTATCGCCCCGCTGATCATGCCTGCTTCTGGCAGACGAAGTTGAAGACTCCGTCGTACCGCTGCGTGACGTACAGTATCCCGAACCTGGCCGACACCTCCTCGTAGATGCTGCCGATCTTCGGGATGAGCGTGTACTGACCATAGTGGTCGCACCACGCGTTGCCGTTCTTGTCGCGCACCGGGGCTCTCCCCGAGTCGACAAGGGTGTTGAAGATGAAGAGCCCGCCCTCGCGCAGCAGCGCGTGAGCGTCATGAAAATAGCGCGTGCGTTGCCGTGAAGACATGTGTTGAAACACATTCGATGCGATCACGTAGCCGAGCAAGCTGCGCTCCCGCTCGACGAGCTCTTCAGGGATGAAGCCCTCCGCCGTCGCCTCGAGGACGCCGGGGATGCGGGGGAACACGTCGATTCCCGTGTAGATGTGCGCGGTGTGCGACTCGATGTAGTTCTTCAGCGAGCCGAACCCGGGCCCGATCTCCAGCGTCTTCAGGCGGTCCTGGGCGAACTCTTCCAGGAACGTGATCACGCCCAGGCTCTTGGCGAGCCGCAGGTTCATTCGATTGGAGTCTATCCGCGTCTCGATCGCGTACGGGAGGCTCCCCACGCGCGGCGTGACGGCGACGTTGCACACCGGATCATCGCCGAACAGCTCCTCGCAAACCCTCCAGAAGTCTCGACAATCGATGGTGTCCGGCGAGAGGCGCTCGATGATCTCCTCGGTGGGCCGCACGCTCGGCCGCACGTCCTCGATCCACCTGCGATAGGCCGTGAGGTCGGTGAAGCCGAGATCCTGCGTGAGGATGCGCTTGATCTCCTCGTACTTTTTCATCGTCTGTCCTTCGTCTGGAGATCATGGCGCGCGGGCGCCAGGATCACCGGAGATCGCGTGGACTGAAGCTCGTGGGCACGCGCGACCCGCAGCAACGCTTGTGCCATGCGACCTGAATCGCACTTACGGCCTCCGGGGGATGTAGGATTCGACGAGACGGCCGCGAATGTCAGGTTTCCTTCATCGTCGATGAAGGGCGTGGAGATTCTTTGCGTGTCGCTGCAATCCCCGACGGATAAAGCGTGCAGGGAAAGTACCCCAGCGAAGAGGTCGCCCGATCGCGCGGCGAGATGGAGCCTGGCCCGGATAGCCAGTCATCCAGTTGAGCGTCGCGCGCGCGGATCTTCGCCTCGGCCTCGGCCGTCGCGACGGACCATCAAACGAGCAAAGAGCCCGTCGAAACAGGCTCTTTGTCGACCCTCACCTACCTGCCTCGGAGCACGTCAGTCGATGGGCTTGAGCGTCGGAGCGGCCTTGGCGCTCTCTTCCATCGTGTGCGTCTTCGGATCGTACTTCGACGCGCACTTCGCCATCACCAGCGAGGCCTCGAAGGCGCTGTCCTTCGACAGCGAGCCCTCGACCGTCACCTGCACGCCGCCCTGGGGGACATCGCGGAACGTGTCGGGGATGACGCACTGGGCGTAGCGCACGGGGAGGATCTCTTTCCTGTCCTTCCCGTACACGTTGAAGCGGTATTCGCAGGGTTGATCGCGCTTCTCCAGGGTGCCCGGGACGAGCTCGCCCTCGACGCGCACCTTGCGGCCGACGAGCTCGCCCTTTCCGTTCGCGGCGACGAGCATGTCGACCGGCATGGCGTAGACGGCGGCGTTCTTGAAGCCGGGCCCGATCACGAACGTCACCACCGCGCCCACGAGGACGAGCAGCACGACGAGCAAGCCCACGTCGGCGCGGGTGGATTGGGAGGCGGGCGGTGTGCCCGCGGTGGCCGGCTTCTCGAGGGCGGGGGCCTCGTCGTCACCGGGGATGATGGCCTGCGCGAGCTCGTCGTCCAGCTTCCTGCTCATACTCCCCGGAGGGTAGCCCTTGCAGCCGAGCGGGTCGAGAAGCGACGCCTGGACGAGGTGCTTCAGGGCGTCCCACCCTGCGGCGAATCGCCCCCGTGCTGCGGCGATCCGCCGCGGGATCCGCGTTACGGGCTGCCGCCCGTGGATCCGCCCTGTGAGCCGCTGCCGGTGGATCCACCTTGCGATCCGCTCCCGGGCGAGCCGCTGCCCGGCGATCCGCCCTGCGATCCGCCGCCCTGCGATCCGCTGCTGCCGCGCTGGCCGGGCGAGCCCTTGGAACGCATGAACTCGGCGGCCTGGCGCCGGAGCTGCGGCACGCGCGCCGCGTCGCTCGTTGTCACGAGCAGGCGGATCGAGTCGGGCGTCTCGATCAGCGTCGCGACGCCGTTGCGACCGAGCGCGAACAGCTCGCACTGCGCCGACGACGAGCCCGCCCCGCCGCGCTCGATGCCGCGGTGGATCGACTGCATCCGGCTGCGCACCGTCGACACATCGGTCCCGCGGCGCGGCTTGGCCACGATGGCGATGCCGCCGTCGACCTGCTCCGTGTGCAGCATCGCCTCGCTGACGAGCAGATCGCACGCTTCGCGCTCGTTGATGGTCCCGAGCGACTCGCTCCCGCTGCCGGTCGTCCCCTGACCACCGAGCTGCGAGCCCTGAGCGCCCTGCTGGCCCGCTCCCGTGCCCGCGCCCTGCTGCTGCGCTCCTTGCTGCTCCGAGCCCGTGGAGCCCGGCTGCATCGAGCCGCCCTGCATCGAGCCGCCCTGCGGCGATCCGCCTTGCGCCGAGCCGCCCAGCGAAGAGCCGCCCTGCTGCGAGCTGCCCTGTTGACCCGCGCCCTGCGTGTCGCGATCGGAGTCGAAGCCCGGCTGCGCCTGGTTGCTTCCGCCGCTCGACGTCGACGACTGGCTCGCGCCGGTGCTCGAGCTCTGACCGGCCGACGGCGACGACGCGTCCGGCGTCGAATGCGAGCACGCGCTCGTCCCCGCGAGCATCGCGGCGCACCCGAGCACGGCGTAAATGGAATGCGTGGAACCCTTCATGGAACCCCTCCTTTGCACGTGATGTGACGTTGGCCCTCCTCGCGTTTGCAGCGCCCGTGCCCGGGGCGACGTGTGTTCGCGCGCGTCGGTCGGAACGCGTTGACGTCGCCGGCTCGCCCCGACAACGATGCGCGCGTGCCCGTTCGCTCTCTGCCTGCCGCGCCGCTCGTCGCCCTGATCGGGCTCGCTGTCGGCTGCGCGGGCCGCCCCGACGCGGGCTCGGGCGAGGCCGTGCTTCACCCCGGGCCGCGCGACGTCGCGGCGCCGAGCGCGCCCGTCGTCGCGATCGCGCCGCCCTCCTCACGTGTCCCGCTCGACGACGCGCCCGAGTCCGCTCTCCCGATCGAGATCTTGCCCATTCCCGGCGGCGAATCGGTGCTCTTCGTCTCGCAGTTCGCGGGCGAGCGGCCCGCGTGGGCGCGGCGCCTCGACGGCGCGACGGGCGCGCTCGGCCCGGCGATCGCGCTCGCCGATCAGCACATCCTCGGCGCCTTCGATCACCCCGACGGGAGCACCACGGTCGCCTCGACGAGCGGCGCCGATCTCTGCCTGGCGACGTACGTCGGCGCCTCGGCCACGCCGCGCGAGCGCGCGTGCGCTGCCGTCGCGCCGGTGGCGATCGCGCCCGTCGGCGAGCGCCTCGCGCTGCTCGAGGTCACGCCGATGGCCATCCCCGCGTCGCGCGCGCCGGCTCGCCCCGCCGCGGCGCCGACGCGCCCCGCTCGCCCCGCAAAAGAGAAGGCGCCGCCCCCGCCGACGCGCTCCAAGCACGGCGCCGCATCGACGAAAAAAGCCTCGAAAAAGCCTGCCGTTGCCGCATCGCATCGCCCGGCGCCGCGTATCCCGTACGAGGTCCGCCTCCGCTGGGCCACGTCGGCGGCGATCGATCCCGAGGCCGCGCTCACCGGCCTGCACTTCGAGCAGCCGCTCGGCGGCATGGGCCTCGTCGACGCGCGCGCCCGCGCCCCGGGCATCGATCTCTTCTGGTACGAGACGGCGGCCCGCAAGACCCGCAGCGCGCTCGGCAGCGCGCGCCTCATGGCCGCCTCGCTCCGCGCCGACGGCAGCCTCGATTTCAAGAGCCGCGTCGCCGTGCTCGAAGGCGATCTCGAGTTCGGCGCCGTGCGCGATCACCACGGCGTCCGCTTCGCCGGCCTCGCCGACGCCTCGGTCTACGTCGGCCTCGACGCCAAGGGGCAGTGCGAAGCCACGCGCGTGCTCCCCACGCTCGCGCACCTCACGCCTTCCGCTGCGCTCTGCGCCGTCGATCCCGATCACCTCGCCGCGCCGCCGAGCGATCTCGCGCCCTTCGAGAAGATCCTCGCCGCCGAGCCTCGCCGCGCCTTCGGCCAGCCGCCGCGCGATCCCGGGCTCGTCGCGTGGGCCGGCGATCGCGGGTACTTCCTCCAGGCTGGCCGGTTGCGATCGGCGTCGCGCTCCGACGGCGTCGCGCGCGACGAGGCCGCGCCCCTCGCCGGACATCGATCACGCATCGCCTGGGGATCGATCGCGCCCGACGGCGAGGGGATCGCCGTCGTCGGCCAGAGCCTCGTCCACCTCGACGCCCAGGGCCGCGTCGATCGCGCGCCGATCCGCGCCGGCGATCTCCACCCGGCGCTGCTCCACGCGCCGGAGCTCGCCGTCGATCACCGCCGCGCGGCGCGCATCGGCGCCTCGTGGTGGATCGCCCGCGGCGACGTGATTCGCCTCCTCCCGGAGCCGCTCGCGCCGCCGGCCCTCCGCGGCAAAGCCCCGATCGACGCGGCCATCCTCGTCGGCGGCGCCGATCATGGCCTGTTGCTCGAGGTCGCCGGCGCGGCGCTCCGACTGACATCCATCGACGCTGCCGGCACGGCGACCCCGCTCGGACTGCCGTCCTCCGTCGCGCCGGTCCGCGTCGGATTCGACGCCTGCGAGCGCGCCGGCGGAGGCGCCCTCGTCGCGGGCGTCAGCGCGGTCGATCCCACCAAAGTGCTTGTTTTTGCGGTCGATCTCGAAGGCCACCAGAGCGCGCCGGTCACCGCGCCTCTGCCGATCACCGCCGGCGATCTCACCGTCCGCCTGATCCCGCTACCGGGCGGGGGCGCCTGGCTCACCGATGGCGATCGCCGTCATGTCGTGTGGCTCGACGCCTCGGCTCACCCGGTGGCCGACGCCGCCTATCCGCCGGCCGAGGGCGCCGCGCTCTGCCTCGATGGCCGCCCCGCTCGCCGCGTCGTCCCCGCGCCGACTCCGGGCGTGTTCGTCGCCCTGCCCGAGCTCGCCGGCGACGACGCCTGCCTCGTCGGAGATCCGGTGTGGACTCCCGCGGGCGAGCTGCGCTGGTTCGGGAGCGCCGTCCGCGGACTCGACTCCATCGCCGAGGCCGGCATCGTGCCGATCGCCGGAGTCTGCGCGGCGATCGCACAAGCCCCCTCGGCCCCCGTCGTCGCGGATCCGACCTGCCGTCCGGCGCTCGCGCCGCCGTGCCCGAGCGACATGGTGTCCATCGCCGGCCGGTACTGCATCGATCGCTTTGAAAGCACCCTCGTCGACGCGGCCTCGGGCAACGCGCTCTCGCCCGACTACCCGACGACGCCCAACCTCCTCGACTTCGCGCTCGGCGAGTGGGCCACGGCCCGTTATCGCACTGGCACCGTCCAGGCCCGCGCCTTCCCGCTGCCGTTCCTCTCGCCCGAGCGCCTCGGCAAGAAGACGGAGCCTCGGGCCGAGAACCGCCTCGGCGCGCGGCCCAACGGCTATGTCACCGGCGTCGTCGCCGAGGCGGCCTGCGCCGCGGCGGGCAAGCGCCTCTGCATCCTCGACGAGTTCGTCACGGCCTGTCGCGGCGAGGACGATACGCTGTTTCCTTACGGCGACACCTACGAAGACGGCGTCTGCAACGTGTTCCGCGAGGAGCACCCCGCGGCCATCCTGCACAGCAACGCTTCGATGGGCCACCTCGATCCCCGGCTGAACCGCGTGGACTCCAGGGGAAAACCGCTCTTCCAGCGCGCCGGCCAGAGCCTCGCGTGCCGCAGCCGCTGGGGCAACGACGCGGCCTACGATCTCGCGGGCAACCTCGATGAGTGGGTGGCCGAGGGCAACGGCGCCTTCGCGGGGGGCTTCTATTCGCGCTCGACCCGCGCCGGCTGCGACGCCCTCGTCACGGCACATCCCTTCTCGTACCTGGATTACTCGACGGGCGTGCGCTGCTGCCGGGACGCGGCGCCCGCTCCCGCTCCCGCTCCCGCTCCGTGACCTGGAGTGACGCGGAGCGCCGCATGGCGCATACTCGGTCCCCCATGATGCTTTTCTTCTCTCCCCGCCTCGCGCGCCTCGCTCCCATCGCCCCGATACTGCTCCTCGTCGCGGCCTGTGGTGGAGGCGGCGCCGCGGGCCCCGGAGGCGCGTCGCCTGGCACCACGGCGACAGGCACCGGCGGCTCCGGCGGAGCGATCCCGCAAGCGCGGGTGATCCTCCGCGATCACGCCGGCCGCCCCGCCACGGGCGTCGACGTCCTCGTCCACGATGCCGACGGGAAGACCACCGCGCAAACGAAGACCGGCAAGACCGGTGCGGCGAATGTCGATCTCGTCAAGGGAGGAGGAGTCACGGCCCTCTGGATCGCGGCGCAGGATCTCGGTGCTCCCGAGTATACCGCCGTCTCGGTCGTGGGCCTCGAGCAGGGCGCGGAGATCCGCCTCGTCGCCGACGTCGCCGACACGGCCGCTCCGCCGGCGTCGTCGAGCCTCTCGTTCACCGGCGTACCACCGCTCCAGAGCTCGTCGTGGGACATCGTGCTCTCGTGCTTCCAGGAGAGCACCACCGGTGAACAGGTCCTCTCGTACTCGGGGTGTCCAGGCAGCAGCACCTACGATCTCGTGGCCTTCCTCGCCCCCGGCGATCAGCGGATCTCCTTCCCGGCGCAGGCCCTCCAGCCAGGGCAAATGGTGCATTTTTCGCTCGATCCCGCCAGGGCCGAGGCCGCGCCGACGATCGGTGTGGCGATCAAGGCCATCCCGGCGGGGACCACGCGGCTCGAAGCGCTGCTGTCGGCCAACCGGCCCGAGGGCGGGCACACCCGCTATCTGGCCAGCAGCGACGTGACGACACCGCAGGACACCACGCTCCAGATGGGGCGGCTCATTGTCTCTCCGGGCGGCTCGTTCGACGTCGATCTCGGCGCCACGACGGCGACGAGCGGCGTGCATACCCGCCTGTACTTCGCCGAGAATGCCCTCCCGTCGAGCCCGATCCCGTGGAGCGTGCCGACCGTCACCGCGGTCGCCAAGATTGGCACTGTCGGCGGCAGCACGAGCCGGCCCGAGGTGCCGTGGAGCCTCGACGTCGCGGGCGCGCCCGCCGACGCGGTGCGCATCCAGCTCGCCTATCAGGCCTCCGATCCGGCGCCGGGCACCAAGCACGCTTCGCGCTGGACGATCCACCAGATCTCGACCACTGCGGGCCTTTCGATCTTCCCGGAGATCCCCGCGTCGTTCGCTGGATTCGCCCCCGAGAGCGCCGCTTTCACCGTGGTCGCCGACCAGATCGACGTCCCCACCAAGGACAGCCTCCTCGCCGCCGTGAACGCCGACTTTGATCGGGTCGACGTGTCGTTTGCTTCGAGCGCGTTCACCGTCCCGTGACGCGACGGAGCGCCTGAATCACGCCGATCGGGCCGTGTCGCGCTGGAACGACGCGAGCTGCCGCGTCAGCGTCGCCATCTGCGTATCCATCGCTCGCTGGAGCTCGGTCGTCCCGCCGAACGCGGCGGTCTTCGCGACCGCTTCGATCGTCGCGGCCGTCACCGCCGGCGCGCCGAGCGTGAAGCTCTGGATCGCGCCCCGGAGCTTGTGGGCCGCGAACGAGAGCGCGGACGCGTCCTCGAGCGCCATCGCCTCGTGCACCCGCGCGAGCAGCATCGGACCGTCGCGCAGGAAGAGATCGATGAGCGCGTGGGCGCACTCCACGTCTCCCTCGCTCACGCGGAGCAGGTGGCTCGCGTCGAAGCTCGCCTCGACGGGCGTGAGCGGCCGACCGCGGAGCGGCGTCACCCGCTGCGCCACGCGCGTGAGGATCCGGTCGAGCTCCTCTGTGCGGACTGGCTTGCTCAGATATCCATCCATCCCCGCGGCCAGGCACCTCTCGCGATCTCCGGACATGGCGCCGGCGGTCATCGCCACGATGATCGGCGGAGGCGCGGCCAGGATGCCGCGGAGGCGCGCCGTGGTCTCCAATCCATCCATCCCGGGCATCTGGCAGTCCATGAAGATCAGCTCGTGGTGCTTCTCCTCGAAGGCCGCGATCGCCGCGGGACCGTCGCTGGCCACATCGGGAGTCAGGCCGCGCTTCTCCAGCAGCCGCACGGCGAGGGCGAGGTTTATCGGGTTGTCGTCGACGACCAGCACCCGCGTCGATCGCCTCCGCACGGCGCAGCTCGATACCGGCGGTGCGCTGGGCGGGGCGGCCTCTTCGGGCGCCACCGTCGCGACGCCGAGGCGCGCCGTGAACCAGAAGCGGCTGCCCTTCCCGGGCGTGCTCTCGAAGTCCACCACGCCGCCCATGCGCTCGACGAGGCGCCGCGTGATCGAGAGGCCGAGCCCCGTGCCGCCGTGGCGGCGCGTCGTCGCGTCGTCGGCCTGGCTGAAGGGCTGAAAGAGCTTCGGCGCGGCGACAGCGGAGATCCCGACGCCCGTGTCCTCGACCTCGAAGCGGAGGACGCGCTCGTCGTCGGCCACGCTCAGCACCGACGCGGTGACGCTGACGTGGCCCGCGTCGGTGAACTTCACCGCGTTGCCGACGAGGTTGGTGACGATCTGACGGAGGCGCAGCGCGTCGCCGAGCAGCCGCGCGGGCACGTCGTCCTCGACGCGCAAGCCGAGCGCGATCCCCTTCGCCCTGGCGCGCGGCGCCAGCAGGCTCACGACCTCGCCGAGCTGCCGCCGCACGTCGAACGGCGCGTTCTCCAGCTCGAGGCGGCCGGCTTCGATCTTCGACAGATCGAGGATGTCGTCGATGAGGTGGAGCAGCGCCTCGCCCGAGGTGCGCACCGCCTCCGCGTACTCGCGCTGCTCGGCGGAGAGCGCGGTGTCGAGGAGCAAGCCCGTCATCCCGATCACGCCGTTCATCGGCGTGCGGATCTCGTGGCTCATCATCGCCAGGTACTCGCTCTTGGCGCGCGAGGCGCGGAGGGCGTCTTCGCGCGCGATCACCAGCTCTCGCTCCAGGCGTTTTCTCTCGCCGATGTCGCGGAAGATCAGCAGGCTGCCCTGCCGCCCGCTGGCGACGACGCGCGCCTCGAAATCGCGCGCCCCGCGCTCGTCGTCGAGGCGGTACTCGAGGGTCTGCGTCTGCTGCGAGCGCGTCGCCTCGGACGCGAGGCGCTCGAGCTCGCGCGCCACCTCGTCGGGGAAGAGCTCGCCGAGGCCGCGCCCGAGGCACTCGTGGAGCGGGCGCCGGAGGTGCACGTCCTTCGCGGCCTTGAAGCCGACGATCTTCCCCGACTCGCCGATCTGCACGATCAGATCGGGGATGGCCGCCACGAGCGCCGCGTTCTCGTCGCGCTTCTTCTCGAGCTTGTCATTGGTGCGGCGGAGATCGGTGACGGCTGCGCCCTGGCCCGACATCAAGCGGAGGTAGTCGAGCGCCCCGGTGTGCGCCGGGAAATCGTCGGCGGTGAGGCCGAGCCGCGCCATCGCGCCGAGCTCGGTGATCCAGGGCGATCCGAGGAAGATCCGCGTCGCCTCGCCCTCCAGGATCTGCCCCTTGAGAACCACGCTGCTGCCGCGCACCTCGAGCAGGATCGACGTCCCCGTGTAGGCCGTGATCGCCGCGGATCGCAGCGAGATCGCCGACCGTTGCAGCGCGAGGCAGGCGTCGACGTCGGCGCCGCGCACCAGCGAAGGACAGATCCGCGCGAGCCCCGCGCCCACCTGAACGACCTTGCCATTCGCGTCGAAGGCCACGTGAAACGGGAAGGCCGACGCGAGCATATCGGGCGGCAACGGCAGGATCGCAGGCGAAACAGGCACACCAAGCTCCTCGACCGGACCACCTCGTCTACGGCCTCCGCGCCGCCGGCTTGAGCGCGAGGCGGAAATCGAGGGCTGGAGACAGCACCTCACGTCGATCGATGAGGCCTCCCAACCGCGCCGAAGCAGCGTGGAGGCATCCTCGTTTGCACGGGCTCATGACCCCACGTGATCCAATCGTCGATTGGTCGAGTTTATGGTTGCGCGTGAAGCGCGAGCATGCGATTCGTGAAGCGTGGACGCTCGCGTTCACCCGCTGATTTTCGCGAGCCGAGCTCGCGGAGATTCGTTGTCTCCGTTGCGCCGATGAGCGGCCGGCGGCCCGGGCAAAGGCCCTGGCCAGGCTTTGACTTGCTCGCCTGAAGGCGGTGAGGCCGCTCAAGATCCGCACTGGTACGCCGTTGATGGCCCCAGGCACCCCGACCGTCGCCCGCGCCGTGGCGCGAGGATTGAAGGAAACGCATGTCGAGCTCTCTCGTAACGGGGCGCGTCGCCGGGGGCCCACCCGGCCGCTGCGTTGCTGTCCTCCGTGGCCTCGTGGCGCTCGGGCTCGCGTCGCTTCTCGCGGGCTGTCACGCGGCGCCGATCACGGGTCCAGCGCCCACGCCGAGCGGCAGTGGCGGCGGTGGGACCGGTGCTCCGACCTCGGCGACGAGCGGTGGCGACGGCTCCGGCGGCTCGTCGTACGGCCCCACGTGGACCTGCGATGGGGACGCTGCCTACCGCGCGACCTCGACCGCCTTCACGTCGCCCACCGCCGAGGCGCTCGCCCTGGCGCTGAACGAGCTGGTGTTCAGCTACGAGGCCAGGCCCATCGCCATCGTGCTCCACCAGGCCGGCCCTGTGCGGCAAGGCGTGGCCTCGGCGACGACGGACGCGAGCGGGCTGGAAGAGCTCGTGGCGCCCGCGCCCGGGCTCGGCGCGCTCGACGAAACCGCGGAGGGCTTCGGGAACGCGGCCCCGCAGGCCCATGGCATTCTCACGCTCGTCCAGCCGAGCGGCCCGCTGTCGGTCGCGCTGGAAGAGGTGCGCTGGCGCGTGCGCCCCAACGATGGCTGCGGATCGGTCTGGGCCTCGCTCGACGCCGTGATCCCCGCCACCGAGGGCGCGAAGGTGCTTCACCTCCAGTCGAGCTCCGCGTCGATAGCCGATCTCGCGACCCCGGAAGGAGGCCCCGACGGCGGCCTCGCCGGCTACCCCGTCCACGCGTGGTTCCTGGGGGAATCGATGCCATTCGATTTCGCGTCGCTCCCGGTGCAGCCATGAAGTCCCTCCCGAGCTCTGCTGTCCTTCTCTTCGCTGGCTCCGTGGCGCTCTCGGTCGTCTCCGCGGCGAGCTGCGGTGGGACGCCGACCCAGCGGCCGGCGCCTCCGCCGTCCTCCGCGGGAGGCAACGCGGGCACGGGCGGGGATCCGTCGCCGGACTGCGACGCCGGCGACTGCGTGGATGCCTGTCAGGATCCGGGCCCGGGCTGCCCTTGCTTCCACGAGGGCTGGCTCATCGTCTGTGGCCACGTGGAGAGTCAGATCGGCGATCAGCCGGTCTGCGGCCTGGGCTACTCGACCTGCACCGACGGCGTCTATTCGGACTGCATCATCAACAACACCATCACCCTCGGCGCGCCGCCCGCGCCCGCGCCCGCGCCCGGCGGCGTCCACGCGACCTCGCTCGCGCTCCCCGGAAAATGCGCGGCGAACCCCTGCGACCCTTCCTGCGTGGACTTCCCCGACACCCCGACGGGCCTCGGCAGCCTCGACGGCGGCATCGCGGCGAGCGACGCCGGCCTGACGCTGATTGGCTATGATGCAGGGCCGGTCGCGCCCGGCTGCACGGGCGGGACGACTCAGTCGTGCTCTCATTCGATCTGCGGGACCGGCGCAAAGCTCGTATCCGGCTGCGACAACGCGCCTGCCCCGGCGCCGCCGCTCGGCTGCGTCGCCAAGGTCTGCGCGGCCAACCCGGCCTGCTGCTCCAGCGCCTGGGACGCGGCCTGCGTCGCCGCCGTGCCCGGGCTCTGCGCCGTGGACTGCGCCTCGAACAACGGGGTCTGCACCGTCTGTTACAAGGACACCGCCGATCACGATGGCGACGGCTTCGCCTGGACCCAGGGCGACTGCGCGGACTGCGACCCCAACATCAACCCCGGCGCCTACGATTTCCCCAACAACGGTATCGACGAGGACTGCTCGGGCACCGCCGACGATCAGCCGTCGTCCTGCGATGCGAGCCTGGCCCTGGCCTCGAGTCAGGCGCTCGACTTCGCCGCGGCGATCGATCTCTGCAAGACTACCACGGCGAGCGCGACGGGCATCAACAAGACGTGGGGAGTCGTCTCGGCCAAGCTCGTCCAGGCCGACGCGAGCCAGGCGCCGGCCTCGCTCGGCTACGGTATCCTCGCCAAGTACGGTCCGAACAACGTGCCGCAGCTCGGCAAATCGATGGCTGCGTTCTCGACGGGGACGGCGCGCGCCGTCGGCGATCCCGGCTGGGTCAACCCCAACGGTCAGTACGGGAGCTATACTCAAGGCAAGACGAGCGCGTACCCGCCGGGGTTCCCGAAGAACAAAGCAGGCTGCGCCAACGGCGTCGGATCGGCCTACGACTCGAGCGGCCTCCTGATGAGCATCCGCGTGCCGACCAACGCCAACTCGTTCAGCTACAAATTCAACTTCTTCTCGTCCGAGTACCCCGAGTACGTGTGCACGGCGTTCAACGACGGGTACGTGGCCCTCCTCCAGACAGGCTATCTGCCGGCGAACGCGGCGACGAACTCCGGCAACATCTCGTTCGACTCGCAGAGCAGCCCGGTCAGCGTCAACATCGGCTTCTTCACGGTCACGAGCGGCCCCAAGCTCACCGGGACAGCCCTCGACGGCCTCTGCGGCGGGCAAATCTGCGGCGGCGCGACCGACTGGCTACAGACCTCGGCGCCCGTCGTGCCGGGGGAGACCATCAAGATTCAATTCTCGATCTGGGACACGAGCGATCACCTGTGGGACTCGACCGTGCTCGTCGACGACTGGGCCTGGTCCGTGAACCCAGCGACGATCATCACGACCAAGCCGGCGGCCATCCCCCCGACGACGTACTCCGACGGTTACTTCGTGCGCGACTACGATGCTTCGACGATCTGCCCCATCGGCACGGCGCCGGTGTGGGGCCTCTGGTCCTGGAACAGCGTGACGCCGTCGACCTCGAACATCAGCTTTTCAGTGCAGGTCGCGTCCTCCAAGGCCGGGCTCGCCGCCGCGCCGGTCGACGCTCTCGCGTTCTCGAACCCGCCTGGCCCTGCGGCGCTCGCCGGGCAAGCGGTGGTGGCAAAGACGGGCTCGCCCAGCACCAACGCCGGATCGGCCATCGTCGACACCACGCTGCTCGCCAGCGGGCGGATCCACAACCTGCCTTACCTGCGGATCACCTCGCACCTGGCGCCGTCGACGGACAAGCTCAGCGCTCCCACGCTGTCCGCCTGGGACCTCCAGGTGAGCTGTCCGCCGAGCGAGTGATCAGCCGCCGCCGCCCGTCATCCCCGGCAGCGAGAAGAAGAGCCAACCGAGAGTGCCAATCACCAGGGTGAGGTGCAGCCCGAGCGCGAGCTTGCCCACCAGGCGCGCGGCGTGAGCCAGCCCCTGATCGCCGAGCTCGGGATCGAGGGCGATGCGGATCTGCGCGCGCTGGCCGAGCGAGAGGGCGAGGGGCCCGAAGAAGAAGCCCAGGAAGAACAGGCCAAAGAGCGCGCTGGCGAGGGCGAGCCGCGCCTCGATGCACCCGAGATCGCCGCCGCTCATCACGTGAGCGTCGACCGCGCCGAAGCCCGTGTCCACTTCGTCGCCCCAGCGGTCGTCGTCCATCGATCGGTGGACGTTGCGCGGGGAGGTTTGTTCCGCGTCGCGATCGCGAAAGCAGAACAAAAAGGCTTCAAAACAGCCGTGGCGGAGCTTTCCGCCCCACGTGCGCGCCGCATTTCACGCGCGAGCGTTCCGGTGCTAGCCTGCGTTCATGGTCGCGGTCGCACCTCTCTTCATGATCACGTCCGCTCCGCGCGTCACGCTGCAGGAGTGGGCCGACATGGACGAAGACGAGCCGGGCGAGCTCGTCGACGGCGCGCTCGTGGAGGAAGAGTTGCCGAGCATCCTGCACGAGTCCGTCGTCGCCTGGTTGATGGTCGAGCTCGGCGCCTGGGTGCGCGCGCGACGCGGCTGGGTGTTCGGATCCGACTTCAAGCTCGGCGTGTCCGCGATCCGGGGGCGCAAGCCCGACGTCTCGATGTACCTGCCCGGTGCCAAGCTTCGCGGGCGCGACTCGCTCACCATCGTCCCGCCGCACGTGGTGATCGAGGTCGCGTCGCCGAACCCTCGCGACGTTCGCCGCGATCGCGTGGAGAAGGTCCGCGACTACGCCGCGTTCGGCGTTCGCTTCTACTGGATGGTCAACCCCGACGCGCGGACGTTCGAGATCCTCGAGCTGGACGCGCGCGGCCGCTACACGATCGTCGTGTCCGTCGAGGCCGGCAAGGTCGTGGTCCCCGGCTGCGAGGGTCTGGTGATCGATCTCGATCAGCTCTGGTCCGAGGCCGATCGGCTGCTGCCCGAAGCGGACGACGACGAAGGCGACGAGCCCGGCGCCGACGAGCCGACGCTGCCCTGAGGCGAGGCCGCGAGGCCCTCCGACCACACCACGAGGGCGCCGAGGACCGCGGCGCAGACCGTCTCGGTGCGCAGGACGAGGCCACCGAGTCGCGCCCGGGTGAAGCCGGCGCGCGACGCGGCGTCGAGCTCGCCCTCGTCGAGGCCGCCCTCGGGGCCGACCAGGATCGTGACATTCGTTGCAGCTCCAACGATCTGGAGGAGCGCGCCGAGCGGCGTCGGGGCCGTGGGATCGAGGCAGAGCCGCAGCGAGCCTTCCGGGGCCGCAGCGATCGCGGCGTCGAGCGCGAGCGGGGCGTCGAGGATCGGGGCGTCGCCGCGGCCGCACTGGCGGGAGGCCTCGACGGCGATGCGGCGCCAGCGATCGGCGCGCGCGGCGTCGGGCCGGGCCACGCTGCGCGCGGTGATCGCCGGGATGATCCGCGTCGCGCCGAGCTCGGTCGCGTCGCGGACGATGCCATCCATCTTGTCGCCCTTGCAGGCGCCCTGGATCAGGGTGACGGCGCGGGCCGGCAACACCGCGGCAGGGCGGGGCGCGCCGATCCGCGCGACGGCAGAGCGCTTGGTGATCTCGACGAGCTCGGCGTCGGCCTCGGTGGCGCGCTCGGGATCGAAGGCGATGAAGGTGTCGCCGACGGCGAGGCGATGCACGCGCGTGACGTACGTCGCGGCCTCGGCCGGGAGGGGAAACACGCCCGCCGCGGTGGACGCGAGCGGGAGCGGGACCCGCAGCGTCACGCGGTCGCGGTGAAGGCGATCGCCACCCAGCCGTCGCCCGTGGCGTCGCTGCGGCGCTTCGTGGTGGCGTGGACGAGCTTCCGCGGGAGCGACGTGTAGAGCGCGACCATCTCGTCGTGCTCGCTCTCGAGGACGCCGGAGAGCACGAGCGTGCCGCCCGGCGCGAGGACGCGCGAGAGCTCGCCGGCGATGGGGCGGAGCACGCGGGCCTCGATGTTGGCGAGAACCCAGGGGAACGCGCTCGTGATCGACTCGACCGTGCCGGCGCTGGCCTCGACCCGCGCCCCGAGGCCGTTGCGCTCGGCGTTCTCGTTCACCACGCCGACCACGTCGGGATCGATGTCGATCGCCACGGCGCGCGCCGCGCCGTACACGAGGGCCACGAGCGCGAGGATCCCGCTGCCCGTGCCGACGTCGAGCAGCTCGCGATCCTTCAGCGTCGCCGAGGACTCGTCGAGGATCTCGGCGATGAGCGAGGTCGACGCGTGGAGGCCGGTACCGAAGGCGCGACCGGGCTCGAGCTCGAGGACGATCTCGTCGCCAAAGGCGGCGGGGCGCGGCGTCCACGGCGGGTAGATGCGGATGCGCGGCGTGAGCAGGAAGGGCGCGAAGTGTTCCTTCCAGGCGTCGCGCCAGGCGTCGCCGACGACCTCTTCGAGGCGCGGCGCGAGGTGCGGCAGCGCAGAGACGAGCTCGGCGATGGCTTCATTTGCAGCCTCGTGGGTCTCGAAGCTGGCGACGAGGGTGACGACGCCGCTCGCGCTGCCCTTGATCAGCGTGCCGTCGTCGCGCTCTTCGACGCCGCTGGCGCCGAGCTCGAACAGGGTGGCGCCGAGCTCTTCCGACTCTTCCGCGGAGACGTCGACGGCGACGAAAGGGTAACGAGGTTCGTTCATTCTTTGACGCCGATGGTGACGGCCGAGGTGGTCGGGGCGCTGGATTTCGTGAGGAAAAAAGCGGTGAGCACGGCGCCGCCGGCGACCGCGAGGCCGACGGGGACCCAGAAGAACGGGCTCGTCAGCACGCCGCCGCCGCCGGGGACGACGACGCGCAGCGGGGCCGCCGCGTCGCCGCGCGAGGTGAGCGGCAGGCCGCTCTTGTCGACGGCCTGAAGGTAGTACTCGATCAGCGGCGGCTTCACCGCGAGGCCGGGGATCTGCGTGCGGAACTGCCCGAGCGAGTATGTGCCCGAGACCGTGATGAACTTGCCGGTCGAGCCCGTGCGGTACGCGAGCTGGACGCCGCGGACGCGCGCGTCGGGATCGGTGATCGTGCCGATGAGCTTGAACGTCGCCCCCGCGGGCGTCTGCGCGGGCGAGGCGTGCTCCATCGTGATCGGCTTGTTCTGCGCGACGGGCACGCCGACGACGACCTTGCCGGGCTGGCCTTCGTCGTTCCACTTCTTCCGCGTGGCGTCGAAGAAGTCGCGGAAGCGCGGCGACTCGGTGGGCGGGAGCGAGAACTTCTCGTTGAGCACGAGCAGCCCGCGCACCGCGGCGTCGGCCTCTTCGGTGCGCTTGAGAATGATGTAGTTGTAGGCGAGGAGGCGGTAGGTCTCGACCTTCTCGGCCTCGCTCGATCCGGGCCGCAGGAGCGCTGCCGAGAGCGTCTGGATCGACTCTTCGTACTGCTGATCTTCGAAGAGCGCGCCGCCGCGCTGGATCAACGTCGTCGTCGTCTTGCCCTGGGCGACGACGGGGGCCTCGCCCGCGAGCGTGCACGCGGCGGCGACGAGGATCGTCGCGGCGGCTCTTCCGAGGCTTGCGGTGCGCGAGGGCGGCATCGGCGCAGACTAGCGAGTATCCCCTGGAAAACCAAGGGTTCGCGCTACTTGTCGGTGTACCGGCGGCGGGCCTTCACCGAGACGAGCGCGCTCGCTCGATCGCGCGGAGGCAGGGGCTGCTCGCCGCCTTCGAGCACCATCGCGGTGAGGTGACCACCGTAGACGCAGCCCGTGTCGAGGCCGGTCGCGAACGCATGGATCTGCGGATAAGGCCGCGCGTTGTGGCCGAAGACGACGTGCGGCGGCCCGACGTAGCGCTCGCCCCAGAGGACGCGACCGCGCTTCTCGACCGGCGCGCCGTCGCTGTCGAGGCTGCGCACGTACATCAGCGTGTGCGGATCCTGATCGGCGATCGCCACGCCGGGGACGAGGCCCGCGTGGATCACCCGCACGCCGTGCTCGGGCAGATCGATCCACAGCGGCAGGCCTTCGAGCATCGCCCAGTCGCGCTTGCGGAGCGCGCGCGCCGTCGCCAGCGTCTGCTCGCCGGCCGGGTTCTCCTTCGGCGACGCGTGGTAGCGCAGGAGGCGATCCTCGTGGTTGCCGCGGACCGAGCGCGCCCCCACCTCGCGCAGCAGATCGAGGGTGCCGCGCGGATCGGGGCCGCGCACGACGAGATCGCCCACCATCACCAGCCGATCACCTTCGCTGAAGGCGACCCGGGTGAGGAGCGCGTCGAGCTCGTCACGGCATCCGTGAACATCGCCGACGAGGATCGTTCGACCCATCAGGCGGGGCTCGCCCCGATCTTGGCGCGCTTCGGGATCACCACGACGCCGCCCTCGCTCACGAACCAGCGCTTGCGGTCCTCGACGAGGTTGTAGCCAATCTCGGTGCCCGAGGGGATCTCGACGTCCTTGTCGATGATCGCGCGGCGGATCTTCACGTGGCGACCGATGACGACGTTCTCGAAGAGGACCGACTCCTCGATGTGGCTGAACGAGTTCACGCGCACGCGGTTCGAGAGGACGCTGCGGTGGATGCGCCCGCCCGAGATGATGCAGCCGAGCGACACGAGGCTCTCGGTGGCGATGCCGACGCGCGCGTTGGCCTCGTCGCGGAAGACGAACTTGGCCGGCGGATCGTGGGTGTAGCCCGTGCGGATCGGCCAGCGGTGGTTGTACAGGTTGAACGCGGGCTGCACCGACACGAGGTCCATCTGCGCGGCCCAGTAGGCCTCGACGGTGCCGATGTCGCGCCAGTACGCGTTGCCGATCTCCTCGCCGGGGACGCGGTTGGTCTGGAAATCGTAGACGTACGCGCCGACGCCGCGCGCGACCATCGCCGGGATGATGTCCTTGCCGAAGTCGTGCGCGCTCGAGTCGAGCACCGCGTCGCGCTCCAGCGTCTCGAGCAGCGGGCCGGTCTTGAAGATGTAGTTGCCCATCGAGGCGAGGGCCATGTCGGGGCGCCCCGGCATCGGCGGCGGGTTCTCCACCTTCTCGTGGAAGGCCTTGATGTGGCCCTGCTCGTCGACCTCGATCACGCCGAACTCGCGGGCTTCCTTGAGCGGGACGGGGACGGCGGCGACCGTGACCTCGGCGTCGGTCGAGAGGTGCTGCGCCATCATCTGGCGCATGTCCATCTTGTAGACGTGGTCGCCGCCGAAGATGAACACGTGCTCGGGCGACTCGTCGGTGATGACGTGCTCGGTCTGGAACACGGCGTCGGCCGAGCCCTTGAACCAGCTCTTGCCGGTGCGCTGCTGCGCGGGGATCGTCTCGATGAAGCTGTCGAGCATCGGCGAGAGGCGCCACGATCGCGCGATGTGCTCCTCGAGCGACGCGCTCTTGTACTGCGTGAGCACCTTGATCTTCGTCAGCCCCGAGTTGACGAAGTTCGACAGCACGATGTCGATGATGCGGTAGCGGCCGCCGAAGGGGACGGCGGGCTTCGCGCGATCGTTGGTGAGGGGGCCGAGCCGCCGGCCTTCGCCTCCCGCGAGGATCATCACGAGGACGCGGGAGGTCTCGAACGGGCCACTGATCATGGTCTCGCGCATGGGTCGGGCGAGGGTACTTCATCGTCCCCGGTGAGGCGAAGCGAGCTTTCGGGGTTTCTCTTTACGGAAAGCGCGCGGCCGTGATAGCCGAAGGGGGCCGTCCGGCGCCACGCGCCTCGATGGCCGGGCCCGTCCGCGGCCCGAATGCGGCCTCAGCCGTTTTTTTACGATGGGACCGCACGCGGCCCCCGGTCCGGCAGCCCGGGCCAGAAGCCGCGCGCCAGCCTCGAAGATCGTCGATACCCCGCTGAACCTTGCCGGCTCAGGAGACCCGATGAACGTCCGATCCGCCTTCTCCCTCGTCGCCGCCCTCTCCGCCCTTTCTGCCGGCGCCCTCGGATGCGGAGGCGATGAGCTGCCGTACACGCCGAAGCCCGCCGTGAGCGGCAAAAAGGCCGCGTTGCCCGCGGTGCCGACGCTCCCGACCAAGGTCAAGAAGCAGGGTGACGCCTACACCATCTGGGGCGTGACCCACGATCTCCGCAGCCGCGTCCACACCGAGGAAGTCAACGGGAAGAAAATTTCGATCGTCGGCTACATCGTCAAGACGAACCTCGACGCTGCCCCGAAGTGCGCGATCCACAAGACCGGCAAGGGCGACGCCGCGGACTGCAAGTCGGGCATCCCCACGTTCTCGATCGCCGACGAAAAGGGCGAGGCGAAGGACATGATCGACGTGATGGGCTGGGCCTCGAACTACGCCCAGGTCTTCACGATGATCGAGGGCATCGACAAGGCCGCGAAGGGCAAAGAGGGCGACGTGAAGGTCGCCGACGAGTTCTGGGGCATGGATCTCCCGAACCCGATCCCGAACGTGGGCGCGAAGGTCAAGGTCACCGGCGTGTACGGCACGACGTTCACCAAGTCGACGAGCGGCGCCGCGGCGAACCCCAAGTACGGCATCATGACCGTCGAGAAGATCGAGTACCTCGAGCCCGCGCCCGAGAAGGCCTACCTCCCCGGCATGAAGAAGAAGCTCTAGTCCCAGGAAAGGGCTCGCGCCCTTTCCCCCCGCCGAGCAAAGCTCGTCGGGGCCCCCCATACCCCGAGCCGCGCGCGCTGATTGAATCAGCTTGGGTGCTCGGGGTTTTCGTCATTTCACGCGGTGACGTTTTCGATAGCGAGGTCGTCCTCGCAGCGTGATCGGAACGTGATCGGAGCGCGTGCAGCTACCGCAGGCCGACGAGCCTTCGGGCTTCGGCCATCGTCGCTTGAGCCACCTTGCGGGCGCGCTCGGCACCGTCGCGAAGCACCTCGTCGACCTCGGCCGGGCTGGCCACGAGCTCGGCGCGGCGCGCGCGGTACGCGGCGAAGTACGTCTCGATCTTCTCGAGCAGCGCTAGCTTCGACTCGCCGTAGCCCATGCCGCCGGCCCGGTAGCGCGCGGCCATCGCCTCGCGCTCCCCGGTCGTGGCGAAGAGCGAGTACAAAGCAAATACATTGCAGGTGTCGGGGTTCTTCGGGTCCTCGACCGGGGTCGAGTCGGTCTTGATGCTCATCACGACCTTCTTCAGGGGCTTGCCCTCCATCTGAAGCTCGATCGCGTTGTTGTACGATTTGCTCATCTTCTCGCCGTCGGTGCCGACGACGCGCGGCGTGCTGCTGAGGCGCGGCTCGGGGCGCACCAGCCAGTCGGTCTTGTAGGCGTGGTTCCACGACTGAGCCATGTCCTGCGTCATCTCGATGTGCTGCACCTGGTCTTGCCCGACGGGCACGAGGTTGGCGCGGAACACCAGGATGTCGGCGGCCATCAGCGCCGGGTAATAGAAGAGGCCGAGCGACGCATCGAGGCCCTTGGCGACCTTGTCCTTGTAGCTGTGCGCGCGGTCGAGCAGGCCCTTGCCCGTGGTGCTCGAGAGCATCCACGCGAGCTCGGTCACCTCGGGCACGTCGCTCTGCCGGAAGAACGTCGATCGCTTCGGATCGAGGCCGAGCGCGAGGTAGTCGATGGCCGCGTCGCGCACGTTGGCGCGCAGCGTCTTCGCGTCGTGGATGGTGGTGAGCGCGTGGAAGTCGGCGATGAAATAGAAGAGCTCGGCGCCCTCGCGCTCCTGCAGCTCGATGTGCTGCTTGATCGCGCCGAAGTAGTTGCCCAGGTGGAGCTTGCCCGAGGCCTGGACGCCGGAGAGGATTCGAACGGGCATGCGATGATTCCTTGTCGTCAGGGGGCTCAGGGTGAATAGAGCGACTCGACGTCGCCGAGCGAACCGATGGAAACGCCCTTGAAATGAAGGATTTCAGGCGCGCGAGGGATGGTGAGGATCAGGGCGCGCGCGAGGAGAAAATCGCGCTCGCGCTGCGGGAGATCGCCGGAGCGCCCCTCGGTCGCGTGCTGCAGCAAGATCGCCGCGGTGACGCTGACGTTGAGGCTCTCGGCGAAGCCGCGCATCGGGATGCGGATCGATCGCGTGCAGGCCGCGCGCAGCTCGTCGTGGATGCCCTCGCGCTCGTTGCCGAGGACCAGCGCGAAGCGAGGGATGCGCGCGAGATCGGCCGGCACCAGCTCACCCTCGGGGTGCGTGGCGATCAGCTCGTGACCCGAGGACGCGAGCGCCGTCGTCGCGGCCTCGGTCGTGGCGTAGCCGTGCACGTCGACCCAGCGCTCGGACCCGCGCGCCACCGTCGTCGACGCGAGGAACCCTTCGCGCCGCTCGACGACGTGGAGCCGCTGCACGCCGAACGCGTCGCACGAGCGGATCACCGCGGCGCCGTTGTGAGGATCGTGCGGCGCGTCCATGATCACCGTCACCGAGTCGAGGCGCGCGGCGAGGACCTCGCGGATGCGCGCGGCGCGCTCGGGCAACACCAGCTCTTCCAGCACCTCGGTGATCGCGGGGTGGTCGAGCCCGTCGAGCGCCTGCAGCAGGGCCTTTTGATTGCGGGCGACGTAGGTGACGTTGGGGGTGCGGCGGCGCATGCGCTTTTGCGGCGTGATTACCCCGTTCGAGCCGGTTTGTCGCGGAGGATCGCGGCGGCGCGCCGTGGATCGCCGCGGATCACGGTGGAACGCTTGTGAACGCCAATTCCCCGGCGCTATGCTGGCGATGGTGCCTCCGCCCCAGAAACGCCAGATGCCGCCGCCGCTCCCCGGCCGATCTACTCTGATCGGTGGAGCTTCGCCTCCGTCGCCCGGTCCGGCGATGCCAGCGCCTCCGCAGGCTGCGGCTCCAACCGCCGCGCCTCCGCGCGCCGCGCCGCCGCCCGCGCGACCCGCGCCGCCGCCCGCTGCAGGGCGCCCCGCGCCGCCGGCTCCCGCGCAGCAGTACGCAGCACCTTCGCAGCAGCAGTACGCCGCACCTGCGCCGCAGCCGCAGTACGCGGCGCCCGCGCCGCAGCAGCACTACGCTCCCGCGCCGCCGCCGAGCCGCGCGCCCGCGCTCCCTGCGGCTCCGCCGTTCGCGTCGGCGCCGGCGCAGCCCAGGCCGCCGGCCCTGAAGGGCGGGCCGTCGGCCGCGCCTGCGCTCCCCGTGTCGAACGGGCCGGTCGTCGGACCCAACGGGGATCTGATCACCGGCACCACGATCTGCGGCCGTTACAAGGTCGAGCGCATCCTCGGTCGCGGCGGCATGGGCGCCGTGTACGCGGTCCGTCACGTCAACACCGGCGAGATGCTCGCGCTCAAGGTGCTGAGCCCGGCGCTCGCGAGCAACGCGCAGGCGGTCGAGCGCTTCCGCACCGAGGCCCGCGCGCCGGTGCGCATCGGCACCGATCACGTGGTGCGCGTCATCGACGCCGACGTCAGCCCCGAGCTCGGCGACGTGCCGATCCTGGTGATGGAGCTGCTCGACGGGCGCGACCTCGGCACCGAGCTCAAGCGCCGCGGCGCGATCCCCGCGGGCGAGGTGGTGCTGTACCTGCGCCAGGTCGCGCGCGCGCTCGACAAGGCCCACACGCTCGGCATCATTCACCGTGATCTGAAGCCTGCGAACCTCTACTTGACGACGCGCGACGACGGCACGCCGCTCGTGAAGATCCTCGACTTCGGCATCGCCAAGCTCGCCGACGGCGTCTCGGGCGAGCTCACGCAGGACGGCACCATCTTCGGGACGCCCTGGTACATGTCGCCCGAGCAGGCGCGCGGGCAGGCCTCGAAGGTCGGCCCGTCGATCGATCTGTGGGCGCTCGGGCTCATCGCGTTTCGCCTGCTCACCGGCCGCAATTACTGGACGGCCGAGGGTATGGCCGCGCTGATCGGACAGATCGTCTACGACCCGATGCCGCCCCCCAGCGAGATGGCGCCGCACCTCGGGCCGCGCTTCGACGAGTGGTTCGCGCGCGCGTGCAACCGCGAGGTCGAGAAGCGCTTCACCAGCGCATCCGAAGAGGTCAAGGCGCTCGCCGAGGCCCTCGGCGTCTCGTCGGCGCCGCAGGTCACCGGGCAGTTCGACGCCTCGCAGTTCCCCGCGAATTACGGCGCTTCCCCGGGCATTTCGGCCAACGGGATGTCGATGCCGGGCGGGATGTCGCAGTCGGGCGGGGGCCTCGCGCCGCCGGGCGGCGGCCTCTCGCAGTCGGGCGGCGTCCTCTCGCAGTCGGGCGGCGGGCTCTCGCAATCGGCCGGCGGGCTCAGCAGCTCGGGTGGGCCGCTCGCGAGCGCCAACCTGTCGAGCTCGGGCGCGCCGATCTCGGCGAGCGGATCGACGGGCGCGCCGTTCTCCGCGACCAACGCGCCGCTCACGCCCGCGAAGAGCTCCAACATGGCGTCGATCGCCATGGGCGTGCTCATCGCGGTCCTCGTCGCCGGCGGCGCCACGGCGGGCTGGGTCCTCCTCGTCCACAAGCAGCCGAGCGCGACGCCTCCGCCGAGCGCCGCGGTGTCCTCCGCGTCCACGCCAACCGCGGCGATCGAAGCCCCGCCCGTCAGCGCCGCGATCGAAGCTCCGCCACCTGTCGCGTCCGCTTCGGCCGCGAGCCCCGCGGCGGCGCCGTCGATCAGCGCCGCGGCCCCGCCGCCGATCCCGAGCGCGATCGCCGCCGCCACCGCCGGAAAGGGCGCCGGCGCCGCGACCACGAGCACCACAAAGATCGCCACGGCCGCGACGACCGCAAAGCAGCCTCCCAAGACTGCGCCGAAGGTGGATAAGATCAAATTCTGATGATCGCTCGCCACCTCGGATCACGACGTCGGGCCGCGCTCTTCGCGGGCCTGGGTCTCGTCGCCATGCTCGCCCTCTCCACGCCCGCGTCCGCGCAGTCGCCTGAAGAGATCAAGATCGCCCGGCAGACGGCGGGCGAAGGCTTCGCCGCGTACAAGGCCAACGAGTACGAGAAGGCCCTCGGCCTCTTCGATCAGGCGAGGGCGCTCTACCCCAGCGCGCAGATCCTCCGCATGGCGGGCTACTCGGAGCTCGCCCTCGAGCGGTGGGAGAAGGCCGCTGCGTCGCTCGAGGCCGCGCTCGCGTCGACCGTGTCGCCGCTCGACGACGCGACGAGGAAAGACGTGCAAGAGCAGCTCGCGAAGGCGACGAGCCACCTCGCGACCGTGACCGTCTCGTCGCGCGTGCCCGCGGCGATGCTCCAGGTCGACGAGACCCCGGCGCGCCCGCTCCCGCTCGAGCGGCCGATCCGCCTGCTCGAAGGCCAGCACCGCTTCACGGTCACCGCGCCCGATCATCTCGACGCGACGCAAGAGCTCAAGCTCGAGGGCGGCAAGCTCGTCGACCTCCCGCTCGATCCCACCGAGAAAGCCAGGCCCCCGCCGCCGCCGCCGAAGGTGGTGATCGCGCCTCTGCCGCCGCCGAAAAAAGGCTGGATCCCGCACCAGAAGATGGTCGGCTTCGGCGTCGCTGGAGCGGGCGTCGTCGTCGGCGCGACCGCGCTGATCCTTACGATCGAGAGCCTGCAGCTCCAGGGCCTCGTGAAGGACGACGTCGCGCAGCACCTCGCGTTCTACGGGGATCGCTGCGCCAAGGGTGATCAGCGGCTCTGCAGCTACGACATCAGCGTCACCAACGCCGAGGCCGATCGCGCCGACGCGCTCCGCAGCGCGAGCATCGGGCTCGGCATCGGAGCGGGCGTGCTCGTCGCGGCGGGCGTCGTGCTGGTCGTCGCGGCCCCGAAGGCGCAGGCCAAAGCGGCTCCGACCGAGCCCGGCGTCGACGCGCCTCCGCCGCCCGTCGCGAAGACTTCACCGACCATGGCGTGCACCCTCGCGGGCCTCGGTGGCGTGAGCTGCGCCGGCACGTTCTGACGAGGTCGCGCATGCCTCGTCGCCACCGTCTCGTCGCCGTCATTGCCCTCGCGAGCGCGGCGCTGCTCGGGCCGGCCGCCTGCCTCGACGCGCCCGGCGGGCCTGCAAAAGACGCCCTTTCGGTGCGCGACGTCAAGGCGCCCGAGGGCGCGGGGCTCGAGCTCGCCTGCACGCCGACGGGGGTCGAGCTCTGCTTCGATGCCCGCGACAACAACTGCAACGGCGTGATCGACGAGGGCTGCGGCCTGCACACCGGCATCCTCCAGTTCGTGATCGCCTGGGAAACCGCCGAGGCCGACGTCGATCTCAACGTCTACGATCCCGCGGGCGAGCTCGCTCGCCTGGGCGAGTCGACGAGCACCGGCCTCCTGAAAGACCGCGATTGCCCGCGCAACGGCGAGTGCCAGGGGCAGAACGTGGAGAACGTGTTCCTCGCCGAGGGCGAGCCGCGCCGGGGTCGCTACCGCGTCGTCGTCCGCCTCGACAAGCTCAACGGCGCCGCCCCGCCGATCAAGGTCCGCCTCGGCGCCCGCGTCGGCCAGCGCTCCTACGGGATGACGGTCGAGCTCGCCCCGGGCCCCGGCACCGAAGAAAAAACGTTTGAATTCACGCTCTGATCCGCCGGTGTCAAACGATACCAACCGCCGACGCCGGTGAGCAGCGGGTTGACGTGAGGGCACGTTCAACCCTAAAAGTCGGCGCCATTTAGCGGCTGTCTGCGCCCTGGCATTCGCGACCGGAGAACCCTACCGCAATGAATCCCACCTGGATGCTCACCATGCTCGTCGCGCTCTCCGCGGCCTTCGCGTGGAGCGCAAACCGACGCTGGCAGCTGCTCAAGGTCGGCCGGGGCGTGAACCGCATCGACAACCTCGTCGAGCGCCTCAAGGGCACGTACATCTACGCGTTCGCCCAGAAGAAGATGAGCTACTACCCGCTCGCCGGGCTGGCTCACAAGCTCATCTTCACGGGCTTCCTCGTGCTCCTGCTCCGCTCGCTGATCCTCTGGGGTCGCGGCTTCGACCCGAGCTTCAACCTCTTCATCCTCGGCCCGCAGCCGGTGCACGTGCCGCTGATCGGCGCCGTCCCGCTCGGCGCATTCTACGAATTCGCGAAGGATCTCTTCGGCTCGCTCGTCGTCTTCGGCGCGCTCGTGTTCATCGGCTACCGCGTCAAGGGCGAGAAGCGGATGACGCTCTCGGGCGAGGGCCTGCTCATCCTCGGGATCATCGTCGTGATGATGCTCGCCGACATGATCTACGACGGCGCGTCCACGGTGCTCTGGCACCGCTGGGCCGGCCCGGCGTGCGCCGAGGGCGACGTCGAGCTCTGCCGCTCGGTCACCAAGATCGTCGCCCACTTCGGCGGCCCGGCTCCGGCGGGCGAGGCGCTCGGCTGGCACATCTTCCCGAACCCCGCGGGCTCGTTCTTCGCGACGGTCCTCGACGGCGCCGGCGTGCAGAACCTCGTCGCGCTCGCGACCGTCGGCTTCTGGATGCACTCGTCACTGGTGCTGATCTTCCTGAACCTCCTCCCGCACTCGAAGCACTTCCACATCATCACGGCGATCCCCAACGTCTTCACGCGCGACCTGACCAAGCCCGGCCGCCTGCCGCTCATGGCGGCGAGCTCCGAGGCCATCGGCGAGATGGTGATGAAGGCCGTGGAAGAGCCCGAGACCGCGGCCCCGGTCGGCATCTCGCGCATCGAGCACTTCACGTGGAAGGCCATCCTCGACTTCTACACCTGCACCGAGTGCGGCCGCTGCAGCGACAACTGCCCCGCGCACAAGAGCGGGAAGATGCTCAGCCCGAAGCAGCTCACGCTCGATCTCCGCGACCACCTCTACGGCCGCGAGAAAGAGTTCCTCGATCGCGTCGGCGGCCCCAAGGGCCCCGAGGACGACGGCCACGGCCACGCGGCGCACGCCGATCACGCGCATGCCGAGGGCGATCACGCGCACGGCCACGACGATCACGCGCACGGCGCGGACGATCACGGCCACGACGATCACGGCCACCACGAGCCGGTGTTCCCCGAGAACCCGATCCCCGTCGCCGAGATCATCTCGAAGCCGATCGACCTCGTCTCCAACGTCATCCACCCCGACGTGCTCTGGGCCTGCACCACCTGCCGCGCCTGCGAAGAGCAGTGCCCGGTGATGATCAGCTACGTCGACAAGATCGTCGAGATGCGCCGCAACCTGGTGCTCGTGAAGGGCGAGATCCCGAACGAGCTCCAGGGCCCGTTCGCCGGCATGGAGGTCAACGGCAACCCGTGGAACCTCGCGCGCCTCGATCGCGGCAACTGGGCCGAGGGCCTCGGCATCCCGACCATGGCCGAGATGCCCGACGCCCCGGTGCTCTACTGGGTCGGCTGCGCGGCGAGCTACGACGATCGCGCCAAGAAGATCGCCCGCTCCACGGCGAAGCTGATGAAGGCGGCCGGCGTCGAGTTCGCGATCCTCGGTCAGGAAGAGACGTGCACCGGCGATCCCGCGCGGCGCGCCGGCAACGAGTACCTCTTCGCGATGCTCGCCGAGACCAACGCGGCGACGCTCAACGGCTACAAAGAGCAGGGCGGCATCAAGCAGATCATCACGACCTGCCCGCACTGCTTCAACTCGCTCGCCAACGAGTACCCCGACTTCGGAGCGAAGTTCGAGGTCGTGCACCACACCGACTTCCTGCTCGGCCTCGTGGCTGAAAAGAAGCTCATCCCGCGCAAGCGCGTCGAGGGGAAGGTCGTCTTCCACGATTCCTGCTACCTCGGTCGCTACAACGACATCTACGAGCAGCCGCGCAACATCCTGAAGAGCATCCCCGGCCTCGAGCTGGTCGAGGCCGAGGGCTGGAACCGGCAAAAGGGCCTCTGTTGCGGCGCCGGCGGCGGGCAGATGTTCATGGAGGAGCAGAACAAGGATCGCGTCAACGTGAAGCGGACGCTGCAGCTCCTGCAGACCGAAGCGAAGACGATCGCGACCGGCTGCCCGTTCTGCCAGACGATGATCACCGACGGCCTCAAGGCCGTCTCGAAGGACGACGAGATCCGCCAGATGGACGTGGTCGAGCTGCTCGAAGAGAGCTGCGCGCTCGATAAGCCCTTCGGCGTTCGCGCGGCCATGCCGCAAGATCCTCCGCGCGCTGCTCCCGCGGCCCGCGAAGGCGTCGCAGAAGCCTGATCCCCTTCAAAACAAGCCAGACAAGCCCGGCGGCGAGATGATTGGAGAGCTCGCCGCGCTGAGCGCGTCCTGCTGCTGGGCGGTGGGCTCGCACCTGTTCGGCCGCATCGGCCGCAGCGGCGAGGTCCCGCCCGGCGCGATGAACCTGGGCAAGTGCGTCGCCGCGCTCTGCTTCTTCTTCGCGACGGCGCTGGTGGTCCGCGCGCTCGGCGGGCACCTCGTCCCCGCGGTCTCGCCGCGCGCGACGGGCTGGCTCATCGCGAGCGGCTTCATCGGGCTCGCCCTCGGCGACGGCGCGTACTTCCAGGCCATCGTCACCATCGGCGTCCGCCGCGCCCTGTTGCTGCTCTCCACGGCGCCGGTGTTCGCGGCGATCGGCGGCGCGATCTTCCTCGGCGAGCAGCTCCGCGCGGGCGAGTGGGGCGGCATCCTCGCGGTGATGATCGGCGTCGGCCTCGTCGTCTACGAGCGCGACGCCGTCACGATCGATCGCGCGCCGCAGCCGCTCACGCTCGCGGGCGTGCTCTTCGGCGCCGCCGCGGGCCTCGGTCAGGCCGCGGGCAGCCTCATGTCGCGCGTCGCGATGAACGAGCACATCAGCGCGCTCGACGCCGCGCTGGTCCGCCTCCCGGCCGGCGTCATGGGGATCCTGATCCTCGCGGCGCTCTCCCGTCGGCTCGTCGGCTACACGCGCGCGCTGCGGCTCCCCGGCGTGATGGGCGCCGTCGCCGGCTCCGCGGCCATCGGGACTTACCTGGGTATCTGGCTGAGCCAGTTCGCCATCGGCCACGCGGGCAAGACGGCGACCGCCTCCACGCTCCTCGCGACGAGCCCGATCTTCGCGCTTCCTCTGGGGAAATGGCTGAACGCCGACCGGATCACCCCCCGGGCGATAGCGGGTACCCTGGTGGCCTGCGCCGGCCTCGTGCTGCTCGCGACAGCACGAAAATGAGCGACTTGTTGGTCAGACTGCCGTCCGTGCCACCTTGTCTCGCTGTAAGGCGTCGGCTGATCGTGCGTTCGGACTCGCACTGAGCTAGCATCGGGTCGTCGCCGGGAGGTGAACGGTGCCGCTCGAGACGCATACGAATCACAGTCGCCAGATAGCAGTCTCCATCGATTCGGTGGCCGATGCGGCGTTGCAAGCCCATCGCCACGAGACCGGTTCGGTCGAGCTTCGTTGCGATGTTTGCGACGAAGCGATCGAAGGTGAGCCCGCGGGTAGAGGCCTCTACATCTGGACTCGCGGAGAAGAGTCACGGTGCGAAGAGCCCGCGCTCTGTCGCCGCTGCGCCACCGCGATCGGGGTAACCGCCCTGGCCGCCTGGAGCGTCGAGGAAGAAGAAGGCTGACCCGAGCCTAGCCCTCCGCTCACCCGCCGGTATCCGACCGGCATCCACGCGCAGCCTTGGGTCGCGCGTGCGCCCAGAGTTCTAGAACGCCTCCCCGATGGCGATCGAAATGGCGATGGGCAGCCCGAAGATCGTGCCGGCCTCGCCCTCGGCCGATGACAGCGACGCCTTTTCGGGGCTGCTCGGATCGTAGATCGGACCGCAGCTCCCGAGCTTCTGCGCGCAGGGGATCCGTACGCCGAGATCGAGCCGCGCGGGGCCGACGGGCGTGTCGTAGCGCAGCCCGAAGCCTGCCGAGAGGTGCGGCGCCGTGAAGTCGAACTGCGCGACGCTCGGGCTGATGTTGCTGCCATCGACGAAGAACACCGTCCCGAGCGGGCCGACGATCGGCGCGCGCAGCTCGAGCGATCCCTCCCACAACGTGAGGCCGCCCGTCGCGACCGGGATGTTGGTGTTGAGCGTGATGTTCGACAGCGGCACCTTCTGGTGCGGGCCGACGCCGTTGTACGGGTAGCCGCGGTTGGAGTTCGCCCCGCCGCTGAAGAACGCGCGGAACTGCAGCACCTGCAGATCGGCGTTGCAGGCCGCCGCCGCCGGATCGCTCGGCTTCAGCCCCGCGCACACGTTGGGCTCGAGCAGCTTCGTCCCGTAGCTACCGAGCGGGAACAGGAGCCCCGACGCCGCGCGCAGCGCCAGCGTCCAGCGCTTGGCGATCGGGATGTACCCGCGGAGCTCGGGCCGCACGCGCACGTCGTGGATCGCGTGTCCCGCGTCGCCGAGGGGCATGACCTGCAGATCGTTCTGGAAGTAGAACCCGCTGTGCGGGTTGACCTTGTCGGCCTTGCCGCTCTGGCCCACGCGCATGTCGAGCGACGCCGTCGTCTGCAGGAACGGGAGCGTGATCGGGGTGAAGCCCGGCGGCGTCGTCTTGAAGTCGTACGTGCGGTACGCGAAGGGCTGATCGTGCTGGATGACGGCGTAGAAGCTGGAGTTGACGCGCGAGCCCCAGAAGCGCCGCTCCACGCCGGCGCGCCCCGCGAACTCGATGTAGCCGACGATGACCGGGTCCTTCGGGATGACCTCGCTCGTCGGTAAACGATAGAGGTTCGCCGCGGCGCTGAGCACGCCTGTCGTCCGCGCCTCGACGAAGCCCGGCTGCTGCAGCTCGGTGCGCAGGCGCAGCTCGGGCAGCGGCCGCACCGTGTCCTTGGGCGCGAAAATGGTCTGCAACGTCAGCGGATAGAGCTCGACGCCGGGGCGCAGCTCGGCCGAGAAATGCCGCAATCCGCCGAGGAAATTCTTGTCTTCCCACCGCGCTTGCAGGTGCACCTCGACGCGCCCGCCGATCTCGGCGCCGCCGCCGAGCTGCGCGGCGTGGAGCGGCGCCACGCTGACGCGGAACACCACCGGCACGATCGGGTTGCGCGGCTGCCCCGCCGGGGCGAGCTGCGGCACCGCCTGGATCGATCCGAACACGCCGAGCTCCGTCAGCGCCAGCTCGGCCGACTCGAGCGCCGCCGTCGAGAAGCGCTGCCCTTCGTGGGTGTTCACCGCCGCGAGCAGCCGCTCGGCCGGCAGCGGGGCGTTGCCCTCGATCGTGATCGGACCGAACTTCGACTCGGGGCCGAGCTCCAGCGTGTAGACGACCTCGGCCTGGTGCGCCGTCAGATCGACGTGCGCGTCGCCCTGCGCCTGCGCGTACGCGAAGCCGCGATCGGTCATCGCGCGCAGCAGCTTCTTCTTCGTCGCCTCGAAGGCGTCCTCCGCGAAGGGCGCGCCGATCGCCAGATCCTTCCTCGCCGTCTCGATCGCGCGCGTCACCTGCGGGCGCAGATCGCTCCGCGGATCCTTCCACGCCAGCTCGACCTTCGCGACGTGCACCGGCTGGCCCTCGTCGACGACGATCTCCACGCGCACCTGTTTGTTCGGGAGCTTGATCGTGCGGCCCGCGCGCACCTGCGCCTCGTAGTAGCCGCGGGCGCGGTACGAGCGCTCGATCCGCGACAGATCACGATCGAGGACGAAGGGATCGAGCCGCTCGTAGTCCACGAGGAGCCGGTCCCAGACGCCGAGGATCGGGATGTGCTCGACGACGCCGCCGAAGAGTCGGCTGGTCTCCGTGGTGGCGATCTTCTCCTTGATGTCCGAGGTCGACACGGCGTGGTTGCCGAGCACCTCGACCTTCTGGATCACGCAGTTGCTGAGGTCGACGCGCTCGCAGGTGATCGGCGCGTAGGGCTTCTTCACGCAGCCGTTCGCGCCCAGCGCGAGCGCGACGGTGATCGCCCCGAGCAGCGCCCGTCTCCCGCGTGATATCGCTCCGCACCGCATCGTTTCGGTATGCTCGCCCGGCCCGCCCGCGGGCACCGCCGGGAGATCTACTATGACCGCCACCGAGCGTAACGAGACAAACCCGGATCGGAATGCTGCTGCGTCGCCGCCCGAGCCGGGCCCGCGCGCGCTGCGTCGCCTCGTCATCTTCGGCGGCCTTTGCTACGCGGGCGCCCTCGCCGCGCCGGCCGCGAGCTTCGTCCTCGCGCCGACCAAGAGCGCGGGCAGCGCGGGGGCGCGGTGGATCCGCGTCGCGCGCCTCGTCGATCTCCCCGAACGGGTGCCGCGTCGCCTCCAGATCATCGCCGATCGCCGCGACGCCTTCACGCTCACCCGCGACGAGCTGCTCGGATCGATCTGGGTCCTCCGCAGCGGCGACGCCGTCCGCGCCCTCAGCGCCGTCTGCCCGCACCTCGGCTGCTCGATCGATCTCGCGGCCGATCACCAGGGCTTTGCTTGCCCGTGCCACGCGTCGCGCTTCGGCCTAGACGGCGCGGCGGTCGCCGGGCCGTCGCCGCGCGATCTCGATCCGCTCGCGACGCGCCTCGTCGACGGCTGGATCGAGATCGACTTCCGCCGCTACCGCCAGGGGATCGCCGAGCGCCGCGAGGTCCCCACGTGAGCCGCCTCGGCGACTGGCTCGACGAGCGCGCTGGCCACCGCGCCTTGCTGCGCGCGGCGCTCGACGAGCCCATCCCGGGCGGTGCGCGCTGGGCCTATGTCTGGGGGAGCGCGCTCACCCTCTCTCTCGTCGTTCAGGCCATCACCGGCTGGCTCCTGATGAGCGCCTATGCGCCGAGCGCCACCACCGCGTGGGCCAGCGTCGCGCACATCAGCCACGGTATCAGCGGCGGCTGGGTGATCCGCGGGCTCCACCACTTCGGCGCTCAGGCGATGATCGTCCTCCTCGCCGCGCACCTGATGCAAACGGCCCTCCTGGGTGCCTATCGCCGGCCGCGCGAGCTCAACTGGTACTTTGGCCTGGCCCTCCTCGGGACGACGCTCGGCTTCGCGCTGACAGGCTATCTGCTCCCCTGGGACCAGAAGGGATACTGGGCCACGCGCGTCGCCACCAGCATCGTCGGGACGATACCCCTCGTCGGCGGATCGCTCCAGCGGATCCTGGTCGGAGGCGCCGAGTACGGCCACCTCACGCTCACCCATTTCTACGCGCTCCACGTCGGCGTCCTGCCCGCGGTGACGGCGCTGCTCGTGGCCATCCACGTCGCGCTCTTCCGCCGTCATGGCATCACGGCACCCGTCACCGCCGACCGGCAGAAGGTCGATCTCTTCTATCCAAAGCAGGTCTTCAAGGACCTCGTCGTCGGCCTCGCCGTCCTGCTCGTACTGTTCGCGCTCACGGCCCACGAGCACGGGGCGCCGCTCGACGCGCCGGCCGATCCCGCGAGCGACTACCCCGCTCGCCCCGAGTGGTATTTCCTCGCGCTGTTCCAGCTGCTCAAGTGGTTCAAGGGCTCTCTCGAGCCGGTCGGGGCCGTCGGGATACCGCTCCTCGTGCTTGGCTATCTGGTCGCGCTACCGCTCCTCGACCGGGGGCCTGATCGGTCGATCAAGGCCCGCGCGCGCTTCCTCGCGCCGCTGGCGATCTTCGGCCTCGTCGCCGGGCTGCTCACCGTGCAATCGCGCCACGCCGACGCCACCGACGAGGCCTACCAGAGAGCGCGCGCCCTGGCCGATTCCCGCGCCGCTCGCGCCGTCGTGCTCGCGGGCCGGGGCGTCCCGCCCGAGGGGCCGCTCGCCATGCTCCGCGACGATCCCGAGGACCGCGGCCGCGCGCTCTTCACGCAGCACTGCGTCGCTTGCCACCGCCTCGGCGATCTCGTCCCGGAAGGCAGCAAGGCCGCCGCGCCCGATCTCACCGGCTATGGCACCACGACGTGGATTGATGGCCTCCTCGACAACCCCGACTCCACGCGCTGGTTCGGCGGCACGGCCTTCAAAGGCATGATGCCTTCGGTCGTCCACCCGCCCGCCGATCCCGAGGTCGCCGCGATCTGGAGGCCGATGTCCGCCGCCGACCAGGAGGCCACGGCGACGTTCCTCGACGCCGAGGCCCGCGGCACCGGCGGCAAAGGCCTCCCCGGCGAAGCGCTGGTGCGCCGCCGCTGCACTGCCTGCCACCGCCTCGACGGCGCCACCGACGACGACGCGTCGCTCGCCCCGGAGCTCCGCGGCTGGGCCAGCCCCGCGTGGATCGAGGCCCAGATCGAGGATCCCGGCAGCGGAAAGACCTATTCAAAAGGCGCCACCGCAAAGGATCTCGAAGGCCACATGCCGGCGTTCGCCGCCACCATCTCACCCGCGGATCGAAAGACCCTGGCCCTCTGGGTCGCCACGCGCGGTCGGGCCACCGAGGTGAGGTGAGCCCGGTCCAGGCCGGGCTCGCGGTTCACATCAGTTCTTCGGCGAGCGGCGCCGAAGTACGGCGCATCGACGCACCATAGCGGAGATCGCCGTTCGCCGATATCACAAGCCCTCGCGCGCGCGACGCGCTCGCGCAATATCGCTCATCACGAGCGCCGCGCCCGCCAGGCCCCGGGCGCCTCGCCCGTCAGCTTGCGAAACTCGACCGTGAAATGCTGGAGCGAGGGAAACCCCAGCTCCTGCGCGATCGCCGTCGTCGAGCGCGCCGTCGAGAGCAGGAGCCGTTGCGCCTCCTTCACGCGGGCCGCGCGGAGCTCGTGCTTGAACGAGGTGCCCGCGTCGGCGAGCCGGGCCTCGAGCGCAGGAATCGTCAGGCCGAGCTCCGCCGCCGCACCGCGCAGCGCCGCGCGATCGGCGCCCTGCGACAGCAGCTCCCGCACGGCGCGGACCGCGTCTTGGGGCGCGGACGGGTCGTCGGCGGCCGCGGCCGCGCCGCCTTCGAGGTGCACGCGCTGGATGGTAGAGGGTGCGGCCCGGGCGTCAATCGCCCTCGCGGGTCGCGTCGCTCCTCGGCGCCCCGCGGCGGACTCCGGGGCTGGTCCGTGGAGCGAGCGAGAACGGCGCGACGGCCCGTCGACTGCACTCAACGCGTCATCGGCAGACGCGCGATGGGCGCCCCTCGCTCTCAAGGATCGCCGCGCGGCGCCGTACCGATCGGGACATCACCACGGGTGGGGCGGGATCGGGAAAGCAGGCAGCAACGAACATGTCGAGCCACCAGCAATCGAGAGCGCACGAGGAGCCCTCGTCGGCGATCTCCGCGGCGGTGCCGGCGCCGCTCCGCAGGGGCTCGAGCGCGCCAAACGCCTTCGTGGCGCGCCAACCCATCCTCGACGTCCGACAGCGGACCTGCGGCTACGAGCTGCTCTTCCGGTCGAGCGCGGAGAACTTCTTTCCGAAGGTCGACGGGAGCTACGCGTCGTCCCGGATCCTCCACGACAGCTTGCATGTCTTCGGCCTGGACACGCTCTCCGACCGACAGCGACTCTATATCAACGTCACCCGCGACGTGCTCGTGAAGGAGCTCGTGCGGATGCTGCCGCCGGAGCGCGTCACCGTCGAGGTCCTCGAGTCGATCGAGCCAGACGCCGAGGTCGTGGCGGCCTGCGCCCGGCTCGCGCGCGACGGCTACCAGATCGCCCTCGACGACTTCATCTTTCGCCCCGGGTACGAGGCCTTGATCGCCGTCGCCGACATCATCAAGGTCGACTTCACCCAGACGCTGGGCGACGAGCGCGCCCGCGTCGTCGAGCGCTTCGGGTCCTCGCGTGTGCGCATGCTGGCCGAGAAGATCGAGACGAAGGCTGAATTCGAGGAGGCGGTGCGCCTCGGCTACCAGCTCTTCCAGGGGTACTTCTTCGCTCGACCGGAGATCCTCTCCGCGCGCGACATTCCCCCTCTCAAGGTGAACTGCCTCCGTCTCCTCGCCGTCGCCCACGAGCCCGAGCTCGATTTCCTGCGGGTGGAGGCCATCGTCCGTCAGGAGATATCCATCGCCGTCAAGCTCCTGCGGCAGCTCAACAGCGCGGCGCTCGGCGGCCACCACAAGATCCAGTCCATCCGTCACGCGCTGGTGCTCCTCGGCGAGGTGCAGTTTCGACGGTGGGTATCGCTCCTCGCGCTCACCGCGGCCGGCGGCAGCAACACCCCCGGCGAGGTCGTCGTCGCCTCGCTGGTGCGCGCCCGCTTCTGCGAGGAAGTCGCCGCCTTGACCTCGCCGCGCTTGCCCTCGTTGCCCTCGTTCCTCGTCGGCCTGCTCTCGCTGGTGGACGTCCTCGTGGCGCGCCCGATCGACGAGGTCCTCACCGGCCTGGCGATCGAGCCCGAGGTCGAGCAAGCGCTGCTCCGCGACGAAGGGTGTTTGGCCCACCTCGTCCCCCTCGCCGTCGCGCACGAGCGCGGCGACTGGGCGAGCGTCACGCGCGAGGCGGCGGCGCTGCGCGTCGACGAGCGCCGCACCGCCGAGGTTCATCAGGCCTCGATCCGCTGGGCCCACGAGATCCTCGAGAGCACCACCGGCTGATTTTCAAGGGTCTTCCTCGGCGCCGACGTCGGCCCTTTGCCGGCGGAGCGATCCTGGCCTGTCGCTCGCGCCGGGCGCCAGATCGAGCTGCACCGGGAGCACGATCATCGGCACGCCCACGTGCTGGAGTCGCCGCTGGATCATGAACGCGGTCTCGTTGTGGAGGACGCGATTCCACCCGGTGTCCTCGTCGAAGATGATCTGCCCGGCGACCACTAGCGCCTTCGGATAGCGCTCGTGCATCTCGACGCCGAGCCTCTCGGCCTCGACCGCGACCTCGGTGCCGAGGGCGAAGGCGCTCGTCGCGCGGAGGCCCAGCGCCCGCCCGAAAGCACAGTAGCTCGCGAGGTTCTCCCGGGTGCGCTTCTCCAGCGCGAGGACCTCGCTCCCGCCCTTGAACGTGTCGGAGTCGACGACGGCGACGCTGACGAAGATAACCCCCTTGAAGTGCCCGGGGAACATCCGGAGCATCATCAAGAGGGCATGTCGCCCGAGCCCGCCATAGCCACCGACGAAGAGCACCGCCACCGGCCTCCGCGGATCGGGATCGCCCGCCGCCGCCGGGTCGGACGCGCTGTAAATTGCCGCCGCCTCGGCGCCCGCCTCCGGCCCGGGGAGCTCGCGATCGAGGCGCTGGATCGCCAGGATCACCAGGCCATAATGCCTCTTCACCAGGAAGCAGAACACCGTCAACGCCGCGGTGATCAGGAGCGTCAGCCACCCCCCCTCGGCGAACTTCTCGAGCACGGTGATCCCCAGGATCGTCAGGCAGAGCAGGCTGGCGATCACGTGCGCTGGCAGGTGCCGCCACCAGGTCGCGTCGTCCTTCCGGTGCCGGACCCAGAACACCGTCATCGCGATGTTCGAGAGCGAGAACGTCAGGAAGACGTTGATCGAGTACATGACCACGAGGCGCGAGACGTTGCCCCGCGTGTAGGCCAGCGCGAGCCCGGCCGCGAACCCCATCAGGAGCACGCCGTTGCGCATCGTGAGGCGCTCCGAGAGCGCCGAGAAGCGGTGGGGAAGCCAGGAGTCCGTGGCCATGTTGGCCATCACGCGGGGCCCGTCGAGGAAGCCGGCCTGGGCCGCGACGAAGAGGAGCAGGCCCTCGCTCAGCAGCGCCGTGACGACGAAGCCGGGCCCGAAGCGGAACCCGGCAATTGACCAGCTCCCCGCGACCCGCTCCAGCAGGTGCGCGTTGAGCGTCTTGTCGTGCGGCAGATCCGGCGTGAGCCCCACGAGCAGATAGCAGAGCAGGATACCGCCGGCGGTGATCGCCAGCGAGGTGGCCATGAGCACCATCGTGCGCTTGGCGGTCTGGACGCGCGGCTCGCGCATCATCGACAGGCCGTTGGAGACAGCCTCGATCCCCGTGTAGGTGCCGCCGCCCATCGAGTAGGCGCGGACGAAGATCATCAACGCTCCCAGCGTGCCCAGGCTCCGGAACGTGTCGCTGACGTTGGCGTGGACGGCGCGCGACACTGGCCCGATGTCGGCCGCGTGAGTCCCGATGGTCGCGGCGATGGCCACGGCGTGAGTGACGAGGAACAGGCCGAAGATCGGCGCGATCGCCGTCACGCTCTCCTTGACGCCGCGGAGGTTCATCAGCGTGAGCACCACGAGCCCGGCGAAGGCAAAGGCCAGCTTGTGAGGCACGAGCCCCGGCAGAAAGCTCAGGATCGCGTCGGCGCCCGAAGCGATGGAGATGGTGATCGTCAGGACGTAATCGACGAGGAGCGCTGCGCCGGAGATGACGCCGACGCGCGGCCCGAGGATCTTGCTGGCCACGACGTAGCCGCCGCCGCCCGAGGGGAACTGCTCGATGATCCGGCTGTAACCGTAGCTGATGATGAAGACCGTGAGGGCGGTCGCGGCCGCCAGGCCGACGGCGAGCCCGGTGTGGAACCCGCCCTGATCGTCCACGAGCGCCCGGAAGGCCTCTGCGGGGCCGTACGAGCTCGACGACAGGCCATCAGCGCCGAGCCCGACCCAGGCGAGCAAGGCCACGAGAGAGAGCTTGTGAAACGCGTGAGGATCCTGGACATCCTTGGGCGCGCCGAGGACGGCGCGGCGCACCCGATCCGTGAGCGTGGGCATGTCGCCTCCAGCCACGAACGGCTTGGCACGACGGCCCGATTTGTCGACAGCCTTTCAGCCGGCTGGCCGTCGTCGACGTGCGAGCAGCGCGAGGAGCCCGATCCCGACAGCGATCGACCCAGCTCCAGAGTCGCTCTCGCCCGGCACGCTGCAACCGCAGCTTCGCCTGGCCGGCGCCTCTGCCGAGCTCGACGGCGCGGGCGTGGCCGCGGGGGCCGGCGGCGTCTTCGTCACGTCGCACTCCCACCCTCCCGCGCCCCGGAAACCACACGACTCGATCACGCTCCCGTCGACGCGGCGGGCGACCATCTTCACGCTCGGCCCGTCGATCGCGGCCTCGATGAAGTGATGCACCGACTCGAACGCCATCGTCTGCGGGGCGCTGAGCTTGTGCTCGTACACCGGCGCTCCGGCCCCGCCCGAGATGAGGTACTTGAGGCCTTCGCCGTCGCCGCGCTCGTACACGTGATCGTGCCCCGCGAGCACCAGATCGACCTTGCCACTCGCCATCAAGCCGACGATGCCCGCCGCCGCGAGCGCCGGGTTCCCGCCGTGCGGGCCGCTCGAGAAGGGGCCGTGATGGAGCACGGCGATGCGGTGGACGAGGCCCGGCTCGTACATGGCACGATCGAGCTCGGCGCGGAGCCAATCGCGCTCTTCGCCCGTCCACGTATCCATGGCGTTGAGCAGGAAGAAGCGGGTGTTCGACCAGCGAAACGAGCCATAGAGTCGGGTGCGCTCGCCGTTCTCGTCGGCGCCCGAGAAGTATTTCAGGAAGGCCACCTCGCCCGCCGGATCGCCCCGCGAGAGCTCGTGGTTACCGACGCAGGCGAAGACGCAGTGATCGCGGAGGAGCGGCTCCTCGATGCGAAAGAACGCCTTCCAGGCCTCGGCGTCGTTGCCGGCGGCGACGAGGTCGCCGGTGTTGATCAGGAAATCGCCCGGCCCGGCGAGCAGCGCTCGGGTGATCGCCTCGTGCGCCGCGTGGTCGCTGCGGCTGTCGCCGTAGACGAGGAACCGGAAGGGCGCGTCGCCGGCCGGCGCGGTGGTGAAATGCCCGAGCTCGCTCTTCGAGTCGCCGCTCGACACGCGGTAGTCGTAGGTGGTGCCCGGCTCGAGGCCGGCGCCGCGGAGCGCGTGAAACGCCCTGGAATCAAGGCTATTTGCGCCGGCGACGCGGCGCTCGGTGCCGGCGGCGTAGACCTCGAGCGAGGCGGGGCCCGCGGCCTCGAGCTCGACCTTCACGGTGACGCCGGCGCGATCGAGCGACTGCAGGTACGGGCCCTTGGCGATCGGCTCGGCCGCCGCGGCGCTGCTCGTCGCGAGGATCGCCAGACCGAGGGCCCGTGCGCCGATGCGGCTCGCCCATCGTCCCCCGGCGGTCCGCGCTTCGACGGTCACCGTCGTGCTCTACCACGGCCGTGCGCCCGCACCTTCGTCGTCACGCGCGCGTCGCTCCGTTGACCGACTGAGGCCCCCAGCGTAGCGTCAATCGCAGCGCGGGCGCCCCGGGGCGTCGCGCGGCTTCAGGCACCACCAAGGGCACGTTTCATGGCGATCGCGGACGAGAAAACGGCTGGCGCAGCGGCCGCTGGCGAGGCGATGCCGAAGCAGTTCGGCAAGTACACCTTGCTGAGGCGCCTGGCCGCGGGCGGCATGGCCGAGCTGTTCCTCGCCCTCCACCGCTCGGTCGCCGGCTTCGAGAAGCTCATCGTCATCAAGCGCATTTTGCCCTCGATGAACCAGGATCAGAGCTTCATCGAGATGCTGCTCCACGAGGCGCGCGTCGCGGCCACGCTCTCGCACCCCAACGTCGTCCAGATCTTCGACGTCGGCCAGGTCGACGGCACCTACTACATCGCGATGGAGCACATCCACGGCGAGGACATCCAGGCGATCGTCCGCGGGATGAAGAAGATGAACGTGGCCGAGTTCCCCCTCGAGCACACGATCTCGATCCTCCTCGGCACCTGCGCGGGCCTGGCCTACGCGCACGACAAGCGCGATCTCGACGGCGCCGCGCTGGGGATCGTCCACCGCGACATCTCGCCGCGCAACATCGTCGTCAGCTTCACGGGCGACGTGAAAATCGTCGACTTCGGCATCGCCAAGAGCGGCACCGAGCCCGGCGAGGGCGACACGCCGAGCGGGCAGCTCAAGGGCAAAGCGCCGTACATGTCGCCCGAGCAAGCCTCGGGGCAGCCCATCGACTGGCGCAGCGACATCTTCGCCGCGGGCGTGATGCTCTTCGAGCTCACCACCGGCCGCCGCCTGTTCAAGGGCGCGAGCGAGTTCGAGACCTTGAAGATGATCTGCGACAAGGAGTACCCGCTCCCGAGCCAGGTCAAGGAAGGCTACCCGCCCGAGCTCGAGCGGATCGTGATGCGCGCGCTCGCCAAGCGGCGCGAGGATCGCTACCAATCCGCCCGGGAAATGCAGGCCGATCTCGAGCTGTTCGCCCGCGAAGAGCGCATCGCCGTCTCGCAGGTGAGCCTCACGAAATGGATGGAGTCGCTCTTCGCCGACAAGCTCGCGCAGCAGAAGGAAGCCCTCCAGGACGTGAAGCAGCTCGCCGACGTGATCGCGGCGCAGCAGAGCACGATGCTCTACGAGGGCGGCACGGCGACGGGCACGGGCACGCTCAACGCCTCGGGCGCGTCGTCGGTGCGCGCCGCGGCCCCGAAGAAGAGCAGCCCCGTCGGGGTGATCGCCGCGGTGCTCGCCCTCTGCGCGCTCGGCGGCGGCTTCGTGTTCATGCGCCGTCAAGCCGAGATGCAGCGCCGCGAGATGACGGTCGCGCACGACAAGGAGATGCACGACCGCGCCCCCGTCCCCGACGCGGTGCCCGAGTCGCGCGGCGCGCTCGACATCTCGACGACGCCCGACGGCTGCGCGATCTGGATCAACGGCGATCTCCGCCCCGAGATGACGCCCGCGAAGATCGAGAAGCTGCCCTTCGGCCGCGCGCTCTCGCTCAAGCTCACGAAGGAGGGCCTCGAGCCCTACCGCGAGACGATAACGTTGAGCGACGCGCTGGCGATGAAGACGATCCACGCCGACATGAAGGCCGGATCGGTGACGGTGCTGCTCAAGGTCGATCCCCCGCCGACGGTGTGGCTCGACGGCAAGCCGTGGAAGGGCGACCGCGCCAAGCTCGACGGCCTCTCGGCCGACGAGGAGCACAAGGTCGTCGTCTCGGCGAACGGGTACATCGCGAAGACGCTGTCGTTCACGGCTCAGCCCGGCGAAACGAAGACGTTCACCGAGGTGCTGCTCAAGGCCGATCCGAACGCCGCGGCGGCCGCTGGCAAGCCCGACGAGGGCAAGGTCGCGGCGCCGGCCGGAGCGCCCGCCAAGGTGCGCGTCGGCGCCAAGGGCGGCTTCTGCAACGTGACGGTCAACGGCGCGTCGCTCGGCGCGACCCCGGTCGAGGCCACGGTGACGGCGGGCACGGTGCGCGTCTCGTGCAAGCCCGCGACCGGCGCGGCGATGTCACAGACGATTCAGGTCGCCGCCGGCGAGACGGGCCGCGTGTCGTTCAAGATTGATCCGTGACGGCCGCGCGCACCCGCCGCCGATAGCGGAGGCGGTGCACGGGCAGCCCGTCCTCGATCACCCGGTGCTCGCGCGGGCTGCGCGCTTCGTACGGGTTTTCCAGCATGTTCGACGATCCGGGCGCGTCGCCCGCGGGCTCGAGATCGGGGTGCGCGGCGATCTGCTCGTCGTAGAGGGCGGCCCGCTCTTCCACGTCGGTCTGCACGAAGAGCTCGCCCCCGTCGATGAGCAGGCGCGCGATCGAGTCGAGCAGCTCGGGCCCCATCACCAGGCGCTTGGTGTGGCGCTTCTTCCACCACGGATCGGGGAAGTGGAGAAAGAACGTCGTCACCGAGGCGTCGGGCGCGAGGCGCTGGAGCTCCGATCGCGCATCGGCGTTGAGCGACCGCGCGCGGCTTCCGAGGCCGGCCTGGCGCAGCTTCTCGTCGACGATCGCCGACCACTTCAGCCTTATTTCAAAGCCGATCATCCGTACGTCGGGCCGCGCGGCGCAGCGCTCGAACAGGAACCCGCCGCGGCCGGGGCCGATCTCGATCTCGAAGGGCCCGCTGCCCGGGAGCACGTCGTCGAGGCGGACACGATCGCCCTCGGGGAGACGAGGAGCGTGCTTGTACGGATGGTTGGGCGAGGGGGTGTACGTCGTCATGCGCGCGCCCGCTCTCTAGCAGAAGTTCGCGCCTGCGAGGGCTCTCACGCGCTCACGGGTCCAGGTGGAACGTGATGGCGTACGCTCCCGCGGATCCGCCCTTTCCATCGACGAATACCGAGTATTTCGTGCCGGCCACGACCGGGAACGAGATCGTCTCCGCGATGCCGACGCCGCCCGCCTCGGAGCAGGCGAGCTGGGTGCCGGTCGTGCACGAGCCGCTGCGCGCGTAGAGCTGCCCGTCGTAGCTCGGATCGAGGATCGCCACGAGCGTCCCGTTCGCGTCGGGCGTCACGGCGTAGACGACGTCTTTCGTGACGGTCGACGTCGCGCAGAGGCCCTTGCCCACGTAGTGCGATCCGGCCGCCGCGGTGTTGCCGGTCAGCGTCTGATCGGCGCCCATCGAGAGCGCGACCGCGTTGCCGGGGCAGGTGTCGCCGGGCGCGCCGGTCTGCATGTGGAGGTTGAGCGAGAACTTCCCCATCGTGCCGGCGGCGGCGTCGGCGAAGAGCCACACCGGCTGCCCGGCGGTGACAGGCACGATCAGCGTCTCGGTGCCTCCAGCAGCGGTGGTGTTCGAACAGCCGATCTCGAGCGCGCCGGCGCAGGTCCCGGCGCGGGCATACAGCACGGGATTGCCCGCGCCGGATCCGATCATCGTAGCGACGAGCGCTCCGCTGGTCGCGGGCGTGACCGCGTACACGATCTCCGGCCCGCCCGCGCCACCGCAGCTCCCTTTCGTGACGTCCGCGGCCAGGCTCGGGTCGCCCATCACGGTGGTGTCGGCGCCGATCGCGACGGCGAGCGCGATCCCGGGGCAGCCGTACGATGTCGCGCCGCAGGTCCCGAGCGCCGTCGTGCTCGAGCACATCGCGCCGGGCGAACAGTCGATGTCGGCGTGACAGCCCTTGGCGCAGGCCTGCATCGCGCACACCTGCTCGACGCCGGGGTTCCCGAGGTTGCACTCCGGGTCGCCCATGCAGTTTGACCCGTCGGGCGGGAGCTTCAAGGCATCTTGCCAGTCGGCGCAGGTCGTCACGGGGGTATTGTCGACGGCCTTGGCGTAACCGCAGACGCTGGGAGGACCGAAGTCGCCGTCGCACGTCGCTGTGGTGCTGCACGTGGGGAGACAGATCTGCATCATCGCGATCTTCACGCACTCGCCCGTGCCCAGCGTGCACTCGTCGAACTTCGCGCAGTCCTTCGTGCAGAAGCCCATCGGGCACTTGCCGCTCGCGCACTCCTCGTCCTTCGCGCACGGCGCGTAGAGCGCCTGCATCGTGATCCCGCCGCCGGATCCGCCGGATCCGCCGCCGCCCGTCGTCGCGCTGGAGCCGGAGCCGCCGGCGCCGCTCGACGACGCCTCGGCGGTGCTGCCCGCCGGATCGGTGCAGGCGCCGGTGCGCGTGACGCACGAATCGAAGCTCTTGCCGTCGTCGAGGCACGTCTTTGTGCCGGCCTCGCCGCCGGGGCATCGACAGAAGATGTTCTCGCCCGGATCGCAGCTGGTGATCCCGCCGGTCGACGTGGCCGCGGTCGTCGCATTTCCCGAGCCGCACGCCGGAGCGGCGAGGCCCGCGGCGAGCGCGACGAGGGCGGCGGCCGCGAGTCCGAAGAGAGAGCGCGCGCGAGGCGCAGCGGAGGCGTGCATCGAGTTAACTCCTGAAACGGTCGCGCCGCCGGACCCGGAGCGCGAGCCCGAGGCCGAGAAGCGAAAGCAGACGATTCGCTGTGTTTGAAGGGGCGGCAGCGATCGCGCACCCCGAAGTCTCGCCGCCGCTCGTCGTCGGCGCCGACGCGCCGCAGGCGTCGCCGAGGCCGTTGCGCGGCGCGGGCTCGCACTTTCCGGAGCGCGTCGGCGGGTACACCGCGCACGCGGCGGCGATGTCGTCGGCCTCGAGCGTGCGCAGGTTGGTCGAGCCGTCGTCGTAGCCGGCGAACATCGTCGCGTCGGGATCGGGCGAGTGATCGAGGCCGATGAAGTGCCCGATTTCGTGGGTGAGCACCGACTGCAGATCGACGACCACCGTGGTGTCGGAGACGGTGAGCTCGTTGTACGCGTGGTTGAGCTCGATGTCGGCGTCGAGGATCTCTCCCGTCTTGGCGTCGAACGTCACCGTGGTCTTCGCGAGCGTGTTGTCGACGCCCTTGTAGTGCCACTGCGTGTCTTGAAAGAGGATGATGTTGGCGTTGGGCGCCGAGGTGTTGAACTCGGTCTGATGGCAGCTCACGTCGGCGAGCTGCGAGAACGAGATCGTCGCCGCCGCGCCGCCGCAATCGAGCGCCGACCACGTGGCGAACGACGTCGCGACCACGGAGCGCACGTCGGCGATGGGGATGTTGACGGAGCCGTCGCGCTGGAGGCTCACCCCGACGCAGACGCCGGGCCAGAAGAGCTGCTTGCCGGTGGTCTTGCAGCCGTCGGCGTCGCGCGGGCAGTCGCCGGTGCAGGTGGTGCTGCGGCAGAACGCGGCCGCGGGCGACGCGACGATCGCCAGCGCCACGCCGATCGCGATCGACGTGAAACGAAGCGTGGCGCGGCGCGGAGCTCCCATGATCGACTCGGCCCCCGGGGGATGGGAGCCGCTGCGGCCCCACGAAATATGGGGCCGCGAGGATGGTAGCCGCGGGCTACTTCGCCGTCACGACGATCTTCGTCGTCGCCTTGTACGTGTTGCCGCGCTCCCCGTCGACGACGCGCAGCGCGTCTGATCGCGGGCTTCTGAGCGCGATGCTGACGGCGCTGCGCCTGGCCATGGCCACGGGGACCAGCGCGCGATCGGTGTACTTGTAACGAACGCGGAGCGCCTTCGTGGCGGGGGCCGTCGGGTTCTTCGCGTCGACGACGGTGACGGGCTCCTTCAGGACCCCCTTCACGTCGACGTCGCCCAGCTCGCGGTTGTTGGCGGAGATCTCGGCGTTGGCTCCAGCACCTCGGATCCGGCGCCCGTTTTTCTGCGAACATCGGCGCATGCGAACGACATGGCGCGGGATCCTCGGGGGGCTCGTGGGGATCGGGATCGTCACCACCACGGCGACGCCGGCGCGGGCCTCGGACGACATCGTTCCTGTCCTCGTGGCGATCGCGGCCGGCATCGTCATCACCGACATCGTCTTTGCCGGACACGGCATCTCGGTCGCGAGCAAAGGCGAGCTCCCGACGCAGGGCTGGGCGGTGGCCGAGACGGCCTTCAGCATCGCCCAGACCGCCGCCGGCAACATCGTCTATGCGACCGTGATGTCGAACCCTCGCGATGAAGGCGCGCTCCAGGTGCTGACGCTCCTGCCGACGATCGGGGTATCCATCCTGAGCACGCACGGGATCTGGGCGACGTCGACCCCCGATGTGCGCCCCGGCGTGCTCGCTGGCAGCTCGATCGCCGTGGGCGCCGACGTCGCGCTCACCAGCGGTGTCCTCGCCAGAGCGCTGGATGGGCGCCTCGTGGGCCGCCCGATCGGCGTGACCACGATGCTCTTCACGGCGCCTCAGATCGCCGCGGCGAGCTACCTCGCGGCCACCAGCCCTGCCTCGAGCCGGGGCGGGTGGATCGGGCTCGGAGCGTGGTCAGGTGCGCTGTTCCTTCATGGCCTCGTATCGACGATCTACGGCCACGGGGGGCGCGGCTCGGACCCCGAGCTTCCTCCGCCTCCTCCGCCTCTGCCGCTCCCGGCAAAGGCACCTCCGACTCCGCCGTTCGTGCCCGACGACCGACCTCCGCTGATGGTGCCCGAGGCGCTCCGGGTCGGGCCGACGATCGTGAGCGACGGTGTGGCGACGGCCGTGGGGATCGGCGTGAGCGGCCTGCTCTTCTGATCGTCGTCCACGGGAGGTGGCGAGTCGAGAGGGTCTCCCGGCGCAGGGCGCTCGGTATGGGCTGGACACGGCAGGCTCGGGCCGGCGACCATGCGCGATGCGAACGATGTGGCGACGCGCGCTCGGCGGCCTCGTGAGGATGGGGATCGTCACCGCAGCGGCGACCCCGGCGCGGGCCTCGGACCCCCTCGGCGGGGTCGTCGTGACGGCGGTGGTGACGATGCTCGCCGCCGATGTCTCGTTCGCGGTGCACGGCATCTCTGTGGCGGGGAAAAGCCAGCTGCCGACGAAGGAGTGGGCGATCGCCGAGACGATCATCACCCTCCCGCAGACCCTCGCTTTCAACGGCATCTAGGTGGGGCTGGTGGCGTCCGACACGGACCGTGACAATGACGGTCTCCACGCGGCGGGCCTCATCCCGACGATGGACGTATCGATCCTGACGACGCACGGTATCTGGGCGACGGCCACGACCGACGTTCACCCCGGCGTGCTCGCCGGCAGCTCGATCGTCGTCGGCATCGACGTCGCGCTGACGAGCGGCGTGATCTCCAGCCTGGGCGCGGGGCGCTTTCCGGGGCGCGCAGGCGGCGTGGTCACGTTGCTGTTCACGGGCCCGCAGGTCGCCGCCACTGGCTACCTCGCCGCCATCAGCCCGGCGTCGGATCGCGGGGGCTGGATCGCGCTCAGCGCGTGGTCTGGAGCGCTGTTCACGTATGGCCTCGTGTCCGCGATTCACGATCATGGCGCGGCCAGGGCCGTGACGACCAGCGCTCCGCCGGCGCCTCCTCCGCTGGTGCCCGACAAGCGACCTCCGTTGATCGTGCCCGAGTCGATCCGGCTCGGCCCGACGGTCGTGAGCGACGGCGTGGCGAGCGCGGTGGGCATCGGCGTCAGCGGCGTGCTGTTCTGACGCTCGCCCTGGCCCCGGCGTCGATTCCTTTGACAGCGCCGCCGCGAACGACGACAAGAGCGCATGTCAGCGCTGTCGTCCCCGAAAGAAATGCCCTCTTCTTCCCGCGAACGGGAGGCATTCTCCAGCCCCGACGACGGTGACGCGCGCGCGACGCCGGCCGATTTCGCGATTCGCGGAGCGGCGCGCGTCCTCGATGTGCTGGTGGGCGTGGGGCTTGGCTTCAGCGTCGCGTTCGGTGCCGGGATTGTCCTCGCGAGCCTCGTTCGCTCGGGCTCGCTCCCTCCCTCCGCGGTGAAGCGGCTCTCCGAGCTCTCGCTCGGCACCTTCGGGTGGAGCTTCCTCGGCGCGATGGCGTATCACACGCTGAGCGAGTCAATCGGGGGCGCCAGCGTCGGTAAATGGATCTGCGGGCTCCGCGTGTACTCGGCCGATTTCAGCCCCGATGGCACCTTCCTGGTCGGCCTGCGGCGCTGCTCCGTGGGCGGCGCCCTCGTCCGTTCGCTCGCCCTGATGATCGACACGCTCTTCTTCGCGTCGATTGCCTACTTCTCCATGGCGGGCTCGCGCTGGCAGCAGCGCCTCGGCGACCGGTGGGGTCACACCGTGGTGGTCAAGGCGAAGTCGACCGATCTACCGCCGAAGAGCCCGATCCTGGGCATGCTCGTCGGGCTCCTCGCGTGGGGCGCGTTCTTCGCTCTCGCCCTCGCGCTGAAGGTGCGTTGACGGAGAGGCCCCGTCGTCGTCAGTCGGCGACGGGCTTCTCGGCCGCGCGGATCCGCGTCCGAGCCCAGCTGCTCGCCTCGCCCTGGCTCTCGAAGAGGCGATAGGGGCACGGCATCGGCCCCATCGCCAGGATGCCGCGCAGGAAGGCATGCTGTCCTTCGCTCCTGGCCACCGCGGCGATGCCGGCGCAGAGCCCGAAGCGCGCACCTTTGCCCGAGAAGAACTCGCCGACCTCGCGCCGCTGCTTCGCCGTGCCGCCGTCGTTCTCGGTGAGATCGATGACGAAGGCAATCGGAGCCGTGGCACGCAGAAGGTGACCCTTGATGCCCTGCGCCAGGGCAACGACGTCCTCTTCCGAGGTGACACCGGGGAGCAGGATCGTCACGATCCGCAGGGATTCTTGAATATCGATCGCCATGAAGGGAGCGACGTTACCATTCCGTCTGGAGCGTGACAAGCGGGACGCGACGGCGGAGCATGGGTATCCACCGCCCGCCATCATTGCCTATCTGCGACCGAGCAGCAGCGACGTCTCCATCGGGCCTTTGCCCTTCACGTCGATGGTGCCGCGCGACTGGATCACGTACTTGCCGTCGAGCAGGCGGCGCGTCGCCTCGGAGATCTGGATGGCTCCGGGCACGCCGTGAGACTCCATCCGGCTCGCGGTGTTGACGGTGTCGCCCCAGAGATCGTAGCTGAACTTGGTGGTGCCCACGATCCCGGCGACGACGGGGCCGCTGTGGATCCCGGTGCGGATCACGATGTTCTCGCCGGTGCGCCGGTTGAAGATCTCGACCTCTTTCTGCATGTCCATCGCCAGCTCGGCGATGGCGGCGGCGTGATCGGGGCGCGGCACGGGCAGGCCGCCGACGGCCAGGTACGCGTCGCCGATGGTCTTGATCTTCTCGACCCCGTGGCGCTCGGCCAGGCGGTCGAAGGCGGTGAAGATCTCGTTGAGCCGCTCGACCACGGTGGCCGGCGCGAGGCGGGCCGCGTACGCCGTGAAGCCGACGAGATCGGCGAACAGCACCGTGACGGCCTCGAAGTAGTCGGCGATGGCGCTCTCGCCGCGCTTGAGGCGATCGGCGATGGCCTTGGGGAGCACGTTGAGCAGCAGAGACTCCGACTGCTCCTGGGCCAGGCGGAGGCGCTCGATGTAGAAGCGCTCGCGATCGCGCTGCTGCTTCTGGGCGAGCGAGGCGCCGATGCGCGCGCGGAGGAGCACTGGATTGAAGGGCTTGGCGAGGTAGTCCTCGGCTCCGAGCTCGAGACAGCGCACCATGCCTTCGAGGTCGCCGCGCGCCGAGATCATCACCACGGGGAGGTGCCGGAGCACCTGATCGGACTTCATCCGTTCCAGGACTTGATACCCATCCATGTCGGGCATCATCACGTCGAGCAGCACCAGATCGAAGCGCTCGCGGCCGAGCAGCGCGAGCGCCTCGAGGCCGCCGGCCGCCACCGATACCGTGTGTCCTTGCCGCGAGAGGCGCTGCGAGAGCACCGCGCGGTTGCTCTCGTTGTCGTCGACGACGAGCAGCTTGCCAGTCAGGGCGCGGATCGAGCCCGGCGCGGGGACGCTCTCGCGTGGCTCGTTGCGAGGCATCCCGGGCGGCGGAGGCAGCCAGGAAGGCCTCGATATGGGCCGCGGCAGCGGGGCGTCACGGAGCGCGACCGCCTCGACGGTCGGCGGCGGCGCGAGCTCTTCGAGCAGGGCGTCGAAGCGGCGACCGGCCGTGCGGATCCGCTCGAGATCGACGAGGATGGCGTCGCTCTCCGCGGTGCCTCGCGTGTCGTCGACCACGCGGTCGATCGCGCCGCGCGCCTCGTCGAGCGGGGCGCGCAGAGCGCGGTGAAGCCGCGCGGAGAGCACGGGAAAGCCCTCGGCCACGGCCTCGGCGCGGCTCGCTGCCATCGCGTCGTCGAGGATGCGCAGGAGCCGGTGGCCGGTCTCGCGGACGCGCTGCACATCGAGAGCGCGCGCCTTCCACGCCGGCAGATTCTCGACGTCCTCGAGCAGCATCTCGCTGTAGCCGAGGATGATTGAGAGCGGCGTCCGCAGATCGTGGCAGACGTCGTCCCAGCGGCCGCGGTCACTGGCCACGCGGGCCTCCGTCGGGCTCGGCCCGGCGCGCGCGTCCCACCACGGCGCGCAATGGGGGAGGGGCGAAGCTCCTGATCCGGGTCCACTTCACGAGAAGTCGGTCATAACATCATTGGCGCGAGGGACCTCGCTCGTTCCGAGGCCACGCCGCACGGAACCGTGCTCCGCCACCCAGGACAGGATACGTTCAGCGCCCCGGGGACCTCTTCGGCGTGGGCGCCGTCGGTGTCGCTTTCACCGGCGGAGCCGCGGCGTCCGGGTAGCGAAACGGCACCGGCTTCCAGTCGTTCGGCCGCAGCAGATCGGCGTTGATGTGGCCAATCGGCGAGCCGCGCGCCGTCATCTCGGTGAAGGCGTAATCGCGTCCGCTGTAGGTGATCTTCGTCCCCGACGCCGGGAGCGCGATCCCCAGCATCGAGTGGTGGTGCGCCGACGACGAGAGCATCATCGTGTCGTAGCCGAGCGAGTGCAGGATCACGTGCGCCAGCAGCGATTTCGAGTCGCAATCGCCCTTGCGCCGGGCCACCACGAGCGCGGGCGGGAGCACGCCAAAAGGCTCCTCCCTGGGGATCTCGTAAGGGATGTTCTGCACGAAGGTGACGACCAGCGCCGCGAGATCCATCGTCGACAGGCCGATCGCGGCCTTGCGGGCGCGAAAGCGATCCACCAGCGGCGCGAGATCCGGCGCGTCGCGCGCCACGAGGTCCGAGAAGACACAGTGCATGTCGCCGCTGCACCCCGTCGGAGGCACCCAGCGGAACTTGCCGTCGCCCTCGTCCGCGTAGCCGACGCGGGTCGCGTAGTCGTGGAGAGAGCCATCCACAGCTGCGCTCTCCGACGCGGTGAGGGCGTAGCCGACCCGGTAGACCGAGGGCTTGAGTCGCTTCGCGCTCCAGGTGTGGATCGCCGCGTTCGCCTTCGCGCCTGCGGGGAAGCTCGCCGTGCCGAGCTCCTCGGCCTTCGTCGTCGGGGTGGGCTCGGGGTCGGGATCGTCGCCTTCCACATCGAGGATGCGACAGCACCCCGACGCGCCGAGCAGCGCGGCCGCGGCGACAAACCAGGGAAGACGCCGCGTGATCACGACGGCGCGACCATCTCGTCGCGGTCGAGCGTCGGCAGCGGGATCAGGCCTTCGAGCGCCATTTGCAGCCCCGGCGCCGTCACGAGCGCCATCACCACCAGCACCGCGCCGAGCACCAGCGCCGGCCCGACGTTGCCCTTGCGCACCTCGGCCATCTCATCGACGCCGCGGGTGAGCTTGCCGTAAATCCAGGCGCCGATCGCCAGCGAGAACGCGCCCACCGTGAGCGAGACGCCCACATGGATGAGGCCATAGAGCGCGAAGCGCGCGATCATCGCCGGGTGCGGCGCCTGGCCGCGGTACGCGAGATCCATCGCCGTGAACGTGGCCGTCACGGCGTGCTGTACGAGGACGCCGAACGAGATCACCGCAGCGGCCTCGAGCACCGCCGCGGCGAGGTTCCCGCGCTTGGTCTCGGCCTCGGTGTCGCCCCAGCGGATCATCCGCCCGAGCAGGCGCGAGGCGCTGAAGATGCCCGCAGCGCCGACGATGATGCCGAAGAAGACCTTGCCGAGACCGAAGAGAAAGAGGGTCGCGTTCATGTTCGCGCCCAGCGTAGCCGAGTCGTCAGCGCTTCCGGCGCTTCACCTCGGGCGCCTCGGCGAGCGCCTCCTCGTCGTCGTCGTCCTCGCCGGTTGCCGCGCGATTTCCGCCGGCCTCTGGCGCCACGCGCAGCCTCTCGGCTTCGGGCGCGGCCGCGACGCGACGCCGCTCCTCGCGTCGCCCGCCGCGACCGCGAGGCTCGCCGGCGCGGGCCAGCGCGACCTCGTGGCGCCGCCGCCGACCCTCTTCCCAGGCCTGCATCCTTTCGTGGTGCTCTTTCCAGTCGGCCTCGTTCGACGTCAGCGCCATCAGGCCGTGGATGGCCAGGCCGACGCCCCACGCCAGCGCTGGCAAGAACCAGATCCACCACGGCGTGAAGCTCAGCAGCACCAGGCCGAGCACCAGGAGCGCGGCGTTGACGATCGCGTAAACGCCCGCGTGACGGTGGAAAAGCAGCCGCTTTTGCCGGAGCCACGCGTCGCGCTTCGCCGCGAGCTCGGTCGCCGTCGACTGCTGCTCGTCGCGCACGCGCAGCGCGCGGCTGGCGTCCCGCAGCGACGCCACGTCGACGCCGACCTCGGCCGCCACGGCGATCAGCTCGTCGAAGCCGAGCCGCGTCGAGCCTTGTTTTGCCGCCTGGTTCTCGATCGCCTTGCCGAGCACCTCGCGCACCTCGCCGGTCGAGAACTGCTGCGCCAGCGTCGCGCTCCCCGCGGGCTCGACATTTTTCTTCAGCGGCGCGAGCGGCTCACCGCGACCCGCGGCGTCGAGCGCGCGCAGCAGATCGTCCATCGACGCGAAGCGATCCTCGGGGCGCTTTTCCAGCGTCCGCAGCACCACGCTCGCGATCTCGGGGCTCACGCCGGCGCTCGCGAGCGGGCCCGGGGCCGCGGCGTCGGCGAGGATCGACGCCATCACGGCGAGCGCGTCGTTCGCGCCGCGCCAGGGGAGGCGACCGGCGAGCAGCTCGTACGCGAGCACGCCCCACGCGAACTGATCGGTGCGACCGTCGAGCTCGTCGCCGCGGATTTGCTCGGGCGCCATGTACACCGGTGTCCCGAGCTTCATGCCCTCCACCGTCAGCGTCGGCACCGCCGGCGCCTGCGTCGGGCCGCTCGGATCGACGCTCCCACCGGTGCGGCGCGCGATGCCGAAGTCGAGGACCTTCACCACGCCGTCGTCGCGGACCATCACGTTTTCGGGCTTGATATCGCGATGAATCAGCCCGCGCTTGTGCGCCCCCGCGAGCGCGCGCGCGACGTCGGCGAGCTGGGCGACGCTCGCCGCGATCGACGCCGCGGCCTCGCCGGGCGTGCGCCGGAGCGTCCGTCCCTCGACCAGCTCCATCACGATGTACGGCGCGCCGTCGCGCTCGCCGACGTCGAAGATCGCGATGGCGTTGGGGTGATCGAGGGCCGCGGCCGAGCGCGCCTCGCGCACCAGGCGCGCGTTGGCGTCGACGTGAGTCGCGCCGTCGGAGATCACTTTCACGGCGACGCGGCGACCGAGCCGTGGATCGTGCGCGCGGTAAACGCAGCCCATGCCGCCCTGACCGAGCAGAGCCTCGATGGTGTAGCGCTCGAACGCGTCGCCGGGTCTCAGCATCAGCGGCGCCGAGGGTAGCGGATCACGCGGCCCGGCGGTACGCGCCACCCCGACGACGCCCGACGATGTCGCCACGCTGCCCGCAGGCCGCGCCTTCGGCGTCACGCCACGCGCCGCGGACGGCCTGGCGGCGCGGTGGTGATCCGCTCGTTCTCGTTGCCGGTCGACCAGTCGGTGTGGAACGAGCCGGGCCGATCGATCCGCTCGTAGGTGTGGGCGCCGAAGAGATCGCGCTGCGCCTGGATCAGGTTGGCGGGCAGGCGCTCGCGACGGTAGGTGTCGTAATAGGCCAGCGAGGCCTGCTGGGCCGGCGTGGCGATCCCGGCGAGCACGGCGGTCCGCAGCGTCCGCCGCCACGCCCCCTGGTGCAGCCCGAAGCAGGCGCGGAAGCGCTCCGAGATCAGCAGATTGGCAATCTGCGGCTCCTCCTGGAACGTCTTCTTGATCTCGTCGAGGACCGCCCCGCGGAGGATGCAGCCTGCTTTCCAGATCCGCGCGACCTCGTCGGGGCGGATCCCGTAATCGTACTGCCGGTTGGCCTCGATGATCATCGCCATGCCCTGCGCGTACGCGCAGAGCGTGCTGCAATAGAGGGCGTGGCCGAGGTCGGCGACGAACGACTCGATGCCTTCGGGCGGCCCGACCCGCGCCGGCGCGGTGAGCAGCTTCGACGCCGCGACGCGCTCGCCCTTGAGCGCCGAGAGCATGCGCGCGTCGACGGCGGCGGCGATCGTCGGCACCGGCACCCCGAGATCGAGCGCGTGTTGCTCGGTCCACTTGCCTGTTCCCTTCTGCTCGGCGGCGTCGAGGATCACGTCGACGAGGCTCTGCCCGCTGCCCTCGGGATCGGGTGTCCCGAGGACCTGGGCGGTGATCTCGATCAGGAACCCGCGGAGCTCGCCCCGCCCGTACTCCTCGAAGGCGGCCTTGATCGCCGCGTTGTCGAGGGCGGCCACGTGGCGCAGGAGATCGTAGGTCTCGGCGATCATCTGCATCACGGCGTACTCGATGCCGTTGTGGACCATCTTGACGAAGTGCCCGGCGCCTCGCGCCCCGACCCAGGTCACGCAGGGCGCGTCGTCGGGCGGCTTCGCGGCGATCGCCATCAGGATGGGCTCGACGGCCTGATAGGCAGTCTGATCGCCGCCGGGCATCAGGCTCGGCCCCCACAGCGCTCCTTCCTCGCCGCCGGAAACGCCCATGCCGAGGAAGCGGATCCCGGTCCGGGCGAGCTCCGCCATACGACGTTCGGTGTCGAGATAGAGTGAATTGCCTCCGTCAATCACGATGTCGCCCGGCTGGAGGTGCGGAGTCAGCTCGCCGAGCACGGCGTCCACCGGCGCGCCGGCCTTGACCATCAGCAGGATCTTCCGCGGCGTCTCCAGCAGGCTCACCAGCTCGGCCGGCGTCCTCGCGGCGCGGAGGTTCTTCCCGGCCCCGGCGCCGCGCACGAGCTCTTCAGTCTTGGCCCAGGTGCGGTTGAACACGGCCACCGAGAAGCCATGACGCTCGACGTTGAGCGCCAGGTTCCTCCCCATCACGTCGAGCCCGATCACCCCGAACGCCTGCTTCGTGGAGTCCATCTCTCCGGTCGCCATGGCTCACCTCGGTTCGCGCCGATCGACGCGCGCAGTCCATGGGACGCCTCGCGCTCGACGTCACCCCCTCGCGTCCGCGCTCACCAGGAGCCGAGAAAATCGCCCTTCTGGAGCGGCACGCCCTCGTGGCGGAGGATGGCATACGCCGACGTCAGGTGAAAAAAGAAGCTCGGGATCGCGAGCTCGGTCAGGAATCGATCGCCCGTGAATGACATCGATCCGCCGCGGTGCGGGATCTCGATCGTGCGAGCGAGGCCGGCTTCGAGGGCCGCCGGATCGACCGCGCGCAGATAGGCAATCTTGGCGTCGAGCCGCTCGTGGAGCCCGGCGAAGCTCTTCGCCTCCTCGGTCTGCGGCGCCACCGTGATCCCGAGGAGCCGCTGCACGCTCAGCTCCGCCGCCCCGCCGGACCAGTGCACCTGCGCGGCGAGAGTGTACATGTCGTCGGCGAGCCGCGCGGACAGCAGCGCTGCGGGATCGAGCTCTCGCGACGCCGCGTGCGCCTCGGCCTTCTTCAGTTGGCCTTTAAGGTTGGTGAGCCCCCGGACGAACATCGCGACGGACACATCGAATGCTTTGATCATGAAGCACGCGTATGCCACCCCGGGCGGCGCGCGTATTGAACAAACGCGACGATTCACGTACCGTTCGCGGGTCATGGCGGACGAAGCGCGCGAGTCGAACCGGGTGCCGCCGCCGCGCGGGATCGTGCGCGCGCCGCGGCCCGACGGCCTGCTCGACGGGCGACGCATCGTGCCTTCCGCGGCGCTCGCGGCGCACGTCCATCACTTCTGGTCGGTGCGCTGGGTGCTGCGCTCGCCCTTCACGGGAGAGGCCTTGCCCCACCCCGCGGCGCAGGTCGTCCACGTCGACGCGGCCGGCGAGCCGCGCGCCGAGCTCGTCGGTGTACAGACTGGCCGCTTCGCGCGGCGCCTCGTCGGCGAAGGACGCATGTTCGGCATCTCGTTTCGACCGGTGATGTTCCATCCGCTCCTGGGCGCGTCGATGGCGACCCTCACCGATCGTGTCCTCCCGCTAGAACAGCTCCTGGGCTCGCAGGCGACCGCGTGGGCCCGGGCGATCGAGGGAGCGCCCGACGCGCACGACCGCGTCGCGATCACCGAAGCGTTCCTGACTCCGCTCTTGCCCCCCCTCTCTCGGGTACGCCGATCAGGCCCACTTCGGGAGGGACTTCAAGCGCGCCGTCGGGCAAACGCCGCGGTCGTTCCGGCGCTCGATGAGCCCGACGGCCGCCGCTTCGGGTGGGGTGGCGCGGGGATCGCCTGCTTGACGAGGGGGGCACCGTGCGCCATCAGGCCTGCGATGGACGTCATCGCCGAGCGAACCCTGGAATTCATCGCGTCGGGGACGACCCAGCCCATCGCTGTACGCATCCTGATTGGCAGGCCAGTTCGCCTCGTGTTCGACGACGTCGATCCCTCCGAGCCCAGCGGACCCCGACCGCTCGCGCCCGGCGAGGAGCAACCCGACGATAGCTGTTGCTGGGGAGCCCCGGTCGCCATCCACAGCTCGGTTGGCGCCGTCACCGAGAAGCACATCCTCGGAGAGGATTCGTTGCAGGCGCTGATGCTCGCGCTCCGG
>JANYGI010000001.1 GCA_025362495.1 Byssovorax sp. | reverse complement strand
CACTGGACGCAGGACCTGTATGGCCGCAAGTCGACCTACCTCGACGCCGTGCATGGCTTCGTCGCCACGGCCTTGCCGTTGATCCGGGGCAGGCATCTGCTCGCGCCCGACGCATGGAGCGAGTGGGAGAGCTGCATCGTCAACACGGTGCAACGCACGGCCGAAAGGATCGGCGATCAGGCGAGCTGGCGACCCCAGCTCGACAGCGAGAGAGAAGCGCAGAAGAAGCTCCTCCAGCTCTGCCATGGAGCGCCGGGCTTTGTGGTCTGCCTTGCCGGAATGCCCACGGTCGCGCTCGACGATCTGCTGCTCGCCGCGGGAGAGGCCACCTGGTCGGCCGGCCCACTCAGCAAGGGATCGAACCTTTGCCACGGCACCGGCGGCAATGGCTATGCGTTCCTGAAGCTCTACCAGCGCACCGGCGACGCGCGGTGGCTCTCGCGCGCGCGCGCCTTCGCCATGCACGGTATCGCGCAAACACAGGACTACGCCGCGCGCTACGGGATGATGCGCTACTCGCTCTGGACCGGCGATCCCGGGTTTGCCATCTACCTCCACGACTGCCTGCGCGCCGACGCGCAGTTCCCGACGCTGGACGTGTTCTTCGGCGATCTGCCCGGCGCCGGCGCCGTCACCTGAGAGTGACAGTCACGAAGCCCGCGGCGTCGATACCCTGACACCAGGGCGAGCCATCCTGTCATCGACTTGACATCACCGCGCACCGATCGCCCTCGATCCGGCCTGGTCTCTCGCACATGGCCGGCGTGGCACGACGCTCGCTATGAGCGAAACGTCAACGGCTGCACCGGCCGGTCACTCGAGGAGAATAGACGATGAACGCAGTCGATCCCCACATCGCGAAGCCGACCCTCACCTCGAGCGTCCTCCGCCCTCGCCTTCGCGTCGTGGGAGAGGGCGAGACGGGGCCCAAGGTCGACTCCGACGCGCTGCTCGGCCAGTACATTCCGCTCCACTACCACGGGCAGATGCTCGCCACCGAGACCCGCGTCAGCGCCTTTCGCGAGGCGATAGCGCGCCTCGTGCCCACCGGCGGAGTCGCCCTCGAGCTCGGCGGCGGCACTGGCATCATGAGCTATTTCGCCTCGAAGAAGGCCCGCAAGGTCATCTGCGTCGAGCGGATACCGCACGTCGCCGCGGCCGCGCGCAAGCTCCTCGCGCGCAACGGCGTGGCCGATCGCGTCTCGGTGATTGAAGACGACGCCGCCACGTTCCTCCCGGACGAGCCCGTCGACGCCGTGATCTGCGAGATGCTCCACACGGCCCTCCTCCGCGAGAAGCAGACCGTCATCATCGATCGCTTCAAGCAGAGTTACCTCAAGCGCTTTGGCGGCCCGCTCCCGATCTTCATCCCCGAGGCCACGATCCTCGCCGTTCAGCCGGTCGGCTCGTCCTACAATTTCCAGGGCTACGAGGCGCCCGTACCGATGTTCCACCCGGCCCACGCCGCGGTCGATCCCACGGTGCAGATCGGCGCGCCCGACGTCTACGCCATGTTCGAGTACCGCGCGGCGATCCCCCAGCGCTTCGAGTACGACCGCGTGCTCACCATGAACGCGGCGGGCACGCTCAACGGCCTTCGCTTCATCACCAAGAACCTCGTCGGCATCGTGCCGGAGGAGAAGCGCTCCTTCGACTGGCACATGGATTACCTGGTGATGCCGTTGCCCGAGGCCCTCGAGGTCGCCTCCGGCGACCAGATCCGCGTGCAGTTCGAGTACGACGCCGGCGACAGCGTGACCTCGCTCGGCGACTCCATCCTGGCCACGAAGCAGTAGCACCGAGAGGGTTCCGGCGGAGCCCGCGCCGTCGAACCAGGAGCGGTCACCTCCGTGCTCGACGCCGCGATTCGCGTAAAGCACTCTCCGCCCGATCTCCCCCTCTCACCCATCTCCGCTCCTTGACGCTCCGCGCCCGCGCGTGCAATCATCGAGGATGACTCTCGTCGCCGCGGCCATCCTCAAGCTCGTTATCTATCCCGGCGTCGCGGCCGTGGGAGCCTGGCGCTGGGGCGCGGGGCTCGGCCACCGCTGGCTCCGCGCCATCCTCGGCGGACTGGCACGCTTCGCCCTGGGGGTGCTCGTCGGCGTCCCCGCCGGCCTCCTGCTCCGCGACCCGCTCCGCAGCGACGGCGGCGGCGGCGCGAAGTTCTACCTGGTCTTCTTCACGCTGCGCTTCCTGCTCTGGCTGCTGGTCCTGCGGGTGGCCTTCCCCAAAGCCCCCTTGCGCGAGGTCCTCGGCCTCGCCGCCGCCGGGACGCTGCTGAATGCCGCTCTGGACCTCGCGCTGGGAGAGCCCCTCTACGACGCGTTCCGCATCAACTTCTGCTGACCGAGGGGCCATGATCCCGAGCCCGTCCGCCAAAGTGGGTTGAGCCCGCGCGGCCCCCGTGGCACCACGACCCGGATCATGAGCGCCTGGATCGTCCGTAAACCCCGCCCGCGCGCGAAGGTTCGCCTGTTCTGCTTCCCGTACGCCGGCGGCGGCGCGTCGATTTACAGGGCCTGGCCCGACGCGCTCCCGCACCTCGACGTGTGCGCGCTGCAGCCGCCCGGCCGCGAGACGCGCATGCGCGAGGCCCCGCTCACTCGCCTCGATCCCCTCGTCGATTCGGCGGTCGAGGCCATCCTCCCGCTGCTCGATCAGCCCTTCGCCTTCTTCGGCTACAGCCTCGGCGCGTACGTCGCGTTCGAGGCCGCGCGTCGCCTGCGCGCGCGCGGCGCTCCCACGCCGGTGCGGCTCTTCCTCGCGGCGTGCCCCGCTCCGCAGATCGCGCGCCGCAAGCCGCCGATCCACGAGCTGCCCGAGGCCGAGCTCATCCAGGAGATCAAGAGCTACGCGGGCACGCCGGCCGAGGTGCTCGAGCACGAAGAGCTGATGGCCCTGCTGTTACCGCTCCTCCGCGCCGACTTCGGCGTCTTCGAGACCTACGCGCCCCGCGCCGAAGCGCCGCTCGACGTGCCCCTGTCGATCCTCGGCGGCCTCACCGACGAGGACGCGACGCGCGCCGATCTCGACGCCTGGCGCGAGCACACTACGTCGGCCTTCGTGCTCCGCATGTTCCCGGGCAATCACTTCTTCCTCAACACCGAGCGCACGCGCCTGCTCACCTCGATCCTGCAGGACCTCGGCCCCCTTCTCGCCGGGTGACGCGCGCCGGTGCGCGCCTTGACGGCCGCGCACGAAATTCACTAATATTCTCGACTCAACACGCGGAAAGGACGAGTCATGGAGACTGCTCAGAGCGTCGATGCAGGCCCGGTGAAGAAGGCGATCACGGTCCCTCCGGGCAGCCCGATCACGACGGGCTTCGTCAGCCCCGGCGACACCTACCCTCTCGTCCTGTCGCCCACCGCGCCCGGCGTCAATCTCGCGGCGTGGGCCGCCGAGAATCGACCCTTCATCCTCGACGCGCTCGCCGCGCACGGCGCCCTCCTGTTCCGCGGCTTCGACGCGCGCAGCCCCCTCGACTTCGAGAAGATCGCCGGCTCGATCTGCGCCGATCTCTTCGGCGAGTACGGCGATCTCCCGCACGAGGACATGACGAACAAGATCTACCACTCGACCCCGTACCCCGCGGACAAGGCGATCCTGTTCCACAACGAGAGCTCGCACCTCCCGCGCTGGCCGGTGAAGCAGTTCTTCTTCTGCGTGCAGCCCTCGCTCACCGGCGGCGAGACGCCGCTCCTCGATTGCCGCGAGGTCTACCGCGTCCTCGACCGGGACCTCGTCGCGAAGTTCGAGGAAAAAGGCCTGATGTACGTGCGCAACTTCTGCGAGGACATCGACGTCCCCTGGCACGAGTTCTTCAAGACCAAGGACAAGAAAGAGGTGGAGCGCATCTGCAAGGAGAGCGGGATGGAGAGCGAGTGGATCCGCGGGCGCACGCTGCGGATCAAGCAGCGCGGCCACGCCGTGATCAAGCACCCGCGCACCGGCGAGAAGGTCTTCTTCAACCAGGTGCAGCTCCATCACCCGTTCTGCCTCGACGCGGCGACGCGCAAATCGCTGGTCGCGCTCTTCAAGGAAGAGGGCCTGCCGCGCAACGTCTACTACGGCGACGGCTCGAAGATCGAGGACGCGACGATGGCCGAGCTCGACCGCGTCTTCTGGAAGCACTGCAAGGCGGCGCCCTGGCAGGCCGGCGATCTGATCATGCTCGACAACATGATCATCTCCCACGCGCGCAAGCCCTTCACGGGCCCCCGCAAGATCGTCGTCGCCATGGGCGAGATGTTCGACTCGAAGGACCTCGCCTCCTGAGCGCGCCACCGCCGCCGATGAACCAGCGACAGCTCACGGTGGCCGTGGCGGCCAGCTTCACGCCCGATCTCGTCCGGCCGGCGATAACGCACTGGCTGGGCGAGCTCGGGATCGCGCACGCGGTCGAGATCGCCCCCTACAACCAGCTCTTTCAGGAGCTCATCGATCCCGCGAGCCTCTTCGGGAAGAGCCGCGGCGGGATCAACGTCGCCCTGATCCGCCTCGGCGACTTTGCGCGTCGCGAGGGCGAGGGCTACGCGCGCGCGACCGGCGAGGGCGAGTCGGCGGAGACGCTGGCGCGCAACGTGGACGAGCTGCTCGATCTCACCGCGGCGTACGCGCGGCGCGAGGGCGCGGCGCCGCTGCTGGTGATGATCTGCCCCGAGCCGCCCGCCACGCGCGTCGATGCACATCGTGCATCGCTCTTCGCCGAGGCCGAGCGGCGGATCCAGGGCGCGCTCGGCGCCGTCCGCGGCGTGCTGGTGATCGGGAGCGAGGCGCTGCTCGCGGCGTATCCCGCTGCGATTTACGACGATCCGGCGAGCGACGAGCTCGGCCACATCCCGTACACGGAGGCCTTCTCGTCGGCGATCGGCACGGTGATCGCGCGGAAGATCCGCGCCTGCGTCGAGCCGCCGCACAAGGTCCTCGCGCTCGACTGCGACAACACGATATGGACCGGCGTCGTCGGTGAGGACGGCGCCGCGGGCGTGGTGATCGACGCGGGGCGCGCCGCGATCCAGCGCTACGCCGTCGCGCAGAACGAGGCCGGCGTGCTCGTCTGCCTCGCGAGCAAGAACGTCCACGACGACGTCGACGAGGTCTTCCGGACGCGGACCATGCCGCTCGAGAAGCGCCACGTCATCGCCTCGCGCGTCAACTGGCAGCCCAAGTCGCAGAACCTCCGCGAGCTCGCGAGCGAGCTCAACCTCGGCCTCGACTCATTCGTCTTCGTCGACGATAGCCGCGTCGAGTGCGCCGAGGTCCGCGCCGGCTGCCCCGACGTGCTCACCATCGAGCTGCCCGCCGAGAGCGCCGCGGCCGCGCGCGTCGTCGAGAACATCTGGGCCTTCGATCGCTGGACAATCACCGCCGAAGATCAGAAGCGCGGCGAGCTCTACCGGCAAGACCTCGAGCGCACGCGCACCCGCCGCGCGGCGCCGTCGATGGTCGACTTCCTCGCCAGCCTCGATCTCCGGATCGTGATCGCGCCGCCCACGCCCGCCGAGATCCCGCGCACCGCCCAGCTCACGTTTCGCACCAACCAGTTCAACACCACGACGGTGCGGCGCGCCGAGGCCGAGCTCGGGTTGCTGCTCGCGAGCGGCGAGCTCGAGGCGCTCGCGGTCACGGTGGCCGATCGCTTCGGCGACTACGGGCTCGTCGGCGTGGCGCTCTTCGACGTCGACGGCGACGCGATCCGCGCCGACACGTTCCTGCTGAGCTGCCGCGTGCTCCAGCGCGGCGTCGAGCACCGGATGGTGGCGCGCCTCGGCGAGATCGCGGCCGAGCGCGGCCTCGCCCACGTGACGCTGCCGTTCGCGCCGACCGCGAAGAACACCCCGGCCCGCGAGTTCCTCCGATCGCTCGGCGACGAGCACGTCGTCCCCGGCGAGGCGGGCGCGTTTACGGTGCGCCTCGCCGCCGCCGACGCCGCCGCGCTAGCCTATCGCCCGGCGTCGACAGAGGCGTCCGAGGCTGCAAAAGAAGCCGTTGACGACGCGCCACGACCGGCTACGAGCGGAGACGCGGCCCCGGCGACGTCGCGCCACGCCCTCTTCGAGCGCCTCGCCCGCGAGGTCCACACCGCCGAGCAAGTCCACGCGATCGTCGCGCCCGAGCGCGGCCAGCTGCGACGGCCCGACGGCGCGCCGCCGCTCGTGCCCGCGCGCGACGCCCTCGAGCACGAGCTCGCGCGCCTCTGCGAGGCGGTGATCGGCGTCCTGCCCATCGGCGTCACCGACGATCTCTTCCTCGATTTCGGGGCCGACTCGCTCGTCGGCGTCCGGCTCGCGAGGGAGATCGACGCCGAGCTCGGCCACCACGTCGACGTCGTCACGGTGCTCGAGGCGCGCACCGTGGAGCGCCTCGCCCGCGCCATCCGCGGCGAGCCCGACGGCGGCGCGCTGCCCGCGTCGAGGACGCTCTACACGTACCGCAGCGGCGGCGACAAGCGGCCGCTCTTCGTCGCGCGCCCCGCGAGCAGCAGCGGCGGCTCGCTCTCGTACGTGGCGCTCGCGCGCGGCGTCGATCGCGCGCGCCCGTTTCACACCTTCCTGAACCGCCCGCTCTTCGACGGCGGCGCGCCCTACGCGAGCATCGAGGCCATGGCCGTCGAGTACCTCGCCGCGCTCCGCGCCGAGCAGCCGCGCGGCCCGTACCACCTCGCGGGCTGGTGCCTCGGCGGCAAAATCGCCTTCGAGATGGCGAACCGACTCGTGCGCGACGGCGACGAGGTCGCGACGCTGGTGCTCTTCGACACGCTGCCGCCGTCGACGCGGCTCGAGCAGCTCCGTCAGGCGACCGAGCGCGCGACGCGGAGGGCCGCCCTCGCGCTGTGCAGCCGCTTCCCGCGCCTGGTCGAGACCCGGGCCTGGAAGCGCGCCGCGAAGGCCGTGCCGTACCTGCGCACGGGCCGCGAGAACACGCTGGCCGCGCGCTTCCAGGGCCTCGCGTACTGGGCCCCCGACGTCGACGACGCCGGCCTCGTCGAGTACACGTTCCCGACGCTGTTCGACCACGCCGCGCTGCGCCGGATGCCGCCGGATGCGCGCTGGGAACAGGTCTTTCGCGGGCTCAAGAAGCTCGCGGTGAACGGCGGATTCGACGGCGAGCCCTCCGGCCTGGCGATGCGCCGCGGCTACCAGGCCCTCGCCTGGGATCACCGGCTCGACGCGGCGTACGCGCCGCGCTGGTCGTACCCCGGCGAGGTCCACCTCTTCACGGTGCGCGGCGGGGCCTCCCGCGCGGCCGGGTGGCAAGCGCTCTGCGCCCGCCGCGTCGAGGTGCACGAGCTCCCGATCCAGGGCACCGCGACGATGCCCGATCCTCACAACGCGATGATGCAAAAAGAGAACGTGTCCCTCTTCGCCGACGCCTTCAATCGCCTCCTCGACGACGCCGACGCCGCGACGCTCCGACGAGGCCGCCGATGACGACCACGCCCGGATTGCCGAAGCTCCGCGCGCTCGGGGGCGCCGCGCCGCCGGCGGAGATCCTCCGCGACGCCGAGCAGGCCCTGGAGCTGCCGCCGCGCCTGCGCGAGCGCTTCTGGGACATCCTCGGGCCGTGCCTCGTCGAGCCTCTCCCGCGCGAGCTCGAGGCCGATCTCGATCGCCTCTGCCACGACCACGCGCTCGCGCCCGACAGCCTGGCGCGGGCCCTCAAGGCATGCCGCTTCCTGGTGCGCAGCGCCGCGGCCCACGACCTCGATGGCCGCGCCTTCGCCGAGGATCTCGCGCTGCTCACCGGCGGCTCACCGCGCCTCGCGAGCCTGCTCTCGCCCGGCTACGAGGCCGCGCGCGCCGTGGTCCGCAGCGAGCTCGCGCGCTCGGCGCTCCACGCTCACGGCAAGGTGATCGAGGGCATCGACTGGCGGATCGACGTCGTCACGGCCTCGAGCGAAGCCTCGAAGCTCCGCGCCCCGCTCGCCGTGATCACCCTGCGCTACCGCGAGGGCGACCAGCGCGAGCGCATCACCCTCAACGCCACGCCCGAGGTCCTGGAGACGCTGCGCGATCTCTGCGATCGCATGCTCGGCGAGAGGCCCCCGCGCTAGAAGTGATCCTTCATCTCGATCATGATCCCCGAGGCCGTCACGATCCGGTGCATCGACGGGTTGCGTGAGGTCACCGGCGTCGGCGTCACCGGGTTGTGCACCGAGCCCACGATCAGCGGGCGATCCGGATCGCCGTCGACGAACACCACCAGCACCTCGGTCCCCGCCTTGAGCGGCATGTGCGTGCCGTAGTTGGGCCCGCTGTGCTGCTGGATCATCCGCACGCGGTGGGTCGACAGCGGCCTGCCGCCGATCGGCGAGGGATCGAAGTAGAAGCGCACCGTGTAGCGCCCCTGCTCGTCGAGCTGCGCCATCTGGCCCATCACGCCGTCGACGTTGGGCTCGATCACGCCGGTGAGCACGCCGTCGATGCGCGGGCGCTTCGTCGCGCGCGCCGGACGGTAGATGCGGGCCGCGTCGGTGACCCGAAACTCGTTCACGTAGGCCGTGATCTCCGGGCTCATGCTGAAGCCGACCACGACCTGGGTCGCCGCGTGGGTGACGGAGGCCAGCAGGAAGTCTCTCCCGCTCTCGAAGCGCGGGTGATCGTCGAGGTGGAACGTGGCGCCGGCCGAGAAGGCGCAGACGTCGCTCTTGCCCTCCAGATAGCGGGTCTCGGCGAAGCGCTCCTCGGCGCGGACCTTCGCCAGCGACTGGCTCGCTTCGGGCGTCTTCGGGTGCTGGCAATACTCGACGACGCCGCCCGCGAAGCCCTCGGGGACCTCGTACGTGGTGGTCAGATCGAGCAGCGGAGTCCGGTAGTTGTAATCCTGTTGCACGAAGGCGGAGGGCATCACCCGGCGCTTCTCCACCAGGGCAAAGACGTCGCACTGCTCGCCGCGCGGGCGGTAGACGACGGGCGCGGCGCGCTCGATCTTCGCGAAGCCGTGGGCGTGATCGGTGAAGACCAGGAGGTCCTTGCCGTCGTGCTGCTCGAAGAAGAAGCTGATGCCGAGGTGCTCGGTCAGCCGCGAAATGAAGGCGAGATCCGTCTCCTTGTACTGCACGACGAACTCGCGCGTCGGGTAGGTGGCCATCAGGCGCATCTGCACGTCTTCGTCGCCGAGGCCGACGAGAGCGAGCTTGGCCTTGACGATGTCGGGCACGCTGAGGTCGAGGAAGATCTCCTGGGTCTCCACCAGGGTGAGGCGGAAGGCCCGCGGCGAGAGGCGGATGCGGAAGGTGCGGAACGAAGGCTCGCTGTCGAGCAAGTCTTCCACGCCGGAGATCATCCCGTGGACGCGCCGGAGCTCGGTCCCGCCGACGTCGAAAACCAGATCGGCCTCGGCGCCGATCAGCTCGTCGATCGCCAGCTCGCCCGGCGTCAGCACCACGATCTCGAGGTCGAAGGCGAAGAGCCGGGAGATGCCCTCTTCCCCGTTCATCCGCGAGATCTGCACGTGCTCGCAGGCAAAGTCGTTCGACTCGAGCCGCACCTCAACGCGATCTTTCGGCATCACCGAAGGACACCGAAGCGGCCTCCGGCCGTCAACTGCAATCCGCGTCTCCGCGGCGCTGCGCGCGTGATCCGAGCGTGGACGGGCGCTCGCCTGGCGTGGTAGCGTCGAGCCCCCGTGTACCCGCGATCTCCGGTCGAAACCCACGCGATCGGGCGCACCGCGGCCGCGACGGTGGCGTGGCGGCACCGTGGTCGACTGCGGCTGAGCGTGGTGGTCAAAGCCACGTTCGCCTTCGTCGTCGACGGGCCGATGGCGGTCACCGCGGTCGAGCCGCTCCACGCGACCGAGCTGCATCACGAGGGCGACCCGGCGCGGAGCCTGCGGGCCGCGAGCGATCTCGCGCCGTACCGCACCCACGCCGACGTGGTGCTGACGGGTCACGCGCCGGTCCCCGAAGAGAGCGCGACAGTGCGCCTCGCCGTCTACCGTGATCGCGCGCTGATCGACAAATCGTTCGACGTCGTGCCGAGCGGTGATCTCGAGGGGAGCCACACCGTACCGCTGGTGTACGAGCAGTCGCCCGGCGGCCCCGAGTTCGACGACAACCCGGTCGGCACGTCGCTGCCGAGCATCGTCGACTCGTCGGATCCGCAGCGCCCCGTCGGCTTCGGGCCGATCGCGGCGACGTGGCCGGCGCGCGCGCGGCGGCTCGGCGGGTTCGATCCGCGGGCGCTCCAGGCGGCGATCCCATCGCTGCCCGACGATCTCGACTGGAGCTACTACTCCGCAGCGCCCGTCGATCAGGTGATGGACTACCTCCACGGCGACGAGTGGATCGTGCTCGAGAACCTGGTCGACGGCTGCCCGATGGTGCGGATGCAGCTCCCGACGACGCACGCCGAGGCGCGGATCCTCGGGCTCGGTCCGGCGCCGATCGTCAAGATGCTCGCCGACGCGCTGCACCTCGATCTCGATCGCGGCGTCGCCTCGATCACCTGGCGTGGCAGCTTCGAGATCCCGAGCGAAGAGTCGATGCGCGGCGTCTCCGTGATGGTCGGCGTCGCGACGCAGGGGCAGCCGATCGCCTGGCCGGCGCTGCCGCCGCGGCGCGAGCCCGTCGTGGTGCCCGCGCCGCCGATGAGCGCGCGGCCGGTGAAGCCCGTGGTGCCGCCGGCGCCGCCGTCGAGCGGGCGATCCGCGCCGCCGATCATCATTCCTGCGCCCCCCGGGCCGAAGATCGGCGTGCGCTTCGCATCGCCGATCGTCATTCCTGCGCCGCCGGCGAGCGCGCGATCCGCGCCGCCGATCATCCTCCCCGCGCCGCCGACGAGCGCGCGCCCCGTGCTGCCGATCATCCCGGCGCCGCCCGCGAGCGCCCGCGTGGCCACGCCCCCGGTCGACCTCGATCCGCCGAGCTCGCGGTACGAGTCGACGATGGAGATCGGCGACGAGCCAACGAGCCCGCCGGCGCTCCCGTTCGCGCCCGTGGCGCCGCGGCTGCCGCCGCCGATGCCGCCTCCGTCGCGCCCCGCGGTCGCGGATTACCCGTTCGAATCGACGATGACCATGTCGGGCGACGAGGCCAACGCGGCGCTCGCGCGGCTCGCCGTGCTGCCCTTCGCGCCGCCGCCGCAGGCTCGCCCGGCGATATTCGCGAGCCCGATCCACGAAGCGTCGTACTCGCTCGAGGAGGCGGCGATCTTCGACGACGAGCCCGAAGAGACGACGGTGCCGATGGCGAAGGCGCTGCGTCGCGCGAGGCCCGACGCGCGCCCGAGCCAGGGGATCCCCGGCGCGCCATGGTCCGACGTGCCCGCAACGCCCGTGCCGCGCCCGAGCGCCGAGCTCGACGAGACCACGCGCGCCATCCGCCGCGACGAGATGCTCGCGCGGCTCGGCGTGATGACGCCCGCCGCGGCCCCTGCCCCCGCGCCCTCTCCCCTCGCGCCCGCGCCCGCGCCCTCTTCCCCCGCGCTGCCCGCCCTCGCGCAGACGCCGCCGCCGGAGCCCGAGGCCCCGAAGGGCGAGCCCGCGCCCTCGTGGTCGTGGGTGAGCGTGGCCGACGCGCCCAAGGTGGACCTCAACCCCCCGCGCCCGCCGCGTCCACCGCCTACGCCGGCCGTGCAGAACGCGCTCTACAACCGCTTCACCGCGAAGAAGAAATAGCGTCGATGGCCGCGGTGAGCGCCGCGTCGTGGGCCGCTTCGACGTCGGGGCGGACGCCCACGCCGTCGACGCTCGCGCCGCCGGGGAGCGCCCACGTGGCCGCCGTCGCGTAGACCGATCCCGCTCCCTCGATCGGCGGCAGCAGGCGCTGCGCGGTGCCCTTCCCGTGGCTCGTCGATCCGACGATCACCGCGCGCCGATGCGCCTTGAGGCACCCCGCGAAGAGCTCGGCCGCGGACGCGGTGCCGGCGTCGATCAGCACCGCGAGCGGGAGCCGGTAGAGCGGCTCGCCGCGCGCAGAGCGCGTGAGGGCGTCGCCGTCGGCGTCGGTCAGCGTCACGATCTCGCTGCCGTTCTCGAGGAAATCACCCGCGAGCGCGACGGCCGCCTCGAGCTCGCCGCCGACGTTGCCGCGCAGATCGAGCACCAGCGCGCCGAGCCCCGCCTCCTCGAAGCCGCGCACGATCGCGTGAACGCGCGCTGGCACGTCCGACGAGAACACGCGCACCGCGATCACGCCGACGCCGTCCGCGAGCAGGCGCCCTTCGACGCGATCGGTCGCCGCGAGCGGCGCCACGTGCTCGGCGATCGCCCGGGCATCCATCGCGCGCGGCACCGCCACGTCGCCCGCGGCGTAGGTGTAGAAAACGTTGACGGCGTCCGGCACGAGGACCGCGCCGAGCCCATCGTTGACGTTGTTGCCCGTGGTGGGACAGAGCAGGTTGATCCCCGGCAGCCCCTCGATCATCACCACCGGGTTGCCCATGATGAAGGCGCCGGTGCCCTTGATCGTCGGGTGCGCGACGCCTGGCTCGTCGCCGAACGTCATCGGGATGAGCGAGCCCTGGTTGAGGCCGTTCATCCCCGCGACGAGCACGGTGGCCGCGAAGGGCGCCGCCATCGCGTGGGCCGCGAAGTTGGGGTACGGGATCGGCACCGGCACCCCGGCGATGGGGGTGAGGCACACGTCCGGGAAGCCGATGTTGATGCCGACGCCGCGGTTCGATGCAGGGAGCATGAGGCCTCTTCAGCCGAGGTGGATCTGCTTGCCGTTGATGGACATCGTCTCTTCGGTGAGGATGGCCGCCGTCTTCGCCTTGGTGAACGTCGACTCGTCGACGACGACATGCCGCTCCTTCGCGTGGACGCTGAGCAGCGACGTCACGCGCTGGTACACCGAGGCCACGCGCTGCGTGAGCGCGTCGGCGACCAGGCGCACGGCGCCGACGCGGACGTCGAGCTCGGGGCCCTCGATCGACACGCCCTTGTCGCCCGAGATGCGCACCGTCCCGCCGTCGGAGCGGAGATCGACGTCGCCCGGGAACGCGAGGGTGGTGCGACCCGTGCCGTGGAGCACGCCGATGCCGTAGTAGCTCTCGCCGCGAGCGATCACGAGGAGCACGTCGCCCGTGGCGGGCTCGTACGGAAACGCGACGGCGAGCGTGGCCGTGACGACCTGCCCGCTCGGCAGCTCGAGCGAGAGATCGCGCCCCGAGGCGCTGACGACGTGGGCCGGGCCGAGGTAGTCGCCGTCGCGCACGAAGGGAGCGCGCTCGGTCTTCAACGCAGCGGTGGTGGTGGACATCATCGTTCTCCTCAGTGGTCCTGCGGTCGCGCGGGCGGCATCCAGCCTTCGGCTTCGAGGCGATCGAGATCGGTGCGCCGCGCCGTCTCGGTGCGCGCGCCCGCCCAGCGGGCGCCGCGATCGTGGATCCCGTGGAGGTTGGCGCGGGTGAGGTCGGCGCCCGAGAGATCGGCGCCGCCGAGGTCGGCGTGCGAGAGATCGCTGTGCTGGAGCCTGGCGCCGATGAACAGCGCGCCCGTCGCGCGTAGCTCGACGAGCAGGGCGTCGCGGAGATCGGCGCCGGCGAAGTTGGCGTGGGACACGTCGGCCTTCGTGAACGTCGCGAAGCGGAGCATGGCTTGCGCGAGCTTGGCGCCCGGGAGCGCGGCCTCGCCGAAGAAGGCGCCCTTGGCCATCGCCGAGGAGAGATCGGCGACGTCGAGCGCGGCCTCGTGGAAGCTCGCCTGGGCGAGGATCGCGGTCGAGAGGTCGGCGCGTCGGAGGTCCGCCTTCGCGAAGTTCGAGCAGGTGAAGTCTGCGCCGCGCAGATCCATCCCGCCGAGCTTGGCGCCGATGAAGATGCACGATCGCATGGAGATCCCCGCGAGCGGGAGGCGGGTGAGATCGGCCGCGGAGAAGTCGCAGCGATCGAACGTCGTCTTCGTGAGCGTGGCGCCGTCGAGCTTCGCGCCGCGGAGGATCGTCTGCTTGAACGAGGCGCGGGTGAGATCGGCCGAGCGGAGATCGACCTCGTCGAGGAGCGCGCGTTCGACGTGGGCGCCGGAGAGATCGGCGCCGGTGAGGTCGGCCCCGGAGAGGATCGTCGTCGTCAGATCGTTCCCGGAGAGCCGCGCGCCGCGCAGGATCGCGCCGGCGAGCGTGCACGAGAGCAGCGACGCGCCGCGGAGATCGGCGCCCGTGAGATCGCACGCGCTGAGGATCGATCGCGTGAGCTTGGCGCCGCGGAGGTCGGCGCCGCGGAGGTTCACGCCGCTCAGCGTGCAGGCGGTGAAGTCGGCGTTCGAGAGATCGAGCCCGGAGAGATCGAGCCCGGCGATCTCGGCCGCGCCGACGTCCGCGCCCGAGAGATCACGCGCCTCGAGGATCGCCCCGGCGAGGACGGTGGCGTGGAAGCTCTTCGGGAGCACGGCGCCGCGGAGATCGGCCTTCGCGAGCGTCACGCCGTCGAGCGTGGCGCCGCCGAGATCGGCGCGAACGAGCCGCGCCGCCGCGAGCACGGTGCCGCGGAGCCGCGCGCGGCAGAGCTTCGCGCCTTCGAGGTTGGCCTGCGAGAGCGACGTCCCCTCGAGATCGGCGCCCGTGAGATCGAGGCCGGCGAGGTGCGCGCCGTCGAGCTTCGCGAACGCGAGCTTCGCGCCCGTGAGCGTGGCCCCGTCGAGCTGCGCCCGCGGCAAGAACGCCTTCGTCAGATCGGCCGAGGTGAGGTCCGCGTTCGTGAGATCCACGGCGGGCATCTTCGCGTCGACGAGGCTCGCGCCGCGGAGGCTCGCGCCGCGGAGATCGCCGAAGAGCAGGCTCGCCTCGTTCAGCGACGCGCCGTCGAGCCTCGCCGCGCGCAGAGAGCATTTCACGAGCTGCGCGCCCGCGAGATCGGCGCCCGCGAGATCGGCGCCGTCGAGGTTCACCTCCAGCAGGCGCGCCTTGCCGAGCTTCGCCCCGGCGAGGCCGCGGCCACGCAGATCGAGCGACGCGAGCACGGCCCCGTCGAACGCCCGACCGGATCGGACCCCGGCCTCGAGCTCGTCGGCGGTGATCACGCGCTCTCCAGGGTGGAGCGCTTGAGGTTCGCTCCCGAGAAATCGCACCCAGCGCCGGCGGATTTGAGCAATTTGGCGTCGTAGAGGTTGGCGTCGGTGAAGCGCGCGCCGGTGAGCAGGGCCTTGCCGAGGTCGGCGCTGAAGAGGTTCGATCGGGTGAAGTCGGCCTGCACGAGCGAGGCGCGGTAGAAGCGCGCGCCCTTCAAGTTGGCGCCGTGGAAGCGCGCGCCCTCGGCGTGAGCCTCGGTGAAGTGCGCGGCCGGGAGCACCGCGAAGCCTAGGTCGGCGCCGTCGAGCGTGGCCTTCAGGAAGATGGTCCCCGTCCCGCGCGCGTCGACGATCCGGGCGCGCGACAGGTCGGATCCGCTGAAGCTCGTGTGGTGGAGCTCGGCGCTGGCGAGGCTGATCTCGCGGGCGCGGACGCCGAGGAAGTAACAGCGGGTGAGGCGCGCGTCGGCGAGATCGGCGCGCGCGAAATCGCAGTCGCGGAAGAGGGCCTTGAAGAGGCGGATGCCGCGCGCGCGCGCCCCCGTGAGGTCGACGTCGACGAAGAACAGGAACTCGCCCGTCGCGCCCGTGAGGTTCGCGGACGCGAGGTTGGCCTTGCGCGCGAAGGTGCGGACGAGCTTGGCGCGCGAGAGATCGACGCCCTCGGCCTCGGCCTCGGTGAGGTTGGCGAGCGTGAGATCGGCGCCCGAGAGATCGGCGCCGGCGAGCTTGGCCTGGAGCAGGACGGCGTGCGCGAGGTTGGCGTCGGCGAGGCACGCGCCGCGGAGATCGGCGCGGGTGAGGATCGCGCCGTCGAAGCTCGCGCCGCGGAGATCGCGGCCGCGGAGATCGACGCCGGTGAAGTCGCGCCCCGAGAGATCGCGCCCCGGGCCCGGCTCGATCGGCGGGAGCCCGTCGGCGCGCGCCGCGGGATCGAGCGCAGCGAGGCGAGGATCGGCGAACATCGCCTCGAGCTTCTCGATCTGGGTGACGTCGGCGCCCCCGGCGAGGGCCTTCTCCTTGGCGTCGGCGACGGCCGCGCGCGCCTGGCGGAGCTTGTCGCCGATCGGCAAGGGCGGCATCACCCCGGGGTTGAACGGCAGCGCCGTCGGAGGCGGCCTCTCGGGCATCGCGGCGACGGCGTCTTCGAACGCGCGCATGACATCGGCGCTCGGGCCGGGGCCGCCGCGCACCTGGGCGAAGCCGCTGCTGATCTCGCGCTCGAGCTTCCCGCGCGTCTCCAGACCGATCAGATCGAGCTTGCCGCGGAGGCGCCCGGTGACGGCGTCGGGCGCCGGCTCTCCCGTCGGCGCGGGCGCGGCGGAGCGGCCTTCGAGCTTCTCCAGGACCTCGAGCGAGGCCTGCGGGAAGCGCGCGCGGACCTCGAGAGGATCGGCCTCGAACGTGGCGAGCACGCCGCGGTAATGCGCCTCGGGGAGCGGCGCCTCGCCGAGATTCTCCGAGGCGATCAGCGTCGTCTTCACGTCGGCGAGATCGTCCTCGATCACGCGGTCGAGGCCGCGCCAGGTGAGGAACAGCGTCGACGCGTCGGGATCGAGGAAGAGCGTATCGAGGTTCATCCGCACCTCGCGGAAACGACCGTGGACGTCGTTGACGAAGGCGCGAATACGCAGGCCGGGGAGGCGCGCCGAGAGCACCTGCGCCGACGGATGAAGGTTCTGGAGGAGGATGTCCTCGTCGCCGCGCAGGTAGCCCGGGAGCTGCTGATCGAGCGGCGCGGCCTGAAAGTAGGTCCAGTCGAAATCTTCGGCGTAGAAGGGCGCGCGCTTCTCGCGGTAGGCGCGGCCGTACTCTTTGCCGACCTTCCCGTTGCGCTGCGGCCACGCCGGGTTGATCGGGCCGAAGCCCGCGGGCGTCGGCCGATCGCCGCGCGATCGCAGCAGCTCGCGCCCGAGCTCGACGCACGGGAGCTCGCTCGTGCCGAAGCCCTTGCCGGCGGGGTTCGGCGCGTAGCCCGGGCCGCCGAAGGCGTTGGCGTAGCCCACCGGCATCTTCGTGAACGGGATCGGCTCCGAGATCGCGGCGCCCGCGTAGCCGTCCGAGAACACGCGGCGACCGCTCACGCGGAGGAGCTTCGACCACGCGCCCACCGCGAGCTTGATCGGACACGAGGCCACGGGCTGCGCGTCGGGCGCGTAGCAGGTGCCCCGCAGCATCACCTCGGCGTTGAGCTTGAAATCGGCGAAATCGCCGCCGTACAGGCACTCTCCGGCCCTCTCGGCGTCGTCCTCGCGGAAAGTCTCCGCCGTCATCGCCCCCTGCGAGAGCTGCGGGACGTCGACGAGCGGCGTCACCGGCTCGTCCGGCGCGAGGCGGAACGCGCCGCGCACGATCATCGTCATCTCCAGCTCGGGGGGCCGCCTCGCGGTGAGCTTGGCCCCGAACGGGAACGGAGTGAGGTTCTTGGTCTTCATGATCCGATCGACAGAGACGGCCGCCGTACCCGGCCCGAGTCGAGCCCCCGGGCCCGGCGCTACATCATGTTGATCATCATCGCCATGACGTCGTAGTTCCCGCTGAGGACGTTGTACGCCGTCGCCATGTCGCTGAGCGTGCCGCTGATCCCCGTCTTCACCGCGTGGATCGAGGTCTTGATCACGTCGATGGTCTCCTTCTCGATCAGGCTGATCTCGCTCGTCTTCAGGAGGTTGATCTCGATCTTGCCGCCCATGAAGATCTCGATCGCCAGCAGCGTCGCCGCGAGATCGAGCGTGAGCAGCGAGGCCTTGGCGTCGATCATGAAGGGCGCCGCAGTGGCCTCGATGATGGCGATGCCGACGGCCGTGGCCTCGATCTTCGCGCCGCCGATCGCCGTGGCGCCGACGGCCGCGCCGCCGACCACCTTCGTCTCCATCGTCGCGCCGCCGACGGTCGTCGACTCCATCGTCGCGCCGCCGACCACCTTCGTCTCCATCGTCGCGCCGCCGATCGTCGTGTGCTCCGTCGTGCTGCCCGCCACGCGCGTGGTGCCCGTCGTGTTGCCGCTGATGTCGGTGAGCTCGCTGGTGGTGACGGCCCAGGTCTCTTCCGTGATGCTCGGGATGCGGAGCCTCGCCGAGCCGGTGTAGCCCTCGATGCTCTCGGCCCAGGTCCGCTCGATGATCTTCGGGTTGACCTTGCTCGGCTTGCTCGGCGGCGGGTTGCCCGGCACCGGGTGCGGGTAGGCGTCGGGCGTCTCCGAGCCGGTGACGTCGGACTTGATCTCACCGAAGAACTCTTCGTGGACGTTGCCCCAGTAGATGCTGAAGGTGTCGCCCTTCTGGTTCTTCTCGACCACGCGCCAGCGGCCCGCGTCGTCTTTCACCCACTCGACCGAGGTGGTCTCGTACTCGCCCAGGTTGAGGGTGGTCGCGCGCAGCTCGCCGCCGGAGAGATCCCAGCCCGACGCGTTGTCGAGGCTCTCCTGGCGGCCCATGACGACGAGCTTGTAGTTGCCGCGGATGACCTCGACCTTGTCGCCGCGCGTGGTGGTGATGCGGTTACCGTCGGAGTGATCGCGCCAGCCGCCCTTGGTGTGGAGGCGCGCCGTCTCACCGAGGCGCTTGCCCTCGAGCTCGCTCGGCTCGGCGTCGAGCGTGACGCCGAGCTCGGTGACCTCGAGCTCTTCGCCGACGACGTTGGTGATCGGCGCCGCGGGATCGCGCTCGCGGTAGTCGTCCTCGAAGACGAGATCCTGCGTGGCGAATGGGAGGCTCCGCTGCGGCGAGCCCTCGGTCGTCGTCACGCCGTCGATGCGCGTCACCCGGCGCACCTTGGCGGCGAGGTCTTCGCCGGACTCCTTCGGCGCGTCGGGCTTGCCGGCGATGCTGAGGTCCTTCACGGCGCCGAGCCGCAGATAGGACGACATCTTCGGGTTGCCGGCCTCCGGATCGTCGGTGCCGTTGTTGTAATTCGGCACCTCGATGAGGAAGTACTTGCCGTCTGCGTTCTCGCCAATGACAAAGTCGTCGCTCACACGATCCTCCAACCCAAGCTCGAGAGATCCGACCGGCCGCAGCGCCGAGCCCCGAGGGGGCGCACCGCAACGCAGAGACCACGGATGGTAAGCGGGGCATCGTGGCCCCGTCTACAGCGCGCACGCCGCGGTCGACGTTCTCGATCAGCCCCCATCCGGCGATGGCGGTTTGCTCACCAAGTCGCTAGCCTGCGCGCCATGTTCAACCACGACGAGCTCCCCGGCCAGCACGCCGTCCGCTATCTCCGCTCGAAGCTCCGCAACGTGCCGGATTTCCCCCAGCCGGGCATCCTGTTCAAGGACATCACTCCGCTGCTCGCCGATCCGCGCGCGTTCCACATCACGCTCGATCTGCTGGCGGAGCGCTTCATCGGAGAGCACGTCGACACCGTGGTGGGGATCGAGGCGCGGGGCTTCATCTTCGGCGGGGCCCTCGCGGCGCGGCTCAATGCCAGCTTCGTCCCCGTGCGCAAGCCCGGCAAGCTGCCCGCGAAGGTCGACAGGGTGGCTTACAAGCTGGAGTACGGCGAGGCTGTGCTGGAGATGCACACTGACTCGATCCCGCGCGGCGCCCGGGTGCTCATCGTCGACGACGTGCTCGCCACGGGCGGGACGGCCTGCGCCGCGGCGGACCTCGTGCGGCTGCAAGGCGGAGAGATCAGCGCGTTTGCGTTCGTGGTGGAGCTCGATTTCCTCGGCGGCAAAGAGCAGGTCGAGTGCCACGCCAAGGGCAGCCGCGTCTACTCGCTCATGCACTTCGCCGCCGGCGAGTAGGCCGGCGCAGCAGGCCAGAGGCGCAGGCGACGAGAAGGAGCGCGCCGCCGGGGGGGAGAGTGCCAGTCTTCCCCGGCGCGTCGCAGAGGCAGCCTCCCTGCACCAGGACGCCCTCGCCGGAGCCGCCTTGACCGCCGCGACCGCCGGAGCCGCCGAGCCCGCCGGTCGCGGTCGCGCCGCCATGCCCCGCGCTGCCGCCGGCGCCTCCTTCACCGCTGCCGCTGCTGCTCGCGCCGACACTGCTGCTCGCACCAACGCTGCTGCTCGCGCTGACACTGCTGCTGCCGCCCACACCCGCGCTGCTGCTCGCGCCCGCGCTGCTGCTCGCGGCCGCGCTGCTGCTCGCGCCCGGGAGGTCGTCGAGAGGGTTGTTCGGATCGCGCTCGCCGGGATCGATCGCGCCATTCAGATTCGTATCCTCGACGCCGTCGGGGACTCCGCCCTTGTCGGTGTCGGCGGCGAGGGGGTTGGTCGTCGTGGCGCCGAGATCGGCGTCGGGCGTGCAATGGCCCGCAGAGACGTCGGTCGCGGCGCCGTTGCAGCCGTAGCCGAGCTCGGTACCATCGAAGAGACCGTCGTTGTCGCTGTCGGGATCGAGGGCGTTGATCAGGCCGTCACCGTCGCTGTCGACGTTCCACGAGGGCTCGGCGCCGTCGGGCACGCCGTCGTCGTCGGAGTCGGCGTCGTACGGATCGGTGCCCGCCGCGAGCTCGGCCAGATCGGGGAGGCCGTCACCGTCGCTGTCGAAGGTGGGATCGACGACGATCACCGTCGGCGGCGCGCCGGGTGCGGCGCCGTTGCCGTCGGTCGGCGTGAGCTGCGCGGGCGCGCCGAGGAGGCCGGCGGCGCTGATCGAGCCCTGATTGGCAATCTGGCCCGACGCCGAAGCATCGACCTTCACCTGGAAGATCACGGTCGTCGTCGCCCCGGGCGCGAGCGTCCCGCCGGCGAGGCCCGCGCCCGCGCCGAGGCGCGCCGTCAGCGTCTTCGATCCGGGCGCGTACTCGGCCTGATCGTCGCCGGCGACGTCGGTCTTCACGCCTGGATTCGGCCCCTGGGTCACCACGATCGATCCCGGGACGAAGGTGACGCCGGCCGGGAGAACGTCAGTCACGGCGAGCCCTGCGGCGGTGTCTTGACCGGTGTTGATGACGGTGATCGCGTACTGGAGCACGTCGCCGGGGAGCGCCGCTCCGCCGTTGAGATCGGTCACCGTCTTGGTCGAGGTCGAGAGATCGGGAGCGGCCGTGGCGATCGACGTGACCAGCCCGCCGAGGAGGAAGACATCGCCCGTCGTGGTGGCCTGGATCAGCGCCGAGGTCTGCCCCGGCGCCGTGGCGATCGAGATGTCGGCCACGTCGAGATCGATCTGGCTCATGCTCCGCGGGCCGCCGGTGAGCTGCGGGAGATCGCCCGGCACCGAGGTCGGGAGGCCGAGCGTCGATCGGGTGCTGTTGAAGAAGTTGCTGGCCGGGTTCTGCGCGTTGCTGAGCGCGATCCCGTTGACGAGCAGCGAGTCGCCGGTGCTCTGATCGTCGCCGTCGAAGCCGATCACGCCGAGCTTGCCGGCCGCGCCGCCGGTGGGTATGAGGAAGCCAGTCGCCGTCACCGCCGTGGGCGCGCCGGGAGATACGATATCGAGGCCATCGAAGACGGCGAGGCGCCGCAGCGGGGCGCCGCTCTTCTGGTAGAGCACCACCATCCACCAGCCGGCGAACAGCACGTCCTGATTCAGCCCCGGGAGGTGCGCCGACTCGATGCCGCTGACGCGGTAAGCGCCGGGCCCGTTGCCCTGCACGAGCGCCGTCACGTCGGCGACCGAGTGCGAGTGATACGTCGTCCCCTGGATGGCCACGTAGCTCGTGACGGCGCCGGCGGTGGCGAGGAACCCGCCGGGCCGCTCGAAGACCACGCTGGTATCGGTGGACGGGGTGAAGCGCGTCGCCGCCCAGTAGAGATAGGCGTGCGTCACCACCGCTCCCGGGGGGAGGACCAGCACCGCTGTCGTCCGCTTGTTGGCGCCGATGGTCTGGTCGGCGGTGGCCTGTCCGGCGACGGGGAAGTCGGCTTGCCACGAGACGTCCGGCGAGGTGTCGACGGTGTTCGGGCCGCAGGCGGAGCTGACGTTGCCGACCACCGGCGCGGGCACGCCCGGTCCGCAGTCCTGCCCCTGGGTGTTGCCGAGGATCACGAAATC
>JANYGI010000213.1 GCA_025362495.1 Byssovorax sp. | reverse complement strand
GCGCGGTGAAGCGGCTGTTGGGCTGCGCGGCGGGGCTCTTCCCGTCCCAGGGGTTGCCCTTCCAGTCGATGAGGCCGGCGGGCGGCTCCTTCGTCAGGCCCTCCCACCACGGCGTGCGATCGGGGGCGAGGGCGACGTTGGTGAAGATCGAGTTGGCGTGCAGGCTGGCGAGGGCGTTGGGGTTGGTCTTCTCGCTGGTGCCGGGGGCGACGCCGAAGAAGCCGGCTTCGGGGTTCACCGCCCACAGCCGGCCGTCGGCCCCGACGCGGAGCCACGCGATGTCATCGCCGACGGTCCACACCTTCCAGCCCTTCTGCGAGAGCGGGGCGACGAGCATCGCCAGGTTGGTCTTGCCGCAGGCGCTCGGGAACGCCGCGCAGATGTACGTGACGTGGCCGGTCGGATCCTCGAGGCCGAGGATGAGCATGTGCTCGGCGAGCCAGCCTTCGTCGCGGGCCATGGTGCTGGCGATGCGGAGCGCGAAGCACTTCTTGCCGAGGAGGGCGTTGCCGCCGTAGCCGGAGCCGACGCTCCAGATCAGCTTCTCGGCCGGGAAATGGCAGATGAAGCGGCGATCCGGGCTGAGATCGCCGAGCGAGTGCAGGCCCTTGCAGTAGTCGTCCGACGACCCGAGCGCGTCGAGGGCGACCTTCCCCATGCGGGTCATGATCCGCATGCTCGCCGCCACGTACGCGCTGTCGGTGATCTCCACGCCGACCTTCGACGAGGGCGATCCGACCGGGCCCATGAGGTACGGGACGACGTACATCGTCCGGCCCGTCATCGCGCCGTCGAACAGCGGAGAGACCCTGGCGCGCGCGGCGGCGGGAGAGAGCCAGTTGTTGGTCGGGCCGGCGTCCTGCTCGAGCTCCGAGCAGATGAACGTGAGCTGCTCGGTGCGCGCGACGTCGGAGGGGTGGCTCCGGTGGAGAAAGCAGTTCGGGTACTGCTCCTCGTTCAGCTGCAGGAGCGTTCCGTCCGCGAGCATCTGGCGAACGAGCGACCGATATTCTTCGTCGGAGCCGTCGCACCAGACGATGGCGTCGGGCTTCGTTTGCCGCGCGACTTCATCGACCCACGCGCTGAGGTTCGGGTTCTCCATGATAGACGCGGAGCCTAGTGCTCGGCCCCGGAGGCGCCAAGCTCGGCCGCGGGAAAATGTCGGCGCCGCCGGCCCGGCAGCGGTGCTCCTCGCCATGCGCGCCGCGGACTTCGCGTTCACGGCGACGCGTCGCGCCCCTCGAACGGACGAAACGCTCGCCTTCTTCGCGATCGCGCACGGTATGGAGTAACCTCCCCGGCCGTGCGTCGTGTGGTTCATTTGCCCGATCGGGGCCGGCTCTTCGTTGCCACCGACATGCAGGGCAACGTCGAGGATTTCGATCGCATGGCGTCGATCTTCGAGTCCGCCGCGCGCGACTCGGACGGGGCTCACCTGGTCGTGACGGGCGATCTCGTCCATGGTCCCGAGCTCACCGAAGCGCAGTGGCCGGACTACCTCGGAACGTTTTATCGAGGCGACTCGAAGACCGTGGTCGAGCACGCTCGGGTGCTCGCGACGCGCTACCCGGGGCGCGTGCATTACCTCCTCGGCAACCACGAGCACGCGCACGTCGGCGGCCCGGTGGTGTCGAAGTTCTTCCCCGACGAGGCGCGTCGGCTCGAGGATCTGCTCGGCGCCGAGGGCACGCGGCAGATGCGCGCCTGGATGCGCAACTGGCCCTTCGTCGCCGTCGCGAAGAAGGCGCGCCTCGTCATGCTCCACGCGGCGCCGCACGCGCGGATCGAGAGCGCCAGCGATCTCGAGCGCCTGCCGCTCGACGGCTTCTTTGATCTCTCGTTCCCGGATCTCGCCGGCGGATCGACGCCGACGGTGACCGACATGGCGCTGCACAACATCCTCGGCGCGCTGCTGTGGGCCCGCACCACCTCGACCGAGCGCGGGTACGCCTTCGTCCACGCCCTCGATCCCGAGGCCCGCGTCGCGATCTACGGTCACGACGTGGCCCGCGCCGGCTACGCGGTCGAGCGCGAGCCGCTGCTCTGCGTGTCGACGAGCTTCGGCTGCTTCGACGGCGACAAGCTCTACCTGGAGTGGGATCTCGCGGTGCCGGCCGAGAGCGCGCGCGACGTGGCCAAGCTCGGCCTGCGCGCGCTCCATCCGGGGATCGCGCCCGTGCACCGCGCGCCCCTCGCGAGCCCTTGAACCGAGCGCGCCGCGCGGGGCGACGCGCTCCGATCAGGTGCTCACGCCGTGGGCTTGGCGATCGATGACGGAGGCCGCTGCGCCTCGGGCGCCCCGCCCTGGCGCGCGCTGCGGACCCACGCGAACGCCGCGAGCGCCACGAGGACGAGCTGCGCCGCGCAGGTCTCGATCGTGGGGTGCACGCCGAGCGCCGGCAGCGACGGCATCGCGACGGGGTGAATCGGCAGCGTGCCGGTGAGCTGCAGCGCCGCGATCCCCTGGCCGACGAAGACCACCGCGAGCGCGTAGAGCAGGTAGCTCGAGACCTTGAAGAACACCTGCGGCGGCGCGAAGCGGCCCGCGCGCGAGTACGCGAGGACGATCACCGCGAGGACGATGGCGCCGCCGAGCGCGCCCACGAGCGCCGCCACGGTGCCGGCGTTCGACGCGAGCAGGGCCTGGTAGAAGAGCACCGTTTCGAAGGCCTCGCGGTAGGCCGCGAGGAAGGCCACGCCGAAGAGCGACACCGCGGCGCGCGTCGGCGAGACCTGGGCGCGGAGGAACTTCATCCAGCGGGCCACCTCCTTCTTCGCGAGCAGCGAGAAGCTCACGTAGAAGAGCACCAGCGTCGCGAGCAGCGCCGTCACGCCCTCGATCATCTCGCGCCGGGCGCCGGAGACGGCGATGAGGCGCGACGACGCGAACCAGGTGACGAGCCCGAGCGCGAGCGCCGAGAGGTAGCCCGCGTGGATCCAGCGCTTGCGCTCGCCGAGGCCGGCCTGCGTCGCGATGCCGAGCAGCGCGGCGATCAGCAGCGCCGCCTCGACGCCCTCGCGCAGGAGAATGCCGCCGCTGGAGACCGCCGTGGAGACGAAGCCGCGCTCCTCCGCGGGCTGCGCGAGGAGGTAGTCCGCGCGCGTGACCTCACCGAGGAGGCCGGCGATCCCGTCGTCGATCTCGGCCGGCGTCGCGCCCGACTCGAGCCGCGCCCGCAGCGCGCCGAAGCGCTGCTCGAGGCCGTTGACGAGGCTCACGTCCATGGAGCGGAGCGGGCCCTCGGCGGGCTCGATCCCCTCCAGGTAGGCGTCGATGATCTCGCCGCGCGCCGCGGCGCGATCGCCGCGCGCGACGGCCACGCGCGCGCGATCGAGCTTGGCCCGCGCGATCGAGAGCGGGCTCTTGCCGGCGCGATCCTCGTAGGGCGCGCGGCGGCGCAGATCGGAGAGGATCGCCTCGCGACGATCGGCGGGGACGCCCGCGGCGGCGAGCTCGATCGCGAGCTGCGCGTCGGAGCGGATCGAGAGCTCGGCGAGCGTGTAAGTGGGCGAGCCTTCGCCGGGCGCCGTTTCGTGGCGGAGGCCGGTGACGTAGAATGCGAGCGCCCAGCGATCGGCGTCCGAGAGGAACGTGAACGGCACCATCGCCGTCCCGTTGATGCCGAAGCGCACCGTGCCCGCCACCCGGAGCGGCGTCAGCGCGTCGCCGACGCGGGGATCGTGGAAGTTGGCGGGGTGCGGCGTCAGGCTCTGCGCGCGCGCGGTGTCGGCGCGGCCGGTGTCGCCGTGGCAGGTCGCGCAGTTCTCGAGGAAAAGCGCGCGCCCACGCAGCGGATCCGGCGGCGTGCTCGGCGCCTCGGCGAGGTGAAACGCGGAGGTGATCACGCCGCGGATCTCGACGACGGCCGCGCCGACCTGGGCCTCCGAGGCCTTGCCCTCGACCAGGCTGCGCACCTTGGCGACGCCGGCCGCGAGGTCCGGCGCGGTCGCGCCCTCGGCCACGGCAGGATGCAGGTGCGCGGCGATCTTGGTCGCGTCGGCGAGGAGCGAGAGCTGCTCTTCGTACTCGGAAGGGTTGCTGATCGCCCCATTGGCCACCGCGCCCCCGTAGTCCGACGCGGTGTAGCCGAGGATGTGGACGAGGCGCTGGGCTTCGATCTCCGGAGAGTCGCCGGCGTCGGCCCGAGCTCGCCGCGAGGCCCCCGCGACCAGGAGCAGCACCAGGAGCAGCAACGATCCCGCGGGTCTGCGACGCTTTCCGAAGATGACAATCATGTTCAGTAAGCATCCTAGCGGCCGCCCGGGGGGAATCAAGAGGGCTCAACGTTACGTCGTGCCGCCGGAAGGCTCGGCCTGTGCTGGTCGCGTCCGCTCGTACTTCGGTAAGTGCTTCACTACCTGCGAGGCTCTGAAGACGGGGAGCCGACGTCGCCGTCTCAGCAGCCGACGAGGACGAGCGCGAGGATGCCGAAGAAGACGCCCGCGACCGTGGTCGCGCCGTAGCCAACCTTCGCCCAAGCGGCGAGCTGGCCGGTCTGCGGATCGCGCGGGTTACCCACGGCGAGCATGTAAATGCCGAGCAGGATCAGCACGGGCATGACCAGAATCGCCTGCACGAAGTAGGTCCCTGACGACGCCAGCGAGAAGCCGTTGACGGCCAGCAGAAAGAGCCCGACCGCGAGGATCGCCGCGCCCCGTCCGCGAGAGATGTTCTCCCATCCTCCCTTGGGCGCGAACGCCGCCGAGAGGGCCGCATTGCGCTGCTTATCCTTCGAGCTGTCGGCCGCCCACGAGCCCACCGGCTGAATCGGCGCGGGCGCCCACCCCGGCTGCGCAGGAGCCTGGGGCTGCGGATACCCCTGCTGCCGCGGATAACCTTGCTGTTGCTGCTGCGGTTGCTGCGGATACCCATGCTGCTGCGGATAGGCCTGCTGCTGCGGATAGGGCTGCTGCTGCGGATAGGGCTGCTGCTGTTGCGGGGCGCCTGGTCCCGCCGGCGACGCGCCAGGGGGCGGGGGAGGACCGTGTCCGAAAGGCGGCTGGCCGGGAGGCTGGTTCATGATCTTCCTCGAGGGTACGTGAGCGCGGCGGCGTGGGGAAAGGGTGGATGCGGCGCGCCGATCGCAACGATCGGCGGGCGCTCACGAGTGGCGCTTGCGCGCGGGCTTCGGCGCAGGGGCCGGGGCGGGGGGCTCGACGACGGCGGCCTCGGGGCGCAGCGTCGCGCGGAAGTCGACGATGGCGCTGCCTCGCTCGTCGGGCTGGCAGGTCGGGCAGAAGAACGCGTCGTGCCCGTGGACCCCGGCCTTGCGGATCGTCGAGCCGCAGCGGGGACACGGCTTTCCATGGCGATTTCGCACCTTGAGGAAGTCGCGCACCTTCTCGTCGAGCGGCGGCGCGCGGCGCGCGACCTCGGCGCTCGCCTCCGCGAGCACCGTGACGATCGCGTCGTGGAGGCGATCGATCTCCTCGGCCGAGAGGCTGCGCACGAACGTCTTCGGGTGGACGCGGGCCTCGAAGAGCGCCTCGTCGGCGTAGGCGTTGCCCATCGCGTCGAGCGCGCTCTTGTCCATCAGGAACACCTTGACCTGATCGTGGCGCGTCTTCGCGAGGGCTCGAAATGCCGCGCGGGAGAACGATTTTGCGTCGAGCACGTCGACGCCCACGTGCTCGAGCCCGGGCACGTTGCGGCGCTGTCCGGCCTCGATCACGTAGGCCTTCCCCATCTGCACGTCGTCGCGGTAGCGGAGCTCGCGGCCGTCCGAGAGCGCGAGCGTCAGCGCGAGATCGGCCGTGCGACGCGCGGTGGGCGCCTCGAGCGAGAAGCGGCCCGCGAGCATCGGCGCGACCACCAGCTCGAGCGCGCGACCCGCGGCGCCGCGCAGCGCGAACACCACGAAGTGCGCCCGCCGGGCGACGCCCTCGATCGTCGCGCCGGGAACCACCTCGGACGCGGGCTCGCGCAGCGCCACGCGGAGGACGACGGGGCTGTCGACGCGCAGCCCGATGATGGCGAGACCCGACAGCTCGCGCGCGAGGATCGGGACGACGTAGTCGAGCTCGGGGCGCTCCGGCATCGCCTGCGATCGTAGACGATCGGAGGCCGCGAAGCGCGGCTCAGTTGAGCGTCGTGGCGCGGAGCTGAAAGTAGATCGATCGAGGCGCGCGGCAGATGACACAGACGACGCGGGCCACGCGGAGCCGCGCCGATCCGCGCGTCTCGGCCACGTGCTCCTCGACCTTCAGCTCGCCCTGGCAGATCGGACAGCGCGTGCTCCGCGCCTGCGTCTCGACCTCGGACGGCGACGTGATCACGATCGGCCGCTCCGGCGCACCCCCCGGCCCCAGCTTCCACAGCCGCTCGAGATCCTTCGCCAGCTTCGCCGTGGCGCGATCCTTCTCTCGACGTTCCGCCCGCTTCGGCTTGGCCATGATCCTCAAAGAAAAACGGCGACCCGGTCTCCCGGATCGCCGCTCATCATCACCGTTGCTCAGGTTCGTCCCGATACTCCGGTTCCTCCGACGGCGCGCGAGTAGCGAGCCGTAGGGGGTTTGGGGGCGCTTGCGCCCCCATCGTGATCAGAGGGCGCGTAGGTGCGCCCCCATCTCAATCAAGTGCCGCCCTTGGCGCCGCCGCCAACCGAGCCGCCGACGCTGGCGCTGGCCTTGACGTTCACGTTGATCGAGACCGAGGCGCTGGCCGTCGCCGAGATGCCCGTCGCGATGCAGGCCGCAGCCTTGCCACCGGCCGAGAGCGCGACGTCCTTGACCTCGACGCCGGCCTTGACGACGCCCGCCGCCATCGTGGCGACGCGCTTGCCGGTGCCGAGCTGGATCTTGATGATCTTCGGCAGCGTGATCTGGAGAGCCGTGATCAGCTTGGTGAGGTCCGTCGAGGCCTGGCCCTTGAAGCCGAACTTGATGTTCGGGGGATCGCAGGTCACGTCCTTGACCGTCTTGACCGAGCAGCTCAGCTGGCAGCTCGGATCGACGCTGGGGGGTTCGAAGCTGCCGGTGCACTTCGGGGCCTTGACCTCGACGCTGCAGCCGCCCGAGCAGGTGCCGGAGCACTTGCCCTTGGCCGCGATCTCGCAGGTGCCCGAGCACTTGCCTTCGCACTTGCCACCGCAGGTGCCCGAGGCGCCCGAGTCGCACTTGCCTTCGCAGGTGCCGGCGCACTTGGCGCCCTTGGCGGCCTTGCCGTCGCACTGGCCGTCGCACTTGCCACCGCAGGTGCCCTTGAAGCTCACGTCGCACTTGCCCTGGCAAGCGGCCTTGCAGCTACCCGAGCAGTCGCCGCCGACCTCGGCCGTGCAGGTGCCCTTGCACTCCGCATCGCACTTGCCGGCGATCTCGCCGCCCTTGCACGAGGCCTCGAGCTTGCCGCCCTTGATGGGCGAGCCGCAGGCGCCGAGGCACTCCGTCATCGCGTCGATCGGAACGAAGCACTTGGGGGCCTCGATCTCGACCGTGAGGCTCGCCGCAGCGTTGGCCTTGAACATCGCAGCGACCTTGTCCGCGACGGCCTTGCAGGCCTTCTCGACGGCCTTGTCGCCCGGCTCTTCCGACTTCAGGTCGGCGTCGGGGACGCCGAGGGCAGCGCCGAGCTCGACGCACGAGGCCGTGAGGTCGGCCGTCATGTCGGCAGTGACCTTGTTGAAGCTGTAGGCGGCGTCAAGGAAGCCCTTGATCTTGCCCTCGACGGCCGCGCCGCCCTTGATCGAGAGCTTGGCGAAGTCGCCGCCCTTCATCTCGTCGCAGCCGCCCGCGGCGTCCGCGAGATCACCGAGAGCTCCCGGCGGCTTGAGCCCGCCGGGGAGAGCCCCACAGTTGGTGAGCAGCGGAGATGCCAGGCCGAGCATGACCACGGGCATCGAGATCAACTTCCAACGATTGACGCTCATCTTGAGAAACCTCCGGCACCCGACGGGCACCCCGTTTTGGGGCGCGGACCCTACAACAGACCGCCGCGCCATGGAAGGGATGACCATCTGGCCATCCCGGTATGTAGGAACTGCGAAGGAGACCATCGAGCAGGCTTCCAGGAGATTCCCGAGGAGCCTGCGGAGGCCGATCCGGCCTTCACCGGTGCGGCGTTCCGACCACGATCAAAAGATTTCGATTCCACCCTTCGCCGCAGCGAAACACCGATCCCCATCCGCCGTCGCAACCGGGATGTGGGAGCGCCGGACGGATTGGGCTGAGGGCTTCTCAGCCCCGCCGCCCGATCGGCGGGGCCCTCATGCACCAACCGCGCGAAGCTGTAAAGCCCAACCGACGTCGGTGACCTGTTGACGCGCGAGCCGCGCCGGATGGCTCACGTTTGCAAGGTCGACCTGCAAGACCGAAATCGACGTGTTCCAGCGAGGGTCAACGTTTCCGGGGAGCCTTCACCGATTTCGACGCGGGGCCGAGCGGAGCTTCGAACGGAAATATCATCTGGGCGAGCGGGCGCGCGCCGACGTCCGGGCCCTGCTTATCGAAGAGGGCTTGCTCGCGAGCGATGTCCGCGTCGATCAAGTCCTGGTTGTCGTAGGCGAACGCGAGGGCGTCGAGGATCCGCGCGGGCCCGAGGTTCGGGTAGCGCTTGACCAGCGTCTCGACGGCGGCGCCGCCGCGGTGCCAGGCCCAGAGGCGACGCACCGGCACGCGCGAGCCGGCGACGTGCGGGCTGCCGGCGAGCACGTCGATGTCGCAGCGCACGTGCGGGTGAGGGACACGGATGCGCGGGAGCGGGGCGTCGACCATTCCGCCGCGGAGCCTACCGCGAGGGGCGGCTCGATCGCTCGACAAATGCGCGCCGTCGCCACGCCTGGCAGCGACGCCGTCCGCTCGCCCACGCCGACCATCGGGGGATCCGTCGGAGGCCTGCTTGGCATCGTGCAGAGGCGACCCGAGAGGCTACCGCGTCTTCGAGATCGTGTAGGCTCGGGCCGCCGAGCGCGGGGGCTAGGAGACACCGATGAGCGAGATGGCGATTGGAATGGTCGGGCTTGGGGTGATGGGTCGAAACCTGGCGCTCAACATGGAGGAAAAAGGCTTCTCCGTGGCGGCCTGGGACGCGTGGCCGGAGCCGGTGGATCGCTTCATCGCCGCCAGCGCGGGCAAGCAGATCGCGGGCTTCAAGGACCTCGAGGCCTTCGTCAAATCGATCCAGCGGCCGCGGCGGATCATCCTCCTCGTCAAGGCCGGGGAGGTCGTCGACAAGACCATCGCCGCGCTGCGCCCGTTCCTCGAGCCCGGCGATCTCATCGTCGACGGCGGCAACGAGTACTACGTCAACACCGAGCGACGCGCGAAGGAGCTCGCGGCCGTGGGCCTCCGCTTCTTCGGGATGGGTGTTTCAGGGGGCGAGCTCGGTGCGCGTAACGGCCCGTCGATGATGCCCGGCGGCGACAGGGACGGGTACAAAGAGCTCGAGCCGATCCTCACCAAGATCGCGGCGCAGCACCCCGACGGCCCCTGCGTGACGTACATCGGCCCGGGTGGCTCGGGCCACTACGTGAAGATGATCCACAACGGGATCGAGTACGGCGACATGCAGCTCATCGCCGAGGCCTACGACGTGCTCAAGACGCTCGGTGGCATGTCGAACGCCGAGCTCGCCGACGTGTTCGACGCCTGGAATCACGTCGAGCTCGAGAGCTACCTCATCGAGATCACCGCGAAGATCCTCCGCAAGAAGGACCCGGACGGGAAGGGCGATCTCGTCGACATGATCGTCGACGCGACCGCGCAGAAGGGCACCGGAAAATGGACGGTGCAAGAGGCCGCCGAGCTCGGCGTCCCGGTGTCGACGATCGCCACCTCGGTCGAGGCGCGCGAGCTGTCGTTCGCGCGCACCGAGCGCCTCGCCGCCGCCAAGCTGCTGCCCGGCCCGGATCCGGCGAAGGCCCCCGCGCTCGACGCCGAGGGCAAGAAGCGCCTGATCGAGGACGTGCGCGCCGCGCTCTACGCCGCGAAGGCCTGCAGCTACGCCCAGGGGATGAACCTGCTCCGCGTCGCCTCGGAGACGCACCAGTGGGATCTTCACCTCGGCGAGCTCGCCCGGATCTGGCAGGCCGGCTGCATCATCCGCGCGAAGTTCCTCGGCCGGATCAAGGCGGCGTTCGATCGCGACACGACGCTGACGAACCTGCTGCTCGATCCGTCGTTCCGCGACGAGCTCGCCTCGCGTCAAGACGGCTGGCGCCGCGTCGTCGCCGCCGCCGCGATGGCCGGCTTGCCGCTGCTGACCACCGGCGCGTCGCTCGGGTACTACGACAGCTCGCGCCGCGAGCGCCTGCCCGCGAACCTGACCCAGGCGCAGCGCGATTTCTTCGGATCGCACACGTACAAACGCCTCGATAAAGAGGGCGATTTCCACACGGAATGGAGCGCGACCTGATGAGCACCGAGACTGCTGCGAGCGCGCCGAGCGGCGCTGCGCCCATCAACTCGACGATCCCGCCGAACCCGCTGCGCGAGGGCATGCCCGAGGAGACTGCGCCGCGGCCGGCGGCGATCATCATCTTCGGCGCGTCGGGCGATCTGACGCGGCGCAAGCTGGTGCCCGCGATCTACAACCTGGCGCTGAGCCGCCTGCTCCCGCAGGGCTTCGCGCTCGTGGGCGTGGCGCGGCGACCGAAGCCGGAGTTCGCGGCCGAGATGCGGGAGAACGTCGCGAAGTACTCGCGCCGCAAGCCCCTCAACGACGCGGCCTGGAACGAGCTCGCCGCCGGCATCTCGTACGTGCAAGGCGACCACAACGATCCGACGACGTTCACCAAGCTCAAGGAAGAGCTCGAGCGCGTCGACAAGACGCGCGGGACCGCCGGGAACCGCCTCTTTTACCTGTCGGTCGGGCCCGACGAGGTCGCCAAGATCGTCCGCGGCTTGAAGGAGAGCGGCCTCGTCGTCGCGCCCTCCGACGATCCCGAGGCGTCGTACCAGCGGGTGATCGTCGAGAAGCCGTTCGGCACCAACCTCGCCACGGCCAAGGCCCTGAACCGCGAGCTGCTCACGTACCTCGACGAGAGCCAGATCTTCCGCATCGATCACTACCTCGGCAAGGAGACTGTGCAGAACCTCCTCGTCTTCCGCTTCGGCAACACGATCTTCGAGCCGCTCTGGTCGCGGCAGCACGTCGATCACGTGCAGATCACCGTGGCCGAAGAGATCGGGATCGAGGGGCGGATCGACTTCTACGAGAAGATCGGGATAACGCGCGACATCGTGCAGAACCACGCGCTCCAGATCCTGACCCTCGTGGCGATGGAGCCGCCGTCGTCGTGGGACGCGAACGCGGTGCGCGACGAGAAGGTGAAGGTCCTGCGCACGCTCCGGCCGATCCGCGGCAAGGAAGTGCTCGAGCGGACGGTGCGCGGGCGCTACGCCGCGGGCACGGTCCGCGGCGACAAGGTGCCGGGCTACCTCGACGAGCTCGAGGCGCTGCGGGCCGAGAAGCCCGAGCTCTCGAAGGACTCGAAGACCGAGACCTACGTGGGCATGCGGCTCGAGCTCGAGAGCTGGCGATGGGGCGGCGTGCCCTTCTATTTGCGCGCCGGGAAGCGCCTGGCCAAGCGAGTTGCCGAGGTGGCGATCCACTTCAAGTCGCTGCCGCATGGCCTCTTCAAGGACACGCTCGGCGCCACCAACGAGCCCAACTCGCTGGTGATCCGCATCCAGCCCGACGAGGGGATCTCGCTGCGGTTCGCGACGAAGGTGCCCGGGCAAGGCATCGCCGTGCGCGAGGTGGCCATGGATTTCCGTTACGGCGCGGAGTTCGGCGCCAGCACGCCGGAGGCCTACGAGCGCCTGATCCTCGACGCCATGCGCGGCGAGGCGACGCTGTTCACGCGCGCCGACGAGGTCGAGGCCCAGTGGGGCTTCATCGATCCGATCCTCGCCGCCTGGGAGAAGTACGAGGCTCCGGTGGCGAACTACCCGGCGGGGAGCTGGGGCCCGACGGAGGCCGACGGGCTGCTCGTCGGCGGTGACACCTGGAGGAAGCCGTGACGCCCACGGGCAGCGGCGCGGTGAGCGAGGCGGTCTCTCGCGTCGAGGCCGAGCTCAACGCGTTCTGGTCGGCCGCGAGCCAGGGCTCCGAGCCGAAGGCGCGCGCCTCGACGATGAACTTCGTCGTCGTCGGCGCGCCCACCGAGAAGGACGCCCTGCGCGACGAGATCGAGACGCTGTCGGCGACCCGCGCCGGGCGCGCGTTCCTGATGACGATCGACGCGCATTTGCCGCCGTGGGACGTGGACTCCGACGTCAGCGCGGTGTGCCACAAAGAGGGCGAGTCCGTCGTCTGCTACGACCGGATCGAGCTTGATTTCGGGGCGATGGCCGCGCAGCGCGCCGCCTCGGTGGTCGGCGCGCTGGTCCTGTCGGAGGTGCCGACGATCCTCGAGGCGGGCGCCGGCGCGCCGGTCTCGCTGGTCGAGGCGCTGATGAGCCGCGCCGATCGGCTGATCGTCGACTCGGCCGATCTCGGGGTGCGCAAGGTCTCCGAGCTCGGGCGGAAGACGACGGCGCCGATCGCCGATCGAGCCTTCGTCCGCACCTTCTCCTGGCGCGACATGGTGGCGCGGTTCTTCGACGACGCCGTGATGGCGACGCGGGCCGTGACGCGGATCCGCATCGCCCGCACCTCGGGCTGGAAGCAAGATCCGGCGGCGCTGCTCCTCGGCTGGCTCGCCTCGCGCCTCGGTATGAAGATCGAGAGCAAGGAGTCGGCGATCAATGCCAACGGCGACAAGGTGACGATCGAGCTCGTCTCCGAGGATCCGAAAGAGCCGCTCGGGCCCGGGGAAATAACCGGCATCCACCTCTCGACCTGGATCGACGGCGTCGCCCTCGAGCTCTCGTGCTCGCGCATGGACGAGGATCTCCACACCGTGTGCTGGAAGCGCGAGGGCGCGCGCGTCGGCGCTCACCATCACGCCCTCGGCTTCCGCGAAGAGTCGTGGGTCCTCTTGAAATGCATCGACGCAACCGAGGGCGATGGCATCTACCGCGAGGCCGTCCTCGCCGCGGCGGACTGGAGCGGGCGATGATCGAGAGCGTGAGCACGTCGTCGATGGAGTCGATCGTCGCGGGGACGCGCGAGGAGCACGCCGCGCTCGCCGCAGAGCTGCTGGGGCGGGCCATCCAGTCGGCGGTCGACGAGCGCGGGGTGGCCCGCGTGGCGCTCTCGGGCGGGACGACGCCGAGCGACACCTACCGCGCCCTCGCGGGCCTCGCGCTCCCGTGGAGCAAGGTGATGTGGTTCCAGGTCGACGAGCGCGCGGGCGATCCTTCGAGCGAGCGCTCGAACTACGCCGCGGCCGCGCGCGATCTCGACCTCGATCACGGCGCGCACGGCGCGATGTTCCGCATGGAAAGCGAGGCCGGGGATCTCGGCGCCGCGGCGCGGGCCTACGAGCAGCTCCTGCGGCGCACGTTCGGCGTCGCCGGCGCCGTGGCCTTCGACGCGGTGACGCTGGGGATCGGCGACGACGGCCACACGGCCTCGCTGTTCCCGGGGCTCTCGGTGGTGTCGATCGACGATCGGCTCGTCGCGGCGATCCCCGAGCAGCCGGGCAAGAAGCTGGAGGCGCGGCTCACGCTCACGGCGCCGGTGATCCAGGAGGCGCGCCTCGCCGTGATGATCGTGCGCGGCGAGACCAAGCGGGCCCTGGTCGCGGCGGCGCGGCAGCCTGGATCGGAAGAAGAGATCCCCGCGCGCCTGCTCCACAAGGCGAAGGGGCGCGTCGTCTGGGTGCT
>JANYGI010000183.1 GCA_025362495.1 Byssovorax sp. | reverse complement strand
CGAGGCCGACCTCCTCGCGGCCAAGCGGCTCGGCTTCAGCGATCAGATGCTCGGCAAGCTCACCGGCAAGAAGCGCAGCGAGATCCGCGAGGAGCGCAAGCGCCTCGGCGTCCAGCCGCACCTCGCCCAGATCGACACGATGGCGGCCGAATTCCCGGCTGAAACCAACTACCTCTACTCGAGCTACCACGCGACCAACACCGACGTGGCGGCCTCGTGGCGGAAGAAAATCCTGGTCCTCGGCTCGGGCGCGTACCGGATCGGATCGAGCGTCGAGTTCGACTGGTGCGGCGTCAACGCCATCCGGACGGCGTCGGAGCTCGGCTACGAGACGCTGATGCTGAACTACAACCCGGAGACGGTCAGCACCGACTACGACACCTGCGACAAGCTGATCTTCGACGAGATCAGCCTGGAGACGGTGCTCGAGATCTACGAGCGCGAGCAGCCCTACGGCATCGTCGTCAGCATGGGCGGGCAGGTGCCGAACAACCTGGCGATGCGGCTCCACCAGGCCGGCGCGCGGATCCTCGGCACCTCGGCCGAGAGCATCGACATGGCCGAGAATCGCTGGAAATTCAGCGATCTCCTCGACAAGCTCGGCATCGATCAGCCGAAGTGGGACCACGTCGTCGACGCCGCCGACGCCATGGTGATCGTCAAGAAGCTCGGCGGCTTCCCCGTCCTCGTGCGGCCGAGCTACGTGCTCAGCGGCGCGGCGATGAGCGTGGCCCACGAGCCCAACGAGCTGCAGCTCATCCTCGCGCGCGCCAAGGCGATCTCGCCCGAGTACCCGGTGGTGATCTCCCGCTTCGAGTCCCACGCGCGCGAGATCGAGATCGACGCCGTCGCCGACCGCGGCGAGCTGGTGCTCTCGGCGATCAGCGAGCACATCGAGGACGCCGGCGTGCACAGCGGCGACGCGACCCTCGTGCTCCCGCCGCAGACGCTCTACATCGCCACGATCCGCCGCGTGAAGCAGATCGCCGCGCAGCTCGCGCGCGCGCTCGACATCACCGGCCCGTTCAACATGCAGTTCCTGGCCAAGAACAACCAGGTCAAGGTGATCGAGTGCAACCTCCGCGCATCGCGGAGCTTCCCCTTCGTCTCCAAGGTCACCGGCCAGAACTACATCGCCGAGGCGATGCGCCGCATGCTCGGCGTGCGCAAGCCGATCGAGAACCGCGGGATCGAGCTCGACTACGTCGCGGTCAAGGCGCCGATGTTCTCGTTCTCGCGCCTCGTCGGCGCCGATCCGATGCTCGGCGTCGAGATGGCGAGCACCGGCGAGGTCGGCTGCTTCGGCGACGACGTCCACGAGGCGCTGCTCCACGCGCTCCTCGCCACGGGCTTTCGCTTCCCGAAGAAGGGCGTGCTCCTCTCGCTCGGGCCGCTGCAAGACAAGTACTGGTTCGCCGAGGAAGCGCGGGTGATAACCGAGCAGCTCGGCCTGCCGATCTACGCGACGCCGGGCACCGCCGAGGCGCTGAGATCCCTGGGGATCGAGTGCACGAGCCTCGGCAAGGGGCCCGCCGACGGAGCGGGCGCCGTCCACGCGATCGAGGAGGGCAAGGTCGATCTCGTGATCAACATCCCGCGCGAGTACGACGAGCTCGGCCGGCCCGACGGCTACTGGATCCGCCGGCGCGCCGTCGACGCCGGGATCCCGCTGCTCACCGATCTGCAGCTCGCCCGGGCCGTGATCGAGGCGCTCCGCAACCGGCGCGCGGGGCAGCTCAACATCCTCGCGTACGACGAGTATCTCTCGCGCAACGACGCGCGCGAAAAACCGCTAGCCTGATCCGGCGATGAGACGTGGAGGCGCAACGATGACCGCGGCGCCTCCCCTCGACGCGCTCTGCGTCGGCGAGGCGATGTGGGATCTCTCGGCGCCGGCCGGGGTGACGTTCGATCACGCGGAGAGCCTCGCGTTTCGCCCCGGCGGCGCCGCGGTGAACGTGGCGCTCGCGCTCGCCGAGCAGGGCCTCCGCGTCGGCGTCGCCGCCGCGGTCAGCGCCGACGCGCTCGGGCAAGCGCTGCGGGCGCGGCTCGCGGCGGCCGGCGTCGCCACCACGCACCTGACGACGGCGCCCGGCCGCACCGGCCTCGTGGTGATCGAGCGCCTCGAGGGCGCGCGTCGCGTCGTGGCCTACCGCTGCGCGGACGAGCCGGAGGCCGCGCTGCCCGAGGGCTTCTCGACGCGGATGCTCTTTCTCAGCGGCCTGCTCCCGTCGCCGTCGCAGCGCAAGGTGTGGCGCGCGGCGACGACCGAGGCGCGGCGACGACGGATCCCGGTGGTCATCGACGTCAACGCGCGGACACGGATGTGGACAGGCGTGGATCCGGCGTCCGCGCTCCGCGTCCTGCGCGGGGCCGACGTGGTGAAATGCAGCGCCGACGATCTCGCGGCGCTGGGCCTCGGCGCCCCGGATCGCGCCGTCCCGGCCCTGCGCGCCTCGCTCCGCCCGCGGGCCACGTTCGTCCTCACCGACGGCCCGCGCCCCGCCCTCGCCATCGGCCGCTTCGGGGCCGTGGAGGCCCGTTGCCGCTCGGCGCGCGCCGTCGATCCCACCGGCTGCGGCGACGCGTTCTCGGCGGCGTTGCTCGCCGCGATCGCCGCCGCGGACCCGGGCGACCTCGGCGGGGCGAGCTTCTGGTCCGCCGCGCTGCGCCGGGGCCACACGCTCGCCCGCAAGCGCCTCACCGGGAGATAGGCAGTCTCAGCGCGGGCAGGTACCGCGCGAGAAGCCAGCGTCGGAGTCCGCGCCGCTGTCGTCGAGCGAGATCACCCCGAACAGCAAGGAAACGCCCGGGATCGCCGGCGATCCGGCGGCCGCCGGGAGATAGTCAATCGTCCCCTGGAGGCTCGCCGTCAGGTACGTCAGCTCGCGACAGAGGATGTGAGCCCGCGAATCGTAGGACTTGTGAACGACCAGGCCCGACGTGAACGCGGCGGAGGCGCCGGCCGATCCGTACGGGGTTCCGTTCAGGGTCTCGAAGCCGAAGCGGCCGGCCGCGCTCAGGAGGAAGAGCTTCTGTCCGTCGGTCCGGCCGTAGAAATACCCGGGCTCCAGGCCCAGGGCCAGCCCGAGATCGGTCCCGCGAGCGAAGATGCCGCTGCGGATCCCGGCGCGCGTCGCCGTCTCGGGGTGCTGGCAGGCGCCATTGCCGAGGTGACAGTCGGCCCAGTCGTCGCCCGCCCGCATGTCCAGGTACATCGTGGCGTTGCCCTCGACGCCCACGTGGGCCTTCTTCTCGGCGACGGCCACGACGGGGCCGACCTGCCCCTGCGCGAGCAGGTTGCAGCCGGAGAGGCCGAGCGCGCCGACAAGCCCCAGCACCCGCATCGCGCGCATCGCGGTGATGTACTACGCGCGCTCGGTCCAGGGAAGCGGCTCGGCGCCGCCACGCGCGAAGCGAGCGACGAGGCGGGCTCGCCCTCGTGGACGACACCCTATCTCGGCGCCTCGAGGAGGAGCTCGTCGACGATCCCGGCGAGCGAGAGCGCCGTGTCTCGCTGGGACTCGAGAGGGGTCGTGAGTCGAGGCATCATCAGGGCGCGCGCGGACTTCGGTGCGACCGTGAGCTGAAAGGCCCCGGGCTCGTCGATCACGTAGAGATCCGGCCCGCCCCGCGACGCCCTGCCGACCTCGAGCCGGTCGCGGAGCTGCGACGGGAAGGGGCGCGGCGCGCGCAGCTCGTACTGATCACGCCGGGTGCAACCGTAGAGACGCGTCACCGTGACGGCGCCGACCTGGATCACCTCGAGCACGTCACCGAACGACGCGCAGCCGCGAGGCCCCGGCGGGCCCCGCTTCTCCCCGCCTGCGTCGGCGCTCTCGTCGCTCAGATGGGGTCTCGCTCCGCGACGATTTCACAGCACGAGTCCCCCATCGCCAGACAGCGTGTCTCGCGCGCGGCAAAGGTCCGCGGGCTGCGGAAGATCTCGAGATAATAGGCCTCGCTGAAGGTCGGCCGCGCGGTGATGTCCCCCTGGTAAACGAGGTTCATGAGCCCGGCGACGCCGCCGGCCGCGAGGTAACACCGCGGCTCCTTGGCCCGGGGGTAATCGCGCACGTAGCCTGTCGCCTCGTAGCTGTCGTGGACCGTGAGCACGAGGCGCTCGTTGGCTTCGAGCGATTTCACCTCCCATCGGCCCCAGCCGAGGGCGTTGACGACCGCCACCATGCCCAGGACCCAGTCCTCGCGAGACTCGATCATCGGCCGCACGACGGCGTCCCACTCGACCGAGGTCATGATCCCGCCGAAGGTGTGGAACGAGCAGACGCGACCGGCCTCGATCAAGAGAGCGCGCGCGTCCTCTTCGAGCTCCGGCGCGCGGCGGATGAAGTCGCCCAGGAGGGCATAGGAGATGCGGTTGTAGTAGTCCGCAAAGTGCTTCGTGAGGTAGAGGCCGAACGCGGGGATGAGCCCCTCTTCGTTCCCCGCGAAGCCGAGGCCGGAGACCGCCTCGATGATCGCTCGTTCGTGGATCGCCATCACCACACCTCCACGAGGAAGCTACAGCGCGGGGCGCCCGCCGCGAGACACTCCGTCTCGCGCGCGACCACGCGCTCCGGCGAGAACCCGCCCGCGACGACGACGGCGCCCGCGAGCCAGCCGGCGCTGAAAAAGCAGCACGGCGTCGCGCGCCGGCCGAACTTGGCGAGCCACCCGACGGCGTAGTGCGCGCGCTCGATCGTCGCCGTTCCGCCTCGTTCGCCGAGCGCGCTCACGTCGGCGAGGCCGAAGCCATGATGCGCGAGGACGTCTGCGCCGCGCGCGATCACCGCCGCCGGGGAGCCCGCGGGGCCCTCGGCTTCGAGCTTCGACAGCGTGGCCCGCGCCGACTCCATGGCTGCCTGGGTGAGCAGCGCGGGGGCGTGCGCCCCGAGCCCGTCCTCGATCGTGCGCTGGAGGAAGACGTTGTAGTGGTGACAGTGCAGGACCACGCGACGCCCGCCGAGCGTCAGCGTGCTGCGGTCGAGATCGGCGTGCGGGACGATGGCTGCGGTCACGTCGTGCCCCCTTCGGCGAGGATTTCCCGCGCGCATTGCCACGCGCGCGTGAGAGTGTCGGGTGTGTCGGGGATCGACATGGCGAACCTGGACAGGGGCTTGCCCACTCGAAGGTTCAACCGAGCCAGATCCACGGCGGCCAGGCCGGTCGTATGCGCGTTGACGTAGTCGACGACCTTCTGAAGCTCGATTCCCAAACTCCACCTCGTTGATTGCAGAGAATCGCTCCAGCGCGCGACTCGCGGGCGCTCGGCGGTCGTCGAGCCGCCCCGTTGCTCGACAAGTGTTTGCCAGCGAACGAGAGCCTGCTTGTAGCTCTCGCAACCGCGGAGCACCGCTCTTGTGAAAGATGCAGGGGACGTGGCTAGTGTCCTTGGAAGCAAGAGTCAAGTCAACGAGAACCGGTCAATTTTCGCGATGAAATCATCTGGCAACGATGGTGTGCGCCGGGACACCTGACCACGGTGATATCGCAAACATGGGTACCCGCGAGAACGTCAACACGGCGATCCAGCGCGAGCGTGGACCGCCGAACAGTCAGGAGGAGTGGCCGGAGCCGCCGGGGCGACTTTCGTCCGCTGGATGCATCAGTGCATCAGTGCATGTCAACTGGGTCACCGGCAGCGCGCCTCTCCGGGAGCGCAGGTTCGGCGTGGCCCCGCGTCAGAGCACCGATTGCCGGGGTGTGTCGCGCAAGGGGCCGTCCCGCGGGTCAGCGAGCGCACCGAACTTGACGCCCGCGCCGGGAACGGCTGACAACGGGGGCATGCACAGCGACACCGCAGCGCGGAGCCCCCGATGATCGGCGTCTACGACTCGGGGTTCGGCGGGCTCACCGTCCTGCGACGCCTGCGAGAAGCGCTTCCCGAGCGCGATTTTCTCTACCTCGGCGACACCGGGCGCGGGCCCTACGGCGGTCGCGACGTGAACTCGATCCTCGATTTCGCCGAGCAGAGCGTGGATCGCCTCTTCGAGGAGGGGTGTCGGCTGATCGTCGTCGCATGCAACACCGTCTCGTGCGTCGGGCTGCGGCACCTCCAGCGGCGCTATGCGGGCCCGGGATCGACGCGGCGGATCCTCGGCGTCTCGATCCCCGCGGCCGAGATCGCCGTGGCCACGAGCGCGGGGCACATTGGCATCCTCGCCACCCACCGCACCGTCGCTTCAGGCACGCTGCCCGTGGAGATCGCCAAGCTGGGATCGCACCGGGTCACCCAGCGGGCGGCGCCGCTGCTCGCGCCGCTGGTCGAGGAAGGGTGGGAGACCACCGACATCGCGCGGCTCACGGTGGCCCGGTATCTGGAGGGCCTGGAAGGCGTCGATACGCTGCTGCTCGGGTGCACGCACTATCCGCTGCTCTTGCCCGCGTTCGAGGCGGCCACGACGGCGAGAGTGCTGGATCCGGCGCCGTACCTGGCCAAGCGGCTCGTGGCGTGGCTCGCTGCGCACCCCGGCTTCGACGCGCCGGGGACTGGCTCCCTGCGGGTACTTTCGACGGGAGATCCCGAGTCGTTTCGCCGGCACGCGATCCGCTTCCTAGGCGAGGATCTGCCCGTCGTCCGGCACCTCGTGGCCGAGTCGGGGCGACTGACGCATCGAGCGACGATGGAGATCGTCACCGGCCAGGTCCTGCGCTGAGCCTCACGAGCAAGGAGCCCGCTCCGGCGCGGGGCAGGAGTGGAGAGGACGCGCTGAAGAGGCTGGACAGCGATCGCCGTCCAGCCTCTCTCGTCCTGTCCTGGCCGATGAACAGCCGCTGTCTCAGCGGGTATACGTACCCGCGAGATCGCCCGTGGGGATCGTCAGCGAGGTATCGGTGATGGTGTAGCCCGAAGCGCGCGAGGCGACCGTGATATCGGTCGTGGCCATGGATTTGAACTCGTCCGCAGCGTTCACGCAGCTCGAGCGCTCGGTCGTCGCCTTGGCGTCACCGACCAGGGTGAAGGACTGACCGTCGGTGGACCAGGTCTGGCCGACGACGGTGCGCGTGGTGGTGCAGCCGGGCGCCATGGCCGTGGCCGGCTCGGAGAAGGCCTTGGCGGTGAGCGAGAACGCGAGATCGGCGGTGAACGTCAGCTCGGTGCTGCAGCTCTTGACGCCCGCGGGCGTCGTCTTGGCGCCGAAGCAGGCGGTGTTGGACCAAGTGCCCGTCAGCGGATCGTCACCACCGCAGCCGGCGGCCGCGAAGGCGAGAGCAACGGAGAGACCAAGCATCATTCGGTTAAGAATCATCGGGAATATCCGTTCATCATGCCAGAGCGGCGCGGAGCACACGAGCGCAGCACCGGACTGGCGGGGTTCTCTACAATGACGCGCCGGGCCCCTGGACCTCGGTTCGTCGTCACGCAGAGGGCCATTGCGGGTCTCGTGCCATGATTATTTTCGGCCGTGATGACCGCAAATGGATGAATTCCAGCGGCGGCGGCGCCTCACGCATGCAAGGCTGTCACACGCGCGATCGCGACAGGGTCGAAGCACAGCCGTCCTCGGCGCTCCGGCCCCGCTCCTGGCGCACCCGCGGCCGATTCAGCGCGCCCGAGCGGCGCGTGGAGGGCCTATCCGCCCACGTCGGTTGGCGCGACGCTCCGGGCCGGGCGCCTGCCGAGCCGGCTTCGAGCCTCACCCGCTCTGCGCCCAGGCTGCGCTGCTTCATCACGAAGTAGCAGAGCAGCTCGCCGTCCGGGGAGACGTCGCCCCGGCGCGCGTAGAGCTGGCCATAGAGCCAGGCTCCCTCGACATCGCCGGTGTCCAGGTGCCACCGGGAAACATGCCACCACCGGCGCGGCCCGTGGCGGAACACCACCGCCACGGGCGCGTGCCGCCCGGATGACGTGAATGCCGGGCGGGACCGGCGCCGTCATCCCTGCGGGCCCTGCCCGCCCTCGGCGCGGAACGTCACCACCAGGACATCGCGGTACGCGACGATCGAAGGGTCGAGCGGCTCGACCGCGGTGACTCCATGGAACACGCGGGCATCGTGCACGAGGGCGGCGTCGAAGGGGGCAGTCAGGGTGAACTCGCCGAGGCAGCGACGATCGGTGTCGTGGATTGTCGTCGTGCCGCTGACGATGTTGTGACGGGCGATGAGCAGGACGAGCACGTAGTCCACGCCGTCGCGGTGCACGCCCTCGGGCGTCGGCAGGCCGACCGCGCCCGGCTGCGCCTCGATGCGGAATTGATGGGCTTCGACCCGCCACGTGCGCGTCGCGGGAGAGAGAGCGCCGAAGAGAGCCGCGCAGAACGCGAGGATGGTTTGAAGGCTCGGTCCGCTCCCGGCGCTCTCCGTGATCGGCGCGAACCAGCGGGCCACACCGCCGTTGAGCGCGTTGTACTCCCGACCTTGATAGTGAGGCTGATTGGCCTCGCGCCGGATGGCGCCGGCCGCCGAGACGGTGAACACGGCGTGGCGCCGGCGGCGATAGCGGCCGCCGTCAGCCATGTAGCGATCGAGCTCGAGATCGTTCCAGCTCGCGGTGAAGGTGGCCCAGTCCGACAGCGCGCCGTGCTCCTCCAGCATGGGGCGCATGTCGGCCCCGTGAACGAACGTGAACCCGCGCTGCGCGATGGCCTGTTCGCGCGGATCGCCCGGAGCGCGCGCGGGCTTGCTCGATCCCGGGAGATCTCCCGGAGCGGGCTCGGCGGAGGGACGGAGGGGGCTCACGGGAGTGATGCGGTAGTCGGGCGCCAGGGGAAAGCAAGCGGTTTCACGCGACACGCCGAGTGGCTCCGCCGGACCAAGGCGTCGTTGCGCTGCAGCGCGCCGGGCCGCTACCGCGCCGGTGAGCCGATCCCTGGAGCAGAGCTCACCCACCCCACGCCGCCGCGTCGAACCCGGCGACCCTCGTTTGAACGGAGGGGCCGAGTCGCACCATAGACTCGGTCTCTCGGGGGCGGTTCAAAGCCAGCTCCTGCTCGCGGCAGAGACGTGAGAATCAGAGCCAGCCGAGGAACACCTCGGCTGCGAGGGAGTCGGGATCGGGCTCCAGGCCCTCCCAGCGCAGGCTCTCGAGCAGCTCGCCCGCGGGGCGATCGAGCGTCTCGGCCGGCGCGCCGCGAACGATCTCGTCGTCGCGCTTCACCGCGGTCGGGCGCGGGCGCCGGCGCGGGGCTCCGGGGAGCGCGCTCATCGCGTGCTCTCCTCGCCGCGGGGCGCGCGGCGCAGGGCGGCGCGGATCGGCTCCACCCCACGACCGCCATCGGCGAGCGCGGCGTCGACGGCGGCGCGCCGCTCGTGCGCGACGACGACGATCGAGCAGTGGTGAGCGCCGCCCGCCACACAGGCCACCTCGCGCGCCGCGAGCCGCCGGCCCGCGATCGACGAGAGGATCCCCGCGAGGCAGCCGGCCACGATGTGACACGCGAGATCGTCGCGCGGCGCGCTGCCGGTGCGCGGCGGGCGCGGGGCCGCCTCGGCGAGGGCGCTCCGCGCGAGATCGATCACGAGCAGGCCCTCCGTCGTGAGCGCGAAGTCGAACGAGGGCGAGCCCCAGCCGCGCTCCGAGAGGTACGAGGACACCAGGCGCGCGACCTCGCGCATCGGGATTTCGCGGAGCGATCGCCCGCCGCTCTCGAGCACCGAGGCCTCGAGATCGACGGCGGTGCGGCGGCCCCACTGCACGCCCCACTCCGTCGCGAAGAGGTGCCACGTCTCCGGCGCGAGGCGATCGCAGGTGGCGCGGAGCGCGGCGAAGAACGGCGCCGGCGCGTCGACGATCCGGCGCTCGAGCTCGTCGCGGAGGACGCCTTGACGGTCCTCGTCGGGGGCGAGATCGCTCTGCTGCGCCGCGAGCATCTCCACGGGGAACGAGGGCCGCGGTGGAGCGACGCTGGTGCGATTGACGAAGAGATACCAGCGCGGCGCGTCGGCCGCGCGGATCAGCTCGATCGCCACGTTCTGCGCGCCGAACTTGAAGTCGAAGATGAAATCGAAATGGTCGACCTGCCCCTCCGCGCCCTCGCGCGTGAAGGCGCGGAAGCGCCCCTGGAAGGCCTCGGTCCGCGCGCAGCGAGCCACGTCGTCGAAGAAGTTGCGCCCGACGACCTGGTTGCGATCGAGGCGCGCGAGCCGCGATTCGTAGAGGTTGTAGCGAAGGACGGTGCCCTCTTCGTCGAGCGCGATCACGCCGAAGGAGAGCGCGTCGAGCTCCGCGTCCGAGAGGTCATCGACGCGGCGCGCGTCGAACGGGGTCACGGTGATCGGTCGGGCGAGGTCGAGCATGTCAGCTTCCGAGCTTGGTGCGGATGAGGGCGTCGATGGAAGGCGGGGCGTCGTCGAGCGAGGGCGAGGTGACGGCAGGTTGCGGCGTGTCGGCGCGAGGCTCGGTCGCGGCGAGCAGGGTGGGCGCGAGCGACGACGTGGCGCGCGGCGGCGGCGGCGCGGAGGTGGAAAACGCGGCGATCGCCCCCGGGTTGACGCTCGTCCGCGCGTCGAGCCAGCCAGCGAGCGCGTCGCGCAGCGCGTCCGCCGAGGGCAGGCGATCGCTCGGCTCCTTCCGCAGCGCCGCGGTCAAGATCCCCCAGAGTCGGCCGTCGAGCGCGCGCGCTCTTCGCGGGTACGAAGGCGGCTCTTCGAGGACGCGACGCATCACCACGAGGATGTTGTTGCTCGCGCCGAACGGAGCCTCGCCCGCGAGCAGATGATAGAGCAGCGCGCCCACTCCCCAGACGTCGACGCGCTCGTCGGTGGGGCCGTCGCGCATCTGCTCCGGGGCCATGTAGGCCGGGGTTCCGAGGAGGCCGCCTTCGACCGTGACGCGCGCGCCGGCGTCGCTGTCGATCCGGGCGATCCCGAAGTCGAGCAGCTTGGGGAGCACGCCGAGAGGACCGCTCGCCAGCACCACGTTCTCGGGCTTGATGTCGCGGTGAACGACGCCGGCCCGGTGCGCCGCGGCGAGCCCCTCGAGGATCGGGAGCACCAGACGGACCGCCTCCTCCGCGGGGAGCGCGCCCACGCGATGGAGCAGCTCGGCCAGCGACTCGCCGCGCACGAGCTCCATCACCACGTAGGGCAGGCCGCCCGCCGTCTCGCCGTAGTCGTACACCTCGACGATCGACGGGTGATGAACGGCGGCGAGCGCGAACGCCTCGCGCTGCAGGCGAATGCGATGCGACGGCGCCGCGACGCGGAGCGACTTGACCGCGACCTGCCGGTGGAGCGCGAGCTGGCTCGCCACCCAGACGGTCCCCATGCCGCCCTGGCCCAGGAGCGACTCGAGGCGATAGCGACCGTCGAGCACCATGCCGGGGAAAAAGCCCGCCTCGGCGCGTGAAGTCTCGCTGTCGAGCTGGGGTGATCTGGCGTCGCCCATGGGCCGATGACTCTAGCCCAGTTGCCGCACGAAGAGGGGACCGAACGCGGCGACGCAGCGAGACATTTCGGCTCGCCGCAGCGACTCAGGGAATCCCGTACGCCATGCCGGCGCGTCGGAGTAGAGTGCGACTACCATGCTGCGCTCCGTTCGTGCTGCCCGCTATGTCTTGCCCTTCCGCCAGGGCGGCTCCGTGCCGGCTCTGGTCGAGGCCGACGATCTCGGGCTCTACGTCGTCAAGCTCCGCGGCGCGAGCCAGGGCCCGAAGGTGCTCGTCGCCGAGCTGGTCGCGGGCGAGATCGCCCGGGCGGCAGGGCTCCTCGTGCCCGAGCTGGTCTACGTCGACCTCGACCGCGAGCTTTCGGCGAGCGAGCTCGATCCCGAGATCTTCGCCCCGCTTTCGGCCAGCGCCGGGCTGAACCTGGGCCTCGATTACCTGCCCGGGAGCATCACGTTCGATCCCGTCGTGGGCCCCTTGCCCGACGCCGTCACGGCCTCGCGCATCGTGCTCTTCGACGCCTTCGTCACCAACGTCGATCGCACCCCGCGCAACACCAACCTGCTGTGCTGGCACGAGCGGCTCTGGCTCATCGACCACGGAGCATCGCTGTATTTTCATCACGGCTGGCGCCCGACGGATCGGCTGGAAGGCAGCCGCGATCCCTTCGTCGAGGTCGCGCAGCACGTGCTCTTGCCGCAGGCCGCCGCGCTCGCCGAGGCCGCCGCCCACCTCGGCGCCGTCGTCACGAACGAGCTCATCGATCACCTCGTTTCGCAGATCCCGGCGACGTGGCTCGAGTCCGATCATGCCTTCGACGACGTCGAGGATCACCGCGCCTCCTATGTCGCCTGGCTGCGCGATCGCGTGGCGGCGATCCCTCTCTTGCTCGAGGAGGCCCAGCGTGCCCGCGCGTTGCTCGTTTGACTACGCCGTCGTGCGGGTCGTCCCCCACGTCGAGCGCGAAGAGTTCATCAACGCCGGGGTGATCGTGTTCTGCCACGATCACGGCTTCCTGCAGGCGCGGATCGAGCTCGACGAAGCGCGCCTCTCGGCCCTCGCGCCCGACGCGGATCTGCCGCTGGTGAAGCGCCACCTGGAGGCGATCCCGCGGATCTGCGCGGGCGGGCCGGAGGGTGGCCCGATAGGGCTGCTCCCGCTGCGCGAGCGCTGGCACTGGGTGTCGGCCCCGCGGAGCACCATTGTCCAGATCTCGGCGCCGCACACCGGGCTCTGCGTCACGCCGGAAGAGTGGGTGGAGCGCCTGCTCGATCGCGTGGTGCGGCCGCCGCGGCGGGGCTGATCGCGAGCTCACGGAAAGGCGTGCTCGGCGCTCAAGGTCGTCGGCGATCCTCCGTTGTCCGCGGGAGCGAGCCCGCGATCCGTGGCGAGCTCCGGGTTCGACGACGCCCGCGGCGCGCTCGGGTTCCTCGGGATCGAAGAGGCCCGCTGGCCAGGCTTGCTCAAGCGAGTCCGCGACGAGCAGCGGAAGCAGGGTTGGCACGTCGTGAGCGGCGGAGCGGCCGCGTAGGTGCCTGATAGCCGCGAACGGATGTTCCCGCGCGGCGGAGCGCCGTGATAGCGTGTCCGGTCATGCGCCTTGCCTCTCTGGTCGCGTCGTCGGTCGCCCTGATGTTGCTTGCGGCGTCGTGCTCGTCGGAGAGCGCCAGACTCGGCGCGACGAGCGGTGGCGGCGGCGCCGATCCGGCCAGCGCGGCGAGCACGGGCACGGGAGGCGCGGCGTCGACGACGGCGGCGGCCAGCGCCGCCGCGGCGTCGAGCGGGCAAGGCGGAGGCATGGACTCGAGCCAGCCGCTGAAGAACCTCGTCAGCTATCCCGATCTCCTGCGACCCTGGGAGGGCGCTGTCCTGGTGCGCACCAAAGGACAGGTGAGCACCTGGACGCTCGACGGGGCGCCGCTGCCCGCGCCCACGCCGAAGAACCCCGATCTCCTGCTCGATACCCGGCTGTTCGCCGACGGCGATCACACCCTGTGGATCGAGGCGCTCATCAACGGCGCGGCCCGGGATTACAGCAGCAAGGTCACGTTCGGCAACGGGCCTTCCCAGCAACCCTCGGTCCCGGTCACCTTCACCGATATCGCGCCCACTCTGGGGTTCAAGTACCCCCAGACGGCGGCGCAGACAGACCGCCTCGGCGTGATCGCGGGGGACATCGACGGCGACGGCGATCTCGATCTGCTGGTGTGGATGCCCTTCAATTTCAGCGCGCAGCTCTACCTGCAGAACGGACAGATGGGGTTCACCCCGTCGGGGCCGCCGCTGCCGCTCTCGGTCCACGCGGCGGCGTTCGGCGATCTCGACGGCGACGGCCTGCCCGAGCTGGTGACGGCGGGCGACGACGTCCACATCTTCAAGAACAGCGGCGGGACGCTCTCCGACGTCAGCGTCGCAGCGGGCGTGGCCGAGACCAAGGCGCTGCGCGACTACCAGGGGCTCACGCTGGTCGACCTCGACAACGATGGTCTCCTCGACATCGTCGTCGCGCGGCTCGACTGCACTGGCACCCAGTCGCCGAACCGTTACCTGCGGAACGAGGGAGATCTGCGCTTCGCCGACATCGGCCCTGCGCTCGGGCTCGATCTGCCCGAGGCCAACACCTTCGCCGTCGCCGTCGACCGCGTCGGGGCCGACGGCGCGCTCCACGTCTGGCCCTTTCAGGATGCCTGTCAGCAAGGCCCGATGGGCAAGCACTACCGCTTCGCCGAAGGGCCGGATCTGCCGGTGCTGATCGACGCGACAGTGCCTGACGAGAACACCGGGCCGATGGGGAGCGCGGTGCTCGACGTGGACGGCGACGGGCACCTCGACGAGTTCATCGCAGGCTGCTTCAACAGCCCTGTCTGGAAGGCGCCGACGTTCTCGGGCACCATCGGCCCGTATGTCGGACTCGACGCCTTCCCGGATCCCGACGGCCATTTCATCACCGCCTGGGCCATGGCCACGCTCGACGCCGATCTCGACGGCAAGCCCGATGTCTACGTGACGCACAACCCCTCGGATCCGATGGGCAACGGGCCGGGCTCGCGGGACGCGCTCTTCTGGCAGCGGGCGCCCGGGCATTTCCGCGACATCGCCGGCGCGGTCGGCCTGACAGGCTATCAGCCGTGCCGGAGCGTGCAGGTGGCCGACCTCGACGGCGACGGCGACGGTGATCTCTTGATCGGGTGCACCCAGAGCGTGCGGATCCTCCGCAACGACGTGGTCAATCCCGGCGCGGGGCGGACGATCGCTCTCCATGGTTCGCTGTCGAACCCCGACGGCGTCAACGCCACGATCACCTCGCCGACCGGGGAGACTCGCCTCGTCCGCGGCGGCGGCAACCCGTATGCAGGCGGGGTGACGCGCGAGACGCTGCGGGCGCCGTCGGGCAACGTCAGCGTCACCTGGCCGAGCGGGCTCGTCCAGAAGGTGGACGTGGGGCAAGGGCACGTCGTCGACGTGGTCGAGCCGGACGTCGTCTCCGTGCTGCCGCGGAGGGTGGCGACGAGCGCGCCTGTTCCGGTGCAGATCCAGATCAAGCCGGCTGCGCTGGGCGATCCGGCGGCCGCCGTGACGGTGACCGCGAGCGCCGGGGCGTTCGCGACGCCGATGCACGAGGACGCGGACGGCGTCTGGCGAGGTACGCTGACGCCGCCGGCCGCCGTCGCCACCGTGGTGATCGAGGTGACGGTCGGCGCGCAGAAGCTGAAGGTGCGCCCGCGGATCTACGTGAGGTGAAGCCCCCACGCGCTGCCCGGCGGAGCGCTGGAGAGAGGCTATTGCCCGATCTCTTTCTGCAGCTTGTCGAGCTCGGCCGTCAACGAGCGCGGGAGATGATATCGACGTACGGAGTCGTGCTCTATCGGGCCCCGCGGCGGCGCCTCCCCGTCCCCGCGGCGAATGGATTTCCTCCGCGTCGCCCGCCGTGGTTTGCTGCCCGCGTCATGACTGCCCAGCCCCCTCTCCGCGCCGTGCCGGGCGCCGTCGAGCCTCAAGAGAATCGCCTGCTCGCGGCGGTGGCGCACCTGGCGTGCTTCGCCGGGTTCTGGTTCGTCGGGCCGATTGCCCTCTACGTGCTCAAGCGCAAAGAGTCGCGGTTCGTGGCCTTTCATGCCCTGCAGGCCGTGCTCGTTCAGGCGCTCTTCGGCCTGGTGATGACGGTCGGGTTCGTGGGCTTTCTGGTGCTGTTCGCGCTGGTGGGATCGGGCAAGCACGACGGGCTCGCGGCGGCGACGTTCGCGCTCCCGCTCGGCGGGCTCGCCCTCGGGGTGCTCGGGCTCGTCGCGGTGCACTTGCTCGCCGCGTTTCGCGCGTGGCGGGGCGAGGGCTGGTCGATTCCCCTCGTCGGGCGGATCGCGATGGCGATCCTCGGCGCCGACGAGGGCGCTGCGAAGACGTAGAGTCCGCGTCGCCAAGCGACGGGGGCTGTCGGGTCACGAGCGCGCGAGGGCCTCGAAGATCGCGGCGAACGCCATCGCTCCGGGATCCGGGACGCCCGCGAGAGCGTGCTCGGGCACGTAGCTCGATCGCCCGGCGCGGGCGCTCTTCATCGCTCCGGTGGCCTCGGCGCCGCGCCTCGCCGCGACGGCCGCGCCGGAGAGGCCCTGTCCTGCTTCGAGGGCTCGCACGGCGGGGAGGAGGGCGTCGAGCATCGTCCGATCACCCTCGCTCGCGCCGCCGTATTCCTGGATGCCGTGGATACCCCGGCGGAGCGCGACAGGCCAGCTCGCGGGCTCGATCGTCAGTTGACGCGAGAGGCATGCTCCCATGGCCGCGACGCCGATCGAGAGCAGGATACCGCTCGATCCGCCCATCACCGTGGAGAGGCGCGCGGCGATCGCGGCGGAGAGCGAGGCCGCGTGATCGAGCGGCAGCGCGTCGACATCGGCCAGGATCGCGCGGGCGGCGGTGGCGAACGTCGATCCGGTGTCGCCGTCACCCACCTTCGCGTCGAGCGCGTCGAGCTCCGCCTGGAGGCCGACGAGGGTGGTACACACCGTCTCCACCACGCGACGTCGTGGCGCGTTGGTGGTCGGCGTGTACACCGTGGCCTTCACGCCCTCGGGGAGCGGCAGTGGGGCCGTCTTCGTGGGGCGGCGCCCTGGCGGCCAGGCGCGCGGGCCGACGGGGGCGAGGAGCGCGCGCTCGGTGTCGGGATCGAGCGGGAGCACCGAGACCGAGAGTCCCTTCATGTCGAGGGAGGTCATGAGTCGCTCGGGGCCGAAGACCAGCGCGACCTCGCGCTTCGTCGCGGCGAGGAGGGCGCGCGCGGCGATGGCCAGCTCGATGGGCGGGACGCCGCCGAGATCGTTGATGATCATCGCCAGCGGGGCGGTCGTGGCGCCGACCATCGCGTCGAGGCGAGCGGCCATGGTGGCGGCGAGCTCGTCAATCGGGCGATAGGCCATCTTCTCGGCGCCGGGCTCGCCGTGGATGCCGAGGCCGAGCTCGACCTCGTCGGGGCCGAGCCGGACGGCGGTGGGCTGTCCGGGGATGGTGCCAGTCGAGAACGAGATACCGAGGGATCGAACGCGGCGCGCGACGCCCTCGGCGGCGGCCTTCACGGCGTCGAGCGGGGCGCCGCTCTGCGCGAGATACCCGGCCACCTTGTGGACGAACAGGGTGCCTGCGAGGCCGCGCGGCTGGAGGGCGTCGGCGATGGCGATGTCGTCGGCGACGATGACCATCTCGACGGAGAGGCCGAGCGCGCGCGCCCGCTCGGCGGCGAGGCCGAAGTTGAGGCGATCCCCGGTATAATTCTTGACGATGAGGAGACAGCCCTCCTTCCCGGTGACGGCGAGGATGCCCGCGAGCACGGCGTCGACGCTCGGCGAGGCGAAGATTTCTCCGCAGATCGCGGCGGTGAGCAGGCCTTCCCCGACGAAGCCGGCGTGCGCGGGCTCGTGGCCGGCGCCGCCGCCCGAGATGACGGCGACCTTCGATCGGTCCCAGTCGGCGCGGACGAGGACTTTGATGGAGGGGTATCCATCGAGGCGAGCGAGCTTGCCTTCCGAGAGGAGGACCGCGGCGTCGAGGGCCTCGGTGACGATGGTGGAGCGGTCGTTGATGAAGTGTTTCACGGGTACTCCTCCGGCGTCGTCTCGACGCGCCATGCACCTGCTCCCATGCGGGGATGCTAGGCGGATCGGCGCCGCGCGTCGAGCCTCGGGAACGCGAGCGGCGAGCCGAAGCAACTCCCGCGCTCGCCTCGTCGGCGTCCGGGTGCGGCGGCTACGTCACCGCCATGATCATCCCATCTCCGCGCTTCTCGGCGCGGCCATAGAACCGCACCAGCTCGCGGAGCTCGTCGAGGATCTCTTCCTGAGGGTCGTCTTCCTCCTCGACCGGGAGAGCGAGATGGGCGAGGAGGTCGCCATACCGCGTGGCGCTCGCGGCGGCGGCCTCGGGGCCGGACATGGCGCCGAAGACGTAGGCGTCGCGGAGCGCGCCGGAGCGCCAGCGCTGGCGGAAGGTGGCTTCGGGGAAGGCGCGAAGGGCCATGGCCGTGGCGGCGACCTGAGCGGGAGTGAGATAGCGCGCGCGGCCGTAGCTGAGGCTCGGGCCGATCTTCTCGCCGTGGACGCCGTGGATGGCGTCGGCGAGGGGGCCTTCTTTCGATCCGAGGTTGAGGCCCTTGTCGAGGATGTCCCAGGCCTTCTCGAGGTGGAGGATGCGCCAGGGCTTGGACTGGACGGGGCCGGAGAGCGAGAGGAGGGAGGCGGCGCGCTCGGGAGAGGCGGTGATGCGGGCGAGCTGGCGCTCGGAGATGCGGCAGAGGGTTCCATACATGCCCATGGGTGGCTCCTTCGAGGGGGATGTCACGTTTTTGCAGGACCTCGGGGATGTCGCGGCCCTGGATAGTCATCACGGATGCGGGCGCATGATCCAGCGCCGCGTGTCGATTCGACATTCTGCGTATCGCATGTCGTGGGGCTCCCCGTGTAGCGTGCCGCGTGCCTTCGCTCCCCGTTGACCTCGCACCCGCCCCCCGCGTAGCGTGCGCCCCAGCGCCCTCGGGGCAAAACGCACGGCGGCCAGGTCAGGCGAGAGCAACGGAGCAGCGCAGGCTTTCAATGGGAAGGACCATGATTCGAGGCCGATCCGAGCGCGTGATGACGCGCCGCTGGGGCTACTCGTGACAGCGCCGCGCCTCGATCTCGATCAGCTTCTCAAGCTCCGGCTCGTGGTCGCGCGCTTCGGCGAGATGGACCTCGCGAAGTGGTGGAACACCAAGGGCCAGCTTGGCCGGCTCGGCGCGGCCGCGCTTCGCCGCGGGTTTCCCCGCACGCACTATTTTGCGCAGGCGAGGAGCGTGTTCGCAGTGGCCGCGCATCGATGCGCCGACCACTTCGACGCACCCAAGAGCGTCACCCTCTGGCACCTCACCGAGGAGATCGAAGAAGAGTTCGACGCGCGCTGGGAGCACTGGCTCGACCAGGCCGCATCGTTCACGCCGTTCTTCGAGAAGCTCGCGGCGGCGCAGGGCATGGATCTCCGCGCTCTCCTGCGTGCGTTCGAGATCGTGAGCGAGCGCCAGGTCGAGGCTTCGTCCCGGCTCCGCCGATCGGCCGAGACGCGAGCCGTCCTGCTTCCCGGCGTTTTCGCCGCGACCGACGACGAGGTCGCGCAGCTCGCGCTCGGCTTCGCGTGCGGGGAGGAAACGAAGCTCGCGGTCCCGTATGCGCGCATGGGCGACGCATGAAGTCGGCCTCGCGCGCGAATGTCGTCTCGTCATTCACGACGGTGAAGGGCGCGATGATCAACGAGACCTACGCGGTTTTCTCCGCGTGGGATTTCGATCGCACGAAGCGCGAGAACCTCGACCGCTTGCGGGACGAGAACTTCATCGGCGCGAAGAGCATCACCTGGGTGCGCGACGTGGCCAAGGTGATGAACCGACGGTTCGAGCCCGAAGGCCGAGATCGCCCGCTCGTCGATCTGGCGAAGCATGGATGTGCGATGGAGGAGTGGAAGCCCCTCCTGCTCTGGCACATTACCCGGGACGAGTTTCTGCTCCGCGATTTCCTGCAAAACTGGCTATTCCCGGCCTTCGACGCAGGCGCCTTCCGGGTGCGACCCGAGCAGCTACTCGGCTACCTCTGGGCGCTTGCCGAGCGCGGAGGAACCACCGAGCACGTGTGGAAAGAGACCACGCTCCGCCGGACCGCCGCGGGTCTGCTCAAGATGGCGGCGGACTTTGGCCTCCTGCGTGGCAGCGTCAGCAAGCAGCTCGTCACCTACCACCTGCCCGAACGCAGCTTCCTCTACGTGCTCCATGCGATCCGCGACCAGCAGCGGAGCCCTCGCAAGATCATCGGCTCGCCGGACTGGCGCATGTTCCTGATGCACCCCGCCGACGTGGAGCGCGAGCTACTCCGGCTCCATCAGTTTCGCAAGCTCGACTACCAGGTCGCAGGCAGCCTGATCGAGCTGACCCTCCCCTTCGAGAGCGCCCGCGCATACGCAGAAAGCTTCTGGGCATCATGAGTGACCTCGCACGGCGTCTGAAGCAAGACCTCGAACCGGTGCTCGGGCTCGCGGACCCGCGCGAGCGCATCAGCTCGTACCACGACATGCCTTACGCCCTCTTCCGGTACGACCCCGAGGATGAGCTCGAGCTGCGCCGCGAGGTGGCGGATCTCGCGAATCGCCTCGAGCAGAAGGCCAAGGTCGTCACGTCGATCTCCCTCGCGGTGTGCCTCGAAGAGGCCTTGCGGACCCAGCACACGCCGCAGGAGTGGTACGAGGCCGAGCGAGATCAGGGCGCGGCGACCATCGTCGAGACCGTCCATGCAGCGCTCGCCGACGATCCGGTGCTCGTCAATCTCGTCGTGGCCAGGATGCCGAAGGCCGCCGACCCCAGGCGCGACATCGTCTTCATTCTCCGCACGGGCGCGCTCTTTCCGATGTACCGCGTGTCGGCGCTCCTCGAGCAAGCCAAGGGGCAGCTCGTCGTGCCCACGGTGCTCTTCTATCCGGGCACGCTCGACGGCGCGGTGGGCCTCAAATTCATGGGCGTCCTCGATGCCGATCCGAACTACCGCCCGAAGATTTTCTGAGCGGGGAAGCCATCATGACCACGCAGCCGATCAAATCGCTCTTTCACAACGACATCTACCGGCGCATCGAGGAGGTCATCAAGGTCGACCAGACCGAGGACAAGCTCATCGCCGGCGAGATCGACGAGTACGTGGTGACGGACGCGATCCGCGCGCACTACGTCAACATCCTCGATCTGTACCGCGACACGCCCAACAAACCTCACGAGGGCATCGCGGTCTGGGTCTCGGGCTTCTTCGGCTCCGGTAAATCGAGCTTCGCCAAGATGCTCGGCCTCGCGGTGGAGAACCGGGACATCGTGGGGACGCCCGCCGCAAAGCGCTTTGCCGCGCAGGCCAAGGATCCGAAGCTCGCGGTGCTGCTCTCGGTCATCACCGAGCAGATCAAGACGCACACCGTCATCTTCGACGTCTCGACCGACCGCGGCATCCGCAGCGGCAACCAGACGCTCACCGAGATCATGTATGGGCGCCTGCTTCAGAGCCTGCGCTACGCCAAAGATCTCGATCTCTCCGAGCTGGAGATCGCCCTCGAAGAGAAGGGCCAGCTCGCCGCGTTCGAGGCCGAATACCGCAAGACATTCGACAAGGACTGGGACGCTCAGAAGGGGAAGATCGCCTTTGCCCTGAGCGAGGCGAGCCGGGTGCTCCACAACCTCGAGCCAGCGACGTATCCCTTTGCGGACTCGTGGGTCAAGGCCGTCAAGAACAAGGCCGACATCACCCCTGGCAAGCTGGCCGAGCGCGCGACCGAGCTGATGAAGCGGCGGAAGCCCGGTCAGAGCTTGATGTTCGTCATCGACGAGGTGGGCCAGTTCGTCGCCCGCGACGTGCAGAAGATGCTCGATCTCCAGGCCGTCGTGCAGAACCTCGGCATCCGCGGGCGCGGCAAGCACTGGATCGTCGTCACCTCGCAGGAGAAGCTCAACGACATCGTCAGTGGCCTCGACGAGACCAGGGTCGAGCTCGCGCGCCTCAAGGACCGCTTCCCCCAGCAAGTTCACCTCGAGCCGTCCGACATCTCCGAGGTCACGAGCAAGCGTGTCTTATCGAAGAACGCCGAGGCCGAGGCCGTGCTCGGCAAGCTCTTCGACGAGCACCGCGGCCGGCTCACCGAGCACACCCGCCTCACCGCCGACATCAAGCTGCCTGATCTCGCGCGGGACAGCTTCATCGATCTCTACCCGCTGCTCCCGTACCAGATCGATCTCATCATCCAGATCGTGTCCGGCCTGCGTACGCAGGGCGGGACGAGCAAGCACGTCGGCGGCGCCAACCGCACCATCATCAAGCTCGCCCAGCAGCTCTTGATTCATCCGGCGGTCAACCTCGCCGAACACAGCATTGGCGAGCTGGTGCGGCTCGACCAGGTGTACGATCTCGTCGCCGACAACATCGACTCCGAGCTGCGGGCGAAGATCGCGTCGATCCCGAAGCAGCTCGTCCAGCCCCACCCGCTGGCCGAGTCGGTAGCGAAGGTGATCTGCCTCCTGCAGTACGTGAAGAGCGTCCACCGGACGGCGGAGAACATCGCCGCCGCGCTCCACGCGGGCATCGGCGCCGACTCCCAGCTCGCGGCCGTGAAAGAGGCGCTGGTGCAGCTCGAAGCCGCCCACAAGGTCCGCAAGGGCGACGGCGGCTATCGCATTCCCACCCCGGCCGAGGACGACTGGGAGCGCACGCGCAACGGCATCAACCCCAAGCCCGGAGACGCGCACCGGATTTACTCCGAGGTGCTCAACGGCTTCTGGACGCCGGCGCCCACGTTCGCCTTCCTGGAGACGCGGACCTTCAAGGCGGGGCTCTTCATTCACGGCCGCGAGGTCGTCCCCGGCGACACGAAGTTCGAGCTGCACCTCGCCGACGAGGGCGAGAACTTCAAAGCCTTCTCGGACGAGCTGCGGGTGCGCAGCCAGCGAGAGCGCGAGAGCGTGTTCTGGTCGATCGCGCTGACGCCGGAGATCGATCGCGAGACCGTGGAGCTGTTTCGCTCGAAGGAGATGGTCGCCCTCAAAGGCCGCGAGGCAAGCACGCGCGACCAGACGACGCTCCTCGACGAAGAGCAGCGCCGGGCCCGCCAGCGTCACGACGAGCTCCGGCGCCTGCTCAAAGCCGCCTGCCTCGCCGGCAGCGTGTATTTTCGCGGCAACGACCGCAGCCCCGGAGCGCGCGCCACCGACGTCGGCAAGAGCGTCTCGGAGATCCTCGGCAACGTGCTGCCCGAGGTCTTCGATCGCTTCAAGGAGGCCGCCGCCAGGCCGAAGGACGTGAAGGCCGGCGTCGATGCGCTCTTCACCGCGGCCAACCTCCAGGGCTTGCCCCCGGTCTTCAGCCAGCTCGGCCTGCTCCGGGACGAGAAGGGCAAGACGGTCTTCCGCATCGAGAGCGGCCCCCTCGCCGAGGTGCTGAGTCGCATCGAGGAGCGGGCCAATTACGGCGACACCGCGAGCGGGCGCTTCCTCGCCGAAGCGCTGGCGAGTCAGCCCTTCGGCTGGGAGCTCGAGGTCGTGCGCTTGCTCGTCCTCTCCCTCCTTCGTAGCGGAAAGATCGAGGCGACGAGCAAGGGGCAGACGATCGACAGCCTCACCGGCGTCGAAGCGCGTGACACCTTCACCAACAACAACCTGTTCAAGGCCGCCTCGTTCCGGCCCAAGCGTGGCATCGAGTTCGAGGAGCTGGTCAAAGCGTCGGAGGCCTTTCGCGACACCTTCGGGAGCGAGGTGCGCGAGATCAACGCCTCGGCGATCACGGTGGAGCTGCGGCGAGAGGTCGCGCGCAACGAAGACAGCGTGGCGTCCGCGAACGCGCGCCTCGCGGCTCACCGCCTGCCTGGCGGGGGTGTCCTCGACGCCGCCCTGGGGCCGATGAAGGCCATTCTCAGGGGCTCGGAGGAGAACGCCATCTCCACGTTCAACGCCTCGCACCGATCGATCAAGGACGCGATCAAGCGCAGCGCCGAGCTGGAACAGGCGCTCACCGAGCCGCGGCTCAACGATCTCGCCCGCGCACGCCAGGTCCTCACGGTGGCTTGGCCGTTCTTGAAGACCGAGGCGGACCTCGACGAGGCCTTCCGCAGTCGGGCAGCCACCCTCGAAGACTCGCTTGCCCGCGAGACGTTCTTCCGCGATTTGCCGGCGATCGAGCAGCACGCGCACGCGATCGAGACCGAGTACGCGCGACGCCTCGACGACGCGCTGCAAGCGCGGATCGACACCTATACCAGCGCCTTTCAGCGCCTCACCAGGACGCCGGGGTGGACCGACCTCGACCCGGAAGGGCAGCGCACCATCGCGGCGCCGATCCACCGAGGAATGCACCGGAGCGCGGAGTCCGTTCCCATTCCGCTGCTGCGCTCCGAGCGCGACGCGTGTGAACCGCGCCTGAGCGTGGCCGTCGAGGCCGTGCACCGCGCGCTCGACGGCGACCGCCTCGTGACCATCAACCTGGCCAGCTACTTTGCCGGCGGGATCGATAGCGAAGAGCAGCTCGACGCCGCCCTCCAGGGGATCCGCGAGGAGTGCGCCAGGCTCATCGGTGCGGGCAAGAAGGTGATCCTGTCATGAGCAACGTGATCGATCTCAAGCAGCTCGCGGTCCGTGAGAGCGAGCAAATCGAGTGGAAGGAGAACGTCGCCGACATCGACAACGTCGTCGGGACACTCTCGGCCTTCGCGAACGATCTCGCCAACCTCGGCGGCGGCTACGTCATCTGCGGGGCCCGCGAGGACAAGGACGCCCACGGCTTTCCGGTCCTCGTCCGCACCGGGCTCGCGTCGACCAACTTCAAAGAGGTCGAGAACAAGGTCCTGGCGCGCTGTCGCGATCGCGTGTCTCCACCAATCAATCCTCTGATCGAGGAGCTACCTTCGGACGTGCCGGAGCGCCGGATCCTGATCTTCATCCAGCCCGCGACGGGTCAGGCGCATACCTTCCGGCCTGACAAGGACGGTGCAAAGCACTACGTTCGGGTCAGTCGCAACACGATTGAAGCCAGGAACGGTACCCTCCGCGATCTCCTGGTGCGCAAGGGCGCCCTCGAGCCGTGGGACCGGCGTCCGTGCGCAGGCGCGACGGTGGACAACCTCGATCTTCTCTCGCTGCGCGACGCTCTCCAGCGCATGGGCATGTTCTCCACGGAGCGGGGTGTCGAACCTTATCTCTCGCCCGACGCCCAGCTCAGTCCTTTCGTTCCTTCGCTGTGCATCAAGGAGCCGCTGACGGGCGTGCTCCGTCCGCGCAACTTCGCGATGCTCCTCTTCGGCCGCGAGATGCAGCGCTTCATCCCGGGAGCCTATAGCCTCTTCTCGATTTACCCCGGGATCGATCGGGCCGATCCGCACGCCGAGCGTCACGAGCTACCGGGGAATCTCCTCGACCAAGCGAGGAGGCTCACCGAGCTCCTCGACGTCCAGTCGTACACGGCATTCGACAAGAACGATCCCGCGTCTCCCAACACCGTGAAGTACCCCAAGCGCGCTCTCTACGAGGCGATGGGCAACGCGCTGGCGCACCGGGACTACGAGATCCCGGATCCGATGAGGACCACGGTCTTCTCGGATCGCATCGAGATCTTTTCACCCGGATCCCTCCCTCTCGGGGTCGATCCGGCCGCGTTTCGAGAGGGACGCTCGCCGCCCAAGTGGCGCAATCAAACCCTGGCGTGGCTCTTCAATCGCTTGCAGCTCGCCCAGGCCGAGGGGCAGGGTATCCCCACGATCATCCGCGTGATGCGCGAAGAAGGCTGCCCACCGCCGCGCCTCTCGACTGACGACATCGGCGTGCAATGCGTCCTGCCAGCGCACCCGCGCCACGCGCTCTTGAGGGACTTGCGCGCCGCGGAGCAGGCGCTCGCGATCGGGGACGAACGCAGGGCGCAAGAGCTGGTGCGCCTCGTCTTGAGCCGCGATCCGCTCAACTCGCGCGCGTTGCAGCTCTTCGCGGAGGTCCACCACGCCCTGCGCGATCCCGGACCCGTGGCCGACCACCTGGCGACACACGGCGAGCACATCGACAGTCTGCCGGCGACCGTGCTCGTCCAGCTCGCGGAGGCGCTCGTCGTCAGCGAAGCGCCGCCCGAATCGAAGAGGATCCTTTCGCAAAAGCTCCTCGCGTCGGCTTCTCGTGGACGGCTGGAAGAGCGCGAGCTGCGTCGCATCGTCCTGGCGATGATCCGGGCGCGCGAAGAGCAGCCGGCACTGGCGCTCCTCGAAAAGCAGATCCTGGAGCACCCGGAATGGGACCGTAGCGCCTCGCTGCGCCAGCTCCGGGGAGACGCCCTGATCGGCCTGGCCAAGCGTTGCCGCGCCAACGCCAAGAAGCGCGATCTCGCCCGCGAGACGAAGCAGCGGTCCTGGCGCGAGTTCCACGCGTACCTCGGCCGCTCCGAGCGCGAGCTGCAAGACGCGCTGGCCCTGAGCGTCGATCAGCACCTGTCCGATCAGATCCACGTCAACCTGGACTACATCGAGCAGCTACGTCGCGAGAACCCGGCTTCGCCCGGTGGGAGGCGCTGAGCGATGGATAAAGACACCCGCAACGCCATCGAGCGCGCCACGCAGCGCGCCCGCAAGCTCCTGGAAGACGAGTTTGCCGCGCAGCTCGAAGGCACGTTCGACATACTCCCCTCCGGGGAGATCGCCCCCGTGGGCGGGGCGCATCTCTCTTCGCGGCAGGCCTTCGAGCGGAAGAAGATCGTCGGGGCGATCGAGCACAAGCGCGCGGCGGGGATGACCAAGGCGGCGGCCGTCGATGCCTATACGCGGGATGCGGCGTTCACCACGTTGAATCGCTTCGTCGCGCTCAAGATGCTCGAAGCCCGCGAGCTGCTCCGGGAGTGCGTGAGCAAAGGGGATCGGTCGGCGGGCTATGTCGAGTACTGCGGCATGGCGCCGGGCATCGCGCTGCTCCCGGCGGGGGCGGGGTATCGGCTCTACCTGGAGAGCCTGTTCGACGAGCTCGCGACCGAGGTCAAGGTGCTCTTCGACCGGCGCGATTCGGCCTCGATCCTCTGGCCCAAGCGGCAGACGTTCGAGGATCTGCTCGCGCTGCTCAACGCGCCCGACCTCGCGAAGGTATGGGAGGAGGACGAGACGATCGGGTGGATCTATCAGTTCTTCAACTCCGGCGAGGAGCGGCGGAAGATGCGCGACGAGAGCCAGGCGCCGCGGAATAGCCGCGAGCTGGCGGTGCGCAATCAGTTCTTCACGCCGCGGTATGTGGTCGAGTTCTTGACCGACAATACGCTCGGGCGGACGTGGTTCCAGATGCGCGAGGGGAAGACGGTGCTGGCGGAGCGCTGTGCTTATCTCGTGAAAGACGGAGAGGTTGGGGCGGCGCGGGCGCAGAAGGATCCGCGGGATATCAAGGTGCTCGATCCGGCGTGTGGATCGGGGCATTTTCTGCTGTATGCGTTCGATCTCTTGGTGATGATTTATGAGGAGGCGTGGGAGGACGGGCATAGCCCTTACCCTCTGTTTTCCAAGAGTGGCAACTCGATCGTGGAGGATTACCCGACGATTGGGGATCTGCGGAAGGCGCTTCCGGCCCTTATTCTGAAGCATAATTTACATGGAGTGGACATCGATCCACGGTGCGCACAGATAGCGCAGCTTGCGCTCTGGATGCGGGCTCAGCGGTCCTTCAAGGACTTTGGCATTGCGCGGGCAGCGCGACAGATCATTCGGCGGGCGAATATCGTCATTGCCGAACCGATGCCGGGCGAGGCGGATCTGCATCTAGCCTTCGCAAAGACGCTGCACCCGGCGTTGCTCGGGGAACTCTTTCATAAACTGGTGGAGCGGATGCACTTGGCGGGCGAGTTGGGCTCGCTCCTGAAGATCGACGAGGCGCTACGGGAAGACCTGGACCGAGCTCGGAAGCAGTTTGTGGCGGAGCGACAGACAACGGGGTTTCTACCCGCGACTGGTTTCGCGCCGGAGCGCAAGCAAGGCGAGCTGAACCTCTCCGGTGTCACGGATGCCTCGTTCTTCGAGGAAGCTGAACGGAGGATCGTGGAGGCGGTAACTATGTTCGCCCAGAGCGCCGAAGGCTCCGAGCGCGCGCGCCGCCGCATGTTTGCCGACGACGCAGGCCAAGGCGTTGCGCTGTTGGATCTTATGCGGAAGCGCTTCGACGTGGTGCTGATGAATCCGCCGTTCGGTGCCGGAAGTCTGGTTGCAAAGAAGGACTTTGAAAAGGCTTACCCGAGAACGAAGAACGATCTTTATGCGGCCTTCGTCGAACGTGGGGTCCAACTCCTTCATAAAAGAGCGATGCTCGGGGCGATCTCATCGCGCACGGGGTTCTTTCTGTCGAGCTTCCAGAAGTGGCGCGCAGAAGTTTTGCTACGAGAGGCGCCGCCCGTTACGTTTGCAGACCTCGGACTGGGCGTGATGGACGCAGCGATGGTCGAATCCGCCGCATATTGCCTGGAGTCTGGGCAAGAACGCAGCGGAATGAAGACCGTCTTCTTGCGGACGCTCGAAGAACTTCATGACAAGGAGTCTGTACTTCGCGCTGCGATACGCCAGCCTGACGCCGCGCAAGGCCAACAGCGATTTGAGGTTGACCCGCAGAGCTTTGCAAGTGTTCCTGGCGCGCCGTTCGCATACTGGGTAAGCGCACAGCTACGAAGCCTGTTCAAGGCACTACCCGCCTTCGAGTCAGAGGGCAGGTCGGCGAAACAAGGACTAGCCACGGCAGATGATTTTCGCTTCGTACGCACGGCGTGGGAAGTTCCCAGCACGGGATGCGCACGATGGTTCCCTTTTGCAAAGGGTGGGAAATATTCGCCGTTCTACGCCGACGTTTACCTCATGGTAAACTGGGAAGAGCACGGGGCGGAGATTTCGAACTTTTACAAACCAGGCTCAGACAGACTCGCTTCACGACCCCAAAACACTGACTCTTTTTTTCGCCCCGGCCTCACATGGCCCCTGCGAACGAAGAGCGAGCTATCGCTGCGTGCGCTGCCGACTGGATGCGTTTTCAGTCACAAGGGTCCCGCGGCTGTTGTCGAAAACGACGACAACGATGAACTTCTATCTTTACTCTCGATTGGGAACAGCAAGGCGTTCCGATCACTTGTAGAGTTTCAGCTGGCAGCTGCCGAGCCCACAGGGAGAGGCGGTGCGGCGCGTTCCTACGAGGTTGGTGTTCTTCAGCGAACACCGGTAGCTGAGGTGACGGGAGAGTGCCGAACTGACCTCGTTAGACTCGCCCGCGTCGCGTGGTCGCTGAAGCGCTCGCTCGATACCCGCACCGAAACGTCTCACGCCTTCATGTTGCCGGTGCTCTTGCAAGCAAACGGCGGGATGCTCGCCGAATGCAGTTCCCTCTGGTCCAAGCGCATGAGTGCTTTCGAGTCCAACTTCAATCGAATCGAAGCCGAGATCGCCGATTGTTGCTTCGACCTCTATGGCATTGATCAGGCCGAGCGCAGTGCAGTCGTCGAAGTTCTTAGCGCCGCTGAGGCCGCCGTGTCCGATACCGACGACACGGATGTCGAGGGCGAGATCGATGAACCCGACGAAGCCGAAGACATCGCCGCCGACACAGCGACCCTCACCGCCGAGCTAGTCTCCTGGGCCGTCGGCGTCGCCTTCGGCCGCTTCGACGTCCGCCTCGCCACCGGCGCCCGCGCCCTCCCCCCCGAGCCCGAGCCCTTCGACGCCCTCCCGGTCTGCTCCCCCGCCATGCTCACCGGCGACGACGGACTCCCCCTCTCCGCGGCGCC
>JANYGI010000164.1 GCA_025362495.1 Byssovorax sp. | reverse complement strand
GCGGGCCGGGACCAGCGCTGGAGGATCGCCTCAGCCCGCGCGCTCCGCGAGCACCGTCGCTGCGAACGCCTCGGCCGAGCTCTTTTCGATGAGCCGGAGCCACGAAAGCAGCGTCGCTTCCTCCTGTGTCTGCTCGATGACCGCCTTCAGCTCGGACGGCAATGCATGAATTCCTCGCCTTCGCTCGTGCGCCCGGTCGGTTCCTTCGCGATCTCTATGCGGCAGCGTCGCAGCACCGGCTCCGCGATGGCACGCTCCCGTGTCTCCGCCGGCATCGCGGCCAGCTCAACCAAGGCCTGCCGCAGACGTGCCCCGCGCGTCACTCCGCAGCGATCAGGGCTTCTTCTGCGCGTAGAGAAAGTCGAGCACGGTGGGCACGAACGTCGGGCTCAGCGTGGGGAAATGCGCGCCGCCGGCGATCGTCCAGAGCTCCACGCTCGTGCCGGCCTTGCACGTCGGATAGGCGATGATCGACGTCTCCTTGCCCGGCAAGCTGGCGTCGAGATCGAGGGGCGCCTGAGTGGTGTCCGCGGTCCCGCAGCCGTCGATCTTCGCCCAGTCACCGAGGGTCGTCGTCGCGCCGGGGAAGGCGTTCGCGCCGATGAAGCCGCCGTTGTAAGCGATGATGGCGTCGGACGTCCCGTGGATCTCGAGCATGCTCACTGGCGTCGTGCCAGGGCACTTGGTCGGATCCTGGAACATCGCTCCTTCGAGGCTGACGACGCCGGCGATCTGGTCGCCGTGATCGCACGCCATCCGCTGCGCCATGAAGGCGCCCGCCGAGTGACCGACGAGGTACACGCGCCCCGCATCGACGCTGTACTCGGCCTCGATGTCCTTGATCAGCGTGCTCAGGTAGGTCGAGTCGTCGACCTTGGAAGCGTAGTAATCACAGCAGGCGTCGGTCGCGTTCCAGAACTCGCTGGTGGTGGCGTCCTTGGTGCCGTCGGGAGCGATGTAGAGGAAGCCGCGCTTGTCGGACTCGGCCAGGAAGCCCAGATAGGCCTCCTCCGAGGCGCTGGTGACGCCGTACCCGTGGAGCATGATCACCAGCGGAGCGGCATTGTCACAAGCGTACGTCGGCGGGACGTGGAGCTTGGCCGGGCGGCTCGTCCCGCCGAACGTCGTGGCGGCGCAGGCGGCCGGGGTGCCGCCGGTCCCGGTGGTGGTGCTCGCGCTCCCGCTGCTCGTCGCCGACGACGTCGCGCCCGTGGTCGACGTCGTCGACGCGCTGCTGGTGCTGCCGCCGCCGCTCCCGCCGGTGCCGCCCGTCGGCTGATCGGGGCCCGCGGAGCAGGCGTGGAGGCCCGCGGAGGCCACGAGGAGAGCTGCCGTGGCAGCGAGAGGAGCGCGATTCACGGCGGCGGCGAGCTTCATTCGTGGCCTTTTCCCGGGGGCGCCCCGGGACTCGACGGTTGCGGACGCGGACGACGAGGCCGCTTCGTGAGCGCCATGTGTACCGCGTATCGCGGAGTGTTTGCCATCCACCGCGAGGCCGCCGCGGAATCTACGCGAGATCGAAGCGCCGTCGCGCGAGCTCGCGCAGCACCCGCGCCAGCGCGAACGGGTTGCCGGTCAGCGTCGAGTTCACGATCAGCGAGCGCGGCGCCCCGTTGCGCCGGTAGATGGGCAAGAGCCGCTCCTGGAGCGCCCGCAGATGAATCCAGTGCACCCGCGGGAAGAGGTGGTGCGTGAGGTGCGTCGCGCAGGTCTGGTGGTTGATCGCCGAGCACAGCTCCTCGGCGCGCGTCGCGGGATCGAGGTACGTGGCGAAGCGAAACGGATGACGCGAGTCGCCGGGGATGTGGTCCGTCAGGTTCATCACCAGGCTGGCAAACGAGCCCACGAGGAGCACGAAGGGCACGAAGTAGAAGAGCGTATCGTGCCAGTCGGCCGCGACGAGCAGCGCGAACCACCCGAGAAACGCCCAGCGGATCGCGCGGATCTCGCGCAGATGGCCTGGCCGGCGCGCGCCCATGGCCAAGACCGGGGCCGCCATCGCCCGGAAGGGCACGAGGACGCGCAGCCCGTCGAGCGACTCGACGAGCAGATACCACCAGAACGCCTCTCCCCGTTGCTCGGGACCGAACACCCGCTCGTCGTTGTCGGGGCGGCTGTAGGCGCGGTGATGATCGCTGTGGATCGCCTGGATTTCCCGGGGATTGAAGAACACCAGCACGCCGCTCGCGCGCCAGAGGCCATTGGCGAGGGCGCCGCGGAAGAGCGGCCAGTGGTTGGCGTAATGGGTGATGTTGTCGAGGGCGAGGCTCGCGTAGATCGACCAGGGGATCAGCAGCGCGAGCTTGAGCGGCACCGAGCGGACCGCGTAGACCAGCGCGTAGGTGACGGCGACGATCGCGATCCACTCGGCGGCGAGGCGCAGGCCGGCGAGGCGAGCGCGCCGGTCGGCGCCGGGATCGTCGCGGAGCGCGGCCTCGAAATCACGGGCGATCCCGCGGGCTTCCTGAGCGACGGCCTCGGGAGGGGCGGTCTCCGACATGCGGCGAACCTACCAGCGCTCGGCGCGCGACGGGGGATCGATCGCGACCAGCGCGCCGGCGCGGCCGCGCTCGTGGGCCCGTGCTACCGTCGGTCGCGCTCATCGCGCTCATCGTCAGAGAGGTCCGCCGCATGCTTCAGGGAGGCTCGATCACGATTGCCCACGTCCGCGGGACGCCGATCCGCGTCCACTGGACCACGCCGCTCGGCGCCATCTTCTTCACGGGCTTCTCGATCAACCCGCTGGTGTGGCTCGGCTTTCTGGTCCTGGTGATTGTCCACGAGCTGGGCCATGCGGCGTGCGTGCATTTCTACGGGTACGGGGTCGCCGCGATCGAGATCAACGGGCTCGGCGGTCGCTGCGAGTGGGCGGGTGATCCCACGGCCAAGCAAGACGCGGTGATCGCCGCGGGCGGCGTCGCGGCGCAGGCCGTGCTGCTCGCGGCGACGCTGCTGGTGCTGGCCATGACGGGCCCCGTTCCCTGGTTTCTCCAGGGGTTCGCGCACGTGCTCGTCTCGACCAACGTCTGGTTGATGGTGGTCAATCTCCTGCCGATACCGCCCCTCGACGGCTCGCGCGCCTGGACGCTGATTCCGATCCTCGCGGCCGAGCGTGGCTTTCGCAAACCCACCCACGGCGATCCAGACGTGCGCCCGACCAGCCGCTGGAGTCGATCGGCCGAGTGGCTCCAGCACCTCGCCGACGCCAACGCCAGGCGCGACGCCGCCCGCAAGAAGAAGGCGCGCGCGGCCGTCGAGAAGGAGATTGACGATCTCGACGCCTCGGACCGGGAAGCCCCGGCGCCCATCCCGCGCGAGATCCGACGGGTGCTCGACCGGATCCTCGGCAAAGCCCGCTCGAACCCGCCTCCGAAAGATCCCCCCGACGAAGGCTGAAATGTCGTCGCTTCGATCCCCGCCGGGCTGCTGGAAGCAATCCGGGCGCATTCGCCCGGCGGCGTGTACGCTCCCGGGCCCATGAAGCGCCGCGCCTGGCTCCTCGCCGCTCTCGTGCTCCTCGCCTGCGCTGCGTTCCTCATGCGCCGCGGCGAGAGCAAGGAGAAGCCGGCGCCGGTGGCCCACGTCGAGTTTCCGCATTTCGCGCGGCCGGAAGAGCACAAGCGCAACCAGGAGCGGCGCACCCTCGCGCCGCCGCCGCTCAAGGACGACACCAAGGAGGGGTATCGCCAGAAGCGCGATCCTCTGATGACGGCGCTCCCGACGGCGAAGGGAAAGTCGGCGATGGTGTTCGAGGCGGCGGCCCTGAAAGAGTCGCCCATCGGCCGGCTCTGGGTCGATTGCATGCTCAGCGATCGGGACGCGCGCGAGCTCGATCGCTTCAAGAAAGACTACGGCGTCGACATGCTCAACGACGTCGACCGCGTCGCCGTCTCGTCGCAGAAGGTGATGGTCCTGTCGGGCGATTTCGGCGCGGCGCACTGGGACAAGCTCGATCGGCCCAGGCGATCGTACGGGAGCAAAGGCACCATCTACGCGAGCGAGGAAGGGCAGACGGGCAGGAGCATCGCGACGTGGGGGGACGGCATTCAGCTCCTCGGCGACACGACGGAGATCGAGGCCGCGATCGATCGCCTCGAAGATCGCACGCCGCCGGAGCCGCCGCTGATCCCGGAGTGGTCGGCCTACGGCGACGCGTACGGCGTGCTCTCGGCCGACGATTTCGCGAGGATGCTGCCCGAGAGCCAGCGCGACATCGCCGAGCGACTCCGCGGCGCGCTCGAGCAGATCGAGCTCCACGTCGACGCCTCGGACGACGTGGCCATGGTGGCCGACGCGACCGGGCCGACGGCCGCCGACGTGAACGATCTCGGCAAGACGCTCGGAGCAGCGCTGTCGCTGGGTCGGCTCAAGGCCCAGTCCGACGGCGACGAGAAGCTGGCAGAGCTGATGGAGCTCGCCCGCGTCTCGCCGCGCGACGGCCGCTTCTCGATGGAGCTCGCGCTGCCGATGCCGCTGATCCAGCGCCAGATGGGCCCTTGCAAGAAGCACGGCGGCACGGGGCCGTGAGAGATCAGTTGTTCTGAGCGCCGGCGGCGAGCCAGGACTCAATTGACCTCGCGCTGAAACCCCCCTGCATCACCCGATCATCGGTCGAGCGAGGGTGATTCAGCGCGCTTGAAATATTACATCGAAATGGCTCCCTGAATTTGCCCGTAGCCTCCGGGGATGAAGAAATCGGCGCCCATCTTCATCCCGAAGGCGCCGCAGACGGTGGCCACGAGATCGGCGGCCGTCGGGACGCGCTTCACCATCGTGCCGCTCTCGTCGAGGATGGCCACGGCCTGACCCTTGACGGCAGGATCGAGGTCGAAGCCGCCGATCTGGCGGTTCGGCGCCGTGTTCCCGCCGGTGAGGATCACGCTGGTGTAATTGAAGTGGTCGTCCGGGAACTGCCACCCTGCCGCGGAGCTCTGGTCCTTGCCGCTGGCCCAGGTGCGGCTGAACTCGCTGAGGATGACGACGAGGGTGTCGTCATAGAGCGTCTTGCCGGGTAGCCCCGGGGCCGGGGTCTGCTTCATCTCGCCCAGGATCCGGGCGATGATGTCGAGCTCGGCCCGCAGGCGCGCCGTGCCCGAAGCCTGCCCGATCTGGCCAGAGTGGCTGTCATAGTAGACCTCGTCGAGGAACGCATACACCACGCTGCAGAGATCGCTCTTCAGGAGCCGCAGCGTCATGTCGGCCGCGCCCGCGAGATCGACCCCGCCGTTGGCCGCGCCGAAGGTGACGCCGAAGGGGCCATAGGCGGCGGCGTAGTCGGGCTTGGCGTGCTCGGCTCCCTTGGTGGCGTTGAGGACCTTGACGAGGTCGCGGGCGAGCGTGGTGCTGGTCTGGGCGTAGCCCTCGTACATCTGCTGGGCGATAGCGTCGGTCCCGGCCGACGAGTGGCCATGGAGCTTGCGGAGGCGCTGCAGGGTGAAGCGCTCGAGATCGGTCGCGGGGATGGAGCGAGTCGGATCGTCGGCGCCGAAGGGCGGGACGTCGAAGGGACTGCGGGTCTCGTGCCCCTTCCACCAGGGCGCCACGGCGGGATCGGCCGAGAAATACCAGGAGATCCCGTCGAACGACTGGATGAGGACCGGGGACGAGGCCGCCGGCAGGCCGGAGGCGACGGGCATCCCGTTGGCGCGGATCGCGACGCAGGGCAGAGGCCGGCTGTCGGCGAAGCGCCGGTTGAGGAAATTGGCAATCACCGAGACGAACGCCGGCGCGCGGTACGACGCCCCGGGGACGCCGCACATGGCCGAGACGTAGGCGCCGCCGTGATCGAACGCGCCCTGGTTGATGCGGTGAATCACCGTGGTGCGGTCGGCGAGCTTGGCGTCGACCCAGCCGTAGCCGGCGGGCGTGAGAGTGTAGCCGGCCCGGTTCTTCGGATCGGCAGGATCCCACGTCCGGGCGATGCGGAGGCCGGCGCGCGGACCATGTTGTTGGCCACCGTGTAATTGCCAGTCACGAGATCGCTGAGCGGCCGATCGTGCCAGGCCAGGTGGGCGACGAGGCGCGCCGGCTCGTCCCACGCGTGGCGCCGCTGCTGCTTGTCGTCGAGCGACGAGCCCGAGCCGAGGCCCGAGCCGGGATAACACCACACCAGGTTGGGCCCGCAGCCGCAGCCCGCCGTGCTCCCGGCGTTGTAGTAGAGCGTGGCCGCCGAGGCGCAATTGACCATCTTGCCGCCGCCGTCGTCGTACTCCAGATCCTTCTTCGTCGCCCAGCCGACGACGGTGACCTGCGTCCCCGGCGCCCACCAGGGCTCGACGACCTCGAGCGGGGCGGGCGATGGATTGCCCATCTCGTCCTTGTCGTCGCAGCAATTCTCGGCGACGGGCGACTCCTGGTAAACGAACCACGCCCCGGGGTGGAGCGACGTCGAGCTGCATTGCCCCATGTGCGCCGACATGTTGCCCGAGTAGCCGTCGCCCATGGCGCCGGTGCTGAAGGCGCCGGTGGTGATCCACTGGTGACCGAAGTCCACCATCTGCTCGTAGAAGGCCGTGGAGGCGAGCCCGTCGTCGATGGCCTTCTGGATCACGGCCTCGGCGTCGGGCGCCTTGGCGAGCGCCTCGTAGGCGTCGATCGTGGGCACGTGCCCGCTCAGCGCCAGGGTGACGCGGCGGAGGAGCCGGGTCGGAGATATCTTGTCGTCAGGCACCTTGGCCGGCGGCGGCGCCACGGTGGGGGGTGCACATCGGCACGGGATCGTCGCCCGTGGCGCCGCCGCCCGAGGAGCAGCCGACGAGAGCGACGAGGCAGAGCGGCAACGGGAGACGCCGGGCAATCGTACCGGGACGTCGTTTAGCGACCATGGCTTCACGCTCTCATGGGCGGCCCGGCCGTCGACTTACAGAGCCTGCGCGGATCGCGCGCCTGCTTCAGAACAGCTTCGGGAGCTTCAGGCCGCAGCCGACGCCGACCTCGTGGGTGAGCTTGGCGGCCCGGAGATCGCGGGTGTCGGCCTCGACGTGGACCTTGATCCCCACGCCGCCGTCGACGGCGATCCGCGCCACGCCGAAGGCGAGCTGTCCGGCGAGATCGCCCCAGCTCGAGGCCACGGCCGAGCGGGCCACGTCGGCGCAGGCGAGCGAGCCCTTCAGATCGAGGGCGCTGACGGCGTAGGCGTCGTGCCGCTCGATCGTGCCGCCGCCCTTGAGCTTGAGCGCGCCGGCGGTGAGCGCGGCGTCGGTGAGCGTGACTTTGCGGTGATCTTCGGCGATCGCCAGCCTGGCCGCGAACGTGGTGCGGTCGCCGAAGACGATGCCGCCGAGCTCGCGGGGGTGGGGCGGGACCCAGCCGGTGAGCGTGAACGAGGCGCTCCCGTCGATGGCGCCCTGGCCCGCCTTCTTGCCGAGCGAGAGCGCGACAGAGCCCTCGGCGACGGCGCCGGGCGCGGGCAGGGAGAGGCCGAGCGGAGCGCCGAGGCTCTCGAGCTTGGTGGGGCGGAGCGTGAGCAGGGCTGTCGCCGGCTGGTCGAGCGGGTGGAGCTCGACGCGGACCAGGGCGTCGGCGATCGCCTCGTTTCCAAGGCCCAGCGTGATCGTGGAGGCCGCGTTCGCCCAGGCCGCGCCGACGGCGCCGACGGGGAACCCGCCCACCGTGGCCGCCTTCGTGCGGAACGTGGCGTCGGTGCCGTTCGAGGAGAGCTCGCTGTCGTTCAGCGTCAGCCACGGGGCGTCGCCGGGCGCGTCGGCCCAGGTCAGCGCGACGCCGGTGCCCTCGCCGGGGACGCGGTAGAGATCGGGGTGGCCGTTGATCCACGCGCCGAGATCGAGCAGCAGATCCGCCGCCGAGGCCGCCACCGTGACGCGCACGCCCGACGTGACGAGGCGCTGCGCGCGGTAGCCGTCGAGATCGACGACGACCTGATCGACGTCGGCGTCGAGGCCGCGGACGCCGTCGAGATCGACGTGCACGCCGTGGAGGACCGCGCCGAGAAAGAAGCCGTGGATCTCGATCGCGTCGTACGTCACCACGAAGCCGAGGCGCGCCGTCTCGCGCTGCACGAGGTGGCGCACGAGCGGCTCGTAGCCGAAGTACGCGCCCACGCCGGTGGCGGCGAAGAGCCCCGCGACGACGCCGAGGACGAGGCCGAAACGGCTTCGCTTCGGCTTGATTTCGCGCGCGACGTCGCCGCCAGGATCGGCGGGAGGATCGGGATCGAGATCGAGATCAGGATCGAGCGGCGTAGGATCCAGGCTCATGGCTTCGGCGAAGGCGTAGCAGGGGCGCGCGGGGCGTCTACTGGCAGCGCTTGAACGCGACCCCTTCGACGGCGGGAGCGCCGCCCGCGAGGCACGCGGAGCCCGTCGGGCAAATGTCGTCGGCGGTGCAGTCGCGGCTGCATTTCCCCTTGCTGCAGTAGCCGAACACGCACTGCGAATCGACGGTGCACACGGCCCCGACCTCGCCCGCGCCGGCCGGCAAACACAGGCCGATCCGCGCGCCGAAGGCGCCGCCGACGGCAGTGCACCCGTAGCCGAAGCGGCAGCCGCCCTGGTAGCGGCAGGAGTCGACGCACGCGTCGCCGGAGAGCCCGTCGGTCGTCGTCGTCGAGCTGCAATTCACCGCCGGCGCGCCCGGGATGGTGAAGGCGTTGAAGTCGATGTGCTGGTTGTCGTTGCAGAGGTTCGCGGGCTGGCTCTGCGCGTTGCACGCGTACTGCGCGGGCGCGAAGCCGCCTTCGAGCGGGCCGAGGACGTCGCTCGGCCGCCGGCAGAGGCCCCCTGCGTCGCACGACCACGCGGGCAGCCCGGCCGCGCGGCGCGGGCAGTCGTTCGCCGAGGTGCAGGCCAGCGTGCAGCCGCTGACGACGAGCGTGGGCGAGGTGTCGCAGGCCGCGGGGGCGATGCAGGCCGCGGTGTCGCCCGCCGAGCACGGGGCCTCGGCCTTCACGCAGACGCTCTGCTGGCCGATGGCCATGCAGCCATAGCCGTTGGGGCAGTCGGCGCCGCCCGAGCACTGCATCGTGCAGTAATTCGGGCCTGGAACGCAGGCGAAGTTGCACGTGGTGCCGTCGACGCACGCGCGCCCGACGTCGATGCCCGCGCAGAACGAGGTGCCGTTCAGCGTCTCGCAGCGCGTGCCCGAGGGGCAGCCGGCGTTCGACGCGCAGGTGGGCAAGCACCTCCGCGTCCCGTTGCGGGTGAGGGGACGGCACGCGAGGTTCGGCGCGCAGTCGCTGTCGGCGAGGCAGGGATCGAACGTGGCCTTGCCTGTCGGCGGGTTGCCGCCGGTGCCGCTCGTGACGCCGCTCGTCACGCCGGGGCCCGAGGTCGTCGTGGCGCCGGGGCCTGCGCCGCCCGCGCTCGTCGTCGACGCGGTCGAGGCGCCGCCGGCCCCGCTCGTCGTGCTCCCGCTCGGCTCGTCGGACTCGCACTGCGCGACGAGGTTGCAGTGCGAGCCGTGCGGGCAGTCGAGCTCGGAGTCGACGCAGTCCTGCTTGCACACGCCGTTCGCGCAGTAGGCGCCGATGCAGTCGCTGTTGCGAGCGCAGGGTGGGGCCGTGGCGCAGCCGGCGGGCGAGGCCGCCGCGAGCACGCCGCACGCGCCGACGACGAGGAGGAACCCGGCTCCCAGGAGGCCGCGGAGGCGGCGGGCGAAGAGGCGCATCGACCGGGGAACGTAGCACGAGAGCGTCGCTCGTCGGCGGCGCCGCTCAGTTCATCATGCCGCGGCTGACCACCTTGCGCGCGCGGGTCGCCGGCCGCCGCGAGCTCATCGGCCCGGCCTGGTGGTGAACGAGCTTCCAGCGCCCGTCCTCGCGCACGAAGACGTTGGTCGCGACGAGGCGCGTGTCGTCGATCGCCTCGTGGCAGACGACGAACGCCGCGTCGCCGAACCGCGTCGCCGCGGGATCGACGCACGTCACGCGCGGCCCGCTGCCGCCGCCGAGGATCGCGCGGAAGCTCTCCAGCACGTCGTCGCGCCCGTGGAGCGCGTCCCAGCCGGGATGGATGCACGCCACCGGCGTGAGCGACGCCCAGAGCTCCTCGATCGTCTCGAGATCGGCGCGGGTGAACGCGTCGTAGAACGATTGATTGGCGGCGAGGATCTCGGCGTCGTCGGGGGGCATCGGGCTTCTCCTGGCGGCGACAGTAGCACCAGTCCCCGCGACGAGAGGCGTGGTCGACGCGCGTCACGCGAGCCCGCGTCGAACCCACGCGGCGGCGGTGCACGCGAAATCCGCGCTGTCGCGCCGCAATGATTTCGGCACGATCGCGCCGTGGTTCGGTGTAATTTCTCGCGCGCGTCGTGACCGCCTTCATCGATCCGCCTCGCTCGCGCCTCGGGGCCCGCCTCGCCGCGGCTGGCCTCCTCGCGCTGCTCGCCGGGCCCGGGTGTGACGGCGAGAGCCCCGGCGAGACGCAGCCCCCGGTCGAGGCGCCCGCGGCGGCGCAACCCGCGGGCGAGCTCGCCGCGCTGGCGTTCGAGGCCGTCGTCTACGTCGAGCCCTCGGCCAGCAACATCACGGTGCTCGATCGCGTCCGGCACGAGCTGAAATCGGCCTTCTCCGCGCTGCAGCTCCGCCAGATCACCATCAGCCAGCGGCGCCAGGTCGACGTCGATCTCAAGCGCCTCTCGCGCGAGCCGATCACCGTCGTCGATCCGGTCACGCATGCCGCGCGGCCCGCCGTCCGCGTGCGCTACCGCTTCCTCGGGGTCGGCTCCGTCTCGCGCGCGCAGGCCCAGCGCGGCGACGACCTGCTCGCGCTCCTGCACCGCGACGACGCCCTGCACGCGGCCGAGGTGGTCGAGATGTGCTCGTCGCCCGCGTCGCGCGGCAGCGACTCCATGAAGCAGCCCTGGCGCGCCTTCGATCCGTCGCTCGAGGCCTGCGCCCGCGCCATCGACGCCGAGCAGACGAAGATCGACGACGCGCGCGCGTCGCTCGAGCACCCGGACCGCGAGATCGTCCCGATCGAGCTCGATCGGATCTACCTCCCCGTGGTGCTCCACGTGAAGCTGCGCGCGGCCGCGGCGCCCGGCGGCAGCGCCAGCGGTGGGGGCCCGGCGGCGCGGCCCGGCGGATCGGCGACGGGCGTCGGCTCGGCCGTGGCGAGCGCTGCGGTGGCCCTCGATCCCGCGGCGCTCGCGGCCGCGCAGCGCGCCGATCGGCTCCTCGCGAAGCTGAAGCTGGCCGAGAAGCAAGACGTCGACGCCAGCGCCGAAGAGCGCGAGATCGCCGAGATCCTCGGCCGCCGCGCCGCGGGTGGGCTGCCCGGCGGCGAGGCGGGCCCGAAGGCGCCGTTCCTCGGGTACGGCGGCGAGCCGACGCCCGTGAACTACGCGCTCCTGTGGTTCGCGACCATCGCCGTCGTGGCCCTCCTCGGCACCGAAATCCGGCGCCGCCTCCTCCGACGAGGCAAGCGGCGGCCTCGCCGCTGACACCGGAAAGCGCGCATCGCCGCCGCGCGCCGCGATTTCACGCGGGGGCAAACAGGCTCCTCCCGGGCTCCACCCTCGCTCCACGGTCGCCCGCTAGGGTCGGCGCATGCGCTCCACCATCGGCATCGACTCGCTCGCGCTCGGCGTCCCCCGCGGCCACCTCGATCTCCGCGATCTCGCCGCGGCGCGCGGCGTTCCGGCCTCCAAGTACCTCGACGGCATCGGCACGCACCGCATGGCGATCGCCGCGGCCGACGAGGATCCCGTCACGCTCGCGGCCTCGGCGGCGCGCCGCGCGTTTGCTCTGTCGGGCCTTGATCCAAAGGAGATCGGCCTCTGCGTCGTCGGCACCGAGACCGCGGTCGATCACTCGAAGCCCATCGCCGCGTTCCTCCACGGCCTGCTCGGGTTGCCCTCGGCGTGCCGGATCTTCGAGACCAAGCACGCGTGCTTCGGCGGCACGGCGGGGCTGCTCAACGCCCTCGACTGGATCGCGTCGGGCTCGGCGCGCGGTCGATCGGCGCTGGTGGTCTGCGCCGACGTCGCGCGCTACGCCCCGGGATCGCCGGGCGAGCCGACGCAGGGCGCCGGCGCCGTGGCGATGATCGTGAGCGAGCGCCCGCGCTTGATCGAGCTCGACGTGGGCCGGAGCGGGGCCTACGCGCGCGACGTCCACGACTTCTGGCGGCCGCTCCACAGCAAGGACGCGGCGGTCGACGGCCAGCTCTCGGTGCAGTGCTACCTCGACGCGCTCGCGGGGGCCTACGGCGAGTGGCGCCGCGACGAGCCCGCGGACGCCGAGCCCCTCGCGCGCACCTGCTATCACGTGCCCTACGGCAAGATGGCGCGCAAAGCCCATCGCCGACGGCGGATGATCGACGGGCTCGACGAGGCCTCTGCCGACGCGACGTTCGCCGCCGAGGTCGCGTCGTCGCTGCTGCTGCCGGCGCAGATCGGCAACGTCTACACCGGCTCGCTCTACGTCGCGCTCGCGTCGCTGCTCCACGCCGAGGCCCGCGCGATCGAGGGGCAGCGCGTCGGCCTCTTCAGCTACGGCTCCGGCTGCGTGGCGGAGTTCTTCGCGGGGCGCGTCGCCGCGGGCGCGGGCGAGCTCGTCGCGCGCCTCGATCTCGACGCGCCGGTGCGCGCCTCGACGCGCCTCACGATGGCCGAGTACGAGGCGATCCGTAGCGCCGACGCCGGCGCCGATCGTCGCGCCGCGCCGCCGAGCGCCGCGCTGCACCTGGGCGCGTCCGAGCAGCCCGTGGCGTTCCTCGGCGTCGACACCGCGGATCGTCGCATCTACGGCCTCGCCACGCCGAGCTAGCGCGGCCTCGTCGTGGCGATCGCGTGCTAGGATCGCCGGCAAATGAAGCCCCTCGCGCCGGTGGTCCTCGAAGGTCGTCACGTCCGCCTCGAGCCGCTCGAGCTCCGCCACGTCCCGGCCCTCGTCGCCGCCGCGAGCGGCCCGCGCGAGACGTTTCGCCTGACGACGACGCCCGACGGCGAGGCGAAGATGCGCGAGTACATCACGGCGGCGCTCGACGCGCGCGCCGCGGGGATGGCGCTCCCGTTCGCGACCGTGAGCCTCGCCCTCGGTCGCGTGGTCGGCAGCACGCGCTTCGGCAACCTCGAGCGCTGGCCCTGGCCCGAAGGCCACGCGTCCGCGCGCACCGACGGCGCGCCCGACGCCGGCGAGATCGGCTGGAGCTGGCTCGCCGAGGAGGCGCAGCGCACCGCCGTGAACACCGAGGCCAAGCGCCTGATGCTCGCGCTGGCCTTTGAAACGTGGGGTTTCCACCGCGTCACGCTCAAGACCGACGTCCGCAACGCCCGCTCCCGCGCCGCGATCGAGCGCCTTGGCGCCCGCCTCGACGGCGTCGTCCGCGCGCATTTCCCGGCCGTGGATGGCACGCTGCGCGACAGCGCGACCTACTCGATCCTCGCGGCCGAGTGGCCTTCGGTGCGGGCGAGCCTCGACGCGCGCCTGCTCGCCCGCGCCTGATCGTCGCCGTCGGCGGCGCCGCGCCGAAACCGACGGTACTCTTCGGCCGTAGCCGTCCTGTTTTCCCGGGAGCACCAGCCCATGCCCACCGTTCGATCCCACGTATCCGCGGCCCTTTTCGCTTCGATTGGCCTCCTCGCCGCGACGTTCGCGGCCGGCTGCGGGCAGGGGGAGACGACCGGCGGGACGGGCGGCGGCGCGTCCACGTCGGCCTCGTCCAGCACCGGAACCACGGTCGAGGCCGCCTGCGCCAAGGATCCTCGCACCACCTCGTACGCCGTCGGCGTCGTGGCCAAGGCCACCGACGGGGCGCTCACCGTTCATTTCATGGATGCCGTTCCGGCGCCGCCGACCAAGGGTAACAACACCTGGACGGTGCAGCTGCTCGACAAGGACGGTAAGCCCATCAACGGCGCGACGATCGTCACCAAGCCGTTCATGCCCGACCACAACCACGGTAGCTCGATCAAGCCCACGGCCACGGCCAAGGGCACCGACGGCACCTACGAGATCAACCCGGTGAACCTCTTCATGCCGGGAGTCTGGCAAATCACCTTCACGGTGACGACGCCCGGCGGCCTCGACGATTCGGCCGTCGTCAGCTTCTGCGTCGACGGCTGAAGGCCCGGCTCAGGGAGAGCACTTGGTGTTCTCCGGCGCGGGGGATGCGGTGTTGGCGCCGGTCGTGAGCCCGGCCGAGACGCACGAGACCGGGATACCCTGCTCGGGGTACTTGATCGTCGCGGCGGCGGCCGTCCACTCCAGGGTCGTCCCGGCCAGCGTGAAGACTGGCATCTTGGCCTTCACTGCGGCCTTCAGATCGCCGCTGGCGACGAGATCGTCGAGCACGTCGAGGCCGACTGGCACGATCCGCACGCGCATCGTGATCCGGTCCGGCGGCGTTGCGAGCGCGGCCGGCGTCGAGGTCGGCCGCGGGAAGGTGCGGAACACGTGGGTGAGGTAGTAATCGGGATCGGTGGGCACGTTGGTCGTCGGCCCCGGGAGCTGCGCCGTCTCCGAGCTGGCGGCCTCCCAGAACATGGCGACCTGCTTGTCCTGCTTGTCGAACAGGCACTCTCGCATCAACCACAGATCGGGATCAGGGCTCTTGGTGATGGACTCGCCGTCGGCCACCACGCCGCTCTGGTAGATGACCTTGCCGGCAGCGAAGGCCTGGACTTCGACCCAGGCGCGGCGATCGTGGGCCACGCCGCTCGGCCAGAGGTGCCCGGCGCCGACGTTGTCGAGGACGACTTGAATCGTCGCGCCGGGCGAGTCGGCGCCCTTCACGCACAGGGCCGCTTGCAGCGTGGTATCGAGTGATCCCTGGATGGCCGCCGTCTGCGTCGCTTGCTCGGGGAAATCGGTGAGCGCGACGTCGACCCCGGGGAAGCCGTGGCCATGGACCTTGCGGAGCTTCACGCCGGGGGCCTGGGCCGCGAGGCCGGAGCGACCATCCATGTGGCACTGGCTGCACGAGAGCCGCGTATCGGCGTGCGAGAACAGCGTGCCTTGCCACTCGGCGTAGGTGCGCTCGAGGTGCGCGCCGAGCGGAGCGACGATGTCGTGGCAGCTCCCGCAGAGGCTCGACGAGTCGGCCGTGGTGCGATCCATCAGGCTCGAATAGGCGGCCTGGTGGGCGCCTGTCTTCACGGGATCGCTGATCCCGCCGCGCATCACGCCGTCGCCGGCGAGGGTGAGGGGGTTATCGTGGGTGCCCTTCACCGCGTCGACCGAGTGGCAGAAGAAGCAGGTCACGCCGCGGAGCTTCGCGGGCACGTCGGCCAGGTTCAGACCGTCCTTCGTGGCGCCGGTGCTCAGCGCCATCGGAGCGTGGCACTTCACGCAGAAGTCGCCGAGAGCGCCCTTGGTCTCGCGCTGGCCGCGGGCGTTCATCGCCAGGAACACCGGATCTTCCCCGGCATAAGCGTGCATGCTGCCGGACCACTCCTTGAAATGATCGGGGTGGCAGGTGGAGCAGGCCTGAGGGTCCATCAGCTCTTCGGTCGTCAGCGGCGCGACCGCTCCGCCGGCGCCGCCCGTGCCGCTGGTGCCGCTCGTCCCGCCGCTGCACGCGCCGGCCCCGAGCAGCGCCGCGGCCGCCGACGCCGCGATCAAGCCTCCGACGTGCTTCATCGCTTCGCTCCGTTCTGGATCCACTGCGCGATGGCGCAGCGCTCGGCGTCCGCGAGCGGCGCGCCCGGCGGCATGACCTTGCTGTCGGTCGCGTCGACCCGCTCGATCACCAGGCTGCAGGCCGCGTCGCCCGCCACCACGCGGGGCTTCGCGCCGCCCTGCCCGAGCAGCGCGGCGTAGGCGCCGTCGGCGTCGGCGAAGACGAGGCCGCCCATCGCGCCCTCGCTCGCGTGGCAGCTCGCCCCCGAGATCGCACACGTGGGCTTCAGCGTGCGCGTGTAAATCTGATCGAAGGTGGGCTCGTAGAGCGGCGCGCACGCGAGATCGAGGCCCTGAACGCAGGTCGACGTCGTCTCGGCGGGGCCGCAGCCCGAGGCCAGCGCGGCGAGCCCGAGGGCCACGACGGCGCGAGTGAAAGCGGACGAGATCATCGGGACGCGGACGCTACCATGCCGATCGCGATCGCGGCAGGCGGGTGCTGCGACAACATGCCGCATCGTGCGAGCTGCGGGCGCGCGCTAGGGTCGCCGTCTCCCGACCAATCTCGCTTCCTGGAGACCGCCCATGCTCGCTCGCTTTTCCGTCGCTTCTTCGCTCGCTACGCTCGCGCTGGCCCTCGTGATGTCGGGCGCCGCCTGCTCGTCCTCCGGCACCACCAGCTCCACCAGCACGGGCAGCGGCGGCGGGAGCAGCGGCACGGGCGGCCCCGTCACGGGCCCCGCCGACAAGCACTGCGGCGCGAAGGTGCAGCCTGTCAGCGCCGCGGCCTGCCACCCGACCGACGGCGCCGGCGGCGGCGGCACGAGCACGAGCACGAGCACCGGCGCGGGCGGCGCCGTGAGCGAGTACGGCGACACGCTCTCGAACGCCGAGGCCGACGACGACGACTGCAAGTACCACCTGAGCTGGACGGCGACGTCGATCGGCGAGAACAGCGACGTCACCTTCACTGCCGTCATCACCACCAAGAGCGACGGCAAGCCTGTCCCGATGGGGGACGTCGACATCGAGGCCTACCTCAACGACACGCACCCGGCTCCGAACAGCGACGCCAAGACGACCGAGTCGCCCACGGGCACGTACGCCGTCGGGCCGATCCGCTTCGACGCGGCCGGCAAGTGGACCGTCCGCTTCCACATCCACGAGGACTGCTCGGACCTGACCGAGGACTCGCCGCACGGCCACGTGGCCTTCTTCGTCAACGTTCCCTGATCGCCGTCAACGCTGGGTGACGGTGGAGGACAGCGCATGCGCAACGTGATCGCGGCAGGGCTCGCCCTCGGGCTGCTCTTGCTCGGATGCACCGGCGAGTCGGGCACGGCCGCGGGGGGCGGGGCCGATCCCACGTTCCCTTCGGCGCCGCTGACGACGCTGAAGACAGACCACGGCGCGCTCTCGTTCGAGGTGCGCACCGCGCCCGCGCAGCCGCCCACGCGCGGCCTGATCTCGGTGGAGATCGTCGCGACCGACGCCAACGGAACGCCGGTCGACGGCCTCGATCTCGCGGTGCAGCCGTGGATGCCCGAGATGGGCCACGGGGCCTCGACGAAGCCGTCGATCGAGGCCAAGGGTGGTGGCCACTATCTCATCTCCGACGTCGCGTGCTTCATGCCCGGCCGGTGGGAGCTGCGGACGACGATCGCTGGAGCCGTGAAAGACAGTGCCACCGTCGCGTTCCAGATCCACTAGCCGTTTCCTCGCTGCCGCGGCGCTCGCGCTCGCCGTCCTCGCGCCGCGCGTCGCCGCGGCGCAGGCGTGCTGCGCGGGGGCCAGCGCGCTCACGCCGGCGCGCCTCGCGCTGCACGAAGACGCCCTCGTGGGGCTCCAGATCAAGGGGGCCGATCTCCACGGATCGTTCGATGGAGACCGGCGTTTCCTCGGCGCCTCGGCCGGCGCGAAGGAATTCGATTTCGAGCAGGATCTCGCGGGCAGCGTCCGCGTGCTCCGGCGCGGGCAGCTCTCGGCGATCGTGCCGATAGTCGAGACGTACCGGAGCGTGCCCGGGCTCGCCGAGTCAGGCGGGGATCTCGGCGATCTGCAGCTCGGCGCGCGGTGGGATTTCACGATCTCGGGCTCGTCGGTGACGATCCCCGGCATCGCGCTCGCGGCCGGCGTGATGCTGCCGACGGGCCGCGCGCCCGAGGCCTCGATGAAACCGCTCGCGACCGACGCGACGGGGATCGGAGCGCTGCAGGCTTCAATCGCGCTCGCGCTCGAGCAGACGTTCGGGCCGTGGCTCGTCAACGTGACCGGCGCGGCGGCGTGGCGCGCGCCGCGCACCGTCGGCGAGCTGCACACGCGCCAGGGCCTGCAATTCGTGGCCTCCGCGGCGGGTGGCTACTCGTTCGCGAGCGGGCCGGTGCTGGCGTTGACGCTGTCGTACACGGCCGAGCTCGACGCGACGATCGACGGCGCAGCGGTGCCCGGGAGCGGACGCGCCGCGACGCGCGTCGGCGTCGCGGGGGGCGTGCCGATTAGCGATCTCTGGCGCCTGCAAGGCAGCCTCGGGACCGATCTGCCGGTGCGCTATCTCGGCTGGAACCAGCCTGCGAGCGCGGTGCTCACGCTGATGATCCTGCGGAGCTGGTCGTGATCCGCGCCGCGATCGCGCTCGCGATCGCGCTCGCGATCGGAGCCTGCGCGCCAGCCTCGCGCGCGCCGTCGCGCCTGCCCGACGCGACGCTGCTCGCGAGCGACGGCCCGCATCGCCTCGCCGAGATCGTCAAGCCCGGTCACGTCACGGTGATCGAGTTCTTCTCGGCCGAGTGCCCTTGCCAGGCGGCGCACGACGCTCGCTTGCGCGAGCTCGCGGTCGCGTACCAGGGCCGCGGCGTCGAGGTGATCGCCGTGGACTCCGAGGCCGGAGCCACGCCGGATCGCGCTGAAAACGAGGCGAAATCGCGTCACTACCCGTTCCCGATCCTCGCCGATCCCGCGGGCGCGCTCGCCGACGCGCTCGGCGCCGAGTTCGCGACGTACACGGTGATCATCGACGGCGCGGGGGCCGTGCGCTATCGCGGCGGCCTCGACTCGGACCGCACCCACGTGACGGCCAACGCCTCGCTCTGGGTCCGCGACGCCGTCGATCGCCTGCTCGCCGGCGCGGATCCGCGGCCGGCCGAGGCCGCAGCGCTGGGCTGCGCGTTGAGGCGGAAGTGATGAAATCGATCGCGCTCTCCACGCTCTTGCTGCTCGTCGCCGCGTGCGGCGGCGAGACGACCACCTCGACGTCGACCACCGGCAGCAGCGGCACCGGCGGCGCGGCGAGCTGCCCCAACGATCTCCCCGCGAGCTGCCCGACGCCCGCGCCGACGTGGTCCACCGACGTGGCCACGGTGATCGCCGCGCGCTGCGCCGTCTGCCATGCGCCGGGCGGCGCGGCGGCCGACAAACCGCTCACCGACCACGCCGACGTCTTCGCGCGGCGGAGCGCCGTGCTGAACCAGATCCACGCGTGCAAGATGCCTCCCGAGGGCGCCTCGCCGCTCACGTCGGCCGAGCGCGTCGCCATCGAAGGCTGGCTCGTGTGCGGCGCTCCCGACGATTGACCGGGCCCGGAACTGTGCCCAGCATGCGGCTCATGCAATCCAGCGATTTCCTCGCCGAGCTCGATCGGGCCGTGCAATCTCGACTCGATCAGATCGCCGAGAGCGGCGCGGGCGCCGAGCCGGGCCCGAGCCTCGGCGTCCCCGAGCTGCTCGCGACGGCGCTGAAGAAAGAGCTCGAAGCCACCGAAGAGGCGGCGCTCTGGCTGGTGAGCGAGCCCGACGTCGAGGTCAAGCTCGCGCTCGCGCGCCAGTGCGGCGACGAGGCGCGGCACTACCGGCTGATCGAGGCGCGCCTCCGCGAGCTCGGCGTCGATCCGGCGAAGGTGCAGGCGCAGAGCGGCGAACCCAGCCCGATGTTCAAGTACCTGGAGACGCTGACGACGACGGTGGAGCGCGTCGCGGCGGGGCAGTTCACCCGCGAGGCGCTGGCGCGCGTGCTCAACGAGGCCTTCATCGCGTACTGCGAATCGAAGGGCGACAGCGTCACCGCGAGCCTCTACCGCGACGTGATCCAGCCCGACGAAGCCCACCACCACGAGCTCGGCCGCAAGCTCCTCCTGCGCCTCGCCGTCACCGACGACGAGCAGGGCCGCGCGCGCACGGCGGCGCTCCGCACGCTCGCCATTGCCCAGGAGATCCAGGAGCTCGCGCGCCTGAAGAAGGGCATCGCCCGCGCCCCAGGCTGCTGAAATACCCTTCGATTCGAGGCGATCTCGTCGCGCCGTCGGCTCTGCACGCCGGCCGCTGCGGAGCGCCCCCGCGGCCCGCGCGTCGGTATCGCCCCCGTTGGCGGCGCGCGGGACTAAGCTGCGCGACCCTCATGAGCCTCGACGAACGCCCCGCCATCCCGCTGCCGATCCCCGCCCCGCTGACGCCTCCCGAGGGCTTCGCGGCGCGGCTGCTGGCGATCGGCGTCACGCTCGACGACGCGACCATCGTCAAGCTCGGCGACTTCCTCGCGCGGATGCTCGCGATGAACGAGCTGATGAACCTCACGGCGATCAAGGATCCGGTCGACGCGTGGGACAAGCACGTGCTCGACTCGCTCACCCTCCTGCCCCACCTGGCCGAGCTGCCGGCGGGCGCGCGCCTCGTCGACGTCGGCTCGGGCGGCGGCGTCCCGGGGATCCCGCTGGCGATCGCGCGCCCCGATCTCCAGGTGACGCTGGTCGAGGCCACCCAGAAGAAGGCCACGTTCCTCGTGACCGTCGCCGCGGCTCTCGGCCTCACCAACGTGTCAGTCCGCGCCGAGCGCGCCGAGCAGCTCGGCAAGGGCGATCTCCGCGGCATGTTCGACGCCGTCACGGCGCGCGCCGTCGGCCGCCTGGTGATGCTCGTCCCGCTGACGTCACCCTTCGCCCGCGCGGGCGGGATCGTGCTGCTGATCAAGGGCCAGCGCGCCGAGGAAGAGATCGCCGAGGCGAGCTGGGTCCTCGGCCGCCAGCGCGTCACGCTCGTGAAGACGATCCCCACGCCCACGGGCAAGATCGTGATGCTCCGCCGCGCCGGGGAAGAGCCGAAGCGCCAGTTCGGCCGCTGAGGGGCGGAGAGGCGGAGAGAAGAGCAGTCATCGGGCGCAGGCACACCGTGAGTGCTCGCCTTTCTTTCACGATCTCCATCCCGGTTTGACCGGAGGAGAGCGGGTGGAGGAAGGTGCAATGGGGGGCAACCGCGCGCGGAGGTGTTCCGAGCAGCGCACAGGTGGCCCGGGGGTGGGATGAGGCGCTGGCCTTCGAGCTAGAATCGCGCGGGCTGACGGTGACCCGACAGAAGGCGGTCCCGCTCATGTACAAGGGCGGACGGCTGGCATCTGACCTTCGTCTCGACCTGTTGACAAGCGACCTCGTCATCGTGGAGTGCAAGGCGACGACCGCCCACAATAGCCTGTTCGAGGCCCAAGCCCTCACCTACCTGCGTCTGTGCGACCTCCGGCTCGCGCTCGTGGTCAACTTCGGCGAACGGCAGGTGAGGCAGGGTATCCATCGCGTGGTAAACGGGCTCCAAGAGTGAACATCAATCTCCCTCTTCGCCTTTTTGCGCCTCTGCGTCTCCGCGCCTTTGCGTTCCAATTCGGCTCTCTATGGCGAGCAACCCCGCCACGACATCTCGGCAGCGATCCCACGACAGCCAAGCAACCGCCCAACTGAGCGCTGGTGCACGACGAGCCCTACGCGCCCGCGGCACACCGCCAAGCGTTGGGCGGGCGGACCAGAGGTGGCAACGCGGGAGCCCGCCGGTTCGCATCTGACGGGGCTCCGTGACGCGGCTGGTCCCCCATTTCTGCTGCTTTTCGCCGTGATCAGGTTGCTTCCGGCCTCGGGCGTCGGTACCACGGAAGCGTGGCCTTCGCGGATCTGACCAACGACTTCGTTTTCCGGCGCATCTTCGCGACGCATCCCGACATTCTTCGAGGATTGCTCGACGATCTGCTCGATCGGCAAGGCGAGCAAGCGATCGATGCCATCGAATACCTGCCGAGCGAGCAGCTTCCGCTGGTGGCCGGGGCCAAGCTGTCCATCCTCGACGTTCGGTGCAAGGACCGGGCTGGAACGACCTTCGTGGTGGAGATGCAGCTCATCCACCATCCCGGCTTCGTCAACCGCGTTGTGTACAACGCGTGCAAGGCGTATGTCGGTCAGCTCAAGTCCGGCAAGTGGTACGACACCCTGACCGACGTTGTGGCGATCTCCATTTGCGACTTCGAGATATGGCCGGACGCGATGCAAAAGGCGCAGGGGCTCGCCCCGGTGCCCATGTTGAGCCGATGGAACATGGCCGAGCGCGGCTCCGGCAACGCGGGGCTGTTGCAGGTTCAATATGCGTTCCTGGAGCTGCCCAAGCTGCCAGCGCGGAGGCCCGAGAGCGGGGCTTCTCAATGGGCCTGGCTCTTCGTGCATGCGCCGGAGCTGACGGAAGTGCCGGCGGATTTGCCCGTGGTGCACAGGGAAGCGCTCGCGCTCGCGAACAAGGCGACGTTCACGCAAGAGGAGCTCGACGCGTACGAAAAGGTAAGGGACGAGATCCAGCAGGTGCTGGCGATCGCCGAGGCCAGGTGGGCGGAAGGCAAGGCGGAAGGAGAAGCCGCCGGCTTCACCCGAGGTAAGGTGTCTACAATCCTCGCAATCCTCGCGGCGCGTAGCCTTCCCGTGAGCACCGAGCTCCGCGCTCATATCGAATCGTGCGACGTTCCAGCGACGCTTGATCAGTGGATCGCACGGGCGACGACGGCCGCTTCGGCGGAGGAGATCGTCACTCCGGGGGCGCTCCCCGGTCATGAACGACCGATGGCGAAGTGACGCGAGCGCCTCCGAACGAGGCGCTGCACACGACGCCGCCTCGCGGCGCGAGCGAGCGCCAGAATTGTCAGGCCTCGCCCAGGACCGACCACTTCAGGAGAGCGCATGTTTGATCACGTCAAGTTCGGTGTCAGCGACTATGCGGCGAGCAAAGCCTTCTTCGTCAAGGCGCTCGAGCCGCTCGGCGTGGCCGTCGCCTCGGAGGGGTCGCCGACGTACGGTGTCGAGCTGTGCTCGAAGGCCAAAGCCTCCTTGTGCCTGTACCAGACCGAGGACAGGCCCGCGCCTCTTCACCTGGCGTTCGCGGCCGAGACTCGCCAGCAAGTCGACGCCTTCTACCGCGCGGCGCTGGCGGCGGGCGGCAAGGACAATGGCGCGCCTGGTCTGCGCCCGCAGTACAACGCGAGCTACTATGCAGCGTTCGTCATCGGTCCTGACGGGCACAACATCGAAGCGGTTTGCCACGAACCCGAGGCTTGACATTACCATCGATGGGGCGCCCCCATACCTTCAACCTCGCCCGCGGGATCCGGACGCCGACGTCCTGATGAGCACCTCTGTGCCAGGCCAGGCGGTTCGCTCGCTCTCCCGTTTTCGCCAAGCTGCGGCCCCGCCGCGTGAAGATAGGTGATAACTTCGCTCCCCCGGGCCCATGAAGACTACCTCCCTGTCCCTCTCGTTCTCGCTCGCTTGCGTGGCTCTCTCCGTGTCGTGCGCCGGCGCGGCGTCGGACCCCGCGGGCCCTGCGCCGGCCCTCACCGCGGCTCCGCCGGTCGTCGCTGCGACCACGTCACCGTCGCTCGATCCGCCGGAGCTACGCTTGCCGGACGTGGCGTTTCCCACGCGCTACGAGGCCGAGCTCACGCTCGATCCGGCCAAGGACAGCTTTGGCGGCGTTCTCTCGATTCACCTCGGCGCGCGCCGGGCCACGCGGATCGTGTGGCTCCACGCCGAGGACCTCACCATCAAAGGCGCCACGTTCAGCCAGGGAGGCGCGGCCCTGCCAGCGACGGTGGTGGCCTCGGCGGCGCCGTTCGTCGGTATCGTTCTTCCCGCAGAGCTCTCGCCGGACAGCCCGGGTGTGCTGCGGATCGACTACGAGGGCAAGATTGACGGCGAGCGGTCGCAAGGCATCTACGGAGTGAGCGAGGGGAAGGGCGCCGACGATCGCTACGTCTACAGCATGTTCGAGCCCCTCGACGCGCGGCGGGCCTTCCCGTGCTTCGACGAGCCCGGGTACAAGGTGCCCTGGAAGCTCGCGATCCGCGTGCGCAAGGGCCACAAGGCCTTCTCCAACGCCGAGGTGGTGAGCGAGGTCGACGAAGGAGCAATGACGAAGTTCTCGTTCGCCGAGACTCCGCCGCTCCCGAGCTACCTCGTGGCCTTCATGGCCGGGCCGTTCGACACCGTCGACGCGGGGACCGTGGGCCAGGAAAAGCGGCGATTGCGCTTCATCGTGCCGCGCGGCCGGGGCGCCGAGACGCGGTATGCCGCGCAGGTCACCCCGGCGATCGTCGCCCGGCTCGAGGCGTATTTCGGCATGCCCTATCCCTACTCCAAGCTCGACGTGGCCGTCGTCCCGCACGACGACGGCACGATGGAGCACCCCGGGATCGTCGCCATGGCGCAGGAGCTCACGCTGATCGCGCCCGGCGAAGAGGGCCTGTCGCGCCGGCGGGCGTACACCGACATCGCCGCGCACGAGCTCGCCCACTACTGGTTCGGCGACTACGTGACCATGAAGTGGTGGGACGACACCTGGCTGAACGAGTCGTTCGCCCAGTGGATGGACGCGAAGATCACCGACGCTGTCGAGCCGTCGTGGAAGTTCGGGCGCGTGGGGCTGGATCGAGCGGCCTCTGCCATGCAAGCCGACTCGCTCGCTTCGGCGAAGCGAATGCGTCAACCGGTGCAGTCGCCGGCGGATATCCTCGACGCGTTCGACGGCGCCCTGACCTACGACAAGGGCGCTTCGGTCATCACGATGATCGAGCACGCGGTCACGCCCGCGGTCTGGCAGAAGACCGTCCGAGGATATCTCCACGAGCATGCCTGGAAGACGGCGGCGTCCGACGATTTCACCTCCGCGGTCGCCGCGGTCGCGGGCGCCGACGCCGCCGCCGCGTTCTCGTCCTTCCTCGATTAGCCGGGCGTCCCGCTGGTGACCGTGACGCCGATCTGCGGCCCCGGCGCGCCCCGGCTCCGGATCGAACAGGAGCGCTTCGTGCCTCTCGCAAGCACCGCACCGGCCGCGCTGTGGAGCGTGCCAGTCTGTGCGCGCTATGGGCGCGGAGCGGAGACGGGCCACCTCTGCACCTTCCTGAGCGAGAAGAGCAAAGAGGTCACGATCCCCGATCTCGAGGCGTGCCCCACCTGGGTGGCGCCCAACGAAGGCGGCGTCGGCTACTACGTGAGCCGCTATCCCGCCGAGGCCCTCGGCCAGCTCGCGCTGCGCGACAAGGCGAAGTTCACGATCGAGGAGCGCTCCGCCCTCCTGCGCGACGTGGGCTTGCTGATCACCAGCGGATCAATCTCGCTCGGAGCGGCGCTGTCGCTCGCCCCCGACGCCGTACGCTCCGGGGACAACACGATGCTGGGATCCATGCAAAGCATCCTTCGCAACGTGCGCGAGGCCGATCTCTCCGGTCCGCTCGCGCTCGAATACCAGCGCTTCGTGCGCAAGACGTTCGCGGCGCCGGCGCGGGCGGCAGGCTTCGTTCCCCGGCCCGGCGAAGATCCGGGGGCGACGGGGATGCGCGCGTTCTTGCTCTCCTTCGCCGGCGTCAAGGGCGAAGATCCCGAGCTCCTGAAGACGGGTGAGCGGCTCGCCGACGGGTGGCTCGTCGACCACGCCTCCGTGGCTCCCGACGTGGTGGGCGCGGTGCTGGCGCTGGCCGCGCACGGAAACCAAGCAGCCCTGTTCGACCGCCTGGCGAGGCTCGCGAGGACCACGGGCGATCGCAGCGAGAGATCGCGGCTGCTGCGGGCGCTGGGGCAGTTCACCGATCCGGCCCTGGCCGCGCGGGCGCGGGCCTTCGTGCTCTCTCCCGATCTCGAGGTCTCCGCCACGCTCTCGATCGTCTACGAGCAGCTCGGGGGGCGCGCGACGCGGGAGGACGCGTATGCCTTCATCGAAGCGCATCTCGACGAGCTGCTGAAGCGATCGTCCGGCTTCGACCGGCCCTTCCTCTTCGAAATCCCGGACGTGTTCTGCGACGCCGGGCACCGGGCGCGCGCCGAGGCCCTGTTCGGCCCGCGCGCGAGGACCATCGACGGCGCCACGCGCCGGCTCGCCAATGCGCTCGAGTCGATCTCGCTGTGCGAGGCCAGCCGCAAGGCCGCTGCGCCGAGCCTCGAAGCGTTCTTGAAGAAGTACTGAGCCCCGAGCGCGGCGCCAGGATCACCCCGGGGCGGCGCGGCCGACTCGCGCTCTCGTCAGTCGACGACATGGAGGTGATGGGCCTTCTCGACAGCCGCGATTCGCTCGTAGCCTTCGGGCCAGAAGCGCTCGCTCCAGCGACGATAGGCCACGATCGGCCCGTCTTCCTTGAGGGGCCGCGGCCGCTCCAGGTGAGTGCGGTTCGACCAGATCAGCGCGTCTCCGTCGAAGTCGGCGGTGCCCATGGCCAGGAAGAAGGGCGAGAGCAGCTCGGGCAGGCCCACGCCGAGGGCGCGGCGGACGACGCCGCCGAGCCGCCCGGGAGCCGGATCGTAGACCGACATCACCGCGCGGATGTTGCAGTCCGCCGCGTTCACCGGCGTGATCAGGATCAGACTGCGGACGCGCAAAGCACCCTGCGCTTCGGTGAGCAGGGTAGTCGCCATGGCGATCCCGGGCTCGAGGATCACCAGCTCGACCTGGAACGGCGAGTTGATCCGCTGGCCCAGCCGGCGCACCCAGGGCCGCTGGCTCTGCGCGCCGGCGGTCCAGGTCACGTCGATGTGCGCGCGCATGAACCCGCGATCGTCGACGTGCGGCGGGACGGTGATCCGGTGGAGATCCCACTTGTGGACGTTGACGAAGTGGGTCATGTCGATGATGTTCTCCGTCGGGAAGAACAGGTTGGTGCGGGGGAGGGCGCGCCCGGCGTTGGTGATCGGGCGCGACCATCCGCTCCAGTCCAGCCCTTCGAGGGGCATGGGCCATCCGGGGTTGGCGCGGTCGGGGCCGTGCCAGAGGAACACGCAGGCCGCCGTCTCGCGGGCCGTCCACGCCGGGGTGCGCAGGGCGCGATAGCCGCGCTCGGCGTACAGGCCACCTCCCACGCACTGGCCTGCTCCGTCGAAGGTGAGGCCATGAAACGGGCAGCGGATACACCCGCTCTCGATCGTGCCGCCGTGGCCGAGGTGGGCCCCGAAATGGGGGCAGACCGCGTCGAGGACGGCGACAGCGCCGCTGGCGTCGCGAAAGGCTACCAGCTCCTGGCCCATGAACTGGAAGGTGGTGACGCGCTCCGGGACCACCTCGTCCGCGCGCAGCGCGGCGAACCAGCCCGTGGCGAACTGCGGCGGCAAACGCATGTGACGAGGGACGACGCTGCTCATCGGCGACTCCAGGGTTGAGGACAAGGCACCAGAATTTTTCGCGTGAAAGCGCGGCGCCCACGGCGAGCATCGTCGCTCGCTCCGGGGAGCTGGCCGCGCGCGGCCCGGCGATTTCCGTTGACGACCGTCAGCCCGGAGATACACGATCGTTTCCAGCATGACAACGCTGATGTACGTCGCCGTAGCGATCGCCGGGGGCCTCGGGATGTACTTCGGCATCGCCGGGGCATTTAACCTCGTTTATTACCGCGCGCGGCGAGCCCGCGCGGCCGAGTGGAAGTGCCAGCCGCGGCGCTTTCTCTCCCCGGCCCAGAGTCGTCAGCAGCTCATCCTCGGGACCTGCAACATGACCGCGGCGTCGATCGCCTCGGGCTTCTTCTGCGCCTATCTGGCGGGGGGCGGGCGCTCGGCCGTGTACTTCGACTGGCACGAGCGCGGCCTCGCCTACGCCGCCTTTGCGACGGTGTTCTACTTCCTCCTCACGGACGCCGGCCTCTACTGGGCACACCGCACGTTCCATCGGCCGCTCCTGTTCCGCTACATCCATCGGTATCACCACCGCTACACGGCGCCGAACGCGTTCACGGCCATGGCGATGCACCCGCTGGAGCTCGCCACCTACCAGTCGGTGATGCTGCTGCCGCTCTTCGTGCTGCCGGTGCACGTGGCGGGGCTGGTCGCGGTGCTCGTTTACCAGAACTACGTCGCCCTGGTCGATCACTCGGGGATCGATCTCCACTCGTGGCTTCCCTGGCAGCCGCCGACGCGCTTCCATGACGATCACCACGTGCACTTTCACGTCAACTACGGGCAAAACATGGGCGTTTGGGACCGGATTTTTGGCACCTACCGGCGCGTGGGGCGCGTCTACGGGGCGTCGGTCTTCGGTGGGCGCGGGGCGGTCGCGCCGGGGGGCTCGGAGGCCGCGCCGGCGCCGTACATGGATTACCGGCGCAAGGCGATCCCGGCCGCGGGGGCGGCGGCGGACGCGCGCGCCAAGGCGGAGCCGATCTCGTGAGCCACGCACCGCAAACGCTGCTCGACACCGCCTTCGTCACGCTGCGCGCCCCGTGGTCGGTGGGGCTCTCGTTCCTCGGGCTGGAGATCACCGTGGTGGCGTGCGGCGTGCTGGCCTTGCTGCACGCCCTGGGCGAGCGGCGGCGGGGCGACGGGGTCCCGCTCTTCGTCTGGGCGGCCTCGTTCACCTACGGCATCGTGATGGAGCTTCTCTCGTACAACTTCCTCACGAGCTTCGTCCATGGCCCCTTCACGGTGATGTTCTATCGCCACCAGCTCCCGCTCTACGTGGTGACGCTCTATCCCGTGCTCCAGTACACGAGCATCGTCACGGCGCGCCGCCTCCGCGCGGGGATCGTGGCCCAGGCCTTCACCGCCGGGATGCTGATCGTGGCGATGGACATGCCCTTTGACATCCTCGGCCCGACCCAGGGCTGGTGGAGCTGGTCATTGACGGATCCCAACATGGCCTTTCGCTGGCACGACGTGCCGGTGACGAGCTATTACTGGCACCTGGCCTGGGGCGGGATCCTCGCCGCGCTGACCCGGATCTTCGCGCGCTACGGCGGCGATCTCGGGCATCCGTGGCGCGTCGCTCTGCTGGCGTTGCCGGTCGCGCTCCTGACGATCGTGCTCGGGGTGCTGTCGTTCCTGCCGTTTCACCTGCTCAAGCACCTCGGCGTGCCCGACGGGACGATCGTCGCAGGCCTCTTTGCGGTGAGCTTCCTGGTCTTCGCCCTCTCGTGGCGATCGATGCCCGCCGGCCAGGCGCCGGATCGGCGGCTGTGGGCGATACCCGCGCTCTACTATGCCTATCACCTCGTCGTGGCCGTGGTGATGCTCGCGCTCGGCGCGGCGGCCTTCGGCGGCCGGATGGTGGTGATCGCCGCCGTGTCGACGTTCGCGCTCGCGGTGCATCGGCTGGCCCACCGCGGCTCGCCGGCGCGGCCGCGCGTGGACCGGGCCGCGGCGCCGCGCGCGATCGGCGCCGCCGTGGCGCCGGGCGAGTGACGTCGCGAAATCGGTGCGACGGACCGGCGCGGGCGGCGTCTACGAGAGGGGCGCGTCGTCGTCCGCGTCGAGGAACCGGTGGAGGCTCACGTCCAGCTGACTGCGAACGAGCGCGACGAGGCTTTCGAACTCGGCGCGATCGACCCCGAGTCGACGGGTGAGATCCTCGCGCGTGGCCTCGAAGAGGCGGTCGCGCAGGGCGGCGATCCAGCGCGCGACGGTGGCGCGGTGGACCTGGTTCATGACGCCGAGCTCGTCGATGGTCAGCCGCTCGATGAAATGGAGGCGGAGGAGGTTGCGGTCGCGCGCCGAGAGCGCGGTGAGCGCCGTCTGGAAGGCGGCCTTCAGCTCGCCGCGGTAGCGCGATTTCAGGTGATCGAGCTCGGGATCGAGCGGACCGGCGAGCTCGATCAGCGGATCGTCGCCGACCTCGCGATCCTCGGCGCGCTTCGATCGTCGGCGCTGGCTGAGCGCGCCGCGCACGGCGACGACGCGGAGCCAGCCCGGGAGCGAGCCGCGGCCGCGGTACTCGGTGATCCGCGGCGGCGCGTCGTCGCCGACGAAGAGGCGCGCGCGCAGCTGCTGCATGCTGTCCTCGGCGCGATCGTCGCCGAGGATGCGGGCGACGGCGGTGCGGGCCGCGGGCATGTGGCGACGCTCGATCGTGGCGATGGCGTGGGGGTCGCCGCGCGATGCGGCCCACGCCAGGGCGACGTCGGCCGCCGAGGCCGCGTCGAGATCCACGGCGGGATCGCGCGCGAGCGTCGTGACGTGCGCGGTGAAGGTGGCCACGTCGAGCGCGAGATCGGGCTCGGCCTCGCGGGCCGCGGCGACGAAGCGCGCCACGCCGTCGGACGTCGCGGGATCGAGGGAGTCGGGCGGAGGCATGATCGCCGGGAGCTTGCCTGGCCTCGGTCGAGGCCACAAGCGGCGCTCGCTTCTCCGGGCCGGGCAAACGTGCGATGAGGCCGCCGATGGACTGCCCCGCCGACGCCGTGCTGCTCGAGCTGGCGGAGGGGCGCGTGGCGGAGGCGTCTCGCGACGCGCTGGAAGAGCACCTCGACTGCTGCACGATGTGCCGCGAGGTGGTGGCCGAGGTCGGGCGTGCGGCGAGCCCCGTCGACGTCTCGAGCGACGTCGCGCCGAGCGCCGTCCGGGCGCTGCCGTCGGGCGCGCGGCTCGGGCGCTACACGCTGCTGCACCAGCTCGGGGCGGGCGGCATGGGGATCGTGTACGCAGCACACGATCAGCGCCTCGACCGGCGGGTGGCGCTCAAGCTGCTGCGCCGCGATCTGGCGCTGCGGGCGCCGCAGGTGAAGGCGCGGCTGCTCCGTGAGGCCCAGGCGATCGCGCGGCTCGCGCACCCCAATGTGGTCACCGTGTTCGACGCCGCGGTGATCGACGACGACGTGGTGATCGCGATGGAGCTCGTGACGGGCGGGACGCTGGCGGCGCTGCTGCGCGAGCGGCGACCGGGGTGGCGCGCCGTGCTCGACCTGTTCGTGCAAGCAGGCCGGGGCCTCGCGGCGGCGCACGCGGCGGGGATCGTTCATCGTGATTTCAAGCCGGACAACGTGCTGGTGACCGAGGGCGGTCGGGCGCTCGTGAGCGACTTCGGGCTGGCGCAGCTCGCGGCGAACGACACGCCGTCGCAGCCGCCGGAAGGGGGGGAGGTTGGGCTCGCGATGACCCGCTCGGGCGCGCGCGTCGGGACCCCGGCGTACATGGCGCCGGAGCAGCACGCGGGGATCGCGACCGACGCGCGCACCGACCAGTTCTCGTTCTGCGTGGCGCTCTACGAAGCGCTCTACGGCGCGCGGCCTTTCGCGGGGGCGACGCGCGAGGCGCTGGCCGAGGCGGTGAGCCGCGGCGTGGTGCGCCCCGCGCCCCGCGGCTCGCGCGTGCCGATGCGCGTGCGCCGCGCCCTGGTGCGCGGGCTCGCGGTCGATGCTTCGGAGCGCCATGCGACGATGGCCGCGCTCCTCGCCGAGCTCACACCGAAGGGACGCGGCCAGATCGCTGCAGCCGTCGCGGTGGTGGTCGCCATGGCGACAGCGGCCGTCGTTGCGCGCGCCGGGGCCGCGAAGCCGCCCGATCCGGCGGTGATGTGCGGTGTTGCGGGCGCGCCGATCACCGGCGTCTGGAGCGACGCGCGCTCCGTCACGATCGCGGCGCAGCTCGACGGACTTGGCCTGCCGTACACCGCCGAGGCCTGGCCTCCCGCGCGCGCGGCTCTCGACGCGTACGCGAGGAGCTGGTCCGCGGCGCGCGTCGACGCGTGCCTCGCGACGCACGCGCGCGGCGAGCAGTCACCGCACCTGCTCGACCTGCGCGAGCGCTGCCTCGATCGTCGCCTCGCCGCGCTGGCGGGCACCGTGAATCTCCTCGAGCGCGCCGACCGGAGCGTCGCGCCCCACCTCTTCGAGATCGTGACGTCACTCCAGCCCGTGAGCTCGTGCAGCGCCCAGGCGCTCGTCGGACCGATGGAGCCGCCGACCGACGCCATGACCGTGCGGCTGCTCGACGAGGCCGAGGCGGACCTCGGGCGTGCGCGTGTTCTCGACGCCGCTGGCAAGCTCCCCGAAGCGCTCGCCGCAGCTCGATCGGCGGTGGCGACCGCCGATCGCTCCGGCTTCGCGCCGCTGCGCGCGCAGGCGCTGCTCGATCGCGCCCTCATGGAGGAGCGCAACGACCAGCTGAAGACCGCAGAGGCCACGCTCGACGAGGCCGCGTGGGCGGCGGAGGCGTGCCACGCGGACCACGTCGCCGCCGCGGCCCGGGCCAGGCTGCTCTGGGTCATCGCTTTCCGCCAATCTCGAGCGGCGGAGGCCCCGCGGCTCGCGCGCCAGGCCGAGGTGGCGATCGCGCGCGCCGGCGGCGATGACGAGGCGCGCATCGTGCTGCTGGTGGCGCTGGCCAGCGTCGCCAGCTTGAACGATCGCATCGATGAGGCGATCGCGCGCTACGACGAGGCGCTCCTTCTGGTGGAGCGCGTCAACGGCCCCGATAGCCAGAGGGCCGCCGACCTGACCGCGGGTTTGAGCGATGTCTACAACACGAGCGGCCAGCTCGATCAGGCCCTGATGCTCACGGAGCGTGCGCTTCGTCTCACGGAGGCGCACCTCGGTTCAGGTCATTTCGTCGTCGCGAGCATGGTCGCCGCCACGAGCCAGGTCCTCGGTGCGATGGGCCGCTTCGAGGAGGCGCTCGGGTTCGCCGAACGGTCCCTTGCCATCGCCACGGCGGCGTTTGGACCGAGCCACACCCACGTGGGCAGGGCGCTTCTCAGCGTCGCTATGCTTCGCCGCGAGCTGGGGCAGTGCGCGCTCGCATTCCCTTTGCTCGATCGGGCCGCCACGCTCCTCGAACCGCTCACCCCCGACGACTGGGACCGCAGCTTCCTCGTCGAGGTGCGCGCCGAGTGCCTCATCGACACCGGCCGCAGCCGCGAGGCGCTTCCGTTGCTGGAAAAAACTCGGGCCCACCTGCAAGCGAGCTTGCCGTCGCGCGCCGGAGAGCCCGACCTGTTGATCGCCCGCGCCCTCGAAGGGGAGGGGCGTTTCGCCGACGCGTGCGTGGTGTGGAAGCGCGCCGCCGACGACGCGCACGGTGAAACGGATCCAGCCGACCACGCGGTGCTCCTCGGAGGGCTCGGCGCTTGCGTGACGAAGCTGGGCCGCGCCCGCGAGGGCGTCGCGCTGCTCGAAAACGCACGCGCGAGCCGCGCCGAGATCCAGGGTGATCCTCGCCAGATCGGCGAGATCGCGCTCGATCTCGCCCGCGCGCTCCGCGCCTCGGGTGGTGATCCCGTCCGCGTGCGCGCCCTCGCCGAGCAGGCGCGGGACATCGGTCGCAACGCGGGGATCGCTGGTGTCCGCCTCGCGCGCTCTGCCGAGGTCTTTCTCGCCCGCTGACGCCCGCGAGGCCCGGGGCCTCCGGATTTCTTTGCGACGACTCCGCGCCTCCGGCGTCTTCGAGGTGGAGACGGACAGCCGACGAGCAGTCCGCCCCGCAAACGCGGTTCGTGCAACACGAGCGCGACCCACAACCGATCTCGCCCGTCATCCACCCTCTGGAGGGTTTCATCATGCTCCGTATCATCTCCCGTACCGCTCTCGTCCTCGCTGCGCTCGTCCTCGCGGCGCCTTCTGTCATGATCGGCTGTGGTGCCAAGTCGGCAAAGACGAAGGGAGGCGGCGTGAAGGGCGCGGTGGCGCTGTCGGACGGCCAGCTGGTCGGCGCTGCCAAGGGCAATGAGTCCAAGGGCAAGGACCTCGGCGCCACCTACGAGCAGGTGACGTGCGACGACTCGGCCCAGGGCATCGGCTGGTGCGATGACGACGGGACGATCATCTTCTGCGACGGCGGCCATGTCTGGGCCGTCGAGTGCGCGGACGTCGACGGTGGCTTCTGCGGTGAAGACATCGATCTGAACACGGTCGATTGCTACGTGCTGGCCGAGTTCAACTGAGAGCGCCGTAGCCTCGCGCTCGAAATCTCCCGGCGGCGGCGTACGCGTGGATTCGTTCTCTCCGCGACGCCGCCGCCGCTGCCCCGTGGACTTTCCCTGTCCATGACGGCGCATGCTGGCTCCTCCGCCGACTCCGGACTGGAGCCAGCATCCCCCGTCCCCCTGCCGCGTCAGGCGGGCTCCCGGCGCACCCCTCGAGCGGAGGGGCGCAGCCAGGAGCTGCCTTTGTAGCTAGTCTGTCTGCGCCTCGTGCGAAGGCCTCTTGAAACCGCAAAACCTCATCACGGCAGGGTATTCAGCCCCCTGTCGCGATGAGGTTTTTCAGCTCCATGGCCCTGTCGGGGCTTCCTCGGCGCTCACGGAGCAGCCGAGGAAGCGGGGGGCGGGCGGGCGCCCGCCACCCGGATCAGTACCACTCTCCGCCGATGCCGCCCGTCATGGTCACGAGCGTGCCAGCGGAGAGGAAGATCGGGTGCACGTCGACGCCGAGCGAGAAGCCGCTCCGGCGCGGACCGTTGCCCGAGAGACCTCCGATGTTGAGGGCGACGCGGCTGTGAATGCCGAAGGCGACGCTCGACGACGAGCCACACTCGATGTCCGCGGTGCAGCCGGCGACGGAGACATAGTCCACCGAGGGGCCTGCTCCGATGTCGATGGCGTGCAGCAGCGTGAGATTGGCAAGCGTGGAGTTGTAGTCGATGAAGCCCGCAGCGATGCCGTCGCTGGCGCCGAGCAGCGTCACCATCGGGGTGTTCTGATAGTAGATGCCGAAGTAGTGGTTGAACTGGACGCCGAGGCGTACTCCGAGGCTCACCACTCCGCCCGAGAGGCCATTGCCAAAGGCGGTTCCGCCGTTGAGGCTGAAGCCGCCGCGCAGGCGGAAGCCGTCTTTCACCTCGGATTTCTCCGGCGTCGTCGCGGCGGTGACCGGCGTCGTGGTGGTGGTCGTCGTCGTCGTGGCTGTGGCCGCCGCGGGCTTGTCCCCCGCGCGCGCAGGCGCCTCGAGCCCCATCAGGGCAGCGAGCCCGAGCGCGAGCCCAGTGACCAGAGTCTTCATGTGCATTCCTCCAGGGCCACCGCTCGAAGGGAGCGGCTCGCGGCCCACCCCAAGGACGCCGGCCATCCGAGGTTGTCGCACCGGTTTCCGCCACGGCAGCGGGGCGCACGGGAGCGTCGACGCCGATTGGCGTGGCGAGGCGCGCCGTCCCCGTCTCGGCGGAGCAGCCCGGCTCGGCGCGGGTCTCTTCCCCGCCTCGGGCGTCGATGCTACGCCGCGCCCGATGTCCGCCGGCCCGAACCCCCCCGCTGCGGCCGAGCCGCCCTGGTTTCTGCGCGCCGGCGAGGCATGCCTGCGCGCGGTCGCCGTCGTGCTCCTCGCTTCGGTACCGACGGCGCTGCGCACGGCCGGGGCCGGCGGGAGCTTCCCCGCAGGCTGGCTGCTCGGCGCGGGCGTGCTCGTCCCGATCGTCGCGGCGGCGCTGATCCTCTCGCGGGCTTCGGGGCGCGGCTTTCATCTGCTCGTGCAGGCCGGCGGGCCTCGCGCCGCGGTGCTGCGGATCGCGCTCTGGGTCGGCATCGCGCTGCCGCTACTCGAAGGCCTCGGCGCGGTGCTCAAGGCCACGACGCACCACCGCGGCATCGCCGGCGCCACGTTCGGCGTGCTCGGCCTGGTGATCGTCGCGGGCGCCGCGCTCCTCGCGCAGCGGCTCGTGCGCCTCGGTCGCGCCCTGGTCGAGCGCGGCCTCGCGCCCTGGATCCCCGCGGCGATCGGCTCGGCCATCGGCGTGGTGCCGCTCCTCGTCGTCGCCGCCACGCTCGGGCGCGAGCAGGGCGAGGGCGCCGCGGCCGGCGTCCGCGCGGCCATCCTCGACGGGGCGATCGTCTTCGTCGCGACGGCGCTCGCCGCGTCGATGGACCTCCCCGCGGCGCTGCGGAAGCCGGCCCGGATCGGCGGCGTCCCGCTCGCCCTGTTCGTGTTCCTCGGCGCCGGGTGGCTGATGGGATCGTCGCCGGCCCAGGCGCGCGCGTTCAAGGCGGGCGGCGGCCTCCCCTCGACGCTGCTCGGCGTGCTCGAAGGCTGGACCGATCGCGACGGCGACGGCTTCGGCTCCCACTTCGGCGGCGACGACTGCGACGACGGCGATCCGACGCGCCATCCGGGCGCCCCCGAGATCGCCGGCGACGGGATTGATCAGGACTGCGACGGCGTCGATCCCCCGGGCGCCCCGAGCGTGGTCGTCTCGGCAGCTCCCGCCGACGCCACGGCGGCGCCCTCGGCCGGCGCGAGCGCGGCACCGAGCGCGACCGCTGCGCCCGACGCGGCGAAGGGCGGCAAACCTGACATCATCCTCGTCACGCTCGACACGGTCCGCGCCGATCACACCTCGGCCTACGGCTACGACAAGGCCACGACGCCGTCGCTCGCGGCCCTCGCCGCGACTGGCACCCTCTTCGCGCACGCCTACGCCACGGGGAGCGATCCTCGCCGCGCGCTCGCCCCGCTGGTGTCGGGCCGTCGCTTCGCCGACACGGCGCACGACGCGCGCGAGTGGCCGACGATCCTCCCCGAGGTCGACACCCTCGCCGAGCGCCTCAAGCGCGGCGGCTACCGCACCGGCGCGGTCACCTCGTTCACGTGGCTGAGCGAGGAGCGCGGGTTCTCCCAGGGGTTCGACTACTTCAGCCCGGTGTTCGTCGGCGTTCACCCCGAGCGCGAGTCGACGGGGCCGATCGCCGTCCAGGCTGCCCTGACGATTCTGGAGAAGCTCGCAAAAGATCCGCACCCGATCTTTCTCTGGGTGCATCTCTTCGACGCCCACGAGCGTTACCTCGAGCACCCCGGTATCCGCTTCGGAAAGGGGAAGGCGGGGCTCTATGACGGGGAGGTCGCGTTCGTCGACAAGCAGCTGGGCGAGCTCCGTGCCGCGGTCGCGGCGAGCCCCCGCGCGACGAAGACGGCCTGGATCGTCCACGGCTCCCAGGGCGAGGGCCTGGGGGAGCACGAAGAGAGCGGCCACGGAAAAGAGGTCTACGACGAGGCGATCCGCGTTCCGCTGGTGGTCGCTTTGCCCCCGGGGGAGTCGGCGAAACCCGGCCGCTACGAGGCGGCGGTGAGCACGCTCGACGTTGCTTCCACGGTGATCGAGCTCGCCGGGGCCGATGGGGCGGGCGTCGCCGGGGCGAGCCTGCTGCCGATCGTTCGCGGTGATCTCACCCGCAAGCACGGACCCGTGTACGCTCGTACCCAGAAGAAAGCGGCCTTGATCGACTGGCCGCTCAAGCTCATGATCGTCGAGCGGAAAAAGGCGGATCGTCTCTTTCTCTTCGATCTCTCGAAGGACCCCGAAGAGAAGACCGACCTCTCGAAGGAGAGGGCGGAAGACACGGCGCGGCTCGGGGCGTTGCGAGCCACGTTCGAAGAGAAGCCTTCACCTTAGTCCCGGCACCGGCGTTCGATTTCTATGCCCGATTTTGGATCTCCTGCGCGAAAGCGTTCACGATCAGAGGCAGTGGCATTTCGTGTCCTCCTCGGTCTGGGCCTCACTGCGGGCGTCGCGTCGTTCGGCGGGTTCGTCGGACAGGCGGCCCGCGGCTCCACCAGCGCGTCGATCACGCAGGCGATGGTGCAGCAGGGGCTTGGCCACGAGTGGCGGCTGCGCGAGGGCAAGCACTGGCAGATCGTCTCGTCGCCGAGCGAGAGCCAGGAGTCGACCGACGCCGCCGAAGGCACCCGCGGGGCCTGCGGCGCCGGCATGGTGGAGGTCAAGGGCGCGCTCAAGCTCGATCCGTCGTCGAACTCTTATTACGACCACAACTCGGTCGAGGAGCTGCAGAAGACGACGTGCACGAAGTGGATCAACAAGGAGTATCCCGAGCGCTGCGCCGAGTTCGATCGCACCAAGTGGGTCTCCATCTCGAAAGACCTCGCCACGAAGCCGATGAGCTTCTGCATGGACCGCTTCGAGTACCCGAACCAGAAGGGGGTTTACCCCTGGATCATGGTCAACTGGTACGAGGCGGTCGACCTCTGCGCGGGTGAAGGCAAGCGGATCTGCGACGAGCAAGAGTGGACGTTCGCCTGCGAGGGCGACGAGGCGATGCCGTATCCGTACGGCTATTCGCGCGACGCCACGGCCTGCGACATCGATCAGCACTGGCGCCCTTTCCACGAGTCGGCGATGCGCCCGCGCGACGGAGCGACGGCGATGGCCGAGGTCGATCGCCTCTGGCAAGGCGTGACGTCGGGCTCGCAGCCGCGCTGCAAGAGCCCCTTCGGCGTCTACGACATGACGGGCAACGTCGACGAGTGGACGCGCTCCAGCCACGAGGGCGAGCGCCCCAGCATCCTCAAGGGCGGCTACTGGGGCCCGGTGCGCACGCGCTGCCGGCCGGCCACGCGATCTCACGACGAGAACCACATTTTCTATCAAGAAGGGTTCCGCTGCTGCACGGATCCCGGCGTCATCCCCGTGCGCAAATCGTCCTCCGACGACTCGTCGCGCGCCCCGCTGCCCGAGCAACTCCGGTAAACGCAGGTCGATCGCGGCGCGTCGGCGTCGTATCCTCCGCCCGAGCATGAGCGAGTCGCCGCAATCCGCCGTCCCGAGCCCCGCCCCGGCGGCGCCTCGAAAGCGACGTACCCAGCGCTGGACCGACAGGGGCGTGGTCCTCGTCCTCGGCGCGTCGCTCGCGGCGGTGGTCGCCACGGCGATGCCGTCGCTGCTGCGCGCGGCGGGGTTCGGCGCTCCGACCGACGACGCCGAGACGCGCGGACCGGATCGGCTCAAGCTCCCCACGGCGCCGCTCGGCGCGCCCGGGAATCCGATCGTCGCGCCCGGCGACGACGACGACGAGGACAACGACGAGCCGCACCTCACGCAGCTCGAGCGCGACTACCCCGACGGCATGTGGCCGGGCCGGCGATCGCCCGAGGATCGCGAGCGCGACCGGAAGATCTTCGGCGCGCTCCCCGGCGGCGCGGGGGCGCCGAAGATGGGGCGATCGATAGGGCCGCTGAAGCTGTTCGAGGATCCCCTCCCGGGCGCGGGGATCGTGGCGATCGTCGCCAAGGACACCACGGTGCAGATCGTCCGCGAGGTCGGCGACTGGGCCTTCATCAAGTACCGCGGCTCCG
>JANYGI010000093.1 GCA_025362495.1 Byssovorax sp. | reverse complement strand
ATTCTCAAGAACAGACACAGTTGCGGCGCGCGGACCTCGTGTGATAGGCTCCGTCTTGCGAAAGCGCGCGCCATGAGAAGGAAGCTCAATCATGGTACGCAAGACGAATCGGCGCGGTAAGCGGTTCCTGGTCATTGACTTTTCATTCACGAAACCTGACGGAACCGAGGGGCGGTACCGTCGCGATGCCGCCGTGCAGATCATGGCGGCGGCGCAGACGGAAGAAGCGGGCCGGAAGCTCGGAGCAACGCTGTTCGGGGATCCGGAGATCATCGTCGATAAGAACGGCGTCCCGCTCCGAGCCAAGGCAGCGGAGATCAAGCCGCCTCCCGAGCCCACGTTCGCGGACGTAGCGAAGCGGTATCTTGCCGAATACGCGCCGTCCGCGCTCGAATACTCGACGCGAGATAGTTACGAGAGCAAGTTGCGATCGTGTCTGCTTCCTCATCTCGGACATCTGGTGATGTCGGAGGCGATCGAAGTGTCGAAGTCGCGTGAGATCGACGTCGCCATGCTGGAGCGAGGCTCGAAGGTCTCGACGCGAGCCAACACGTTTCTCGCGTTGCGCAGTGTGGTGCGGTTTGCACTCGAAGCGAAGATCCTCGAGAAGCCGCCGCTTCTTCTGGCCCTTCCGAAACGCATCAAGCGCGTGCCTGTCGCCCCGAGTGTCGTCGATGTCGCAACGTGCATCGACGCTACAACGTGTGATGAACACCGCGCGACGATGCTGCTCGCGGCTCATGGGGGATTGAGAAGGGGCGAGATCCGCGCCCTTCGGTGTAGCGATGTCGACTTCGATCGCAATCGCCTCATCGTGCGTCTGTCCCGCTACCGCGAGGTGACGGGATCGACCAAGGGGAGGAAGGAGCGCATCGTGCCCCTGTCTCCGCAACTGAGGGCAGCGCTTCTCGCGACCGGCGTCGACACGCGCCCGCGTGATCAAGAGGCGGCACTGTCGAGTTGGCGGAAGCCCTGGGGCCAGGATGGGATCTGGGCGATGCTGCAAGCGACGTTTCGGAGGTGCAAACTTCCGCGCCATCGCCTGCATGCTCTCCGGGCCTACTTCGTGACCGCGCTCCTGAACGGTCACGTGCCTGTGCATGTCGTCAGCGCGTTGGCTGGACATGAGGACTTGGCAACGACGCAGAAGTATGCCGAGGTCCTCAACGCGGACAAGGGGGTGGCGGTCGGGGTCCTCGGCCGCGCGCACGAAGCGGGGCAAGAGCAACGGGACGCGAAGCTGGTCCCCGAGCAGTCGCGGGCGGCGGCGCAACGCGTCAAGAAGAGCAAGGCACGCGGGTGGTTGCTGCGGTCGAGGGCGCTGGAGCGGGCCCGCCAGCGTGGTAACACGCTGGAAACGGAGCCAATCGCGGCGGAATGAAGGGAACGTAGAAACGTCGGTTTCGTGAATCTTTACTTGTACTTAGAGAGATTCAAAAAAGGGGCACCCCGAGGGGCCCCACCCCACCCCCACTTCGAGGCTGACCGAGAGACGGTCAGCCGCTCACGGCGAGGTGAGCTGGATCTTCGAGACCAGCCACTCGAGGCGGTCGGCGGCGAGGCCGGCCGCCGTGAGCGCGGCCCGCGCCTCGTCGCTCGAGCCGCGCGTCTCGAGGTGGTGGGCCAGCGCGTCGGCGGCGCCGATCAGCAGCGGGAAGGCGCGGCCCTCCGGCTGGTGGTGCGCGTGGCAGACGTCGATGACCTCGGGCGGCAGGCGCCACGCCGCCGCGAGCTCGCCGCCGGCGCGACCGTGCAGCTCGTCGACGGCCGCCAGCGCGTCGGGATCGTCTTTCTCCGCCGCCGCGCGCGTCGCCACGAGCTTCCAGCAGCGCGGCCGTCCGACGTCGTGGAGCAGCCCCGAGAGGAACGCGACGTCTTCGTCGAGGCCCCGCTCCTTCGCGAGCACGCGCGAGAGCTTCGCGGTGCGCACGCCGTGGTGGAAGCTCGCCTCGACGAGGGCGCGGTAGCGCGGCACCTTGACGAGCATCGACGCGTACGCGGCCTGGTAGAGCACGTCGCGCGTCGTCTGGAGGCCGAGGCGATCGAGCGCGCGCTTGACCGAGCTCAGCGGCGTGCGGCCGCCGTACACGGCCGAGTTGGCCACCGAGAGCAGCCGCGCAGCCAGCGGCGGATCGGCTTCCGCGACAGCGGCTACTGCCGCGAAATCGACGGCGGGGTTCTGGGCGAGCCGCAGCGCCTCGGCCGCGCCCTGCGCCAGCGCCGGGAGATCGCTCGTCCCGCGCGCGAGATCCTGGAGCAGCAGCTCGCGCGTCGAGCGCGCCTTGGTGGGGGCGGTGGGCGTCATTCTGTCGGCTTCCGTGCGGCCGTCGGGTACCCGTCCGGGCTGGCGACGACGACGCGATCGCGGCCCCCATGCTTGGCCTCGTAGAGCGCGGCGTCGGCTGCGGCGAAGAGCTCGGCGCGAGCGAGGCGCGGCGCGGCCCCGCTGCAGCCGGCGATCCCGATGCTCACGGTCACGCGCTCGGGCCCGCCGTCGAGGACGAGGTCGCGGATCGCGTTGCGGTAGCGCTCGCCGATCGAGTCGGCGACGCCCAGCCGCGCGCCCCGGATGACGATCATGAACTCTTCGCCGCCGTAGCGACCCGCGAGATCGCGGGCGCGGGTCCGCGTGCCGAGGCAGCGCGCGACCTCGACGAGCACGCGATCGCCCGCGGCGTGGCCGTAGGTGTCGTTGACCTTCTTGAAGTGATCGATGTCGAGGAGCACCAGCAGCAGCCCCTCGGCGCCCTTGAGCACCTCGTCGATCTCGCGATCGATGGCGCGGCGGTTGGCGATCCCGGTGAGCGGATCGCACATCGCCGCGTTGTGGAGGCTGGCGCCGCGCGCCCGCGCCCACTGGAGCAGCTCGCGATCGCGGCGGTTCCGGAGCTGGACGCGGATTCGCGCGCGGAGCTCCTTGAGGCGCGACGGCATGACGATGTAGTCGTCGGCGCCGGAGAACAATCCGCGCACCACGCTCTCCTCGTCGAGGCACGCCGCCGTGATCAGCACGATCGGCGTCAGCGTCATCTCGTTCATCATCCGCAGATCGCCGCAGAGCTCGAAGCCCGAGATCCCGGGGAGCATGATGTCGAGGAGCACGAGATCCGGCGGCCGGCTGCGCACATGGTCGAGCAGGTCGGCGCCGTCGGCGAGATCATCGACGTCGTAGCCCTCGTGCGTGAGCATGCGACGCAGCATGCCGCGGCGGGCGCTGTCGTCGTCGACGATGAGAATGCGCCGCACGGCTTCGGGCGGCGGAGGGAGGCTCTCCATGGATACGTGAAGCCGTCGTACGGTGGGCCGCGCCACGGCTTGAGGGAAAGCGTGCGCCGGGGGCGCGATCCCCGGCGCCGCCGCTGCTCTGCTTTGTGGCCAGCCGCGGCCGCGGAGCACGTATAGTTCGTCGCGTGAGATCGCCGTCGAGCTCCCGCGGATCGAGATGCGGCGGCCGCGTCGCCGGCTCCCCGTGGTCGTGGCTGGCCGCCGCCGTCGCGCTGCTGGCCCCCGGGTGCTCGGTGATCCTCGGCGCCAATCACCCCTACTACGAGGTCGCCGCGGGGGGCGCGGGCGGCATGGCCGCGACGACGAGCGCGGAGGCGAGCAGCGCCTCGGCGGGCGGATCCTCGGACGGAGGCGGGGGCGCCGCGAGCGCGAGCGCGAGCACGACGGCGACCGCCAGTGCCAGCACGGCGACGGCGTCATCGAGCAGCTCGGGCACCGGCGGCGCCGTGAACGACACCTGCTGGCATGGCGAGCCGGCCGATCCCGGGGGCAGCGATCCCTGCGGCTCGTCGTCGGTGGCCGTCCTCGCCGACAACTTCAACGACAACCTCGTCAGCCCGCTCTGGGCTGTTTACCAGATCGGCAGCGGGACGGCGGCAGAGGTGAACCATCGGGTCGAGGTGACGATCCCCGGTGCGCTCAACAAGTTCGCCGGCTTCGTCTCGTCGATGCCCTACTCGCTCCAGGGCTGTCATGGCTCGATGGCAGTCCTGCAATCGCCACAGCACCCCTCGACGGTGACGCACCTGTCGTTCTCGCCCGACCCGTCGAGCGGCGCCGATCTCGTCGAGGTGCACCAGATCGGCCCGTGGTTGAAGTTCGCGATGGTGGTCGGCGGCGTCGCGACCGACGAGTGCACGATACCGTATCTGCCCATCGCCCATCGCTACTGGCGGATCCGCGAGGTCGGCGGCGATCTGCTCTGGGAGACGGGCTCGGACGGCATGGCGTGGGTCGTTCAGCGCCGCGAGAAGGCGCCGGCGTTCGTGTCCTCGGTGCGCGTGGACTTCGGCGTGATCCCCATCGGGGCCGACTCCCCGGGCACCGGCATCTTCGACGACTTCGACCTGCCATGAGCCGTGCTGGCGGACAGCGCTTTCTCGCGTGGTCGTGCCTCGCCGTCAGCCTCTTTGCGGCCGCGCCGGCGGCGGCCGGCAAGGACGACTCCAATGCTCTCTTCGACGCCGGCGTGCTCCAGATGGAGGCGGGGCGGTACGCCGAGGCCTGCCCGTCAATCGAGCACAGCTACGAGCTCGATCCGCGCCCGGGCGTGCTCTACACGCTGGCAGAGTGCCAGTCCAAGTGGGGGCGCATCGCGGCGGCGGTGACCCGGTATCAGCAGTATCTGAAGGCTTACGACGGCCTGTCGCCGGTGAAGAAGAAGCTCCAGACGAGCCGCCCCGCCGCGGCGCGCGCCCAGGTCGCGGCGCTGTCACCCCAGGTGCCGAAGCTCACTCTCACGCTCGCTCCCAGCGCGCCGGCAGGGACGGTGGTCGAGCGCGACGGGCAGCTCGTCCCCTCGGCGTCGCTCGGCGCGTCGATGCCTGTCGATCCCGGCGATCACGTGGTGCGGATATCGGTGCCCGGCGGCCCCCTGCGGGAGCTCAATGTCACCCTCGCCCGGAGCGAGAGCAAGAGCCTCGTGCTGGAGTTTCCGAAGGCGCCTGTCGTGTCGGATCCGGCCGCCCGCGAGGGGCACCGTGGCCTGAGCGGAAGGCGCCTCACCGCGTTCTTGACCGGTGGATTCGGCCTCGCTGGCCTGGTCATCGGCGGCGGGATGGGCGGCGCGGCGCTCGCGAAGAAGGGCGTCGTCGACGACCACTGCAACGTGGGTGGCCTCGTGGAGGCGTGCGATCACCAGGGGAAGGCCGCCGCCGACGACCTCAAGGCGTTCGCCCTGGCCAGCACCGTGGGCGTCGTCGCGGGCGGCGCGCTGGTCGTCGTCTCGACTGTGCTGTTCGTCACCGAGCCTGCCGCGCCGAAGCCGGCGGCGAGCGCTCGGTGGATCAGGGCCTCTCTCGTCCCGGGGCCGACGACCGCGTCGGTGCTCGTTCAAGGCACCTGGTGAATCGCGCTCACGAGCGCTGCGCTCCCGCGCCCGCGCGCACCCCGGCGGCGCGAGCGCCCGGCCAGCGCATCAACGCTTGCTTTCGCGGGGAGGTTGCGCTGATCGTGGGCTCATCCTCGAATGGCCACTCCCCTTTCACCGGACCCGATCGCGGACGAAGCGCCGGATACCCGGTCAGACGGCGTCGACAGCGCGAGCCCGCCGTCCGCTGCGGTCGCGCTCGCGCGGCGTGACTCGCGCGCGCGGCTCCTGATCGGGCTGCTGGGCGTCGCCCTCGTCGGGGCGCTCGGGTTCGGCGCCTTCGAATTCCGCCGCGCCCGCGGCGAGGCGGCGTTGCTCGTGCTGCGCCAGCAAGACGCGTCCGACGCGATGGGCTCCGCGCGGGCCGAACGCGTGATGCGGATCGCGGCGCAGACGGGGCACGGCAACGAGGCGCTGGTGCTGGGGATCGCGCTCGTGGGGCAGCACGCCGCGGAGCCGGCCAAGCTGACGCCCGCGGCGACCGAGGCGCTGGCGGCGGCGCTGATGGGCGGCAAGAGGCTGACGATCCTTCGCGGCCACGCCGGCGCGGTCACGGCGGCGATCTTCTCGCCGGACGGCGCGCGGGCCGCGACCGCGAGCGACGACGGGACGGCGCGGATCTGGGACGTGAAGGAGCGGCGATCCGTCTTCACGCTGAGCGAGCCGGGCAACCCCGCGCACCCGCTCGCCCTCGGGGCGATCGCGTTCTCGAGCGACGGCGCGCGGCTGCTCACCGGCGGCGCGGGCGGCGCGCGGCTCTGGGACGCCTCCACCGGCAAGGTGGCGTGGCGCCTCGAGGGCGAGATCGGGACGGTGAACGCCGTGGCGTTCTCGCCCGACGGGAAGCGCGCGCTCACGGGGAGCAGCGATCACCTCGGCCGGCTCTGGGACGCGGCGACCGGCAAGCTGGTGATCGCGCTCGAAGGGCACGGCGACGCGATCACCACGGTGGCGTTCTCGGCCGACGGCGCGCGGATCGCCACGGGGAGCGCCGACAAGACGGTTCGCCTCTGGGACGCCGCGGGGCACGCGCTCGCGACGCTCGAAGGGCACGGCCTCGAGGCCGTCAGCGCCGTGGCCTTCTCGCCCGACGGCGCGCTCGTCGCGAGCGGCGGCGGCGACGGCAAGCTCCGCCTGTGGAGCACCAAGGACGGCGAGCTCCGCGCCTCGCTGCAAGAGCCCGAGTCGACGGCGTCGGCGATCGCGTCGGTGGCGTTCTCGCTCGACGGCGCGCGGATCGTCGCAGCCCACGCCGACGGCGCGGCTCGCCTGTGGGGCGTGAAGGAAGGCAAGCTCGCGGCGTCGCTGCGCGGCCACGACGATCGCGTCACGTCGGCGGCGTTCTCGCCCGACGGGACGCGCGTGGTCACCGCGAGCGCCGATCACACGGTGCGCCTCTGGTCCGCGGACGACGGCAGCCCGCTCGGCATCCTGCGCGGGCACGCCGAGACCGTGACGTCGGCGGCGTTCTCGCCCGACGGCGCGCGGGTGCTCACCGCAGGCGAGGATCGCTCTGCGCGCCTCTGGGACGCCCGCGACGCGCGCCCGCTGCTGCTCCTTCACGGCCACGCCGACGACGTCAACACGGTGACCTTCTCCGCGGACGGGGCGCGCCTCGTCACGTCGAGCGACGACGGCACCGCGCGGATCTGGGACGCGAAGGACGGCAAGGTGCTCGCGGTCCTCACGGGCCACGGGGCGCGCGTTCATTTCGCGGCGTTCCTCCCCGACGGCGCGCACGTGGTCACCGCCGGCGACGACAAGAAGGCCCGCGTGTTCCAGCTGAGCAAGGACGGCACGTGGGACCCGAAGGACGCGCGCGAGGTGACCGTGTTCAGCGGGCACACCGATCAGCTGAGCGCGGTCGCGTTCTCGCCGCGCGCGTCGCGCCTGATCACGGCGAGCTGGGACAAGACGGCGCTCCTCTGGAGCATCCGCGGCGGCAAGCCGATCGCCGCGATCGAGGGGCATACGGGGAGGATCCTCGCGGTGGCGTTCGCGCCGACCGGAGCGACCGTGGCCACGGCGAGCGAAGACGGCACGGCGAAGCTGTGGGACGCGCGCGACGGCAAGCTCCAGGCGACGCTGCAGGGCAGCGGGGCGGCCGTGACGGCGGTGGCCTTTTCACCGGACGGCGCGAAGATCGTGACCGGCGCGCAGGACGGCTCCGCGAACCTGTGGAAGGTCGACGGCGGCCGCCTCGTCGCCGCGCTCGAAGGGCACACCGAGCGGATCCTGACGGCGGCGTTCTCGCCCGACGGGACGCGCGTGGCCACCGCGGGCGCCGACGCGACGGCGCGCCTCTGGAACGGCGCCGATGGGAAGTCGATCGCCGTGCTCGAGGGGCACAGCGACACCGTGTCGCAGGTGGTGTTCTCGCCCGACGGCGGCCGCCTCGCGACGGGGAGCTGGGACGCGACGGCGCGCGTCTGGGACGCGAAGCAAGGGGCGCCCCTCGGCACGTACGTCGGCCCGGCCGCGGGCGTCTCGTCGGTGGCGTTCGGGCCCTACGGCAAGCGCCTCGCCGTCGCGAGCTGGGACGGCACCGTCCGCATCTTCCCCGTGACGCCCGACGGGCTGCTCTTCCAGGCTTGCCGCATGCTCGTGGGCGAGCGCGAGATCGGGCAGGTGAAGGAGGTGTGCATGGCCGCGGCGCGGCGCGAGCAGAGCCCCGCGGGGATCGCTTCGGGTGCGCCGAACGCGTCGGCCGCCCCCGGCGATTCGGCCGCGCCGGCGACGTCCGCCGAGGCCGAGTAGGCCGCAGCGTCGCGATCGTCGCGACGACGACTTGCAGCCTGTTTGCCGAGCGGATCGACGATCACGTCCCGCGCGCCGGGTGCGCGACGAGCCAGCGATCGATGGTGTCGAGCGTCGAGGCGTACCAGGATCCATAGCGCTCGGCGGGGGCGCGGATCCCGTCGCGCGCGCTCTCGGCCAGCGCGCGGGCTCGCGGGCGCGCGCCCGTCTCCCAGAGCGCGCGAGCGAGGGCGAAGCGCGACTCGGCGAGCTCGAACGGGACGGAGCCCGCGGCCCGCTCGCTCACGGCGCGCTCGAGCGGATCGACGGCCTCGGCAGGACGATCGAGCGCGAGCAGATCGAGCCCGAGCCCGGTGAGCGACCACGACTCCCAGTAGCCACCGGTCTCGCCAGCGAGGGCGCTCGCGGCGACGGCGAGGCGATCCTGCTCGAGCGCGGCGCGGGGCTCGCCCTTCCCGCGCAGCGCTGCGGCGAGGCGATGCCGGTAGTAGCCGTCGCCTCCGCGCGCCCGGAGCGGCGCGGCGATGGCGACGGCCCGCTCGATCAGCGCGATGGCTTCGTCGGGGCGCCCGAGCAGCGTCAGATCTTCGCCCTGGTTCACGCACGCGGTCGCGATCGACGGGTGATCGGCGCCGAAGATGCGCTCACGCACCTCGGCGACGCGGCGATGAAGCACGAGCGCCTCGTCGGGGCGCGCCAGGTCGAACGCGATGCCGGCGATGTCCTCGTCGCAGCTCGCAACCTGGAGCTCGTAGCGCGCGCCGTGGGTGCGGTCGTAGAGGTCGCGGGCGCGACCGAGGAGCCGGCGGGCTTCGTCGAGCTGACCTTCCCGTCGCCACACGACGGTGGCGAGGTTGCGGAGGCGAACGGCCTCGCGCTCATCGTCGCCTCCGGCGCGGCGGATCGCGGCCTCCGCGTAGCGCGCCCAGGTGCGGCCCTCGAGCGGCCTCGACCGGTTGAAGCCGATCACCCGGACCTGGGCGGTCCACGCGTCGGCGGCGACGTCGTCGTCGTGGGCGTCCTCGGCGACGGCGGCGGCCTCGTGGAAGGCGCCCTCGGCGCGGGCAAAATCGTTGGAGCCGGCGGCGAGGCGACCTTCGACGAGCAGGGCCTTGGCGAGGATCGGTGCGAACCCTAGCCGGCGCGCCTCGTCGAGCGCCGGCCCGATGAGCTCGAGCCCCTGGCCATATTTGCCGGCGTAGTGCAGCGCGTTGGCCTGCGCGAGCCGCTCGTCGACCGCGTCGATCTGCGCGCGCACCTCGGGCGCCGCGGGTAGCGGGATCTGCGCCGAGAGCGCGCGCAGGTTGCTGCAGGCGTCGAGCGCGGGGAGCGACATCGAGGCCGACACGGCGTGATCGACGATCTCGCCGTCGGCGTGCTCGAGCAGGCGCGTCAGCGTCGCCACCTCGCGTCGGCGATCGTCGAGGCACCGCATCCGCAAGTCGAGGAGCTGCTCGGACTGCTCGCCGCGGACGCGCGTCGCCTCGCAGGTGTCCCGGTGCATCGCGTGCCAGCGCGCGCTCTCGTCGTCGAGCGCGCGGGTGACCTCGGCGAGCGCGTGCGCGCCTGAAGGGCGCCCCGCGCGCTCGAACGCCGCCCGCACCGCCGCCGCATGCGACCCGTCCCACGCGCCGCTCCACGCGGCGTCGGCGCCGGTGCACATGGCGGGCGCCCGCCGCGACAGGCTCGATGCGATCAGCGCGACGCCGGCGAGCAGGGCCGCGGCGATCGCGATCCGCTTCGGCCACGCGGCGGGCCCGGCGCCGAGCGCGTCGAGCAGCGCGCGCATCGAGGGGAACCGACGCGCCGGATCGGCCTGCAAACCCCGCGTGACGAGCCGCCGCAGCCACGCGGGGATGCGTCGCGTCGGCGGCGCCGGCCGCACCTGCCCGCGCGCGATCGATCGCTGCAGCGACGCCACGTCGGTGCCCTCGAACGGCCGCTCGCCGTGGAGCGCCTCGTAGAGCGTCACGCAGTAGCTGAACTGATCCGACAGCGCGTCCGCGGGGCCGCCCGCGAGCTGCTCCGGCGCCATGTACGCCGGCGTTCCCACGAGCACGCCGGTCGCGGTGAGCTGCGGCTCCGGCGGCGCTTCGCTGCTGCGCGCTGTGGCCTCGTCGGCGTCGCGATCATCCGCGCCCGGGCCGCGCTCGCCGGCGGGCCGCGCCAGCCCGAAGTCGGTCACGCGCGCGCGTCGCCCCGCCTCGACGAGGACGTTCTCGGGCTTGAAATCACGGTGAACCAGGCCTTTTTCGTGCGCCGCGGCCAGCCCCTCGCCGGCCTGCCGGAGCAGCTCCAGCGCCGCGCGCCACGAGCGCTTCTCGGAAGCGAGCCAGCCGCCGAGCGTCCCGCCCTCGATGAACTCCATCGTCAGGAAGATCTCGCCGTCGAGCGTGCCGACGTCGTGGATGGCGATCACGTGAGGGTGCGAGAGCTTCGCCAGCGCCTGCGCCTCGCGGAGCAGGCGCCGCCGCGCGCCGCGCGAGGGCGAGTCCGCCAGCGGATCGGGGCGGAGCACCTTGAGCGCGACCTTGCGCCCGAGCTCGGGATCGTAGGCGGCGTAGACCACGCCCATCGCGCCGGCGCCCACCGCTTCGAGGACCACGTAGCGGCCCAGCGTCGTCCCCGGTCCGAGGACCCGCGGGCCCTCGACCGTCGCGCTCTGGAACGCGTCGGCGACGAGCGCGCGGCACGCGTCGCACGTGTCGAGGTGCGCGCTGAGCGCCGCCCGCTCGGCGGGGAGCACCTCGCCGTCGAGGAGCGCCGCGATCGCGTTGTCGTCGAGGCAGCCGATCATTTTTGCGGGGGAGCTGAGACAACCCACCGAGCGCCGTGTCCCGGGAGCAGGGTGTTCGATCGCCCGAGGAGAACCAGCTTCAAATGACGTCAATTACCACGATTTCGCGCCTGCTTCGCCCCCGCTTCTTCGCCGCCCTCGGGCTCTCGGTCGCGGCAGCGCTCGCCGCGTGCTCGGACCCGGCGTCGACCTCGGGCACATCGTCGACCTCGGGCGCGTCGTCGAGCACCTCTGGAGGAGGCGGCGCGACCTGCGACAAGGCGCCGCCGTCGGGCTTCACCACCGTCGTCGCGCCGAGCACCGACGGGACGCTCGGCATCGACACCGCCGTCGTCGCCGATGAAAACGACGATCCGATGATCGCTTACCAGTGGAATTCGCCGGGCAACAATCAAGATCAGACCGCCGTCTACTTCACGCGCTGGGATCGCTGCGCCGGCGCCTTCACGACGCCGGTGAAGGTCGACGTCGTCGGCGGGGTCAGCACCAACGGCCCGACGCGGAGGGTCGCGCTCGCCTACGACCTCGCCACGAAGAAGCTGGCGATCGCCTACGAAGAGATCTTCCAGGTGACCGGGTACAACGCGAGCAACGGGATCTTCCTCCAGACCTCGGCGGATCTCGGCGCGACGTGGACGGGCAAGCTTCAGGTCAGCGAGCAGAAGCCGGGCGACATCGAGCAGGCGCGCGGCCCCGTCGTCGCGCTGACCGGCGGGAAGATCCAGATCGCCTACGCGCAGGACAACCACGCGTGCTGCCTCCTCGCCGACCCGAACTGCGGCGGGTGCGCCGCGGTCTGGTACCTCGAAGGCGACGGCGCGACGTTCACGCGCGCGATGGTGAGCGACGCGGCCGGCCCGGTGCAGGTCTCGGGCAGCACCGTCTCCATCGCCGTGGACTCGGCGGGGAAGCCGGCGCTGGCGTTCTTCCAGGGGCCGGCGACGGGCTACAACACCACCGCGATCTACTGGCGACCGGGCAGCGCTCCGGTGAAGGTGATGGACTCGAACGACATCCAGAACGATGACCCCTCGCTGAGCCTGGCCTTTGACGGGACCAGGCCGCGCCTCGCCGCGCACCTCGTCGCCGAGACGTCGGCCCCCTACGATCTGCGCGTCGCGACGTCGACCGACGGGCTGACCTGGGCCGCCCCGGTGCAGCTCCCGCGCGACGGATCGTCGTTTACGGCCTGGTATCAGTCGCTGGCGATCGACTCCAAGGGCAACGCGGCGGTGTCGGCGTACATCAACGGCGGCAGCGGCGACAACGCCTGCGGCGACCCGCGCATCATCCGCTCGAGCGATCTGAAGACCTGGGCCGCGTGCGGCGCCGACGCCGACAAGAAGTACGCGGACCTCGGCGGCAAGTACGTCGACTCGTATTTCACCCACGAAAACAAGCTGACGATGGCCTTCGACGGGACGCTCGGCGGCGACCAGAGCGGCAGCGGCGTCGTCCTCTGGCGCGAGCCGTAGCGCCGACGCGTGGTAGCCTGGCGGCTTGAGTGATCGCTGTGCTCTCGCCGCCGTGTTCCTCGTGGCGCGCGCGCCTGCGGGCGCGGAGGGCGCCGTCGATCCGCCGGATCACGACGCGCTCGAAGCGTCCCTCGCGCGCCTCCTCGCCGAGGGGCGCGCCGCCTGGAAGTCCGCCGCGACCGACGACGCGACCTTCGTGCGTTACCTGGCAGCGCGGACGCCGGGGGCCTCGCCCGCGCACCTCGATCGACTTCAGGCCGCGGACCTCTACCTCGCCTGCGCGTGCGCGGCGGGGGACGCCGCCAGCGTCGCCGCGTTCGATCGCCACTACCTTGCGCCGCTGCCGCAGCTGCTCATGCGCAAGGGGATCGCGCGCGACGTCGCCGACGAGGTCGTGCAGTCCCTGCGCGAGCGCCTCTTCGTCGGGACGGCCGGCGGGCGCGCGAAGATCGTCGACTACGACGGCCGCGGCTCGCTCGCGGGGTGGCTGCGCGTCGCCGCGATCCGCGCGGCGTCGAACGCGCGGCGCGACGAGGGTCACCGCGCCACGCTCGCCGACGACGCCGGGAGCCCCGCCGCGATGACCGTGATCGATCCCGAGCTCACGCTGATCAAGCGCCGCTACGGCGCCGCCTTCCAGGCCGCGCTGAGCGACGCTTTCGCCTCGCTCTCCGGGGAGGAGCGCAACGTGCTTCGCCTGTATTTCATGGACGGACTGAACCTCGACGCCATCGCGCGCGTCCTCGGCCTCTCGCGCGCCACGGTGGGCCGGCGGATGATCTCCGGGCGCGCCCGGGTGCTCGAGGAGACGCTGCGGCTGCTCGGCGAGCGCCTCCCCGCGAGCCCGACCGAGCTGCAGAGCCTCCTCGGCATCGTCCGCAGCAAGCTCGACGTCAGCCTGGGCGCGCTCGTCCGGCTGACGTGATCCGTCGCGCTACTTCTTGAGCGCGTCGGGTTTCTCGCGGAACACGATCCACAGCGCCGCGGGGAGCGCCGTGAAGTCTGCGATCATCGAGGCCGTGAGCGCGATCGCCGTGAGCACGCCGAATTGCCGCATCGGCGGCAGATCCGCGAGCGCGAACGCCAGAAACCCACCGGCGTTGATCAGCGTCGCGAAGAAGATCGCCTTGCCCGAGACCCGCAGCGTGTGCCGCAGCGCCTCCTCGACGGTGCCGGTCTTTCGTTTCTCGAGGAAGTGATAGAAGAAATGGATCTGATCGTTCTCGCTCGTCCCCAGCACGGTCGAGGCGATGAGGATCGTCGCCACGTTGAGCAGCATCCCGCTGAGGCGCATCGCGCCGAACATCACGAGGATGGCGAAGAGCGAGGGGATCATCGTCATCAGCCGCGCCGCGCCGCTGCGGAAGACGACGACGAAGGTCATGAAGATGATCCCCACCGTGAGCCCGAAGCTTTCCATCAGCGTCGGCACGAGGTTCTGCGCCATCTTGGCCTGCAGCGGTCCGAGGCCGACGGTCTTCATCTCGAAGGCCTTGAGCGACGGCGTCGCGAGGCAGGCCGCGTCCCACAGCGCGTGGATGTGCGCGTCGAGCGCGCGGAACCCGTCGTCCTCGGTCGCGCGCGACACGATCGAGATGTGCGTCTGCGAGAGCGATCGGTTGGTGAAGCGCTGGAGCATCGGCTCGACCGGGACCAGCCCCTCGAAGTCGCTCGCGAGCTGATCGAGCCCCTCGGCGTCGGCCGGGAACGCGTCGCCCTGGCCGCCGACGTAGCGGGTGACGCGGAGGATCGTCGTCGCGTCGACCACCGCGCCCACGAGCGGATCGGCCTCGAGCGCGTTGTGAAACTTGTTGAGCGCGGTGAGCGTCTCGGGCTCGGACACGGCCCCGAGCTTCCCCTTCAGCCACACCTCGGTGATGCTGAGCCCGGGCATCAGCTCCTGGATGCGCTTGGTGTCCGCGTACAGCGGCGAGTTGCGCGGGATGTACTCGACCGGATCGGTGAGCAGCAGCATCGGCCGCACCACGCCCGGGAAGCCGAACAGCGCGACAGCGCCGCCCGCCGAGAGCGTGATCGCCGCCCCGACGAGCAGAAAGCGAAAGCGGTAGCTGAACCCGGGGAGCCACTGCGTGAACGTGAGGAACCAAGCGTCGGCCGCCCGCTCGCCCGTCCCCGTCGGTGTCTTGAGGATCTTCTGGAGCGCGGGGAAGAGCGTGAGCACCACGATCCACGTGAGCAGCAGGCCCACCGCGACCCAGACGCCCATCTGCCGCACCGGTCGGATGTGCGAGACCGAGAGCGCCGCGAAGCCCACCAGCGTGGCGAAGATCGACGCCGTGCAGGCGACGAACTTGTTGCTGAGCGCGAAGATCTGGTGCTCGTCGACGGACACATCCGCGGGCCTGTCGACGAAGCGCGAGTGCAGGTAAACCAGCGTCGCGGTGGCCGTGACGAGGATCGTCATCGGCACCATCGGCGAGACGATCGTGAAGGTCCCGCCGGTGACGCCGATGTACCCGACCGAGAGCGCGAGGCAGACGCCGAGCGTGATCAGGAAGGCTGCGAGCGCGCGCACCGATCGGTACAGCGCGACGTTGAGGATGATCACCAGCAGCGTGAAGAGGCCGAAGCAGATCGCCCCGTCGCGCTCGGTGGAGACGTCGAGATCGACGTTGACGTACGGCTGCCCGACGCGGCGCAGGGCCTTCAACGGCGCGCTGCCGCCCCCGGCGACGTCGATGGCCCGGTTCATCGCCTCCAGCGTTTGCCGGCGATCGATGCGGTTGTTCACGTCGAGGATCACGGCGATGGACAGGAACCCGTCGCCGACGAGCCCCTGCTTGCGGAGGATCGGCGTCCCCGTCGCGAAGGTGCGGAAGCGCGCCGCCTCGTCCGCCGTGGGCGAGAATCCGGCCTTGGCGCGCCGATAAATCGACAGCGCCGAGTTGGTCGAGACCCGCGGGACGTCCTTCAGGGCTGTCTCGATCTTGTCGAGGCGCTCGAGGACCGCCGGCGCGAACGGATCGTCCGCCTCGGCCAGCAGTACGGCGTACTCGCCCGAGCCGAAGACTTTCTGGAAGTCCATGGTCGCGGCGTAGTCGGGATCGCTCGGCACCATCAGCCGATCGATCGAGTTGTCCTGCCCCACTTTGGTCGCGTAAAACGCGGCCGGCGGCAGGATCAGCGCGTACAGCGCGACGATGATCCAGCGCTTCGCCACGAGGAAGGCAAAGACGCGGGGGAGGATGCCGTGGCTCTTCGAGGCGCTCACCGGCCCGGGGAGCTACCACGATCTCGGCCGCGAAGCGTGACCGACCGCCGTCGGTGAAAGCCCTCGCACGCGCGGTGGTCGTTCGGTAGCCTGCGCGCGTCGGGTGGGGCGCCCGCGTGCCCTCGCGCTCGTTGCTGCTCTTCGTTGCGGTATTTGCTCAGGGATTGCATAACCTGTCGCCGCGCCTCGTCACAGCTGTTCAGGAGGTCCCTGTGCGCGCAATCGTTCGTCCCGCTCTCCTCGCTCTCGGCCTGGCCACGGTGGCCGTGTCGGCTCCCCGCAACGCTTCGGCCGACGGCGGCTCCGTCGGCGTCCTGGTGCTCAAGGAGCACGGGATCGGGAGCTCGGCGCAGGCCCAGCCCTACGTCGACAAATTCGTCGCCCTGGCGGCGAAACAGAACGGGTGGGCCGCTTCCAAGGCCCAGTTCCACACCACGCGCTCCGGCGCCGACGGGTTCGTGCAGGCCGAGAAGCCCCACTACGGCATCCTCTCGCTCGCGGCGTTCCTCGGGCTCAAGGACAAGTACAAGCTCGACGTCATCGGCCAGGTGGCGGTCGCTCGCGCCGGCGGGCAGCAGTACTTCGTCGTCAGCAAGACGGCGGGGGATCTCGCGGGCTGCAAGGGCAAGCGCCTGGCGACCGATCACGCCGACGACGTGAAGTTCGTCGAGCAGGTCGTGGGGGCCGGCAAGCTCAAGCTCGCCGATTTCACGCTCGTCGCGACGACACGCCCGCTCCAGGGGATCAAGAAGGTCGCCGGCGGCGAGGCCGAGTGCGCGCTGGTCGACGACGCGCAGCTCGCCGAGCTCGCGCACCTGGAAGGCGCGGACGGGATCCACTCGATCTGGTCGAGCGACAAGCTCCCGCCGATGGTGGTCGCGGCCTTCCCGAGCGCGCCCGCGGCCGAGCGCAAGGCCTTCCAGGCCAGCTTCGGCAAGCTCTGCGACGGCGAAGGCAAGACGGCCTGCACCGAGGTGGGCATCCAGTCGTTCAAGGCGGCGGGCGACGGCGACTATTCCGCCGTGATCTCCGCCTACAAGTGACACCCTGGGGGGCGGGCTCTCGCCCGTGGCGCTTGCGCCTGCCCCCCGTACTCGCGTTATCTGTCCCCTGCGTGCGTCTTCCCGGGACCGTGATCGCTCTGCTCCTCGCGGCTCTATCTGCTGCGTGTGGGCCGCCCGCCGTGCGCAACGGCCGCCTCACGACCGTCGCGCAGCAGCGCGACACGCTGGCGCTGTCGGACGCCCTCGAAGAGCTCATCGCCACGGGGACCGACAGCGCCGCTGATCGCGCCTTCGCCTACCAGGAAGCGTCGGCGCACGAGGAGCCCGCGTCGGCCGCCTACGCGTTCGCGCGCGCCGCGATCACCGGGCGTTACGTGCAGACGCACGGGCTCGCGGGGGTGCGCCACGTCGCCGAGGTCGAGACCTGGGCGCGCCGGAGCCGCGAGCTCGATCCGAACTTTCGCGGCGGCGTCGCCACGCGGCTGCTGGGCACGCTCTACGTGCTCGTGCCCGCGACGATGCTGGCGCACGGCGACTCGGAGGAAGGGCTCTCGCTCCTCGAGGGCCTGGTGAAGCTCCACCCGGAGGCGCCCGAGAATCATCTCCGGCTGGCCGAGGCGCTCATCGCGCTCGGCGATCCCGCGCCGGCGGCGCCGCAGCTCTGCTTCTGCCTCGGCGTGCGGGCGTCGCTGCGGCCGGACGACCAGAAGCTCCTCGACAAGCTCGTGAAGGACGCCGAAGGGCCGGCCTGCCCCGGGGCCGCGCCGCGTTGAGCTGCGCGCTCGCGCCATCGCACCTGCGTCGCTGATGCCACCCAACGGATCGCGCGGCGATTGTTCGCACCGCGCGCCTCGAAATTCCCTCCCCGGTGCGGGCCTCGCGCTGCTATCCAGGCGCCGCCCCGCGTCGGCGCCTCGCCGATCGCGTCGCTGCCCGGAGGAGTCGCCGATGCTGTCCGCCCGATCGCTTCGTTTCACCCCGTTCGCCGCTGCTGGCGTGATCCTCGGCGCTCTCGTCGGCTGCGACGAGCCGCCGCCCGTCGTGCCGACGACGCCGCTGCCGAGCGCCGCGCCCAGCGCCGCCACCGCGCCCGTCGCCGCGGCCGGGCCCGCGCTGATGAGCGTCGACGAGACCGCGCTCGACAAGAGCGTCTCCGCTTGCACCGATTTCTACCAGTTTGCCTGTGGATCGTGGAGCAAGTCGACGCCGATCCCCGCGGACAAACCCTCGTGGACGCGGAGCTTCGACGTCATCCAGGAGCGCAACGAGAACGAGCTCCGCGCCATCCTCGAGCGCTACGCCGCGGGGCAGGGGAAGGACGAGCCCAACGCGCAGAAGCTCGGCGATTTCTACGCGGCGTGCGTCGACGAAGGCGCGATCGAGAAGGCCGGCCTCGGCGCGCTCAAGGCCGACTTCGACGCCATCGAGCAGATCAAGACCGCCAGGGATCTCGTCCCCGTGCTCGCGACGCTGCACGCGCGCGGCGTGCCCGCGGCCTTCGCGTTCGAGTCGCAGCAAGACTTCAAGGACGCGACCCAGGTGATCGCCGGCGTGAGCCAGGCCGGCCTCGGCATGCCCGATCGCGACTACTACCTGAAGAACGACGAGGCCACGGTGAAGACCCGCGCGGCCTACGTCGAGCACATGACGCGGATGTTCGCGCTCCTCGGCGACAAGCCCGAGGCGGCGAGGGCCGCGGCCGACGCGGTGCTGCGCTTCGAGCACGCGCTCGCCGTGGCCTCGATGTCGCGCGAAGAGCGCCGCGATCCGCAGAAGATCTACCACCGGCTCGAGCGCGACGGCCTCGAGAAGGCCGCGCCGGACTTCGCGTGGCGCGACTACTTCGGCAAGCTCGGCCTGCCCGACGTCGCGGCGATCAACGTGGCCCAGCCCGACTTCATCAAGGGCTTCGACGCGCTCTTGCTCGCGGGATCGCCGTGCGTCGTCGACGCGCCAATCGACGGCGAAACCACGGCCGATCCGGAGGCCAAGCGCGCGGCGCCGAAGGGCAAGCCCGCCGCGGTGAAGGGCTGCGCCGCGCCGGCGAAGAAGTTCCCCGCCGCCGAGTGGAAGACCTACCTGCGCTGGCACACGATCCGCGCCGCGGCGAGCTCGCTCTCGACGCGGTTCGTCGACGAGCGCTTCCAGTTCGAGCACGCGCTCACCGGCGCCGAGAAGCTCCCGCCGCGGTGGAAGCGCTGCGTACGCGCGGCCGACGACGCGCTCGGCGAGGCGCTCGCGCGGCCCTTCGTGGCCAAGATGCTCGGGCCCGACGGCAAGGCCGCGACCAAGCAGATGGTCGTGAACCTCGAGGCCGCGCTCGGCGACGATCTCGATCACCTCGCCTGGTTCGACGCCGACACGCGCAAGAAGGCCCACGAGAAGCTCGACGCGATCGCCAACAAGATCGGCTACCCGGACGCGTGGCGCAGCTACGACGCGCTCGCGGTCGATCGCGGCGACTACCTCGCCAACCGCCTCCACGCCGCGGCGTTCGAGGTGAAGCGCGACCTCGGCAAGATCGGAAAGCCGCTCGACCGCACCCAGTGGGAGATCTCCCCGCCGATCGTCAACGCGTTCTACGACCCCTCGATGAACGAGATCGTCTTCCCGGCGGGGATCCTCGCCTCGCCCTTCTACTCGACGGGCGCGACCCGCGCGACGAACTACGGCGGCATCGGCATGGTCGTCGGGCACGAGCTCACCCACGGCTTCGACGACGAGGGTCGCCAGTTCGACGCCAAGGGCAACCTCATCGACTGGTGGAGCAAATCGGTCGGCGAAGAGTTCGATCGCCGCGCGTCGTGCGTCGAGAAGCAGTTCGACGGCTACGTCGCCGTGGGCGACACGCACCTCAAGGGCAAGCTCACCCTCGGCGAGAACCTCGCCGATCTCGGCGGCCTGCGCCTCGCGTTCGCGGCGATGAAGAAAGAGCTCGCGCAGAAGCCCGAGCCCGCGGCCTCGTTCACGCCCGAGCAGCAGTTCTTCCTCGGCTTCGCGCAGGCCTGGTGCACCAACCAGCGGCCCGAGTACGCGCTCTTGATGGCCAAGAACAACACCCACTCGCCGCCGCGCTTCCGCGTCAACGGGCCGGTGTCGAACATGGCGGAGTTCGCCGAGGCGTTCCAGTGCAAGCCCGACGCGCCGATGATCCGCAAGGATCGCTGCGCGGTCTGGTAGCCTTTCAGCCGATCGTCCACGGAGCTTCGGCGCGGCCCTCGAGCCACGCGCCGAGGCTCCGCAGCACGACGGCATAGTACCCGTCGGCCGGTCGCACGAAGTCGTCGGCGCGCACCGTGACGATCGCGGCGCCATCGCCCGAACCCCTCATTTCAAAGCCTTCCACGACGTCGAGCTCGCCGCGCAGCAGCGCCGTGACGGCCGCGAAATCGATGGCCACGAGCGCCGTGACCTCGTCGGGATCGGGCGTGAAGGCCGCGAGCGGGAGCGGCGTCGCGGTCGCGAAGATCTCCTGCAGCTCGCGATCGCGGAGGCCGGCCACGCGCTCGTCGGCGCACCTTCGAAGGCCGAGGCGGACCACGTCGTCGGGCCCGATCGCGACGCCGATCTCTTCCCTGGCCTCGCGCAGGCCGTCGAGGATCGCCTCGCCCGCGCGCAGATGACCGGTCACCGCGGCGTCGAGCGCGCCCGGCCAGGTGTCCTTCTCGAGCGAGCGCCGCTGGAACAGCAGGCACGGCGCGCGCGAGGCGCCGGGCGCGCCCGAGCCGTCGCGCAAGGCCACCCAGATGTGCACGCTCCGGTGCCAGTCGCCGTCGCGATGCACGTCGCCGCGCGCCTTCGCCACGCCGAGCGGCGCGCCGTCGCGATCGTAGAGATCGAAGAGCTCCGTGAGATCCTGCGCTGCCATCGGCGTCGGCGTAGCACGCCCTCCACGGGCGATGGTTGCCTTCCGCGGCGAGGGCTCCCATGCTGCCGGCCTCGCGCGTCCTTGCCTTCGAGGTGCCCACCGTGAAGCTCTTCTCTCGCTCCGCTCTCGCCCCGCTCTCGAGCTTGCTCCTGCTCTTCGCGTCCGCGTGCGGCTCGGTCGTCGGCGAGCCGAGCGGCGCGACCGCGACGGGATCCTCCGCCGGCGGCGCGGGCGGATCGGGATCGGAATCGAGCGACGCGAGCAGCGCGGCCGGCACGGGCGGCAGCGTGATGGTCGGCGATCTCGACACGATCCTCACCGAGTTGCGCGCCGACACCACCGGCGCCCTGACGAAGCACGCCGGCGAGAGCGGATGGCCCGTCCCCGTCGCGGGCGGCCACCTCTTCGTCAACACCGACATGACGCTCGGCTTCGCCGCGGGCGATCACGACAGCTGGGCGGGCACGGCGATGAAGGCCGACGCCGGCTTCCTCTGGGTGGTGATCGAGGTGCCCGTCGGCGAGCACTACAAGTTCACCGACAAGACCACGTTCCAGGCCGATCCGTGGGCCCGCTCGTACCTCTACGACGCCAACGGCGAGATCAGCCTCGTCGCGCCTCCCTTTGCGCACCTCGATCGCTGGCCGGCGATCGGCGACGCGAAGTTGCAGCCGCGCACGCTCCGCGTCTGGGTCCCGAAGGATCCGATCAAGCACGAGCTCTACGTGCACGACGGGCAGAACCTCTTCGATCCCGGGGCGTTCTTCGGCGGCTGGCATCTTCAAGACACCGCCCCGCTCGGGATGCTGCTCGTCGGCATCGACAACACCAGCGACCGCATGGACGAGTACACCCACGTGCCCGACGTGATCAGCGGCCAGTCGCTCGGCGGAAAGGGCGATCTCTACGCCGATTTCCTCAAGAACACGGTGCGGCCGTTGATCAGGAAGCAGTACGGCGAGCCGGGCCCCGTGGGGGTGATGGGCTCCTCGCTCGGCGGCCTGATAAGCTTCCACATCGCCGACCACGAGCCGGGCGAGTACGCGTTCGCGGCCAGCATGTCGGGGACGATGGGGTGGGGCAGCATCGGCGCCGGCATCCACAACGAGACCTTGATCGAGCGCTACGGCAAGCACGGTCATCAGACGACGGTGCTCTACCTGGACTCGGGCGGCGAAGGCCCGTGCGTCGACAGCGACGGCGATGGCATCCAGGACGACAGCGCGACGGCAGGGGACAACTACTGCGAGAACGCCCAGCTCCGCGACGTGCTCTACGGCGTCGGGTACACGAAGGATCAGGACTTCTTCTACAGCTACACGCCGGGGGCGATGCACAACGAGGCCGCCTGGGCCGCGCGCGCGTATCTGCCGTTCCAGATCTTCAACGCGCTGTAGCGGCGCGCGATCAGCGGCTGCCGCCGCGGAGCCAGGTCCACACGCGGCGCACGGCCGGCCACATCGAGGGCTCGCCGTGGATCAGATCGAGGCCGCCGTCTTCGAAGACTTGCGGGGCCATGCTCGGGCTCGCGGGCGTCACGCCGTCGAACTCGCTGGGCAGCCGCGGCGCCTTGGGAATGCGCGGGTAGAGCGGGTTTTCCCAGGGCTGGAAGCCGTCGAGCGAGGCGCCGGCGCGGGGCTGCCACGTCGGCGAGACGCGGAGGTGGCGGCGGCGGCGGGGCTCGAACGACCGCGGCGATCGCGAGCGGGCCCAGGCCGGACGAACGTTGGAGGGCTCGCTCGACGAGGTCATCACGATCCAGCCGGGCTCGCGCGCGGCGGGCGCGCCTTCGCGGACGCCGGGCCTCTTGTACGTCGAGAGATCGAGGGAATCGGCGTGCGAAGCGGCGCCGTGGGTCTGCGGCTCGAATGATTCCATGGCTCATTCATCGGACTGCCCCGCGGGACCTTGACCCTGATCGGCGGTGAATGTGCGCCGGTGGATGCTTCGTCACACCGGGCCACCGCGCGACCGGGCCTTGATCCGACGTTGCCTCGGCGGGCGCGAGGCCGTACGTACACCGACCACCCACGTCCCTCGGGGGCCCTCGGCCGAGGCCGGCGGCTCCGTCGCCATCGAGACGAGAAAGCCATGTCCAGCGCGGCCGTCGACAATCCCCTGCTCACCCTCGGCGACGAGATCCCGTTCGACCGCATCCGCGGCGAGCACGTGGAGCCCGCCGTCGCGTCGCTGCTCGACGAGGCCCGCGCCCGACTCGCGGCGCTCGGCAGCGATCCCGCGCCGCGCACCTACGCCAACACGATGGACGCCCTCGAAGCGGTGACCGAGCGCCTCGAGCTCGTCATGGGCGTCGTCGGGCACCTCGAGTCGGTGGCCACCACGCCGGCCTTGCGCGCCGCGTACAACGCCGTGCAGCCCGCGGTGAGCGAGCTGTTCAGCAGCATCGCCCTCTCGGCTCCGGTGTGGCAGGCGCTCAAGGCCTTCGCCGCGACGCCCGAGGCGCAGGCGCTCACCGGCGCGCGGAAGCGCTTCGTCGACAAGACGGTGGCCGACTTCCGGCGCAGCGGCGCCGATCTCGATCCCGAGGGGAAAAAGCGGCTCTCCGCCATCGACGTCGAGCTCGCCACGCTGACGCTGCGCTACGGCCAGAACGTGCTCGACGCGACCAACGCCTTCGAGATTGTGGTCCCCGACGCGTCGCGCCTCGGCGGCCTCCCCGAGAGCGCGATCGCCGCGGCCCGCGCTGGCGCCGACAGCAAAGGCCTCGCCGGGTATCGCTTCAGCCTCCAGGCGCCGAGCTACGTCCCCGCGCTCACGTACCTCGACGACGGCGCGCTGCGCGAGGCGCTCTACCGCGCGTTCAGCACGCGGGCCACGGTGGGCGAGCTCGACAACCGCCCGATCGTCAAGCAAATCGTGCTGCTACGGCGGGAAAAGGCCAAGCTCCTCGGCTTCGCCACCTTCGCCGATCTCGTCCTGGAAGACCGCATGGCGAAGTCCGGCCACGCTGCGCGCCGCTTCATCGAGACGCTGCGCGAGAAGGCGGCGCACTTCTTCGATCGCGAGATCACCGAGCTCGAGGCCTTCCGCCGCGACCTCGAGGGCCCGACGGCGCCGGCCCTCGCGCCGTGGGACGTCGGCTACTACTCGGAGAAGCTCCGCCGCGCGCGCTTCGACTTCGACGACGAGGCGCTGCGCCCGTACTTCGCGCTCGATCGCGTCCTCGAAGGGGCGTTCACCATCGCCACGCGCCTCTACGGCGTGACGGTCGAGCCCTGGACCGACGCGGCCGTGTGGCACCCCAGCGTGCGCGCGTTCCGCATCCGCGAGGCCGACGGCACCGTCAGCGCGGCCTTCTACGTCGACGTCGCCCCGCGCGAAGCGAAGCGCGACGGCGCGTGGATGCAGGGCCTGGTAACCCAGGTCGCCGGCGACGGCGGCCCGGCGCACCACCTCGAGGTCCTCGCGGGCAACATGACGCTGCCGCTCGGCGATCGCCCCGCGCTCCTCAGCCACCGCGAGGTCGAGACCGTCTTCCACGAGTTCGGCCACCTGATGCACCACGCGTCGAGCCGGGTCGAGGTGCGCACCCTCGCCGGCACCAACGTCGCGTGGGACTTCGTCGAGCTGCCCTCGCAGATCATGGAAAACTGGTGCTGGGAGCGCGAGGCCCTCGACCTGTTCGCGCGCCACGTCGACACCGGCGCGACGATCCCCGCCGACGTGCTCGAGCGCATGCGCGCGGCGCGCACCTTCCGCGCGGCCACCGCGATGATGCGCCAGCTCGGCTTCGCCGAGGTCGATCTCGGCCTCCACATGGACTGGGACGAAGCCCAGGGCGACATCACCGGCTGGGCGCGCACGCTGCTCAACCGCTTCTCGCCGGTCAAGCTGCCCGACGATCACGCGATGGTCGCGGGCTTCACCCACCTGTTCTCGAGCCCGGTCGGGTACGCCGCCGGCTACTACTCGTACAAGTGGGCCGAGGTCCTCGACGCCGACGCGTTCTCGCGCTTCCGCCGCGAGGGGCTCTTCAACCGCGAGGTCGGCCAGGCCTTCCGCGCCGAGATCCTCGCCCGCGGCGACAGCGAGGATCCGATGGTGCTCTACCGCCGCTTCATGGGCCGCGAGCCCACGCTCGAGGCGCTGCTCGAGCGCGACGGCCTCGTCGCGTCGGGCACGGCGACTGTTTGAGGTCAAACGATATGGGAACAGCGAGCGGGGACCGCGTGGTCCGATCGATCACCGACGACGGCGCCTTCCGCGTCATCACCGCGATGACCACCGAGACGGTGCGCGGCGCCGTCGCCGCCCAGGAGGCGCACGGCGACATCGCGCGGCGCTTCGGCGAGCTGATGACAGGCGCCATCCTGATCCGCGAGGCGATGGCGCCCGCGCTCCGGGTGCAGGGGATCCTCAAGGGCAAGCGCAGCAGGGGCAGCCTCGTCGCTGACTCGAACCCCGACGGGACGAGCCGCGGCCTCGTCAACTTCGGATCGAAGCACGGCGAGCTGCTCCTCGGCGACGGCGTGCTCTTGCAGATGATGCGCAGCCTCCCCGGCGGGACGATCCACCAGGGCGTGATCGAGGTCCCGGGATCGGCGTCGGATCCCGCGGCGGGCGGCGTCGTCTCGCGCGCGCTCATGGCCTACATGCAGGACTCGGAGCAGATCGTCTCCACCATCGCCGTGGCCACGCTGCTCGACGGCGATCGCGTCGTCGCGGCGGGCGGCTACATCGTCCAGCTCCTGCCCGAGATCGAGCGCGGCCCGCTGATGATCATGACCGAGCGTTTGCAGGCATTCGAGGCGCTCGAAGAGGCCCTCGCGCGGCCCGAGGCCAGCCCCGACACGCTGATGGACGAGCTGCTCTACGGCTTCCCCTTCACGCGCCTCGAGACCTCGCCGCTCTCGTTCGCTTGCCACTGCAGCCAGGCCCGCGTCGTCGAGAGCCTGTCCACGCTGCCGCGCGGCGACATCGAGGATCTGGTCAAGGGCGACGACGTGCTCGACATCACCTGCGACTACTGCCGCAAGGACTACCAGGTCCCGCCCATGCAGTTGAAGCCCCTGCTCACCACCAACTGACGCCGCGCCGCGGGTAGTCGGCCCGGGGATTCCGGGCTATGAACCGCGGCGATGCGCACCTCGTTCCTGCTCCTCGCCGCCTCGATTTCACTCGCCGCCTGCGAGCCCCGCACGACGCCCGAGGCCACGCCTCCCGTCGCCTCGCCGCCGATGCCGACGATCGCGCCGACGGTCGCGCCCACGGCGGCCCCTGTCGCCTCGACGACCGATCCGGCGGCGCCGACGGCGAGCGCCATCCCGCGCCCCGAGATGCCCGCGACCGGCCCGGTCGTCACCGCCTTCGACGCGCACGTCGATCGCGAGCCGCTGCTCAAGCTCGGCTGCAAGGTCGCGGGCGACGCCCTCGTCTGCGGCACGCCGAGCACGGCCAAGGGCGACGGCATCACCTGCGGCGAATACTCGCGCGCCGACGATCTCCTCGGCGCCCTCTCGCCCAAGAGCGCGATCACCGGGTGCGACACCCTCGGTCGCGGCCTCGAAGTGAAGGGGATTTATCGCTCCGGCTGCCGCCTCGCGACCTGGCATCGCTACGTCGTCGCCGACGGCAAGAAGCTCGATCTCATCGACACCAAGGACGCGTTCGTGAAGCGCTTCGCCCCCGTCGAGACCCCGGCCGAGGCCCTCGCCTTCGCCGTCGCGCTCACCGACTCGAAGGCCCTCCGCAAGATCGATCTCCCGAAGGACGCCGTGCTCTTCCTGAAGACGATCGATCCCACCAGCGTCACGCCCGTCGCCGATGGCTTCAAGGTCCGCCTCTACGGCTACCAGTTCTGCGGCTGCGGCCCCCACAACCACACCGCGGTCGACTACCTCGTCACGCGCGCCGGCGAGGTCCGCGAGCTCGACAACCAGCCCGCCTGGAAAGATCCCAAGACCGACAAGCTCTGCGTCGACTGATCGGCCGCGAGCCCCGGAGCTCGGATTTTCGGGCGCAGGCAGGGCCTCTTCGCGCGCCCCCGTTCCACGATCTCCATCCTGCCAGGCCGGAGATCCGGAGCCGTCGCCGAGGACCGCGAGGGCGCGGGGCGATCGAGGATCCGGGCGGCAACACCGTCGTGGACCAGGGCGCGCATGGCCTCCCGAATGGCCGCGCCGGCGGGCGACGGCAAGGTCGCATTTTCGGTCGGCGACCCGCTCCCGCGCGGCCCAGCGGGGCTCCATGGGTGCATGCATGAAGGCGCGACGAGGGCAGGGGAGCTGGCTGGGACGCTGGATCGCGCGGACGATCGCGGCGCTGGCGGCGCGGGTGAAGAGGATCGTCCTCGCGCGGCGCGATCGGCGCGCGTGGTGGCGACCGCCGAGCGAGCCCGCGGACGAGCGGACGATCCGCCGCGTCGCCGAGGCGCAGAGCGGCGGCCTCAGCTCGCGCGAGAGCGACGCCCGCTACGAGCGCGGCGAGAACCCTGGCGGCCTGCACCACAAAGCCGTGCGCCGCGAGGGGCCCGAGCACCCGCGCCATCACCTCGAAGAGCCGAGAGAACGCAAGGAAACGGTGCCGGGCGGGACGCGCCGGATCCCGGTGATGCGCCGCGGCTCGTGAGATCCGGCACGCGCCGAGACGCCATGCGTCCAGGACCACGGGGGAGCGCCAAGGAAATGGCGCGGCCGCGCCTCCGCGTGACGCTTGCGACCGAAGAGACCGGGCCCTAGCCTGATCTCGAATGCGACGGGACGTGATCAATCGGAAACCATTCAGCTTTCGCGTTGCGTCCGCCGCGAGGGCCAGGCCGTGAGCGACCAGAGGCTCGTCGACGAGCTGCGTGAGGCGCGTGAAGCCCTCGAGCAAGCGCGGGTGAAGACCGAGGCCTTCGCCCACCTCAGCCACGAGATCCGCACGCTCACGAGCGGCGTCGTCGGGATGACGTCGCTCCTGCTCGACACCGATCTCTCGATCGAGCAGCGCGACTACACCAAGCGCATCCGCAGCTCGGGCGAGGCCCTCGTCGATCTGCTGAACAACGTCCTCGATTACACGCGGATGGAGTCGTCGAAGATCGAGATCGAGCGCGTCGACGTCGATCTCCGGCGCGTCGCCGACGACGTGGGCGAGCTCCTCGCCGAGCGCGCCGCCGTCAAGGCCATCGAGCTCATCGTCGCGCTGCCGCAGTCGCTCCCGGGCAGCCTGCGCGGCGATCCCACCCGGCTCCGCCAGGTGCTCGTCAACCTCGTCAGCAACGCCATCAAGTTCACCGACGTCGGCGAGGTGGTGCTCCGCGCGGTGATCGTCGAGGAGTCGCCTTCGAGCGTCACGGCGCGCTTCGAGATCAGCGACACCGGGGTCGGCATCGCTCCGGCGGGGCAGGCGAAGCTCTTTCAGCCGTTCACGCAGGTCCACGACGGCTCGCGCGCGCTCGGCGGATCCGGCCTCGGCCTCTCGCTCGCGAAGCGCCTCTGCGAGGCCATGAACGGGACGATCGGCGTCCGCAGCGCGCCCGGGAAGGGCAGCACGTTCTGGTGCACCGCGCGCTTCGATCGGCGCTCGGCGGCCCCGGAGCGGAGCGCGATCCCGCGCGTCGACGTGCAGGGGCGCCGCGTGCTGCTGGCGATCGACAACGAGACCAACCGGCGCAACATCCGCGAGATGGTCGAGGCGCTCGAGGTCGACTGCGCGCTCGCGGCCGAGGGCGGCGCGGTCCTGCTCCTGCTCCGCGACGCGGCGCGCGCCGGCCGCCCGTTCGACGTCGCGGTGATCGACGCCGCCCTCGAAGACATGGTCGACGGCGCCTTGCTCCAGGCCATCAGCGACGATCCGCGGATCGCCTCGACCAAGATCCTCACCATCGCCTACCCGGGTCAGCGCCTGCATGGCGAGGGCGGCTTCGCCTCGTCGCCGCGGCCTCTGGTCACGCTCGCCAAGCCGGTGCGCCAGGCCCAGCTCCAGGCGGGGCTGCTCCGGCTGCTCGGCTCGTCGGTCGAGCGCGTCACCGCCACGGGGCGCGCCGCCGAGCTCCGCGGCGAGGACACGCCGTCGAGCGTCCGCTACCGCCGCCGCGATCCCTCGACGGCGGTCGCCTGGAGCAGCGAGGCCACGTCGCCCGCGGCCGGGCCGATCTCGACGCGCACCGGCGATCCGCACACGATCCGCCGGGCGATCCCGCCGGCGTCGGGAGCCACGCCTGGCGCCTCGGCGACGGCGCCGGGATCCCGCCCGCCCGTCTCCATCCGCGGCGGGCCCGCGTCGATGCGGATCCCGTTCGCGGCGCCGCCCTCGTTCGGCGTGTCGACGCTCGACGACGACGATCAGCGCACGAGCATCATGCCCCGGGTGAGCCTCGCCGACGCCGTGCGCCGCTCGCTCGAGCCCGAGAACGAGCTCGCGGCGCGCCCGCGGCTGCTCCTCGTGGAGGACAACGCCGTCAACCAGCGCGTCGGCGTGGTGATGGCCGAGAAGCGCGGCTACCTCGTCGACGTCGCGTCGAACGGGCTCGAGGCCATCGATGCGGTCCTGCGCGGCGGCTACATCGCGGTGCTGATGGACTGCCAGATGCCGAAGCTCGACGGCTACGCGGCCACGGCGGAGATCCGCCGCCGCGAAGGGCCGCAGCGCATCCCGATCATCGCCATGACGGCCGACGCCGGCCCGGGCGCGCGCGAGAAGTGCCTCTCGGTCGGAATGGACGACTACATCTCGAAGCCGATGGCGGGGGACGAGCTCGATCGGCTCCTGCGCAAGTGGGCGCCGCTCCCCGGCGCGCGCGGGCGCCACGTCGAGCCCGAGCCGGCGCCGACGTCGAACCGATCGCCGTCTCGCCGCCCCACGCCGATCAGCCGCGCGCCGGCCATCGATCCCGCGGCCCTCGAGAAGCTCCGCGCCATGCGCCAGGGCGACTCGGACCTCGTCCTCGAGGTGATCGAGCTCTTCCTGCAAGAGACGCCCGATCGCCTGGTCTCGCTGCGCGACGGCCTCGCGCGCGGCGATCTCCCGCTGATCTCGCGCGTGGCCCACACCATCCGCGGCAGCGCCGGGCACCTCGGCGCCAAGGCCCTCGCGGCGCTGTGCGCGCGCGTCGAGGACAAGGCCCGTCAGGGCGTGCCGTTCAACAACGCCTTCGCGCTCTCGTCGATCGAGGAAGAGATCGGCCGCGTGCGCGACGCGCTCCTGGCCGAGTCGGATCGCATCCGCAACGGCGACGCGAGCTGATCTCCCTCACGTCACGCGCAGCACTTCTTCGAGCGAGGTGATCCCCGCCTTCGCCTTGGCCACGGCGGCCTCGCGCAGCGGCACGAGGCCGGCCGCGCGGATCTTCTCGCGGTAGGCGCGCTTGGCGGCGCGGCTCTTGATCAGCTCGCGCAGATCGTCGTCGACCTCGAGCATCTCGAAGATGCCGGTGCGGCCGCGGTAGCCGGTCTGGTGACAGCGCGCGCAGCCCTTGGCGCGGCGCAGCTCGGTGCCCTTCGCCAGCAGCGTCTTGCCCTCGTCGTCGCCGAGATCCTGGGCCAGCTCGTGCTTCTCGGCGCAGGCGTCGCAGAGCACGCGCACGAGGCGCTGCGCGAGCACCGCGAGGAGCGAGTTGGCCACGATCCAGGGCTCGACGCCGAGATCGACGAGGCGGGTCACCGTCTCGACGGCGTCCGAGGTGTGCAGGGTCGAGAGCACGAGGTGGCCGGTGAGGCTGGCTTGCAAGCAGATCTGCGCCGTCTCGGCGTCGCGCATCTCGCCGACGAGGATCACGTCTGGATCTTGCCGCAGGATCGATCGCAGGCCCGCGGCGAAGGTGAAGCCTTGCCGCACGTTGGTCTGGCCCTGCGTGATCTCGCCGAACTCGACCTCGATCGGATCCTCGAGCGTGACCACGCTCAGCTCGGTCGTGTTCATCACCTTGAGCAGCGAATAGAGCGTCGACGTCTTCCCGGATCCGGTCGGCCCACACACGATGATCAGGCCCGAGGGGCGCGCCGCGAGCCGCGTCGCCCGCTCGAGATCGGCGGGATCCATGCCGATCTTCTCGACGGGGATCATCTGGTGGCCGAGCAGCACGCGGAGCACCAGCGTCTCGCCGTGGATGGCGGGGAACGTCGAGGCGCGCAGGTGAACCAGCGGCCCGCCGCCGAGATCGAGGCTGAACTGGCCGTCTTGCGGCAAGCGGCGCTCGGTCATGTCCATGCGCGCGAGCACCTTCACGCGGCTCGTCAGCGGGGGCGCCAGCTCGCTCGGGAGCTGGCCCTGGTTGACCATCACCCCGTCGATGCGAAACCGCACCCGGAGCGTCTCGCGCTTCGGCTCGATGTGAATGTCGCTGGCGCCCGCGGAGGCGGCCCGGCGGACGAGGTGATCGAGGACCTGGACGGCGTCGAGATCGTCACTCGACGAGAAGAGGGAGCGAGCCACGCTCTGGATCTATCATCCATCGGCACCCGACCCTGAGGTTCTCGGGACAACCCCGACGCCCGATCGATAGGCCAGCGGGGCTCTCGGGACACCCGGGACGCCCGATCGAGAGGCCAGCGGGGTTGTCGGGACAACGTCGACGGCCGATCGAGAGGCCCGCGGGGCTCTCGCGACGACGGCGGCGCCACGTCGCGAGGCCCGCGGGGTTCTCGGGACGACCCCGACGCCCGATCGAGCGGCCCTGGGGTGTCTCAGGGCACCGTGCCGGGCGTCGCGGGCGCGGCAGGCGGTATCGCGGCCGGGACAGCGGCCTTCTTCTTCGGCCGGGCGGCCAGCGCCGCGCCGCGCATCGCGCTCAGCTCGTCGAAATAGGCAAACACCTGAGCGTCAAGATCCCGCGGCAAAGCGAGGTTTTGCGCGATCTCGTCCTGGAGGGCGCCGCGAAAGCGGCCGAGGACTGCCACGCTGCCGGCGCGGATCTTCCCGGCGTCGGTGCGAGTATGGGTGTTCGCGTCGGCGCGCTGGCTGAGCAGAGTGCCCACCAGATCTCCACCACCGATGAAGCCCACGGCCCAGTCGTACAGTGACAGTCCGCCCGCGACCGGGATCATCTTGAGATCGGACTCCAGCGTCTGGAGATTCTCCCGGTGCCGGGCCGCCGCGTGGGCCTCTGTCGCATAGCTGGCCTGGAGATCGTCAAGGGAGGTGATGAGCGCCGCCTGGATGCGCTTGATCGCCGCCAGCACGTCGGATGGCACCTCGGGCCAGCGCTCGTAGGCCTGGCTGAAGTGCCAGATGGCCGCGCCGAAGCCATCGTGGACCACGTCGGCGTCGGCGATCTCCTCGGCGAGGGGCTTACCGCCGGTGAGCGCCGCGGGCAGAGCATCGATGAGCGCCTTTTTCTCCAGCAGGATTGGCTGGTACGTCTTGCCAGCGCTGGAGTGGACGAGCGCCGCATGGCGCTTGGTGGCGAGATCGTCAAAGGCGAGCTTGAGGGCCGCGAGGGAGAGGAATCTCATGGAGAGGAACGGTAGAGGGTAGCTGGTGCGCTTTGCAAGCGAGATCGCTGTGGCGGCACACGCGGCCGTGCGGACCGCCATGTCGCCGCCAGGGGCTGCGCGCCCTGGTTCAGCTTCGACTGTCGCGTTTTTCTTCCTGGTACGGCGCGTGCGGTCGGGGGGAGCCATGCACGACGGCAGCTCCTCCCTCTCCCGCAACCCGCCACGTCTTCTCAACCGCGTTCGGGAAACGATCCGCGCGCGTGGCTATAGCCCTCGGACCGCGGAGGCCTACTGCGCGTGGATCCGCCGCTTCGTGCTCTTCCATGGTCGCCGTCACCCGCGCGAGCTCGGGCCGCTGGAGATTGAAGCGTTCCTCTCGTCGCTTGCCAGCGAGCATCACGTCGCGCCATCGACGCAGAACCAGGCGCTCTCGGCGCTGCTTTTCCTGTACGTCCAGGTGCTGTCGGTGCCGCTCGCGCGCCTTGGAGAATTCACGCGCGCCAAGCGGCCTCACCGCGTCCCCACCGTGCTCACCCCCGGGGAGGTCACGGCGGTGCTGAATCAGATGAGGGGTGTTCCGGCGCTGATGGCGTCGCTGCTCTACGGAGCTGGGCTCAGGCTGCTCGAGTGCGCGCGCCTGCGGGCGAAGGACCTGGACTTCGAGCGGCTGGAGATCGTGGTGCGCGACGGGAAGGGGCGGCAAGATCGCCTGACGATGCTGCCGCGAGGCATGGTGAATCCGCTACGCGGACACCTGGCCCGGGTGCGCGAACAGCACCTCGCCGACCTCGACGCCGACGCCGGCTGGGTGGAATTACCCGACGCGCTCGATCGAAAGTACCCGAACGCGGCGCGCGAGTGGCCCTGGCAGTGGGTGTTCCCCGCGACGCGCACCTACCGCGAGCCGGTGACGGGTCGAACGCGGCGGCATCACCTGCACGAGACTGTGCTGCAAAGCGCGGTGCGCGCGGCGGTGCTGGCGACGGGGCTGGCGAAGCGGGCGAGCTGTCACACGCTGCGGCACTCGTTCGCCACCCATCTGCTGGAGGCGGGATATGACATCCGCACGATTCAAGAGCTGCTCGGACATCGCGATGTGAGCACGACGATGATCTATACACACGTGTTGAATCGCGGCGGGCTCGGGGTGTGGAGCCCACTTGACGGGGTCCTGGGGCGGCGATCAGCAGGGGGTGGCGCGATACCGAGGAGCGGCGGAGGTGGTGGGGATGTGTAGGATAGCGCGCGCCGGGCGCGGCGGTGCTCGGCAGGTCTGTCCGAAAATTTCGGGGACGGAGAAATGACGTCGACCAGCGAACTCGGCCGCGGACCGCGGGGATGTATTTACTTGCAGATCGGCGGCGCTGGGCGGAGCATCGCGTGGTGCAAGCTTGGATGACCGGCGTGAGGCTGCGGGATCGGTGAGGCGGGTGAGCCGGGCAGGAGTCGGTATAGGCAGGTCGGGCGATGAGGG
>JANYGI010000072.1 GCA_025362495.1 Byssovorax sp. | reverse complement strand
GCGCGCTTGGCTTCGTCCCAGTAGCCGTCGAGCTCTTCGAGCGTGAGCTTGTCGTCGACGGCCGACGCCGGCCAGCCACCATGCGTCTCCGTCACGCGCGACTCGACATGATCGAAGCGCTTCGTGAACCTGTCGATCGTGCGGCGGAGCGCGCCCTCGGCGTCGACGTCGACGTGCCGCGCGAGGTTCACCAGCGCGAAGATGGTGTCACCCAGCTCTGCCTCGATTTGATCCTTGTCGCCGGAGGCGATCGCCGCGTCGAGCTCGCCCAGCTCCTCGGCCACCTTGGTGCGCGAGCCGCGCGCGTCGGGCCAGTCGAAGCCCACGCGCGCGACCTTCTCGCCGACGCGCTGCGCCCGCGTCAGCGCGGGCAAGCTGCGCGGCACGCCGCCGAGGACGCCGCGGTTCTTCTCGGGCTTGCCGGCGCGCTCGGTGGCCTTGATCCGCTCCCAGTTTTGCAGCACTTCCTTCGCGTCGCCGGCCGTCCCGTCGGCGAACACGTGCGGGTGCCGACGCACCAGCTTGTCGCAGATCGCCGCGACCACGTCGTCGGGACCGAAGCTGCCTTCGCGGCGCCCGAGCTCGGCCTGGAAGACGATCTGGAGCAGCAGATCGCCGAGCTCGGCGCGCATCTCGCCGCGGTCGCCGCTGTCGATCGCGTCGACGACCTCGCACGCTTCTTCGATGGTGTAGCGGCGGAGCGAGGCGAACGTCTGCTCGCGATCCCAGGGGCATCCGTCGGGCGCGAGGAGGCGCTGCATCAGCTCGACGAGGCGGGGAAACGTGGCCCCGATCTGATCGGCGAGCGGGGGAGCGACGACGGCTTCGAACGGGCGGCTCATCGAGCGCTCATTAGCACGAGCGCCCCGCTACTTGCGGAGCTCGGCGAGCTTTTCGCGCACGGCGTCGGCGTGCCCGGCGGCCTTGACCTTGGCCCAGTGGAAGGCGATTTTCCCTGTGGGATCGATCAGCACCGTGGAGCGGAGCACGCCCATGCTCTTCTTTCCGTAGAGGTTCTTCTCGCCCCACGCGCCGTACTTCTCGAGCGTCGTGTGCTCGGGATCCGAGAGCAGCCCGATGGTGAGCGCGCGCTTCTTGATGAACTTCGCGTGGCTCTCCACCGAGTCCGGGCTGCACCCGAGCACCGTGGCCTCGAGCCCCTCGAACGCCGCGAGGCCAGCCGTGAAGTCGCACGCCTCGGTGGTGCATCCGGGGGTGTCGTCCCGCGGGTAAAAATACAGGACGACCCAGCGCCCCTTCAGATCGGCGAGCTTCACCGTCGCGCCCGTCTGATTTTTGAGGGAAAACACCGGCGCTTTCTTGCCGATCTCGATCTCCGCGTGCGGCTCCGTCATCGCTGATTTCCTCCGTGGTGACGCGCGAAGATACGCCGCGCCGGGTCCGCGTGAAAGCCTCGGCCCGCGGGGATCCTTGCGGCAACGAGGCGCGAGGAGTACCTGCACGCGGTGAATCCCGCCGCCCCCACGCATCCGATCGCCCGACTGCCCGAAGAATGGCGCACCTCCCTCGCCGCCCGCGGAGAGCGCGCCTTCGCCGCGAAGCAGGTCTTCGACTGGATCCAGAAGCGAGGCGTGGTCGACGCCGCGGCGATGAGCAACCTCTCGCCGAAGCTCCGCGCCGCGCTCGCCGAAGAGGGCCTCTCGCCCGGCCTCTGCGTGCCCGAGCAGGTCCATCGTTCGAGCGACGGCACCCGTAAAATCGCGGTCCGTCTGCGCGACGGCGCCCTGATCGAGACGGTGCTCTTGCCCTCGCTCACGGCCCCCGGAGCCCCCGCGAACCAGGAGGCCGACGACGACGACGACGACGCCGAGCAGCACGGGAGCTCGCCCCACACGCGCGTGACCCAGTGCATCTCGACGCAGGTCGGCTGCGCGATGGGTTGCATCTTCTGCGCGAGCGGCGTCGCCGGCCTCAAGCGTCAGCTCGGCGCCGAGGAGATCACCGCGCAGGTGCTGCTCGGCCGCTCGCTCCTCGACGAGGGCGAGGCGCTCCGCAACGTCGTCTACATGGGCATGGGCGAGCCGCTCCACAACTACGAGGCCACCGCGCGCTCGATTCGCCTGCTCACGCACCCCGACGGCATCGGCCTCTCCACGCGCCGCGTGACGATCTCCACCTCGGGCCTCGTCCCCGAGATCAACCGCCTCGGCGAGGAGTTCAAGGGCCAGGTCGCGCTGGCGATCTCGCTCCACGCCGCCGACGACACCACCCGATCGGCGCTGATGCCGATCAACCGCCGCTACCCGCTGGCCGAGCTGATGAAGGCTCTGCACGCCTACCCGCTGCCGAAGCGCCGCCGGATCACCATCGAGTACACCCTCGTCGCCGGGAAGAACGACGACGTCGCCGAGGCCAAGAAGGTCGCGCGGCTGCTCCGCGGCTTGCCCGTGAAGATCAACCTCATCCCGATGAACCCCATCGACGCCTCGACCCTCGGCCCGCCGAGCTTCGGCCGCGTCGGCGCCTTCCAGCAGGTGCTGATCGACGCGGGCTACTCGTGCTTCGTGCGCAAGCAGCGCGGCGACGACGTCTCCGCCGCGTGCGGACAGCTCGTGCTCATCGGCGCCAAGCCCAAGGTGAAGGGCTTCCGGCCCGCGCAAGAGTCCTGATCCCAACTCCAGATCTCACTCCGACCCCCTCCGATGTGGGGCGGGCCTCCGTGCCCGCCGCATGGGGTCTCAACAGCAACCCATCCGGATCCGGATCCGCTCCAGCACAGCCTATTTCAGACCGTAGATGTGGCTCGAGATAGACCATGTGGCGGGCACGGAGGCCCGCCCCACACCGGAAAGTGCACCGGGGAAATACAGCATATTCAAAGCAATGGCGGTGAAGTCCCCGGGCCGTCTATCGTGCCGGGATGATCCGCAAAGCTCATCCCTTCACCTTCGCCCTCACTCTGGCCCTCTCACTCGGCGCCTCCTCGGCGCTCGCGGCGACGCTCACCGTCGGCCCGGGGAAGACGTACGCCAAGCCCTGTGACGCCAGCAAGGACGCCAAGGACGGCGACACCGTCGAGATCGACGCCTCGGGGAGCTACGCCGGGGATTTCTGCCAGTGGAGCCAGGACAATCTCACGCTGAAGGGGGTGAACGGGCGCCCCAAGATCGACGCCACCGGGATGACGATCTCCAACGGCAAAGGCATCTGGGTCCTCTACGGGGCCACCACGACGGTCGAGAACATCGAGTTCTCCGGGGCGGCCGTCGATAGCGCTAACGGCGCAGGGATCCGCCATCAGGGGCTGAACCTGACCGTGCGTGACTGCTACTTTCACGACAACCAGGACGGCATCCTCGGCGGCCCGCTCAAGGGTGGTCAGGCGGCGGACGGCCAGGGCGAGGTGCTGATCGAGCGCTGCGAGTTCGCGAAGAACGGCGCCGGCGACGGCCAGTCGCACAACATGTACCTCAACCACTACGCCAAGTTCACGCTCCAGTACTCGTACACGCACAGCTCCAACGTCGGCCACCTGGTCAAATCGCGCGCCCTCGAGTCGCACATCCTCTACAACCGGATAAGCGACGACGAGTCGACCAACGTCAGCTACGAGATCAACCTGCCCGATGGCGGGCGCGCCTACGTGATTGGCAATCTCATCGAGCAGGCCAGCGATCCGAACGGCGAGCAGAACGGCGCGATCATCGACTTTGCGTCGGAGTCGGCCCAGCCGAACAGCGATCTGTTCGTCGTCAACAACACCATCGTCAACAACCGGACCAAGGGCGGCACGTTCGTGCAGATCAAGGACACCGTGACGACGCCGGCGGTGCTCCGCAACAACATCTTGAGCGGCAATGGCACCGTCTGCAGCCAGGGCTCCGCGGTGCTCGATCACAACTTCACCACCGGCGACCCGAAGCTCGCGGACGCGGCGAACCACGATTATCACCTGCTCGCGGGCTCGCCCTGCGCCGACATGGGCGCGGATCCGGGCATATGGGTGACGCCCAGGCGCTGACTCCCACGTTCCAGTACGTGCACCCCACGTCGTCCGAAAAGCGCACCAACGTGGGGACGATCGACATCGGCGCCTACGAGCTCGGCGGCGGCAGCACGAGCAGCGGCACGGGCGCCGGCGGCGGCCCGGTCGTCAGCGGCAGCACCAGCGCCGCCACCGGGAGCGGCGGTGGCGCTAGCGCCGGCGCGACAACGGGCAGCGGCGCCACCAGCGGCAGCGGCGGGAGCGGCGGGAGCGGCGCCGGGACGCCGGGCGCGGACAGCGGCTGTGGTTGCAGCGTGATCGGCGACGACGGCGCGCGGCGCGGCGCGGCGGCGCTGCTCGTGCTCGCGGCAGCGCTCGTATCGAGGCGCCGTCGCGCGAGTTGAAATCTTGCCCGCGCGCCCGACGCGCTGGCCACACAAGAGGCCTCGTGCCATCACCTCGCCGCGCCTCGTCGCGCGGGAAGGTGATGGCACTTGGCAGAGGCGGACGGCGACGAAGCGCCGGTGCAGCTCGATCTCCGATCAGGTCATTCGGTATGGGAGATCGACTCCGCCCCCGAAGCGCCGAGGATCCGGCTCGATCGCGACGTCGAGACCGACGTCGTCATCGTCGGCGCCGGCATCACCGGGGCGTTCCTCGCCGAGCGGCTCACCCGCGCTGGACGAGCCGTGATGGTGCTCGATCGCCACGCGCCGGAGACCGCCAGCACCGCCGCGAGCACGGCGCTCCTGCAGTGGGAGCTCGACGCGCCGATGCTGGAGCTGGAGCAGCGGATCGGCTTCGGAAAGGCCGCGGCGGTGTACCGGCGGAGCTGGGAGAGCGTGCGCGGGATTGGCGCTCTGCTCGATCGACTCGGCCTCGCGCCGGATTTCGCGCCGCGCGAGACGCTCTATTTCGCGGGCACCGATCTCGATCCCACCGATCTGCGCGAAGAGCTCGCGCTGCGCCGGCGCGCCGAGCTGCCGGGCGAGCTGCTCGACCGCGACGGGCTGCTGTCGCGCTTCGGCTTCGATCGCCGCGCGGCGCTGCTCTCGACGGGCGCCGCCGAGGTCGATCCGATCAAGCTCGCTCGCGTCCTCCTCGACGCCGCGCGGAGCCGGGGCGCCCGCGTCGTCTCTCCCATCCTCGTCGAGGCCTACTCCACCTCTCCGTCATCCATCTCGGTGCGGACGAGCCACGGTGTCGAGATCCACGGCAAGGCCTTGATCCTGGCCAATGGCTACGAGATGCCCGCGTTCGTGCCGGCCACGATCCACACCATCGCCTCGACCTGGGCGCTGGCCACGAAGCCCCAGCCCCCCGGCGTGATCTGGCCTGGCCGGGCGCTGGCCTGGGAGGCCTCGACCCCTTATTTTTACCTGCGAACTACCCTGGAAGACCGGATCATCCTCGGCGGCGAGGACGAGGAGATCACCGACGCCGCCGCCCGAGACGCGCTCTTGCCCGCCAAGATACCGGTGCTCCTCGCCAAGCTGCAAAAGCTCCTCCCCGCCGCGCGACTCGACGTGGAGACCGCCTGGACCGGCTTCTTCGGCGAGACCGAGGACGGGTTGCCCCTCATCGGCCCGGTGCCCGGCCACCCCCGCTGCTATGCAGCCTTCGGCTACGGCGGCAACGGCATCACCTTCAGCGCCATGGCCGCCGAGCTGATCGCCGGCCTGCTCGACGGCCGGCGCGATCCAATCCTCGACGTGCTCGCCGTGGACCGCTCGTGAGCGCGCCGCGCCACCGTCGCGTCCGCCGCCGCGAGATCTGCTTGACGACAGCGTCGGCGCCTCCTAATTCCTTCGTGTGCTAAACAAAATCCTGATCGCCAACCGCGGCGAGATCGCCTGCCGCATCCTTCGCACGCTGAAGCGCCTGGGGATCGCGTCGGTCGCCGTGTACTCGGACGCCGACGCCGGGGCGCCGCACGTGGTGCTCGCCGACGAGGCGGTGCGGATCGGGCCTCCGCCGGTCAAGGACAGCTACCTCGACATGGCGGCAGTGCTGGCTGCCGCGAAGCAGACGGGGGCCGACGCCATCCACCCGGGGTATGGCCTGCTCAGCGAAAAGGCTTCATTTGCCGCGGCGGCGGCCGCTGCGGGGCTCACGTTCATCGGTCCTCCGCCCGCGGTGCTCGACGCCTTCGGCGACAAGATCAAGGCGCGTAACGTCGCGCGCGCGGCGGGCGTCTCCCCGCCGCCGGGAACCGACGGGCCGATCGACGCGGGCGACGTCGAGGCGATCGCCCGCGAAGCCGAGCGGATCGGGTATCCACTGCTCGTGAAGGCCGCGGGCGGCGGCGGCGGGATCGGGATGCAGATCGTCGAGGATCCGGCGAAGCTCGCGCGCGCCGTACAGGCCTGCTCCGACCGCGGCAAGAGCGCCTTCGCCGACGCGCGCGTGTACCTCGAGCGCTACGTGCGCGCGCCGCGGCACATCGAGGTGCAGGTGCTCTGCGACGGGCAGGGCTCGGCCGTGGCGCTCGGCGAGCGCGAGTGCAGCGTGCAGCGGCGGCACCAGAAGATCGTGGAAGAGTCGCCTTCGGCCGCGCCGTTCTTCGCGGGCGAGGCCGGCGAGGCGCGACGGAGCGCGCTGCTCGCCGACGCGCTCCGCGTGGTCACGAGCATCGGTTACGTCGGCGCCGGCACGGTGGAGTTCGTCGCCAGCCCCGAGGGCGAGCTCTTCTTTCTGGAGGTCAACGCGCGCCTCCAGGTCGAGCACTGCGTGACGGAGATGTGCACCGGGATCGATCTCGTCGAGCAGCAGATCCGCGTCGCGTCGGGCGAGAAGCTCGCGCCCGGGATCCTCGCTCCGGAGCGGCGCGGTCACGCGATCGAGGCCCGCGTCTACGCGGAGGATCCGGCGAAGAAGTTCATGCCCCAGCCGGGCCACCTCGCGAAGATCGTCTGGCCCGCGGCCGGCGACGATCTCCGCGTGGAGACCGGCGTGAGTGAAGGGCTCGACGTGACCCCGTACTACGATCCTCTGCTCGCGAAGATCGTGGCCTGGGGCGCGACGCGCGAGGCTGCGACAGCGAGGCTCCTCGCGGCGCTCTCGGCGACGACGATCGATCTCGTCGGCGCGAACGGGCCCGCGGCGACCAACCTCGCGTTCCTGCGCAAGGTGCTGGTCGCGGCGCCGTTCGTGTCCGCGGTCTACGACACGACCTTTGCCGAGGCTCTGGCCAGGGAGTCGGCGAAAGGGTAGCTCCTGATCGGGTGAACGTCCTCTCTCCTCCCGCCCGCGCGGCGGCGCTCGCCGCGGCCGTCCTCGTCTCGGCCTGCCACTCGAGCGCGACACCCCTCGATCCCGGGAGCGGCAGCGCGACGCCCGCGCTGCCTTCGTCGGCGGCGAGCGCGGCCGCCACGGCCAGCGCGCCGACGGTGACCACGTCGTCACCATCGTCATCATCGTCAACTGAGGTGACCGCTCCGCCGCGCGCGCCGGGATCGCCCATCGATTTCTCGGCGATGAACGCCGCGCTCGCGGGGAAGAAGCCGGCGCCGAGCTGCGCGCCGATCGGCAAGGGCGTGCGCTACGACATCGGCTCGGCGCGGACTCCCTCGCTCGACGACGTGCCGTGGACCTCGCTCGCGCCGGGCGACGTGGTCTGTGTGCCGTATCGACCCCAGCCGTACCGCGCGAAGATCTACTTCGTCACGCGGGGCGCGGCTGGCGCGCCGATCCGCCTCGTGGGCCTGCGAGGGCCCCACGGCGAGCGGCCGATCATCGACGGTGACGGCGCCACGACCAGCCACCTGATCATCCCGGAGGCCAACGATCGGATGCTGGAGGAGTTCGGCGTGATCTCGTTCCTCGCCCACTTCATCGCGCCGCGGGGGAGCCCGTGGGGCTGGCACCCGGGGTGGATCACCGTCAGTGGGCTCAAGATCCAGCACGCGCGCCCGGGCTCGAAGTTCGTCGACGGGACGGGCAAATCGCGCAGCTACGCGGCGTTCACCGCGGGTATCTACATCAACCCCGGTGACGATCTGGTGATCGAGGACTGCGAGATCGCCGACTCGCAGGTCGGGATCTTCGCCAAGAGCTCCGAGCGGATCAAGGGGCACATCGATCGGACGACCGAGCGGCTCACCCTGCGTGGCAACTACATCCATGACAACGGCGATCCGAAGATGCTGGGGATCCACAACGTCTACGTCGAGGGGCGCGGCTGCAACGTGATCGGCAACGTGATGATCCACAAGGCCGGTAACGTGGGCAGCAACTACAAGAGTCGATGTGGCCACGAGCGCATCTACGGAAACCGGATCGACGGCGGCGCGCAGAGCTTCCTGATGCTCATCGATCCGCAGAGCGGCTGGAGCGGCATCGGTACGGCCGCCGACTACGAGCCCACGGTCGTCGCGGGGAACCTGCTCGTGAACGGGCCGAACGGCGCGGTCGGGAGCCCGCTCATCGCCTTCGGGGGCGACTCGTACACCGACGCTGATCACTACCGACAGAAGCTGATCTTCTACGCCAACACCGTGCTCGGGCGCACCCACGGCGGCATGCGTATCCCGGTGATCGGCACTGGCCACCTGACGAGAGAGGCGCCGGCCATCACCGCGTGGATGTCGACCAACCTCATCGACAACGCGGGCGACGGGGAGACGGGAAACCCGCTACGGCTCGCGCTCGCGACCGGCGGCGGGCGCGTCGTCGTCGATCATTCGTTCGTCGATCCGGCGGTGACACCGTACGACCAGTACGACCGTTTGCACGGGACGCTCACTGGCTTCGTGGCGTCCCCTCCCGGGTCCTCCCCGGGGATCCCCGCGGGCGCCGCGGAGCCCCGTCCGATCAAGGGCTCTCCGCTCATCGACGCCGGCGTCGCGTTCGCGTCGCTCCCCGCCGAGAGCGGCGCGAGCACGGTGATGGATTTCGCGCTCTACGAGCCCTCGGGGACGATCGAGGATCCGTGGTATCGCGCCCGCGCCGTCACGGGCCCTGTCGACATCGGAGCCTACGAATCGGCTCCGTGAGCGATGGCGAGATCGCTTTGCCGGTCAATGGCTCAAGCTGATGGCCTTCCCGTCGAGGGTCGTCGAGAGGCTCTTCGTGGCCTGCGCGGGCGCGGGCCACACGAGGACACCGCCGGGCAGGTGATCGTAGCCGATGAAGTGCGCGATCGTCGTCGAGGTGCCGCTGGCCGAGGTCAGGGTCACCGACGTCGGACTGGACAGAGGAGGCGTGTGCAGCGTCGCCGGCGGGAGCCACGAGAGCTTGCCGTCGGCGCCGACGCTGGCGCGCTCGTAGGAGCGATCGATCGTCTCCGGCGGATGGATGATGTTCGCGCCGTTGACCTCGGCGAGGCGCTGAAACAAGGCTTTGTAGGTGTAGTCCGAGACCCACGAGGGCCCGCAGTAGCTCATCAGATCCTTGGTCGCGTCCGGATCGAACAGCGTGCCTTTCACGAGATCGTAACCCCAGTCGCCGATCACCGCGCCCGGGTACGGGTAGTCGGGATCGCCGCTGGTGCCGCAGGGAGCGTGGTTGCGACCGTGGTTGTGGCCGACCTCGTGGGCCATCGTCCCTTCGCTCACCTCGGGCCAGCCGAGGCCGATCGCGGCGCGGAACGAGGCGTCGCCCGCGCCGGCGACGAACCCGAGGCCCGCCGTGCAGCCGCCGCCGCAAAAGTCGAAGACCGAGCCTGCAGGGTTGAAGATGCCGTAATAATAGGCATCGCTGGCGGGCGCGTCCTGCTGCCGCAGCCCGGCGACGGCGTTGAGCAGATCGCCCCAGCCGGTGCCGTCGGCGCCGATGCCGATCGAGGTCGCGAAGGGAGCACGCACGGTGATCTCGATCATCGGCGTCGGATAGATCGCGTACATCATGTCCTTGTAGGCCTGGATCTGCGCGGCCGACGTGTCGGGGACGCGCCCCGAGCCATCGGCGCCATAGGCGATGGGGACGAGCACGATCGAGAGCTTGGCGCCGCTCGACTTGACGCCCAGCGGGGCAGTCCCGGAGGCGGGGAATCGCGCCGCGGCGCTGTCGCCGGCGCCCTTGTCGAGCTGGAGCAGCTCGACGCTGAAATCCTCGCCGGCCACCATCGCGGAGCCCGGGACGTGGAAGTTGAGCGTGCTGCCGAGCGCGTCGTCGCTGGGCCCGTTACCGACCGGCTGCTCGATCTCGATCGGGGCGTTGTTTCCGAGGTGGAGGCGGGCCTTGACCGGTTGTCCGTCGTAGGAACCATCGGTGTGCGCAAAGACGCGGATCAGCGCGTCGCGGCCGGCGACGACCGGAATGTCGGAGGTGGCGAGTCCGCCGTTCGTCACCAGAGGACGCTTGACGCCCTGGTACACGGCGATGTCGCCGATCGTCACGCCCTGCGCGCCGACGAGGGGATCCGGCGGTACGACGATGCCAGTCGAGGTCGAGGCGCCTCCGCCCGTTCCGGCGATCGGTCCACCACCGACACCGAGGGATCCTCCGGCGCCGCCTGCGCCCGCGAGGCTGGAGCCGCCCGCCCCGCCGGTGCTGCCGGTCGACGCCGGCGGCACCCCGTCGCGCACCACGAGATCGTCGACGCCCGTGAGCGCGTTGCACGCCGACAGAGCCAGGAGCGCCACGACGGCGGGGGCCGAGAGCAGGCGCGATGATCGGGTGGGCATGAGTGAGCCCATTGCAACCGGGGTGCCGCGTCCATCCCCGCCCGCGCGAGCCCGCGTCGGTCCTGCGAGCGCCGCCGAACCTGCCGGATCGTCTCGCGTCGGCGGAGAGATGCAGTCGCACGCGCCGGACACGAGCCTCGTGGTGCGCACGCCTGGATCGCACGTGATCGCCGGGATCGCAGGGCTTCCGCAGATCCACCCCGCGCCCCGGGCATCTCGTCGCTGTCCGCGCGCGTCGCTTTCAACTAGGCTCGCCACGGCGATCGCCACCGCGCCGCCGCCCCGAGAGAGACCACTTCATGGACGAGTTCAATCCGTACGCGCCTCCCGCGGCCGGCACCGAGGAGCCCGACGCGCGACCGCGTCGCAAGAAGGGCAAGAAGAAGAAGGACGACTCCGACGGCTCGGGCTGCTGGCAGCAGGACGGGCTCGCGGTGCTCGAGAAGCACAGCGGCCAGCTCCCGGACCGTTGCGTGATCTGCAACCGCAAGACGCGCTTCAGGCTCCAGCGGACGTTCACCTGGCACAACCCGAGCGTGTATTTTCTCATGCTCGCCGGGTGGATCGTTTATTTCATCGTCGCCGCCATGGTGCGCAAGACTGCCGTCGTCAGCCTCGGTCTCTGCAAGGAGCACCGGGCGCGGCGAACGAAGGGACTGACGGTGCTCTGGGCCGGAGTCGGCGTGAGCGCGCTCGTGATGATCATGAGCATGTGGGCCGAAGCGCGGGGCGTCGCGGCCCTGGCCGTCGTCAGCCTGGGAGTCTTCGCCATCGTGGGCGGGAGGATGACGCGCGTGGCCTCGGCGTCGAAGGTCAGCGATACGCTGGTGTGGATCAAGGCCGGGGCGCCCTTCGTCGACTCGCTCCCGGAGTCGCCTGACGACGATTGAGAGCCCAACGGCGTTTCGTCGCATCGAGTGACGAACCGCGCTCGCGGCGCGACGTGGTAGCCTGCGCGCCATGTCCCGTGGCCACGCGCTCGATGTCCCCTTGTCGGTCCCCGTGCTGCTGATCGCGTCGGTGGTGGGGGTGACGCTGCTGGGCTGGCTGATCAAGCCCCTGCAGCGCGCGCTGATCTTGATCCCCTATCAGGTGCGCGAGAGCTGGCAAGTCCACCGCCTGCTCACGGCCGGGTGGGTGCACAACGACGTCACTCACCTCGCCTTCAACATGATCGCGCTCTGGTTCTTCGCCGAGCCGGCGATAAAGGTGCTGGGCGTGACGGAGTTCCTCGCCCTCTACATCAGCGCCGTCGTCGTCGCGTTCGTGCCGACGACGCTGCGCTTCATGCGATCGCCGAAGTACGCTTCGCTCGGCGCGTCCGGCGCCGTCGCGGCCGTGATGTTCAGCGCGATCCTCCTCAATCCGAAGCTCGAGCTCCAGGTGATGTTCCTCCCGATGCCGATACCCGGCCTGGTGTTCGCCCTCGGCTACCTGGCCTACAGCGTCTGGCATTCGTACAGCGCCGGCGACGGCATCGACCACGACGCGCACCTCGGCGGGGCGTTCTACGGTGCTCTGTTCACCTATGTGTTCGAGCCGACGCTCGTCGAGCGAACCTTGAAGACCATGTTTTGAGGCGCCACCCCGGGTGAGCCCTCACGGCGCCGCGGGCTCGGGCCGCAAGCGGTAGAGCCCGAGCCGCATCGGGCGCCCCTTCGCGGTGCCGTAAAACCCGGTGCGGACCGGATCACCGTGGCTCGGGACGACGCGCTCGAGCACCACATCGGTGGTGTGGCCGAGGGCCTCTTTGCAGGCGTCGCGCAGCGGGACGACCTCCGGAGCCGTGTTCGGGGAATAGGGGCGCTCCGGCGTGTAACACCGCGTGCCGACGACGAGATACGCCGCGGGATGTGATTGGTCGCGCAGCCAGTCGGCGATGTCGCGCACGGTGCGGCCGCTCCCGGGCGGCGCGAAGAGATAGTCCGGGAAATAAAGGTGCACGGGCGAGCCGCTCAGGCTGCCTCGCACATCGCCGTAGCCGAGCCGCACAAGCTGGAGATCGCCCGCCGGCAGGGAGCGCGTGGCCTCGCGCAGGAACGCCTCTTCCTCGTCTTCATTGGTGCGGCCAAAGGCTGTTGGCAGACACGGTATCACGCTGAGCGCCAGGAGCAGGCCTGTCCCCGCGGCGACGAGGCCGCGAGCGCGGGGGCGCGCGAGGCGGCGTCGCGCGATCTCGGCGGCGCTGGCCATGCCGATCGCGACGGCGAGCGCGTAGAACAGCGCGCCCGGCACCTGGACGCGGAGGATATTGGCCGGATCGAGGTCGACCCAGGTGAGGACCAGGCCCAGAGTCGCCACGAGCAGCAGGAGGGCGGCGGCGCGGCGCGAGCCTGGCAACACGACCGCCGCGAGCGCGAAGGGCACGAGAGCGAACGGGTAGAGCGACGCATCGAGGACGCCGGCGCGGTTCGTCCCGAGCAGGGAATGACCCATGGGCAGGCTGTCGCGCGCCGCGAGGAGAGCCGCGCTCTCGCCGACGTGAACGACGTGCGGAATCGCCAGGAGCGCGGTGGCCACGACGAGCGGTAAAATCGCGCCGATCGGGAGCCGCGAGCGGCGCCCGGAGCCGAGCGCGAGCGCGACGACGGCGGCCGGGACGAGCAGCGGAAACTCTGGCCTTCCGACGACGGCGAGGGCCAGCAGCGCGGCGCTCCCCCCGAGCGAGAGCCACCCACCGCGGTCGCGCGCGTCGAGCCAGAGCACGAGCCCCGAGACCATCCAGAACAGGAGAGGTACGGTGTTGGCCTCGGAGTTGTCGTGGGCGATGAAGGCCGGCACCAGCGCCCAGAGGAACGCGGCCGCGACGGCGGCGACGGGGCGTCGAGCACAGGAATGCACGAGCGCCGCCACGAGGGGCACCAGGAGCACGCCGAGGATGGCGTGGGCCCAGAGGGTGGTGAGGTGATCCGGGGCGAAGGCGCGGAGGAGCGCGTGGTGAAACACCGCGACGGCCGCCCCGTAGCGCGGCAAAGGCTGGAGAGTGAGCTCCTGCGCCGTGAGCTGATAGCCAATGTAGAGGACGACGAGCCGGAGCGGCGCGACGACCCAGCGCACCACGACCGCGACCACCACCGCCGCGAAGACGCCGAGGCGCGCGCGTCGAGGGAGCCTGGCGAGCTGCGCGAGGGCGCGACGATAGGCGAGGATCAACCAGAGCGGGGATTGCGCGACGAGGAACCACGCCACCGGGAGCTGCAGTTGCCGGAGGCGGCGCAGCCACATCGGCGTGGGGTGCTCGGCGGGCTCGATCCAGCGATAGCTCCCCTCCCCGGCGCGAAGGCGGGCTCCGAGCGCGGCGAGCAGCTCTGCCGGCGCCACGCCCCCTTCGGCGCGGAGAGCAAAGGTATCCGTGGAGAGCGCTGGCGTGGGCACCGCGTCGCGATGGTGGAGCTCGATCGTCGCGCGCGCCCCCGTCGACGGCTCGACGTAGCGAAAGACCGCGTGATTCTGGAGGATGTTGCCGCCCTCCAGCACCCATGCTCCCGCGGCGCCGGACGGGTTCATCCACGCGCCGAGCTGCTCTCCCTGGCGGGGCTCGATCAGGAACTCATCATCGGAGCGCGGCGGCGGGGGCCTCCACAGGTACGCGGTGACGCCGCCGAAGATCACCAGCGCCAGCACGAGCCATGACCCGAGCCACGAGAGGCCGGTCCCGGGCGGCTTCACGAACGCCGTTTGGCGCGCCACGCCGCGGCGGCGCCGGCGAGCGCGAGGAGCGCCGCCGCGACAGCAGCGGAGTACAGCGCGGCCCGCGAGGCGTGCTCCGCGCGCGCCGCCAGGGTGGCGTCCGGCGGCGCGGTGGCCCCCGGCTGCAAAGGCCTCACGTCCGGCGCGCCCTCGGGCCGCAGCGCCACGAGGTGCTCGTTGAACGCCAGCGCCATCGCCTTGTCGACCACGTCGCGCTGGACGCAGCCGAGCGGATCCGGCCCCTCGGTGCAGCGCCGGACCAGATCCAGAGTCTGCTGCACCCGCTCTTGCTTGCCGGGGTTCGCGTCCGGGCGACCGCTCGTGAGCCGCATGTAATGCTCGAGATCGCGCACCGAGGCCGCCGGATCCTTGCGAACGGCGATGATCGCCCGGCAGTAGTAAATGTCCGGATCCGGGCGCCCGGCGCGCGCCGCCCTCTCGATCAAGTCCTCCGCCTCCTTCTGGTGGCGGAGGCGAAACTGGTTCATCGCCAGGTACATGGGAATCCGCGGCTCGCGATCGATGAGATTGCCAGTCTTCGAGAGCCAGAGGGTCGATTTCTCGTACTCGCCGAGATAATGATACTCGACGCCGACGAGCATCGCTAGCGCGTGCAGCTCGGGGTGCGCCTCCGCGAGCTTCAGCGTCTGATCGAGGGATTTGCGCGCCTTGTCCTCGCCGCTCACGAGGCCGAGGTACTCGCCGAGGAGGTTGGGATCTTCCTCGCCAGCGAGGATGAGCTTCTCGAGCATCGCGCGCGCCTCGTCGGCGCGACCACGGACCTTGATCAGGTTGGCGCGCCGCACGGTGAACGCCACGTCGGTCGGGAATCGCAAGAGCGCCGCGTCGAGGGCGGCGTCGATGCGCGCCGGATCGTTGCTGCGAAACGCTAGCCCCACGAGCGCGTCGTGGATCGAGCGCTTCTCCGGCGCTCTGTCGCGCGCGGCGGTGAGCAGCTCGATTGCCCCGCTCTGGTCGCCGGTGTCGGCCATCGCCAGCGCGACCGGGATGAAACGACACGTGTAGATCTGGAGCGCGTCCTTCCTGGCGCGGACCGCCGCGAGCAGCGGGGCGGCCTCGGAGGCGCGGTGAAGGTGGAAGAGAGCCGCTGCCTGGTAGAGGTGCCCCATGTTCGGATCGCCTCCTTTCACGGCCTCGAGCGCCTTCATGTAGATCGCGTCGGCGCCGGCGCTGTCCTTCAACCCTTCGAGGAGACCGCCGGAGCGCAGCAGGAAATAAGGCTCCGCCGCGCCGTCGCGCACCACGTGGGCCACGTCGTCGCGCACGCTCTGCTCCTCGCCGGCCTGAAGGGCCTGCTCGGCGTGCCAGAGGGCCTGTTGCAGGGCGAACGAGCCCTCCTGACAGCCGTCAGTCGTGGGCGTCGCGCGCGCCGCAGCCGGCGCGAGAAAGAGCGTGGCGCCGAGGACGGCAGCGCCCATCACGCGCTCCCGGCGACGCCGCGCGCGAAGCGAACCCAGAACAGACAGCATGGAGCATCAGACCGATTGCCGGGGGGCGTGTCAAGCCACGCGGACCGCGCCGGCGAGGCGGCCAACGTCGAGCGCCGGCCGGGGCGAGCCGTGGTCCCGGATTGGCAATCGACCGGAAGGCGATCGCGCCACACGGGCTACCGCAGCTGGTGAAGAAGGGCACGTGGGATCCGCAGAAGCGCTTTCGTGGACCTCGCCGCGCGAGAGCGTCAATGCTCGCGCGCGGCCCTCGCTCCAGGCGAGGCGCCGCGCGGCTTCAGGGGATGGCGTGACTGGCGATGGAGCTCAGCGACATCGACTCCATCGGGCGCTTGTCCGTCTTCTCGAGGCCCTTGCCCTTGAATTTCAGGTCCTTGTACGACCCCTTGATGAAATACCACCCGTCGTGCCCCACCAGGATCCAGCTGTTGGAGGCCCACCGAACGTACAAGCGATACCCCCCCTTCGCCGGTTTGTGGATGAAGTTCGTGCTCGCCTCGCTCGAGTCCCGGTTCCGGTAGAGGGTGAGCTTTTTCTCGCTGGACTTGAACTTCGCCTGCACGGGTATCGCGTGATGCTTCTTGTCGAGGTACCGCCAAGCGTGGAGCATCACGCCGCGGACCGAGGCCACGTAGGCCGCGTACGTCTTCAGCCGGCGGACCGACTTGCCCTTCTTGCCGTGGACGTTGCTCCCATCGATCCAGCCGTAGTACCTCTTCCCGCCGAAGATCACGAACCCCCAGTAGCGGTCGAAGTGGTTGACCGTCCATTTCCTCCCCACGTAGAAGGTGTGCTCCGGCTCGCTGTCCGCCGGCTGGGGTATCCCGCCGAGGACCCAGTGGGCCTTGGTCTTCAGGTGGGCATTGGCGCTCCCACGCTTGACCTTCAGCGTGTAGAGGCACGGCACTCCCCCCGAGGAGCCGCCCCTGGCCCCCGCCGACGCGGCGTGAGCCATGACGTGGGATTTACCGCCCAGAGGCGGCGCGATCTCGACGGCGTGGCCGCCGAAGAACACATTGGGATGATTATCCATGGCTGTCCTCTTCGCGTCCCTTCAGCTCTCGTCGCCGGGCTCGTCGTCCGGCTCATCGTCATCGCTCGCCGCGCGCGGCGCGAGCCGGAAATCGACCTTGTCTTGCTTCACGCCGAGGTCGGCCTCGTGATGGTGGAACACCTGCCGGAGCACCTCTTCGCGCGCGGCATCGTCCCACGCGGTCGCCGGTACGGCGGAGTCGCCCTTGCGGTGGAGAGAGCCCGTGGAGCTCGGCTCCTCGGCGCCTCGGGTGCGCCATACCGCGTAGTCGACGGCGCGCGCTCCGTTCCTCGGCGAGCTGATGGCGACTGACGCGATCGGCTCGCCCGTGTCCTCGTCGCGGACGGCGTACATCTCCCACGAGTCGACCGAAGAGAGGCGGCGGACACCGACGATCTCGGTCTTCTCCTCCGGCTCGCCGTCGTCCTCCTCGGCCTCGCCGGAGTCGTCGAGATCATCGAGATCGTCGGCTTCTTCCGCGTCGTCATCCGGCGTCTCGTCACGCGTCATGGTCACCCCAGGTGTAGTAGCTCGCGTGGTAGCGGACACCGCGGGCCATCAACGCGTGATGGTGCGGCTCGTTGCCATACGGGGCCTTCCCGCCGAAGAGGCCATTGCCGGGATCGCCCCGATCGACGCTGGCGCCGTGGCTCGCGACGCGCTGCTTGCCGAGCTGCCGCATCATCACGCCGAGCGGGATGCGCGCCGCAGCCGCGATCACGCCGAGGTGGAAGTAACCAAAGTCCTCGTGATCAGGGCCCCAGCGCAGCGGATCGAGCTTGCCTCCGGGCGCGACCTGGCTCTTCAGCCACTCGGGCTCGTCGGGCTGGAAGCTCGCGCTGTCCTCGGCCTCGATCACGTCCTCGTCCATCTCGACGCCGGGCGGCTGGTCGACCGGGATCACCGAGGGATCCTGCTCGGCGGCCACGCTCGGATTGATGAGCACGTTGGGTCCGCCCTGCACCACGAGATCGCCGTTGCGGGCCCTGATCACCACGTTCGCCCCGCCGCCGAGGTGGATGTCCGCACGCCCGTTGATGGTGATGTTCGCCGCCGCGTTGAGCAGGATGCTCGCGGCCGCGTCGAGCGTGATGTTCGGCCCTTCCAGCGTTATCGTCGCCTCACCCGTGGTGAGCGTGATCTTGCGATTGACCATCTCGAAGCCGGTCGGAAGGAGCTGTTTCCCGCCCTCCGCGGCCGCCGGGGCGACGCTCACCGCGTACCGCTGACCGACGGTGGTCTCGTCGTCGACGCCGACGCTCACCGAACGCCCGCCGCCGACGGCGATCGTCTGCGCGAGCCCGATGGTGACAGTCTCGGTCGCCGCGACCTGCCGGCTGCGATTGCCACCCACGCTCGCGGACTCGTTGGCCTTGACGAGCTTCTCCAGGTCGCGCTCGGCCTGCATGTACACCCGCTCCTGGCCCCGCGCGTCCTCGAAGGTGATCTCGTTCCAGCCCTCACCGCCCGGCGAGCTCGAGCTCCGCCAGGTCGTCGCCGTCTTCTCCTCGGGCAGCTTGCTGGGGATCGGAGAGGTGGTATTGAAGAGCCGCCCGACGATAACCGGGTGATCGGGATCGCCGCCGAAGAAGCCCACCACCACCTCTTGGCCCACGCGCGGCAGGGCGAGCATGCCATAGCCGGCGCCGGCCCAGCCCTGGCTCACCCGGATCCAGCACGAGCTGTGCTCGTCGAAATCGCCCTCGTGATCCCAGGGAAACTGCACCCGCACCCGGCCGAGCTCGTCGGTGTGGATCTCCTCGTCGGCCGGCCCGACGACGACCGCGCTCTCCACCCCTTGTACCACCGGCTTCGGCGTCGTGCGCGGCGGCCGATAGGCCACGTCGGTGAAGACGGCGCTCCCGGCGATGGTCCACTCGCCGTCGTGAGCGCCGGACATCTCGAGTCGAGTCACCAGCAGCTCGTGATGCGACGCGAGGGCGCCGTGGGTGTGTCCACCGATCGAGAACACCGTCCCCGGCGCGAGATCCACCAAGTTGGTCGCGAACTCGACCCCACGCCGCCCCGCCCGCGCGGCGGCGAGGCTGCGATCCGCCTGCTGCTTTCCGATCTTCTCGTCGGCGCGGGAGATGCCCTGATCGTCGGCCGCGGGGCTCTCACCGCGCCGCGGGCCTTCCAGAGGGGGCTTCTCCGCGAAGAACGCGCCGGGCGAATAGACACTCTGCTCGAGCCGCGCTTCGACGTCGGTCGGCCCGCGCGCGGCCCGAGCCGTGGCCACCGCGACGAGAGGAGCGTCGAGCTTGCGCCGGAAATCGAAGCCTCGGAGCGTGAGCTTGCCCGGCCGGAGCTGGTGCGCGATCTGGACGCCGGTCACGTACTCGCGCGCCGAAGCGGCGCTGGGGCTGTCCTGGTAAGGGATCGCCCCGCCCGCGCGCGGCGGCGTCGAGGCGAGGTGATCGAAGAGCGCCACCTTCGAGCCGCCGTCTTCGCGCGCCGTCCCCGCGTCGAGCGTGTAGGCGATGCCGGCCTCTTCGAGGAGGCGGCTCAGGAACGCGAAGTCGCTCTCGCCGTGCTGAACGCGGTAGTCGAGCCGGGGATACGCCTCCTTGTCGATGTGCCAATCGGCCTCGATCCCCCACTCGCCGAGGAGCTTCGTGACGATGTCGGGGACCGAAGCGTGCTGGAAGACGCGGTGATTCCGTCGCTCCGTCAGCAGCCACAGCGGCGGCACGAGGCGGAGCTCGTACGTGGAGAGGCCGCTCCGCTCGACCCGCGTTTGCCGGGCGGCGCTGCAGATGCCGTTGAAGGTGCGCGGCGCGCCGGCTCCCTCGCCGAGCGCGCGCTGGACGCGAAAGCTCGCCGGGCGCCCCAGGAGAGCCTCGAGATCGACATCGTCGCTCGGCGACCGCGCCACGACGTCGACCTGGAAGAGCGACGACACGCCCTCGTGCACCGTGAACTGCCGGACAGACAGGGAGTCTTCCCCGCTCGCGAACCACAAGCTGAGCATGACGGCAGCCTACAGCAGGCGCCGTGCCAGCTCCAGAGCGCAGCGATTTGCGGCCCGTCGATGCGAGCACGAGCGTTCGTTCGCACAGGTATCCGGGGCATCCCTGATCCATGCGGATCCTTTGTTACTCGGCCTCGAACGACGACCCTGCCCGCGTCGCGCCCTCGCCCCGCCGGAGCCGGTTCGATGTTGCGATGCAACACCCGCGTCCCGCGATCTTCACCGATGGCCTTGCTCATTGGACAGATTTGTTATATTGCACTGCACAATACCGTGCGCCCTCCGATCCTCTCCACCGCCGCCCAGCTCCTCAGCCCGCCGATGCCGTATCACCTCCACGAGCTCCAGCGGCGGCTCCTCGCGCCGCTCGCCGCGGGCGCGAAGGTGTCGTCGCGGGCGCTGCTGCACCCGCTCAATCCGCTCTCCCGCCTGCCGCAGGTGCGGGCCCTCGGCGCCAGCCAGGCGCTCTTCCACCGGCTGGCGAAGCGCTACACCAAGCAGCCCTGGCGCATCGACACGACGACGGCGCACGGCGCGACGGTCTCGGTCGCCGAAGAGGTGCTGGTCGACGAGCCGTTCTGTCGTCTGATCCGCTTCACGCGCCGCACCGACGACGCCGCGATCGCGCACCGGCTGGAGCAGGATCCGCGGGTGTTCGTCTGCGCGCCGCTCTCCGGTCACCATTCGACTCTCCTCCGCGACACGATCCAGACGCTCCTTCAGGACCACGACGTCTACGTGACCGACTGGGTCGACGCGCGCGACGTGCCGGTCGCCGAAGGTGTGTTCCGCCTCGATGACTACGTGCACACGATCATGCGCCTGATTCGCCACCTCGGCGCGCGGTCGCTGCACATCGTCTCCGTCTGTCAACCGACGGTGCCTGTCCTCGGCGCGGTCGCGCTGCTCGCGCAGGCCGGCGAGGCGACGCCGCGCTCGCTCACGCTGATGGGCGGCCCGATCGACGCCCGCAAGAGCCCGACCGAGGTCAACGCCTTCGCGGCCGATCACCCGCACGACTGGCTCGAGAAGCACATGATCCACGCTGTCCCTGGCCCCTACGCGGGCAAGGGTCGGAAGGTCTATCCCGGGTATCTCCAGCTCACGGCCTTCGTGATGATGAACCCGAAGAGCCATTTCAAGGCGTACATGAATTACTGGGTCGACTCGATCAAGGGCGAGTCGGCCGCCGAGGCGCGGAAGACGCACGAGCGCTTCTACGACGAGTACAACGCCGTGCTCGACATGGACGCGGCCTATTACCTCGACACCGTCCGCGTGGTGTTCCAGGAGTTCGCGCTCGCCGCCGGCACGTGGGATGTGCGCGGCGTGCGGGTACGACCGTCGGCGATAACCGAGACGGCGATCTTCACGGTCGAGGGAGAGAGAGACGATATCTCCGGACTCGGCCAGACCGAGGCGGCCCACGATCTCTGCTCCAGCGTACCGGACGAGAAGCGGAAGCGCCTCGTCGCGGCCGGCGCGGGGCATTACGGCATCTTCTCCGGGCGCCGCTGGCGCGAGAGCGTCTATCCGCAGGTGCGGGATTTCATCCGGGAGAACGAGCAGAAGGGCGCTCCGGCAGAGCTGCTCGCGTAGCGCGGGAGGCCCGCGAGCCCGCCCTTTGCGTCGCCCGGCGGCCGGTGCGCGGAATTCCCGTCCGCGCACCCCGGCTCGCCCTTCAGATATCCTGTTCGAGGTTCAGCAACCGCCGTAGCCGAAGCCACCGAGGCCGAACCCGCCGATCCCGCAGCCGCCGAGTCCGAACCCGCCGATCCCGCAGCCACCGAGGCCGAAGCCGCCGAGCCCGCAGCCACCGAGGCCGAACCCGCCGATCCCGCAGCCGCCGAGCCCGAACCCGCCGATCCCGCAGCCGCCGAGCCCGAACCCGCCGAACCCGCCGGCGCCGACCCCGCCCCAGCCACAGCCGCAGCCGTAACCGCCGAAGAGCGCGTCGCTCTTGGTCCCGATGTTCTCCGCGTCCGGCGCCGTCGTCGCGTCGTTCGACGCGACCGCTTCATCGGCCGTCGCATCCTCGGAGTCCACATCGGCCGCGCACCCGCTGAGGAGCGGAGTCGCCATGGCCGCCAGAAGAATCGTCATACCACAGATGAGGTTCATCGACTTCATTGGTCCCCCTTTAGTATCCAAGAATCACGAGAGCTCCCCGCCTCTTCAGCGAGTGCCTGTGAAGCGATGCTGTCGTGATTGCCAAGGACGCGAATCAGGATTGCAACGGCCATACCGCGGGTGGGTCGGCACGTCCCGCACAGCAAAGCTGTGGTATCGGGGAAACGATCCTGTAGCTCGAGTATTCACTGGCTCAGGCGACGAGTCGCCGCGCAGCCGCGCCGGGCTGGTTGTCACTGACGGACCCACACCGGGCAGACTCGACCGGCATTTCCAGACGCCCGTGACACGCCCGCCTGCTCTGGACGGCGCGCTGAGCCCGCCGAGCGCGGAGCCTGTCCGGGGTTTCTACGGCTGGCCGCGCGCTTCTCGATCGGCTTTTTTCGCGGGACGCCTTGGCCGCAGCACTTTCCATGATCACGAACGGAGACGGGGGGCATGACGGGTCCGAGAGCTGCGCTCGCGACGATCTCGCCGTCGACGCGCTCGAGGATCCCGGGAGCATGACCATGACGACTGCACGAACGATCGCGACGACGCTGATGATCTCGGCGTCCATCGGCCTCACGGCCTGCATCAACACCGTATCTCTGGGTTCGGGCGACCCTGGCGGCTCGGGCGGCTCGGGGGGAGTCGTCCCGCTCGCGGCGCGCTCGAACCCGTGCCTCGGCGACCAGATCGCCACGCTGGCCGAGAACCAGCATCCAACCAGGTTCGTTCTGGATCAGGAGAGCGTGTACTGGATCGACGCGCCCCCGGCGAACGGGCTCGGCCAGGATACTCCGATGGCGCTGAAGAGCGTACCCAAGGCCGGAGGCGCCGTCGTCGTGCTGGCCACGGCGGTGTCGTTCCGGCAGATTCATGTCGCGGATGAGAACATTTACTGGATGAGCGACGACGGGACTGACCACGTCACCGCGAGCCTCTACTCCACGCCGAAGAGCGGCGGCGGCCCGATCACCACCATCGCCACGCTGCCCGCGCATCAGTACCTGGTCGACGTGGACAGCTCCTCGGTGTACCTCGAAGACACCGACGCTCTGACGTTCTCGTCGATGCCGAGGAGCGGTGGAGCCCAAACGGTCCTCATTCCCGCGGTGCCCAAGCTGGCCTGGCTCCTCGTGGACGCGCAGAACATCTACTGGAACGATGACACCGAGACGTTCAGCTTGCCGAAGGCCGGAGGGACCCCGACGCACCTCACCTCGCAGCCCGTCGGCGCGGAATTGCGGCAGCAGAACACGCAGAACCTCTACTACATCCTCGCGAACGACCCCGTTCACTCCCTCATCGTCGCGAAGAATGGCGGGAGCCAGACGCCGCTCGACAATGGCACGATCCCGATGGCCGTCGATGATCATTGCATCTACACGGCGCCCTGGCCGACGTTCCCGGGAGGCGTGTTCGGCACCCTCGTCGGAGCACCGATGGGCGGCGGCGTCCCGAGCGCCCTGGCCAGCGGCCTGGCGTCCGCGGCGGCCATGGCCGCCGACGAGTCGGGGCTCTACTGGATCCACCCGGACAGCGGCCTCGTCATGAAGATGGCCCGGTAGCGCAGGTCGCCGCGTTCGCGGCGGAGCGCGACCGGCGTGAACGGCGACGGCCGGTGCAGCGCCGCGGTCGACGCCTCGGCTCGCGGAGCGATCTGGCCGGGAAATACGGGGAACACGCGCCCGTTGAAAAAATCGACGCCGGAAATTTGGGCCTTCCGCCGGGGCTGTGATTGGCTGGTCCAATCGCCGGCTCTCCATCCATCCCCCCATTTCAGCCGATCTGCCCGATCGAGCAAACGAGGACCCGATGAACACCCAAGCACTCCCCGCCCACGTCCTCCTGGCTCTCGTCCGCGCCCACTCCGAAGGACGTTCCGCGAGCCTGGAGACGATCGTCGACGAGCTCAAGGTCCGCCGGACCGACGTTCGCGGCATCCTCAGCGCGCTTCACCACGAAGGCTTCGTCGACGTGCTGCGGATGCGCCCGACGCTCGCCGGCTTCGCGCTCGGGCGCTCGCTCGCCTGCGTCGAGCTGCCCGCGCTGCGACGCCCGAAGCTCGCTGTCGTCCGCGCGGCGTAGACGGTCACGCGTCATCGGTCGACGATCTCTCGACGATCTTGCTCTCGTCCTCGAGCTCCATCACCGCTCGCGCGCCGGACTCCGCTGGTTCACCGCCGACCTCGGCGCCACCGTCGGAAGGGTGATCCGTGTAGTCGCGGCATCTCCGGGGTGTACTGCGCGCTCTCCACGGGGACGACCTTCGGCGCTGCGACCCTGTGGAGCTCGACCTTCACTGACGCCAACAACTGGAACCTTGCAAAGTACTATTCCACCATCCAGTTCGCCGACATCAACGGCGACGGGAAGGCCGATCTGTGGGGCCGCTCGCCATGGCTTTCTCGCGCGGCCACCTTCGCGCAATGTCCGTTCGACCCTCGCTACCCGCGTCGACGCGTTGTCGATTCGAGCGCAAGCCTCCTGGATGCTACGGGAAGCAGACATTGAGCAGCACGTTGACCTCGTTGCTCCCGGTAATGGCGAGATCGGGCCCGCCGTCGCCGTTCAGGTCCGCCGCCGCGATCGAGGTGGTGGTCGCGCCCGCGGCATGATTGACCGCAGGGGCGAAGGTGCCATTGCCCTGGTTGAGCAGCACGTTCACGCTGCCGCCGGCGCGGTTCGGGACGGGGAGGTCGGGCTTGCCGTCGCCGTTCAGATCGGCCGCCGCGACCGTGCGGGGGTTGCCGCGCGCCTTGTAGTTGACGGCGGCGGCGAAGGCGCCGTTGCCCTGGTTGAGGAGCACGCGCACGCTGGCGCTCATGGTGCCCTGGTTGGCGACGGCGAGGTCGAGCTTGCCGTCGCCGTCGAGGTCCGCCATTGCGACCGAGTGGGCGATCAAGCCTGTCGCGTAGCTTACCGGAGCGGCGAAGGTGCCGTTGCCCTGATTGAGCAGCACGCTCACCATGTTGGTGTTCTGGTCGGTCACGGCGAGGTCGAGCTTGCCATCCCCGTCGAGGTCCCCCGCCGCGACCGAGCACGCGCCCGAGCCTGCCGCATGATTGACCTTGGCGGCGAAGGTGCCATTGCCATTGCCGAAGAGCACGCTCACGTTGGCGCTGCCGTTGTTGGCCACGGCGAGGTCGGGCTTGCCGTCGCCGTTGAGGTCCGCGAGCGCGACGGCGACCGGCGCCGCGCCCGCGGCGTAGCTCCCCCCGGCGACGAAGGTGCCGTTGCCCTGGTTGAGGAGCACCGTCACCGTGTTGCTGACGTCGTTGGTCACTGCCAGATCGGGCTTGCCGTCACCGTTGAGATCCGCCGCCGCGATCCCGGCGGGCCCCGTGCCCGTGGCGTAGTTGACCGCGGGGGCGAAGGTGCCCTGGCCCGTGCCGAGGAGCACGCTCACGTTGCCGTCGTAGAGGTTGGCGACGGCGACGTCCGGCGTGCCGTCACCGTTCAGATCCGCGGTCGCGATCGAGGTCGGTCCGTCGCCGACCGGCGGTGACGGCGGGCCGGGCAGCCCGAGCGATCCGGTGCACTCGGGCGCGGCGCACGCTCCGGCGAAGCAGCTCAAGCCCGCGGCGCAGGCAACGGGGTTCCCGCCGACACAGGCGCCGCCCTCGCAGGTATCGGTCTGGGTGCACGCGTCGCCGTCGCTACACAGAGAGCCGTTGCTCTGGGAGGGGGTCGAGCAGACCCCGGTGGCCGGATCGCAGGTGCCGACGGCATGGCATTGATCGAGCCCGGCGCAGGTGATCACGACACCGCTCGTGCAGGCGCCGGCGTCGCAGATGTCTCCCACGGTGCAGGCGTCCCCATCGTCGCACGAGGTGCCCTGGGGCGCGTGGTCCACGAGGCACTTGCCCTGGGTGCAGGCGCGCATCTGGCAGACGTCGTCTGTCCCCGGGCAGTCCGCAGGCGCGAGGCACGCGGCGCAGGTGCCCTGGCCGTCGCACTGGGTGCCTCCGGTGGAGCATAGAGTGCCAGGCGCGGTCGGGTGGTGAGCCGGGATCTCATTTTCGCAGACGTCGTCGGTGCACGGGTTCCCGTCGTCGACGGGGGTGCACATCGCGCCGCCGCTCCCGCCGGTAGCGGAGGTCGTGGCGGATGCCGAAGTGGAGGACGACGAGGACGACGGGGCCGGCGCTCCGCCGCTCCCTCCCGTGCCAGGCTCCGCGGGACCTGCGCACCCGAGCACGCCGACGATCAGAGACACGATGACCAGCGCTGCGAGCGTAGACGCATTCTTCATGTTGATGGACCTTTTCGCGGTGGGCGCGCCCCACGTCTCGTGTAGACCTCATAGGAGTCCGGCTCCTTGCTTCATGAGCCGCGTGCCGTGGGCGACAGCAGGCATAGCGGGTCCGCTTGCACGCCCTTCGTTCGGGACCGGGCGGGAAACGCCAGTTGCCAGGAACCGTTACACAAGCTCGTGAGAGCGACCGGGCTCGCCGCTGGATCCGCTCCTGGACTCACGGGTCCCTCGCGCACCGAGCCCCGATGGCCTGATGATGGACATCGTCGCCGTCCTTGACGCGCGTGAACGAGCGCAGATCGCCATTCGGGGTCGAGCTCCAGCCCCCGCCCCGGATCACCCCGAAATCGACGCCGGGCGCGGTGGTGTTAGCGCAATCGTTGCACATCAGTGGATAGGTATCGGACCAGAAGTCCAGCGTCCACTCGAAGACACTCCCGGCCAGGTCCGCTTGGAGCCACTTCCCGTCCCCCTTCGGTGACCTCGACCCCACCTTCAAGATGTCTGCAAAAGCGCACTGCTGCGAGGGGGAACCGTCGCCCGTACAGTCGTAGACCGCGTAGGTCGGATCCGGGAGCCCGTTTCCCCATGGGTACTGCCGCTCCTCACTCCCCCGCGCAGCCGCGTAGTTCCACTCCGCCTCCGTCGGCAGCCGACCGCCGTCCCACGCGCAGAACGCGAACGCTTCGTACCAGCTCATGCAGTTCATCGGGAGCTCTTCGTTCGCGCCGCTCTCATCGGTCCAGGTCGCTTCGCTGGAGCACTTCACCACCAGCTTCAGATCCTCCCGGGTCGCTGGCAGGTACTTCGTCAACGATTTGTCCCATCCGCTCCCCGGGGTCGACGCATGAGCGCCCGCGCCCTCCACCGGCTGGTTCATCGGGTATCCCGCCAGGAATCGCCGGAACCGCCCCACCGTGATCTCGAACCGGTCCAGCCGAAAGTCGCTCACCGTTGCAGGATACTTGATCCCAGCGAGAGCCCGGTTGTAACTGGCGCCGTCGACCAGGGGACTCGCACAGCAGCTCTCGGTGCCGCTCGGGCCGCAATTCGATAGACCCGGGCCGCTCTCCTGGCAACTCGTCGCCAGGCATGTTCCGTTCATGCACCCGCCCCCGGTGCCCGTCGTGCTCGTCGCGCTCGCTCCGCCGAGACCTCCCGCGCCCGTGGTGCCGCTCACGCTTGTTCCGCCGAGACCTCCGGTGCCCATCGTCGTCGTGGTCTCCACCACGATGTCGACGGGCAATCCGACGATCACCTGGCACCCGACCAGGGCCACGGCGCCGCCGATCCCCGCGAGCACCCGTCCATGACTGCTCCGCATGTCACCACACTCCATGAACCAACACGCCAGCTCCACTGCCTCCCACCGTCGGTGCGGCATCGAACCGCAAGGCCGCCGGCCTGGCACCTTTGCCGACGCGAGCCGTCAAGAACGTCACCACGCCGGCGATGACGGCTGCACTCCCGATTGAGAACGCCACGTTGGATATCACCGCCGTTTCGTTGGCCGCCTGATACAGCATACGACCCTGCAAGGTGCATACCGTCGGCGTGCCCTCCTTGCAGAGGTGCATCCGCTTCACTTCATTGCTCGTCGAGAAAGTCTCGAATCCGAACGCTGCCCCGACCGCGAGCCCGGCGAGGCCCGCTCCGCCGACCACCAGCCCCACCGTTCGCTGCGTGCTCCAGGTCGGCGCAGCGCCGACCGCCGCTCCGGCGGGCGCGAGAGCGGCCGGCGCGACGGGCTGCTCGACCGCCGGCGTACGAGGCTGCGCCGGCGGAATGGCGGGCCCGGGGATCGCGGGAGGCAGCCTGGCGACCCGCGCCCGAGCGTCGGCTTCGAGCGGGGCCTTTCCCGCGGCGGCGGCGTCCTCGGCGACGCTCTGGAACAGCGAACGCGCGCGTTCGAGCTGGCCAGTGCGCTCATAACAGTCCGCGAGGCTGTACCGCGCGCCGAGCCCCGTGGGCTTGAGCCGTACGCTCTCCTCCAGCAGCGGTATCGCCTCCTCCGGATTACCTCCCTCGATGCGCGCGCCGGCCGCATTGTAGAGCGCCTCGGCGCGGGCCTCAGGGCTCGACTCGGTCTGCGCCGCGGCGGGCGCCGCGAGCAACGCCATCGCCGCGACCAGCGCCGCCACGACGACGGCGGCGCTCCCGCGTGGCGGAGAGCTCATCACAGGGGCACCGGATTGCCATCGACATCGTACTTCATGGTGTCGCGGCGAGCTGTGCTCGACGGCGCTGCGGCGTCGCCTTCGTTCACACCCACCGGCAGAGCGGGTGGCGCGGCAAGCTCGAGGGGAGGCGTGATCGCGACGCGGGAGCGGGGGTTGCTTCGCGGGAGAGCGGGTGAGGCCGACGGGCGGGCGCCCACGCTGGGCGACGGCGGAGGCGGCAAGCTCGACGACACCGCGGCGGGCGAGGAGGGCAGTGGCTCGGGCGCGGACGACGGCGACGCGACGGTGAGCGCGCTGCTCGAACGCTCGACTGCCACGGGACCTCCGGTACACGACGGAGCGCGGGAAACCCCCGCGATCACCATCGCCGCGAGCGCGACGGCAGCGACGCCCACGGCCCCGCGCGATCGACGCGCCGGCCGGACGGGCGACGGGGCCGACTCCGGAGCAGGCGCGACCAGCGGCGGCGCGGTCACCGTGGCTTGCTCCGCTCGTGGAAGCATTGGCATCGACAGGCGATCGACGCCGGGCCCCTCGCCCTCCGCCGCGAAGGCTCGCAGCGCCTCCGCGAGCTCGCCCGCGGTGGCGAAGCGCCGCTCGCGGTCCTTTTCGAGGCACCTCAGAATGACACCATCGAACCCGGCGGGCAGCCCCGCCACGCGCTCCGAGGGCGGCATCGGCGCGCACTCGGTCACCAGGGCGACCAGCTTGAGGAGGCTCGGACTCTCGAACGGGGGAGCGCCGGTGACGAGCTCGTAAAGCGCCACGCCGAGCGCCCAGATGTCGGCCCGCGCGTCGACGCTCGCCGAACACTCGATCTGCTCGGGCGCGCTCGATCGGAGCGTCCCCAGGAAGGCTCCGGCCTCGGTGGCCCCACCCGGGCTCGGCTCCAGCGCCTTGACGATGCCGAAGTCGAGGACCTTGATCAACGGCGGCCCGCTCTCCCCCTTCGCCAGGAACAGGTTCGCGAGCTTGACGTCGCGGTGCACCAGCCCGCGCGCGTGGGCCTCCGCGAGCGCGTCGCACGCCTGGCGCACGTGGAGCGCCGCCTCGGCGGCGGGGAGCGGCCCATGCGCCGCGAGCACCGAAGCGAGATCGGCGCCCTCGAGATACTCCATCACGAAATAGGGCTCGCCGCTCGGCAACCAGTCGACGTCGAACACCCGCGCCACGTGGCGACTCGACAGCTCCGACGCCGCGCGCGCCTCCCGCAAGAACCGCCTCCGCGCCTCGGCGTTGGCCGCGATCTCGGCGCGCAGCAGCTTGATGGCGCGCGGCTTTTCGAGGGCCAAGTGCGTCGCCGCGAAGACCACGCCCATGCCCCCTTCCCCGAGCTTGCGGTCGATCCGGTACTTGCCGGCCAGGATCTCACCCGGGACGAGTGGAGTGCTCATCCGGTCTCGAGCCCGTAGCGCTCCATCAGCTTGTAGACCATCTGCCGCGTCACCCCCATGGCCTCTGCCGTACGGATCACGTTACCGCTCATGCGCCGGAGCATGGCACGCAGGTAGTTGCGCTCGAAACGCTCGACCACGGTCCCACGCGCGTCGCGGAGCGGCATTTCGAGCAGCGCGCCGAGATTCGCCTCATCCGGCGACGCGCCGGTGGCCCTGGGCGCGGCCCTCAGATCGCCGACGTCGGCGAAGACCACCAGCCGCGCGACGGCGTTGCGGAGCTCGCGCACGTTGCCCGGCCAATCATGCGCGGTGAGCATCGAGAGAGAGTTGGGCGGCAGATCCTGGACGCGGCGCGGCGGCGTGGACGAAGCGAGGAAGCGCTCCACGAGCAAGGCAATGTCCTCCTTGTGCTCGCGGAGCGGGGGCACGTGCATCTCCAGCACCTGCAATCGATAGTAGAGATCGGCCCGGAACTGGCCCTCTGCGACGCGCGCGCGCAGATCACGGTGGGTGGCCGCGATGATGCGGCAATCGAGGTCGATACCCTCCTTCGCGGCCGCGCCGAGGCGCCGTGTCGTTCGCGTCTCCAGCGTGCGGAGCAGCTTGGGCTGGAGCTCCAGCGGCAATTCGCCGATCTCGTCGAGGAAGAGCGTGCCGCCGCTGGCCTGCTCGAAGACACCGGCCCTGGCCGTCTGGGCGCCGGTGAAGGCACCCTTGGTGTGGCCGAAGAGCTCGTCTTCAACGAGGTTGGGCGCGACGGCGCCGCAGTCGAACACCACGAAGGGCCCGTCCCTGCGCGAGCTGGCCTCGTGGACGGCGCTGGCCAGGACCTCCTTGCCCGTGCCGGACTCGCCGAGGAGAAGAATGGTCTCCGCGCTGGCGGCCGCGCGCTCGAGCCGCGCGAAGAGCGCGCGCATGGCGAGGCTGCCGCCCAGCGCCTTGCCGAAATGCGCCACCGGGTGGAGCGCGAGCACCTCCGGCTCGCCGGACACGTGGACGACGAGCCGGGATCCGCCGACGAGCACCGGCGTCTCGGCCGGGACGAGCGCGCGGAGGATGGGCGTGACTCCGAGGATAGTGCCGTTCTTGCTGTCGAGATCCTCGATCAAGACGCCGCGCTCGGTGAGCGCGAGGCGGCAGTGGCGCCGCGACACGCGATCGTCGACGAGCACGAGATCGCACTCGGCCCCGGTCCCCACGGTGATCGCGTCGAGCCCGAGCGGCGCCTCGACGGCGCGCCCGTCGGGGAGCGTGACGACGATCCGCAGGACTGGCACCTTGACGGAGCGGGGCCGGAAGTCGGTCAGGGTGACCCTGGCGTCGAACATGCTCCGCATTGGGCCGAGGATTCGGGCACGCGGTGCGGATGTCAATGGACACGTTCCGAGGCCCCCGGGAGCCGCGGATTTTCGACCGATCGTGCCGAGCCACCCGTCCCCCGCGCGGCCCGATGACAACCGGCGGTTGACAGGCCTGGTTGTCACGCGGCGGGCGCGCCGGCCGCGCGAGGGGCCGCCTCCCTCTCGATCGCGGCGCGATCCCCGGGTGCGGACGCTGGTATGGCCGTTGCGAAGTGAGGTGGACGGGACCGCGTCGACACGGCGTGTGCTTCCGCGCGAACCGCCGTTCGCGTGGGCTTTCAATCTCTCTTCTGGAATACGACCCTCGTGAAGAACAACCTTCTTTCTCCCATCATGATCCTCGTCGGGCTCCTCGGCGTGACGGGGTGCGCGCTCGATAGCGGAGGTCCTTCCGATGCCGGGGACCCGATCGGGAGCGCCGCCGGCGAGAACGTCGCGACGGCGCAGCAATCATTGCTCGGCTCGGCTCACGCGCAGGCGTTCGGGGTTGGATTCACCACCCCGGACTTCGGCAACGGATTCGGCTGGTTTGGCCTGGCCACCGCGACAGGTGATCTCGACGGCGACGGCGCTGCGGAGCTCGTGGTCGGCCTCCCCATGGCGCACTACGGTGCTCTCAAGAACAGCGACGGTGACCCCGCGGCCGTTGGAGCGGTCGACATCTTCTGGGGGAAGAATGTGCTGGGCGCGTCGTTCGGCGGTCTGTCGGCCGGCAACGTGACGCAGCTTCACGAGCCGGGGGTCGGCTTGCAGGCGAGCGCTTCGTTCGGGGAGTCGCTGGCCATCGGCGACTTCAATTGCGATGGCCACCCGGATCTCGCAGTCGGTACGCCGCGGGCCTCCCTACCCCTCCCGGGAGGCGAGAGCATCACCGAGGCAGGCAGCGTCAGCATCCTCTATGGGCCCAACTTCGCGAGCACCCAGTGGCAGCTCTTCTGGCAGGGCTCCGCCGGCATTCCCGGCGTCCCCGAGGTCAGCGACCACTTCGGCGCGGTGCTCGCGGTCGGCAACTTCAACCACGACAGCTCGAATGGCCACGCGTGCGACGACCTCGCCATCGGCACGCCGGACGAGAGCATCGAATCCGCCAGGGCCGGCGCCGTCACCATTCTCTACGGTCGCTCGACCGGCCTCAACACCGCAGGTGCGCCCGCTCCGCAGCTCTGGGATCAGAACGTCGGCTCGGTTTTCGGCGTCGCCGAGGCCTACGATAAATTTGGGGCCTCGCTCGCCGCGGGCGACTTCAACCACGACGGCATCGACGATCTGGCGATCGGCGTGCCGGACGAAGGCTACGAGGCCGTCGGCGCGACCGGCGTGGGTCTCGTGCAGATCCTGAAAGGGTCCCCGAGCGGGATCACCGACGCTGGTAATTACGTGCTGCAGCTGAACGATTTCTCCGGCCTGCCGCTCCAGACGGCGAGGATGGGATTCTCCCTGGCGCGGGGCGACTTCGATCACGACGGCGACGACGATCTGGCAGTAGGCGTTCCGTATCTTGCGGTGGCCGGCAACTCCCGGGCCGGCGGCGCGATCGTTTATCGTCAGACCGGCGGCGTCCTCGGCGCTGCGCTGCTCTACGACCAGAACACCACCAACGTGCCTGGAACGGCGGAGGGGGACGATCTGTGCGGCTTCTCGCTGGCCGCGGGCGACTTCGACGGCGACGGCAAGGACGATCTCGCGAGCGGCTGTCCCGGTGAGGTGGTGACGGCGAACGGGTTCGCCGAGGGAGCCATCAACGTCGCCAGGTTCGGGCTCAGCGCGGGATCGCTGTACGTGGCGCAAGGGCAGCTCTGGGATCGGGACTCCGCGGGCATTCCGGGTCAGTGCACCTACGCGGACTACCTCGGCTTTGGCCTGGTGTCCGGCGACTTCAACGGGGATGGCAAGGCCGACGTGGTGGCGAGCACGATGCCCACCGAAGCAGCGACCGAATCGCTCAACGTCTTCTACGGCGCCCCGTGAAGTGCCGTGACCGCGCCGCGCGCCCTCGGTCGATCCCGTCCGAACCGCGCTCCCGGCGACGGCGATGACGTGGCCCGAGGCCGCCTCGAAGGAGGCGGCCTCGCTCTCTTCACGGTTGAATCAAGGAGCGAACGAGATGAACCGGTATCTGGCAGCCATCCTGGCGCGCGGGCTCGCGCTCGGCACGTCCTTTTGCGCGCTACCCGAAGCGCCCCCGCCGCACGAAGACGCACCCGAGCGCCTCGGGGAGGCTGCGAGCGCGCTCTCGTACACCTGGGCTCCGTGGGGGGACCTCGGCGAGAGCATGAGCGCGGCTCCCGCCATCGTCGGCAGCAACGGGCGTTATCGCTTCTTCTGGCGGCGAACGTCGGACTCGCACCTGATGACGAAGTACTGCGAGTACGCCGAGACCGGGTGCACCAGCGCCTCGGACATGGGCGTCGTCACCGACTCCGCGCCTGCGGCCGTGTCCTGGGATTTTGCCGGTCGCCTCGACGTCTTCTACCAGCGCGCCGGCCACCTCAAGCACCTCTCCCGCGCCGACTATGGCTCGGCCTGGTCGTCGGAGGGGGATCTCGCGAGCGGCCTGGCCGGCGGCCCTTCGGTGTCTTCGTGGGGGGTTGGGCGACTCGACGTCTTCTGGCGCAGCACGGCCAACCAGCTCACGCACCTCTTCGCCACGAACGGGACCAACTGGAGCGCTCCTGCGAGCCTCGCCGGCATGTCGGTCGGGGATCCGGCCTCGACCTCCTGGGGTCCCGGCAGGATCGATGTCTTCTGGCGCGACTCGCTCAGCCAGCTCCGGCACCAGTGGTACACGAACAGCGCCTGGTACGGGACAGAGACCATCGCCACGCAGCTCGGCACCAGCCCT
>JANYGI010000048.1 GCA_025362495.1 Byssovorax sp. | reverse complement strand
CTTGCAGATACCCCACGATGACCTTGCCTGCCGGGAGGCCCTTTTGCACGAAGGCGGCCTTGGCCGGCGGGGCGGCAGTCTTCGGGGCTTCGGGGGCGGCGCCCTTCGCCGTCGTCGCGCCGGGGGCAGGCGTCGAGTCGGGCTTCGAGCAGGCCAGCGGCATCGCGAGGAGGACCGTGAGGAGTGCGATCGTCTTCATGTCCCCAGGACGGGACGGGGGGCCCGCGTTTGCGTTTTTTGTTTGGAGAAAGTGAGAACGGGCGGATCCGCGGGGTTTTCCCTCTCTACCGCCCCTCGTCGAGCATGCTCCGCGAGAGCTCGAGCTGGCTCTGGACGAGCCCGAGGAGGCTGTCGACGTCGCGGCCGCTGATGCGCAGCCGCGCCATCAGCGCGTTGCGCACCTGCCCGAGGAGGGTGGCGCGCGCCTTGGCGAGGCCGCGGCTAACCGCGGAGGGTGTGAGGCCATAGAGCCTGGCGAGGGTCTGGAGGCTGGCGCCGTCGAGGTAGTACTGCTGGAGGAAGTTCCGCTCGCGGGTCGGGAGCGCGCCGAGCGCCTCGCGCAGCGCCCGCTTGAGCTCGGCGATCGAGGCCTGCTTGAGGTGGGCGAGCTCGGGGTGATCGTCGGCGACGACCATGGCGCCCAGGAGCTCGTCCTCGACGGGGATCTCGCGGACGGCGCGGGCGGCGTCGATCGCGGCGCGCACGGCGACGGCGCGGAGCCAGCGACGGAGCTCGCCGCGGCCGCCGTACTCGCGGATCTTCGGCGCGCCCCCGGGCTCGCCGACGAAGAGCTTCTGCCGCAGCACCTGGAGCACGTCGTCGGCGTGGTTGCCGGACCGATCCACGTGGTGGACCGCCGCGAGGAGGTCCGGCGCGAAGGCGCGCTCGAACTCGGCCAGCGCGGCGCGATCGCCTCGCTCGCAAGCGCAGGCCAGGAGGAGATCGCCGAGCTGGAGCGCCTCGATCGCCCGCTCGATCGTCGTCGTCGTCTTCGCGCCGCGGAGCGCCGTCGCGATCCGCGCGACGAGGATCTCGTCCGGCACGTCGAGCCCCGATCGCGCCGCGCGCGCCGACGCCGTCGCGCGCGCGAGCACCGCCTCCAGATCCGCGCCCGCGTCGATCCCCGCTCGCCCGGGAGCGTCGAGCTGCTCGACGAAGATCGCGGCGAGGGCACGCGGCGAGGCGTTCACCGTCCCACGGTAGCCGAGAGGAGGCGGAATCGTCACGCAAGCCGGCGCCTTCTCCGTGATAAACACGTTGCTCTCGATGAGCTGTCCCAGCGACACGACGATCGCCGACTTCGCCGAAGGCCTGCTGGCGATGGACGCGGCGGGCGAGATCGAGGAGCACCTCGCCGGTTGCGCCTCGTGCCGCAGCCTGGCGTCGGAGCTGGCGAAGCAGCGCAGTCGAGCCGGCTCGGCGGGCGACGCGAGCCGATCCACCGACGAGGATCCGAGCGACGACGAGAGCCGCCGCGCGGCCCGGCGCGCTGCGATCGAGGCCATCGCCGAGGGCGCGTCCGAGCTTTCGCGCGGCACGGTCCTCGGTCGGTACGTGATCCTCGAGACGCTGGGCTCGGGCGGCATGGGCGTGGTGTTCGCGGCCTACGATCCCGAGCTCGATCGCCGGATCGCCCTCAAGATTTTGCGGCACGAGATCCTGCTCCGCGCCGCGGGCGCGAGGGCGCGCTTGATGCGGGAAGCGCAGGCGATGGCGCGCGTCTCTCACCCCAACGTGCTCACCGTGCACGACGTCGGCGCGATCGGCGACGGGCTGTTCATCGCGATGGAGTACGTCGACGGCGCCACGTTCGGGGGGTGGCGCGCCCAGGCCCGGCGCTCGTGGCGCGAGATCCTCGCCGTGCTCGATCAGGCCGGCCGCGGGCTCGCGGCGGCGCACGCGGCGGGCCTGGTTCACCGTGATTTCAAGCCCGAGAACGTCCTCGTGGCCCGCGACGGGCGCGTCCGCGTCGCGGACTTCGGCCTGGCGCGCGCGCTCGACGCGCCGCCTCCCTCGCCCGGCGACGCCCCGCCGGAGCCCGTGCCCGAGGGGTCGGAGGCGACGCTGACGCGATCGGGCGCCATCCTCGGAACGCCCGCGTACATGGCGCCGGAGCAGTTCGAAGGCGTGGCCGTCGACGCGCGCGCCGATCAGTTCAGCTTCTGCGTGGCGCTGTTCGAGG
>JANYGI010000042.1 GCA_025362495.1 Byssovorax sp. | reverse complement strand
TCGGAGAATTCACAGGGAGGCGAGGAGGACCGGGAGACCCGAGGGAAAATCCTTCCCAATCTTCCTCTCACCTCCCCGTCTCCTCGCCTCCCTGTTAAATTTCCGGTCTTTTTTTTGGCATTTCAAGCTGATCGGCGCCCTAGCTCGCCGCGGGCCGCGCGCGGTCGTGCGGCTCTTCGCTCGCGGAGAGCGCGCTCGGGCGCCAGCGCCAGCTCGCCAGGAGCGACAGGACCAGCAGGCTGAAGCCGAGTCCGACCGCCGCGCCGCCCCACTGCGCCGGCGACGTCGGCGCGGTGAGATACCGTGTTTGCACGGCGAGGTGCAGGTAGGCCACCGCCGCGGGGGCCAGCGCCGCCCGGGCTCGCTCTCTCCACACGACGACCGCCGCGGCCACCGCGAGCAGCAGATCCAGCGCGATGACGTGCTGTGGCAGCGCGCCACCCGACCATCTCGCCGTCCACGCGGCGAGGTAGAGCGAGCTGAATGAGCCAATCAGCAATCGGATCATCGAGTCGCGCTCGGCGCGGGTGAACGTCAGCGAGGCCCGCGGGCGGAGGGGCGGCTCGCCGGTGCGCGGCACCCGGTACGGCTCTGTCGACCGCAGCTCCTCGACGACGTCAGGAGTCCACACAGGCTTTCGTAGCGCCCGCAGGCTCAGCGCGACCGCGGCCATCAGCGCGACGCTCGACAGGGATGCTGGCATCGTCCATCCAGCGAGCAGCAGCGTGCCTGTCGCGGCGGCCCACACCGATGCTTCGCGGCGCATCCACCGCGTCGCGAGCAGGAGCGCGACGGGCAGGAGCACGAGGGCGCTGATCTGGTAGGCGACGCACCAGAAGATCACGTGCATGAGCGCCAGCGCCGCCCACATCGCCCAGGCAGCCCGGACCGCTCGGGCGAGCACCGTGCGGCCCCAGGCATCGAGCTCGACAGCACTCGTCACGGCGCGCGAGGTCCAGAGTCCAGCCGCGAAGAGCGAGAATACCCAGAGCGCGACGAGAGCGCTCGATCGGGCCGGATCGAGCTGGCTCAGCGCGCGCGGCAGCACGGCGATGCCGAGCGCGCCCCACGCCGCGACGGCCATCGCCGACCGCGACACCCGCAAGCGCACCGCCCATCCGAGCGCGTACAGCTTGATCACGAACACCGCGAGCCACGCGAACGCCGCGAGCGCGCCGACGGATCCGAGGTAAACCGATCTCTCGGTGAACAGGGTGAGATCGCCCTGGTAAAGCGCCGTGAGCAGCGCCAGCATCACCGCCGGTCGCCGCAGCCCGAGGCGCGTGAGGAGCGCCGCGCCGGCGATCAGCACCGCCGCGTAGATCTCGGCGATCACCGGGATGGAGCCGACCTCGGGGCTCATCGATGCCTGATCGGCCTGGCCTCGTGAGATCAGCATGAGCCCGCCGAGCACGAGCAGCGCGCTGACGAGGTAGAGCGGGTTGTACTCGATGAACCAGCGGTGCAGGAGCCGTCGCGAGGCGGACTCGCGCGGTCGCGCTCCGGTAGCAGGGCTCGCGCCGTCGCCGTCGGTGATGGCAGGTTCCATGGACAGTGTTTCTCCAGATCTCCAGTGCTACGTCGCGCTCGCGCCCGCGGGTCGCCGACGCGACTCGACCGCAGCCATGGTGGGCTGCAGGTCGGTATCCGTCGGTCTCCGTCGGTCTCCGTCGGTTTGCAACCAGTGTGCCGGGAGCGACGTTCGCCCGGATTGCCACGAATCGAAGGGGTTTTGCGGCGCGAAGCAGATGTCAGACTGGCAGGCTCGTGGACCCTCGTCGCCAGGCGGTCACGATCCTCGGCCAACGCGGCGAGCCGCGCGCACCAATCGTCCACGTTCTCACAGTCGCCGTCAGGAGCTGGTTTCCCGTGGGTGGCGCCGACCGAACCGCGTAGGCTGACTGGATGGCCGTTTCCTTCTTGCGCTTTGCTCCTCTCGCCACGCTCTCCGTCCTCGCATTTGCGGCCATCTTTCCCGCGTGCAAGGCGCCGCTGGCCGCGGTCACCGCGTGTGAAGATCCGAGTCCAGTCCAGATCCACGGGAAAGACACCGGACTCGAAACCTGCATGGGGGGCGCCATCCATCGTTCGACGGTCGTGCTGTGTTCAGCCTCCGAGCCCGCGGCCGGACAATGCCCTCTGACCGTGGTGCAGCGGCTGCTCGCGGCCGTGGGAGATGAGGGTAAGGAGGAGATCATGACCGCCGCCGACCAGCTCATGGAACGAGGACGCGCACAAGGGCGTCGAGAAATGTTGCTCGACTTGCTCCGCCAGCGGTTCGGCGAGCTCCCGGGCGCGACCGTCGCGCAGGTGGCGGTCGCGGGCCTGGAAGAGCTTCAAGCCTGGAGCCAGCGCGTGCTAACGGCGCCCAGGCTCGACGATGTCTTCGTCGGGAGCTGAACCTCGCGAAGCTCGCTCGCGTCGCAGCGCGTGATCCTGGACACCGCCCACCGCGCGCCCGTATCCTCCCTCGCTCCGGGAGGATACCAGCCCATGGCCAAGCAAGTCACCGATCGCGAAAGCTCCGCCGAGTCCGTCGCCGCCGCGGCGGACACCCACACCGAGAAGGTCCGTCAGACCTTCGAAGAGCAGTTCAGCAAGCACCTCCGCAGCAAGGAGAAGATGCCCGATATGGGCCTTGCGCTTGCCCTTGTCGGCCGCGCTCTGCGCGCCACGAGTGAGGCGCTGGTCGAGGCCAGCAGCGTCCACGACGCCGAGCTCGCCGACGACGCCGCGCCACGCGAGGCCCGCGACGGGGCGGCGGCCGAGCTGGTCTCCCGCACGGTGGGTATCCGCAGCACGGTGGACACGGTGTATGGGCAAGCAGGCCTCAAGGCCCTGGGCCTCGACGGGCGCACGCCCACCGACTCCAAAGCGATCCTCGAACACGCGCGCAATTTGATCAAGCAGCTCGCGGATCCCGAACTCATATGGCCAAAGGCCTTGCAGTCCGGGGTCAAGCTCTCTCCCGCGGTATGGATAGGCGAGCTCGAAGGGCCGGTGAAGCGGCTCGCCGAGGCACGCAAGGACGTGGCGCGCGAAGAGCGCGAGTTGCAGGCGACGGGCGTCGCGAAGGCCAAGGCGATGAGCGCGCAAGACGCGATGTTCAGCGGGGGCGCCGGGTTCATCTCCGCGACGCTGGCGCTGGTGGGCGAGCGCGATCTCGCCGAGAAAACGCGGCCGTCGACCCGGCGCGCCGGGACGACCGCGGCGATCGAAGAAGCGGGAGCTGGGGCAGGGGACAGCAGCGTCGAGATCCCGAAGTAAGCGGGAACCGCCGCTGCAGACGGGTCGTCGCGCTCGCCCAGGAGGCTCCTGCAGCGTGCGGAAGGGGGCGTCGATTCGCCCGAGAGGCTTCCGCAGGGTGCGGACGCCTCGGAGCGCGTCGACAGAGGCAGCCGCAGCGGTGCGGAAGCCTGGCTGAAGTCGGCGCGGACCCCACCGCAGCATCGAGAAGGGGTGGCCGCACCGCGAAGCCGCCGTCTGCACCCTGCAAATGAAGAAAGGCCGACCCCCTTTCGGGAGCCGGCCTTCAGCATTCGGGCTCTGATCTCGCTACCCCACATCCATCAGGGGGAGGGCCCCCGCGCGCGCGCGCGGAGGGGGCCTGGCCCCCGTGGGGTTTGGGGCCGCTCGCGGCCCCATCGAGACTCAGAAATCGCCGTGGCCGTGGCCCGCATGCCCGCCGCCGGCCGAAGCCTTCTCGTCCTTGGGACGCTCGGCGATGAGCGCCTCGGTCGTCAGCATCAGGCTGGCGACGCTGGCCGCGTTCTGCAGCGCAGAGCGAACGACCTTGGCCGGATCGATGACGCCCATGGCGAGGAGATCGCCATACTCGTTGGTCGCCGCGTTGTAGCCGAACGAGTCCTTGCCCTCACGGACCTTCTGGACGACGATCGAGCCCTCTTCGCCGGCGTTCGCGGCGATCTGGCGCAGGGGCTCCTCGATCGCGCGGCGCACGATGTTGACCCCGAAGCGCTGCTCGTCGTTGAGCTTGAGCGTCTCGAGCACCGACTGAGCGCGGATGAGCGCCACGCCGCCGCCGGGGACGATGCCCTCTTCCACGGCCGCGCGGGTCGCGTGAAGAGCGTCCTCGACGCGAGCCTTCTTCTCCTTCATCTCGGTCTCGGTCGCAGCGCCGACCTTGACGACCGCGACGCCGCCAACGAGCTTGGCGAGGCGCTCCTGGAGCTTCTCACGATCGTAGTCGCTGGTGGTGTTCTCGATCTGGGCGCGGATCTCGCTCTGACGAGCCTTGATCTTCTCCTTCTTGCCGGCGCCGCCCACGATCGTGGTGTTGTCCTTGTCGATGATCACCGTCTTGGCGCGGCCAAGGTCGCTGATCGTGACGTTCTCGAGCTTGAGGCCGAGCTCCTCGGCGATGACCTGTCCGTCGATGAGACAGGCGATGTCCTTGAGCATCTCCTTGCGGCGATCGCCAAAGCCAGGAGCCTTGACGGCGGCGCAGTGGAGCGTGCCACGGAGCTTGTTGACGACGAGCGTGGCCAGGGCCTCACCCTCGATGTCCTCGGCGATGATCAGGAGCTGCTTCTGGCTCTTGGCGATGGCCTCGAGGACGGGGAGGAGATCCTTCATGTTGGAGATCTTCTTCTCCGACACGAGGACATAGCAATCCTCCATCGTGCACTTCATGGCCTCGGGATCGGTCACGAAGTAGGGCGAGAGGTAGCCGCGGTCGAACTGCATGCCTTCGACGACGTCGAGGGTGGTCTCGGCGCTCTTGGCCTCCTCGACCGTGATCACGCCCTCCTTGCCGACCTTCTCCATCGCGTCGGCGAGGAGCTTGCCAATGGTCTGATCGCCGTTGGCGCTGATGGTACCGACCTGGGCGATCTCCTTGGGATCCTGGGTCGACTTCGCCGTCAGCTTGAGGTGGGCGACGATGGCCTCGACGGCCTTGTCGATGCCACGCTTGATCTCCATCGGGTTGTGCCCGGCGGCGACGAGCTTGCTGCCCTCGCGGTAGATCGCCTGGGCGAGCACCGTCGCGGTCGTGGTGCCGTCGCCGGCGATGTCGCTCGTCTTCGAGGCCACTTCGCGCACCATCTGGGCGCCCATGTTCTCGAAGCGGTTCTCGAGCTCGATCTCTTTCGCGACCGTGACGCCGTCCTTGGTGACGGTGGGCGAGCCGAAGCTCTTCTCGATGACGACGTTGCGACCCTTGGGGCCGAGGGTGACCTTGACGGCGTCCGCGAGGGCGTTGACGCCCGCGAGGATCAAGCTACGGGCGGACTCGTTGTAGACGATTTCTTTGGCGGCCATGTTCGTATCTCCTCGAAGTTCCGTGCCCGAAGCTCAGCTCTCGATGACGCCGAGGATGTCATCCTCGCGAAGGATGAGGTGCTCTTCGCCGTCGATCTTCACCTCACTGCCCGAGTACTTGCCGAAGAGGATGCGGTCCCCCTCCTTGACGTCGAGCTTGCGGACCGTGCCATCCTCGAGAACCTTGCCGCTGCCGACCGCGATGACGGTGGCCTCGACGGGCTTCTCCTTCGCCGAGTCGGGGATGTAGAGACCACCCTTGGTCTTCTCTTCTTCCTTCACGCGGCGGACGATGACGCGGTCCTGGAGCGGCCTGATCTTCATGACGAGTTCCTCCGAAAGGCGCGGGACTTTGGGTCCGCGGCCTGATAATGAGCAACCGGCGCCCCCTGGAAAAAGGGGAGGAGCGGGTCCGCTGCTTCGCTTTTGCCCCCGGTGAGCTTGGGAAGCGGCGGAGCGGCTGGCGGTCCCCTGGGTGAGCGCGCCGGACGTGGTTCGAGTCTGTTTCGGTCGTTTGCTAGCACTCAGGGACCCCGAGTGCCAGCAGGCGCGCCGGAAGATAGCCACCCCGTGCAGGGAGTCAAGCGCTGTAATGCCGCGGATTTACCCGGCCTGGCACTCGCCGTCCGAGACTGCCACAAGTCCCCGGATTCCTTGGCAAAGTCTCGCCGACGCCGCCTCAAGTAAGGTGGCCGGGCGCCGTTCCATGAGCTAAATCCTGAGCAATGCCGCAGCATTCCGATTTCGGTCGGGGCTGGGGCGTGCCTCGCATGAGGTGAGGAGCAGCAGGATCAGTCAGCCCGCCGGGACGACACGACGTCGGCCCGGGTTTTCTGCAAGGCGAACGGATTATTCGACCCCTCGCCCTGCGGCGAGAGGTGCCCCGTGAGCCAGCCTTCAATCTCCATCGCGCCGAACATCTCCACCTACTTTCAGGAAGTGCTCTCCGACGCCATCCGGGTCCGGAGGGTCGAGGCGACCGACGCCGCGTCGAGCTACCTGGTCGGCCTCCTGTGCGACTACGCGCACCCCAGCGAAGAGAGCGGCTCGACGTTCAGCCAGCCGCTGACGTTCCAGCTCCGCGACGCGCTCGACGCCGACGGACCAGCGCGCTTCCGCCGGCTGCGCAGCCTCGGCGATCACGTCCTCTACGCCATCGGGTTCTTTCGCAGCCATATCGAGGGGCGCGGCGCGGACCGCCGGTATGTGATGACGGTGGGAAGCACGGCGTATCGGGAGGCCGCGGTGATGATGCGGATGCGCGGCTCGCGTCGGCCGGAGAGCGACGGCGCTGCGGCGCCCCCCGACGTGCTGTCGGAGCTGGCCGCCAAGTTCGATCGCTTCGCCGACGTGCTCGCCGACGTGGCCGAGGGCACGCTGAGCTGCGGGCCGCGCGACGAGCGCTCGGTGGTGAAGCTCTACGAGCGCTGGCTGAAGACGGGATCGTCGCGCCTCGCCGACGAGCTCGGATCGCACGGGATCCTGCCTTCGCGCGGCGCCGGCGGCGTCAACTGATGCCACCCGGCGAACCGGAGAGCCTCGCGGCCAGGATCCAGGCGAGGCTCTCGCGCCTCTACGGTCTCGAGGCGAGCCACTCGGTCGACGACTTCATCGAGGCTTCGGATCAAGGCGATCGCGAGGTGCTGGTGATCGTCGATCGCGGCGGCGAGGACGACGTCGAGCTCGGGCTCCGCTTGCCGCGCGAGGCCGTGGAAGGGCGCCCGACCTTCGATCAGCTCTGTCAGATCGTCGAGGGAGTGAGCCATTTCCTCTACGTCGTGGAGCGGGCCCGGCGCGAGCTGCCGGCGACGCAGCTCGAGCTGGAGCTCCAGGCCGAGGTCGACAAATACGTGCTGCTGGCGCACGGGCCGGAGCTCGAAGCGGGGCCTCCGCGCTTCGAGCCGGGGCGCGCGGCGCGGATCCGACGCACCCTCTTCGATCGGGTGAGCTACGTCGATCCGGCGGGGACCGAAACCGGGGATCGGTATCGCTTCGCCAACGATCTGGCCGCGGGCTTCGCCGCGCGGCTGGAGAAGCGCTTCGCGCGGCACGGGCGCTTCGACCAGATGCGCGCGGCGCTGCGGCGCTTCTACGGTGTCGGCCAAGCCGAGAAGATCGAGCTCGCGCGCGCCGCGTAGACGATGGTCGCGCGGCGCGAGAGCGGGTATCCCTTCGCGTCGTGCGCCGCCCCGATAGAGAACGAGCCGCCGTGAACGAAGCGACGAGGACGCTCGAGCGCGCGGCGCATCGCCAGCCGCCGCTCGGCGCCGTCGTCAGCGCGCTCGGCGCCGTGACGGCGACGCCGGCGAAGCTCCGCATCGGCAAGGACGGCGTGACGATCGGCTCGTCGCCCGGGTGTGATCTGACGATCGCCGCGCCGACCGTATCTCGCCGCCACGTGGCGCTCTCGCTCGTCCCCGAGGGCGTGCTCGTCCGCGATCTCGAGAGCCGAAACGGCGTGTTTTACGCGGGGCAACGCGTCGAGAGCATGGTGCTCGGGCTGGACGGGCGGATCTCGATCGGCGCGGTCGAGCTCGGGATCGAGGTCGATCGCGAGTCGCTCTCGTTCGTGCCCCCGCTCGAGGCGCGCGAGTACCGCGGCATCGTCGGCGCGTCGGTCGCGATGCGCAGCGTCTTCGGCTTGCTGCAGCGGCTGGAAGGCTCCCTGGTCACGGTGCTGATCGACGGCGAGTCCGGGGTCGGCGAGGAGCTGGTGGCGACGGCGCTCCACGCCGGATCGAGCGTGGCGTCGGGCCCGCTCGTCACCGTCAACTGCGGCGCGATCCCTCGTGATCTCGTGGGGAGCGAGCTCTTCGGTCACCGGCGCGGCGCGTTCACGGGCGCGATCGAGGCGCGCAAAGGGGCGTTCGAGCGAGCGGGATCGTCGATCTCCCGGACGAGGTGCTCGATCGGCTGCGGGCGCGGAGGTTCCCCGGGAACGCGCGCGAGCTGCGCAACATGATCCAGGTCTATGCGTCGCTCGGCGCTCTCCCCGAGGCGCCGCGCGCGCAGGACGCGCTGCTCGACGATTTGCTCGCGCGGAGCATCGATGTCGAGCGGCCTTATGGAGACCAGAAGGACGATATCGTCGATCGGTTCACCCGGCTCTATCTCCAGGCCTTGCTCGCGCACACCGGCGGTAACCAGACCCTCGCGGCCAGGCTCGCGGGGCTCGATCGGACCTATCTTGGAAGGCTGCTGTCGAAGCACGGCGCCGGTCGTTGACGCGAGAGACCACGCGACGCTACGCGCGTCGGCTCATCAGCAGGGCGAGCAGCGCCGCGAGGAAGGCAGTGGCGCCGAAGATCTCGCCGGAGCGCGCGGGCGAGGCGGCGATCACCGCCGCCCCGATCAGGAACACCGTCGAGGAGCCGAGGAGCCAGCGCTGCCTGGCGACGCCGCTGAGGAGGAAGCCCAGCGCCGACATCATCACGAGATCGCGCCCCAGCGCGACTGGCATCGCGGTCTCCAGCACGATGTCGAGGAGCCGGCTCGCGACCCACGCCGAGGAGCCGACGAGGAGCATCAGCGCCACGCCGCGGTTGACCGCGCTCTGTCGCAGCCGCGCCTGGAGCAGCGCCATCGTGGCCACGATCACCGCCCAACCCGCGGCGGCCGCCATCAGCCGGCGCCCCGTCGAGAGCGAGGCGTGGGGCTGGTTCTGGAGGAGCGCGCTCATGGCGATGGTGAAGCCCGCGAGGATGATCAGCGGCACCCGCCGCGCGCCCGCCTGCGTGGCGCCGTCGAGATCGCGCTCGAGCCCGCGGAGCCGCTCGATCTCGCCGCGCCTCTCGGCGAGGGCCCGCGCGCCGCGCTCGATCGCCTCGAGGATCTCCGTGTCGGGATCGCGCATTTCCTGGAGCAGGGCCCGCGCCCCCTCGAGATCTTCGCGGGCGAGGCGGAGCTTGATCATCGCCCGCGCGCACGCCGCGAGCCCGGGTTCTCGGGCCAGATGCTCAGCGCCTGCGAGAAGCCGAAGCGGGCCTCGGTGGAGAGTCGCTCGATCGCCTCGACGTCGCCCTCCGCCGCGTCGGCGCGCCACCCACGACGATTGAGCTCGTCGAGACGCTGGGTCGCCGAGCTGCAAAGGGCGTACGAGGAGCGGTGGCGGAGCGGTCGGCGAGGGCGCGGCGGAGGGCGAGGGCGCCTTGCGGGCGATGGGCCGGATCGGCGGCGGTAGCCCGGTTGGCCAGCGCGGCCAGATCCTCGGGGATGCTCGGATCGTAGGCGAACGGCGCCGAGCGGCAGGCGGCGAGGAGCGTCTCGTCGAGGCTCTCGCCGGCGTGCCGCGGTGAGCCCGAGAGCAGGTGATGGAGCGTGGCGCCCAGGAGGTAAACGTCGGTGCGCGCGTCGACGGCGTCGCCGAGGGCCATCTCCGGGGCCATGTACGCGGGCGATCCGGCGAGAGAGCCCACCTCCCCCGCGGTGACCGCGATGCCCCAGTCGAGCAGATAGACCTGCCCGAGCTCACCCACCATGATGTTCGCAGGCTTGATGTCGCGGTGGACGATACCGCGGTTGTTGGCGAAATGAACCGCGTCACAGACGCGCATCAGGATACCAATCCTCGCGACGAGGCGATCGGCGGAGTCGTCGTCCCAGTCGCTCCAGAGCGGGTGAGCAGGATCCTTCAGGAGGTCGCGCAGGGAGGCGCCCTCGACGCGCTTCATGATCACCAGCGGCCGCCCGGATGGATCACGGCCGAGACCATGGATCGGCACGATCCCAGGGTGATCGAGCATCCCGAGCACCCGCGCCTCGTTCTCGAGCGCCTGCGCGGCCCCGGCCGAGCCGCCGGCGAGGATCGTCTTCACGGCCACCTCGCGGCTCAACGAGGGCTGGACGGCGAGCAGCACCCGTCCCATACCGCCGGCGGCGAGCTCGCGTCCGAGCTCGACATCGAACGGGCCTGCGGCGGGCGGAGCCGAGGTGATCGGGCGGGCCATCGCCAGCGTGGGTTGAGCGTCGTCGGCGGCCGGAACAGGGCGATACGTGCGGGTGAAATCGGCGGTGAAAGGCTGCCGCGCGGGCTTCCATCGCTCGAGCGTGGCGACTACAGCGGTATCGCTGGTTTCGTACGTCACCGGATCATCGGTCCTCGAAGCGCTCACGGGGACGGTGAGCATACTCGAAGCCGCCGCGCCGAGGGGCGGCACCGCGCCCGCGGACTCGACGCCGACGCCCTGCGGACTTTTGTCCGCCAAGGCCCCATCGCGGACCGCGACAACGTGGGTCTCCAGGGTGGCCCCGTCCTTGCTGAACGCAGCTTCATGCATCGAACTCTCGCCTCCACGATCCACGACGCACCCTCTCTCCTCTCGTCGCGGTCGCGCCGCCTCCGCGTGGTCGCTCTCACGTTGGCGGCGCAGGCGCCGGCAGCACCGGGACCAGCGCCTCCAGCGGTGATCCGGGCAGCGGCGGCCACGCCACCGTGCACGAAGCGGCAGTCCAGTCGGCCGATCGCTTCTTCGCGATGTTCGTGCAGGCCTTCAGCCATGCGGCCGGGGAGATTGCCACCCAGTTCGCCGGGCGCATCGCCTATTATGGTGTCTGGAACGAGCCGGACGCGGTGGCGCGGATCTCCGGCGGAGAGTGAGACTGGGACGGCGCCTGCAAGCCGCAGGAGGGTGGCTATTACTATGGCACCGACAAGGATGGTAAACCGTACGGTCAGCAGGAGGCCTGGGCCCTCTGCCCGCGCCAGCTCGGGACGCTGACGACCAACGCCTTCATGGCCATCCAGGCCAGGGATCCCATCGCCAGGATCACGGCGGGGAACATCATCCAGGGGCCGAACCCCGGGGATCTCTCGGATGCGTACTACGACGCGCTGCGGGCCTCGCCCGCGGTGAAATGGCACCTCGACACCAGGGGGCGGTTGCCCTGGGACGTGATCGGGATCCACCCGTATTACTACACGCCCGTCGACGGCTCGCAGGACTCGCTCCGCGTCGAGCTCCAGCACTGGAAGGGGCGCGTCGACTCGCCGCTGGCGGTGACCGAGGTCGGGTGGACCAACACCTGGTGTCCGGGGAAGGCTCCCTATTCCGGCCCGCTCGACGAGGCGAGTTACCTGAAGCAGACGTTCCAGATCGCGCGCGAAGAGCAGATGGAGTTCGTGCTCTGGTTCAACTACCTCTCGGTGCCCACCGGCGGGGACTGCGGGCTCGATATGGGCGTTCGCAGCGGCGCAGCCGGCCACCCGTGGAAGCCCGAGGCCAAGGCGTTCTGCGAGGCCTCGGGGGCGAAGAGCTGCGTGGTCGACGGCGGCGGCAAACCCGCTTCTGCCCGACCGCGTTCGTGCCCCGGAGCAAGATGGCGGTCTATCTCGAGAAGTGGAATCACTTCGGGAACCCGAGCTGGGCGCCGCCGCCGGCTCAGCACCTCTTCTCCGACGTGACCCCCGGGAACCCCGACGAGGCCTGGATGGAGGCGCTGCTCCACGACGGCGTGACCAAGGGATACGGCGGAGATATGTCGGTCTTCGGCCCTTCGGCCCAGGTACCGCGCGAGCAGATGGCCGCGTTCCTGATGCGGATGAAGTTTCATGCCGGGGACTTCGCCGCTCCCACCGGCGATCCGTTCAAGGATGTCTCCGTCGGCAACCAGTTCGCGGGCGACATCGCCAGGCTGCGCGATCTCCAGATCACGACCGGGTGCGATCAGGAGGGGAATTTCTGCCCCAACGATCTCGTCCCGCGCCAGCAGATGGCGGCGTTCCTGATGCGGGCGATTCACGGCAACGGTAGCCCGCCGAAGGCCGGGAGCGGCGCGGGGCGATTCGCCGACGTGAACGGTGACAATCCCTTCCAGGACTACATCGCTCAGGTCGTCGACGACGGGATCATGGAAGCTTGCGAGTGACAGCCGGCTTCAGCGCATAATGGGCGCGATGTCGCGTCCCGGTCCCACGATCCCCGATGGCTCGCTCGACGGCGGCGGCTCGGGGCCCTCGTGGAACAGCCCGCCGCCCCGCGTCTCGCGGCCTTCGCTGGCGCAGGGGCGGCCGAGCCAGGTGCGGACCGCGGGCGGCAACGGCCTGGTGATCGCGTTCGGCGGCTGCGCGCTGGTGCTGCTGCTGGCCGGGATCGCGGCCGTCGCGATTTACCTGATCTCACCGGCCACGCTCGATTTCTGGAGCCCCGCTCCTCCGCCGAGGCGCGCGGCGCCGCCGCCTCCGAAGCGGGTCGCGCCGCCCGACGCGGGGGCGCGGCCGGCGCGCTGAGCTGCGAGCGATCGCAGCGGGCCGCCGCCCGGTGATAACGTCGGCGTCCCGATGGGTGACGCGCCGATCTTCTATTTCAGCAAGCCGACCGCGGTGGCTGCGCTCTCCGCCGGGGTGGTGATCGCGGCGTTCCTGATCAATCGCTTCGCGCCGCGCAAGCGCAAGCACGTGCGCCGCGCGGTGATCCTGGCGCTGTTCTACCTCGCGGCCTTCGTCGCGCTGCTGACGCTCTCCGCGCTCCACGTCGACGGGCCGGCGCACGTCGCGCGCGAGATCACCGAGCTCATCGGCGTCATCTCGGTGGTGAGCCTCGGAGCGCTGACGATCTTCGATCTCGCGCTGCCTGCGATCGGCGTGGACGCGGCGCCGATCCTCACCGACATCGTCGTCGGCATCGGCTACCTCGCCGCCGGCGTGGTGACGATGCGGCGCGCGGGCTTCGATTTCTCGGGCATCGTCGCCACCAGCGCCCTGCTCACGACCATCACCGCGTTCTCGCTCCAGGGCACGCTCAGCAACGTGGTCGGCGGCGTCGCGCTCCAGGTCGACGACTCGATCAAGGTCGGCGACTGGGTGCAGCTCGAGAGCGGCAAGCAGGGCCGCGTGCGCGAGATCCGCTGGCGTTACACGGTGATCGAGACGCGCGACTGGGACACGCTGATCGTGCCCAACGCGACGCTGCTCTCGCAGACGATCCTCATCCTCGGCAAGCGCGAGGGCGAGCCGCTGCAGCACCGGATGTGGGTGTACTTCAACGTCGACTTTCGCTTCAGCCCGGCCGACGTGATCCGCGCGGTCAACGACGCGCTGCAGGCCGCGACGATCGAGGGCGTCGCGCCCACGCCGCCGCCCCACGCCATCGTCATGGACTTCGCCAAGGACAACCGCGACAGCTTCGCCTACTACGCCGTCCGCTACTGGCTGACGGATCTCTCGCGCGACGATCCGACCAGCTCCCGCGTGCGCGAGCGGATCTTCACGGCGCTGAAGCGCGCGGGGATCCCGCTGGCCGTGCCGGCCGCGCACCTGTGGGTCGAGGCCGACAACGCCGAGCACCGCGACCGCAAGAAGGCGGCCGAGCAGGCCAAGCGGATCAAGGCGCTCGGCGCGGTCGATCTGTTCGAGAACCTGCGGCCGGAAGAGACGCAGTCGATCGCCGAGGGGCTGCGCTACGCGCTGTTCGCTCCCGGCGAGGCGATGACGCGCCAGGGCGCCGTGGCTCACTGGCTCTACATCGTGATGGATGGAACCGCCGAGGTGCGGGTCAACGTCGAGGGGCAGGAGAAGATCGTCGCGAAGATCGAGGCGCCGGGATTCTTCGGCGAGATGGGGCTGATGACCGGCGAGCCGCGCACGGCGACCGTCGTCGCGGTGACCGAGGTCGAGTGTTATCGCCTCGACAAGGCCGCGTTTCACCGGATCATCACCGAGCGGCCCGAGCTCGCGAAGGAGATCTCGGAGCTGCTCGCGCATCGCCGCGTCGAGCTCCACGCGGTGAAGGAAGGCCTCGACGCCGAGGCCAAGGCCAAGCGTCTGGCCCTGGAAAACAGGCGGATCCTGGCGACCGTGCAGCGCTTCTTCGGCCTCTCGGACTACGACGGACCGAAGGAGATCTAGCCCGCGGAGCGGCGTTTGGGGCGGAGCCCCATCGCGACTACGGCTTGGGGATCCGCAGGGTCTTGCTGATCATCATGTTGCCGCTGACGAAGTACATCAGCGCCATCGGGTGAAGAGCCCAGGGGCCGAGATCGATCGCGCCGCCCGGGAGCAGCTCGCCCGTCTTGCCGAGGGCCGTGAGGACGCCGAGGACGGCGACGAGCGTGAGGCTCGTGGGGATGGGGGTGCCCTCGAAGTACTTCACCTTGCCAGCGTCGTCGGCGAGCGACGCCGCGGTGGCGTTGTAGCGAGCGAGCCGGCTGATGCCGCAGCCCACGAAGAAGACCAGGATCGCCGCGTCCCATCCGCCGCGCATGCCGAGCGTGAAGGCCATGACCGAGGGCGCGACGCCGAACGACACGAGATCAGCCAGCGAGTCGAGCTCCTGGCCGAGCATCGAGACCTTGTTGCGCATGCGCGCGACGCGGCCGTCGAGGAAGTCGCACACGAGCGCGATCGGCAGGAGGCCAAACGAAAGCTTCAGGTACATCGCGTCGGCCGAGACGAGGTACTTCATCGCCGCGAGGATCGAGCCCATGCCCGAGAAGCCGTTGCCGAGCGTGAGAAAGTCCGCGAGCTGAAAGTCGCGGATCATCGAAAAGTGACGGCGGGGGCGGGCTTCCATGGCGGCTCCTGTGCATCGCACGCCCGGGGCGCGCAGCCAATAGCCAGGCAGGAAGGCGCGAGCGGGGGGCCGTGCGCCGAGCGGCCGCGGACCACGTGGGCAGCGCCGAGGCCACGCCGGGGCGCCGCCGTTACGCTTGGCCGCTCTCGCGGAACCAGCGGACGGCGCGCTCGATCGACTGTTCGAGGGGGCGCGAAGCGAGGCCGAGCTCGCGCCGAGCCTTGCCGGGATCGAAGTAGGCCGAGCGCTGTAGATAGGCGACGGATCGGTAAGTGGCGCGCGGCTCGGTGTGGGTGACGTGATCGCTCCAGAGCTCCATCCCGAGGGCGGCGCCGGCGCCGAGCCAGCCGGGCAAGCGGAGGCGCGGCGCCTTCACGCCGGCGATCTCGGCGACGAGGTGCGCGAAGTCGTGGAAGGCGATGTTGTGATCGCCGAGGATGTAGCGCTCACCGATGCGGCCCTTCGTTTCGGCTGCGACATGCGCTGCGGCGACGTCGTCGACGTCGATCGCGCAGAAGCCACTCGGGGTGGTACCGGGCACCTCGCCGCGGAGGATCGCGAGGACGATCTTGCCGGTGGGCGTCGGCGCGATGTCGCGCGGGCCGAAGGGGAACGCCGGGTTGACGACGACGATCGGGAGCGTCTTCGCGAAATTCATCGCGATGCGCTCGGAGAGCATCTTCGTGAGCACGTACTCGTTGGCGATCGCGTGGAGGTTCCAGGCCACGGTCTCGTCCGAGGGCGCGCCGTCGGGGCGCAAGCCGATGGCCGCGATCGACGACGTGTAGACGATCTTCGGCACCGAGGCGGCCTGCGCGGCGAGGAGCGACGTCGTCGTGCCTTCGAGGTTGACCCGGTAAATCAAGCTCGGATCGGGCAGCCAGACCCGGTAGATCGCCGCGAGGTGGTAGTACGCGGAGACCCCGGTGAGGGCCCGCGCCATGCCCTCGTAGTCGCAGACGTCGACGGTCACGCGCTCGACCTGGGCCGCGGGGAGATCGTCGAGGTTGCGTGTCGACGCGGAGGGCTCGACGAGGGCGCGGACCTTTCGACCGCCTTCGACGAGCTTGCGCACGACGGCGGATCCGATGAAACCGCCGGCGCCGCTCACGGCTGCAATCATCGCCGCAGCGTACATGAAAGTGCTGGCCGGCCCGTCCCGCCGTAGGGCCTCGCCGCACGGTTCGGCGTCGTCGACCACCATCGGGGCGGTTTCTCTTGACCGATCCCGCGTGCCGTACTCTCATCCGCCGCACAATGGCCGCTGAAAGCACGACGCAGCTCCGAGTCCTGGTTGCCGAAGACGAGCCGGCGATGCTCAGCCTGGTCACCCGTCATCTGAAGAGCCTCGGCCTCTCGGTGATCGAGGCCGGCGAAGGCGACGTGGCCTGGGAGCTCGCGCAGCAGCACCACCCCGATCTGGTCCTGCTCGACGTGATGATGCCTGGAATGAGCGGCTGGGAGGTGTGCAAGCGCCTGAAAGGGCCGGCCTCCGAGGGCAAGTTCGCCACGACGGGCGTCATCATGCTCACGGGCATCGGCGAGAACCTGAACGACATGACGTCGCCGCTGTTCGCCGCGGACGCGTGGCTGAACAAGCCGTTCGAGTTCACCGATCTCGACGCGAAGATCGTGGAGACCCTCGCGAAGTACGGTAAATCGTTGCCTGTCGGCGGCGAGCACGCGGCGGATCACCCGCGCGCGCCCGCGCCCGCGAAGACGGCTCCTGCGAAGAAGGCTCCCGCGAAGAAGGCCGCGCCGGCCAAGGCTCCCGCGAAGAAGGCCGCTGCCCCCGCGAAGAAGGCCGTCGCCAAGAAGGCTGCAGCTCCTGCGAAGAAGGCCGTCGCGAAGCCCGCTGCGAAGAAGGCTCCTGCGAAGAAGGCCGCTGCGAAGAAGGCTCCTGCGAAGAAGTCGGCTCGCTAGAGGGACGCTTCGCTGCGGCCGGCGCGTGTTCGATCTCCGTCTTTCGATCTCCGTGTTCGTTCGTGCGCGTGCGCTCTGATCCGGATCGGATCGCGCACGCGCACGATGACGGCGGACGGGAGACGGGGGATCGCGGACGGGAGACGAAGGATGCGGGACGGGACGCAGGTGTCGTGTCGTGGCTGTGCTCGCCCTCGCCTCGATGGGAATTATCTCGCCCCTGACCGCGTAAGGGTCACGCCCCGACGGCGTTGATGGGCGTCGGAACTTTCGGGCTTCGCCTCCGTCAACAGCTACACTCTCGCGGCTCCCGCCCCTGCGGCGCGGAGGTGCTGGAGCGCCCGCAACCGAGAACCAAGAGCGACCCGACCTGATGAGCGAACCTCGCCAGACTGAGCTTGGGAAGATCCGACGGGCGGCCGCCGCGGTGGAGCTTCGGATGCGCCTCTCGCGGGTCCTCGAGGTGCTCCCGAGCGCGCTCGTGGTCGCGCTGGCCATCGCCGCGATCACGCTCGTCGTGCGCAAGACGCTGCCAGATCGGCTCTCGAATTTGCGAGCGATCGAGATCCTCGCCGGGGCCGCGGCGCTGGTGGTGATCACGATCATCGCGACGATGCTGCGGCGCCTCGCGCCCGGCGCGGGGACGATCGCGCTCGACCGGCACCACCAGCTCCACGACCGGCTCACCAACGCCCTCGCGTTCGAGGCCATCGCCGCGCCCGAGCGATCGGCGCTGATGGAGGTCGCGATCGACGACGCCTGCGAGCACGCGGGGCGCCTCGCGCCGTCGCAGGCCGCGCCGCTGCGGGCGCCGCGGGATCTGGTCGCGCCGCTGGCGATCGGCGCCGCCGTCGCGGCGCTCGCGATGCTCTACGTTCCCCCGGCGATCGTGATCGCTCCGCAGGCGAAGCAGATCGACGCGCTGGCGATGTCGCCCGACGACATCGAGCTGTTCCGCGACGCCGCCAAGGCGCTGGAGCGGCCGGATCAGAGCCCCGAGATGAAGGCGGCCGTCGACAAGTTCAACCAGCTGATCGAGGACATCGCCAACAAGCGGCTCGATCGCACCGAGGCCTTCCGGAAGATGGAAGCCATCGAGCGGGAGCTGCTGACGGGCGCCGAGGCCGACGCCAAAGAGTTCGAGGACGCGCTCAAGGACGCGGCCGAAGAGCTGAAGAAGAGCGATCTCAGCAAGCCCGTCGGCGAGTCGCTCGAGAAGAAGGATCTCGAGAAGGCGCAGAAGGATCTCAAGACCCTGGCCGAGCAGCTGAAGAGCGGGAAGAAGCCTGACAAGGGCGCGCTCGACAAGCTGAAGGCCGCGCTGCAGAAGGCGGCGGAGCGCAAGAAAGAGGCGCTCGCGGCGCTGAACGAGAAGCGCAACGAGATCAAGGAAGAACTCCTCCAGAAGAAGAACAAGAAGAAGGACGAGCCCGACGCCGGCCCGAAGGACGAGCAGGAAGATCGCCTCCTGAAGAAGAAGGAGCGCGAGCTCGAGCGTCTCGATCGCGAGGCCGAGCAGAAGGAGCGCGTGGGCCGCCAGCTCGAGCGTCTCGATCGCGAGCTGTCGAAGGCCGCGCAGGACCTGATGAAGGACCTCGGCCTCTCCGCGCAGGACCTCGAGCAAGCTGCGGAAGACATCAACCGCATGCAGCAAGAGCAGATGTCCCAGAAGGAGAAGGAAGAGCTGCGGCAGCGCCTCGAAGAGCTGCGCGAGCAGATCCGTCAGCAGGGACAGGCCGGCGCGAAGCGCATGGCGCGCATGATGAAGTTCGGCAAGCGCGCGCGCGGCAGCTCCGGCAAGGGCCAGAAGGGCGACGGCGAGAAGGGCGACGGCGACAAGGGCGATCAGCCTGGCGAGGATCAGGAGTCGCAAGACGGCGAAGGCAAAGAGGGCGACGGCAAAGAGGGCAAGGACGGCAAAGACGGGCAGGGGAAGGGCGCTGGCAAGGGCCAGCAGTGGGTGATCGGCCCTGGCGGGAAGAAGATTTTGATCCCCGGGGCGGGCTCGGGGCAGGGCGACATGCCGGGCATGGGCGCCGGTCAAGGCTCGGGCGAAGGCAAGGACGGGCAGGGCGCGGGGCAGGGCGGCAAAGAGGCCGGCACCGGCCACGACGCGAACCTCGCGGGCAAGCGCACCGACCTCAAGAGCGGCACGACCGACGTGCAGCAGCAGGGGCTCGACACGGGGCAGGGGCCCTCGAACAGCCAGGTGATCCTCAGCGCCGCGGAGCGAGGATTCAAGGGCTCGGGCTACAAGAAGGTCTTCAAGGACTACCACACCGTCGCCGAGCAGCAGATCAACAAGGACACGGTGCCCGACGGCTACCGGTTCTACGTCCACCGCTACTTCCAGCTCATCCGGCCGCGCGAGTAAGCGCGTCGACTCACGGACCCACGGAGAAGAGAAGGCTCATGGCCGAGAAGACCAAAGAGGCGGCGCGCGCCGACGTCGTCGAGTTCCAGAAGAGCATCAGCAGTCTCCGCGAGGAGATGGGCAAGATGATCGTCGGCAACCGCGAGGTCATCGACGGCGTGCTCACCTGCATGCTCGCGGGCTCGCACGCGCTGCTCGAGGGCGTCCCCGGCCTCGGCAAGACGATGATCGTGCGGACCATGGCCGAGGCCCTCGATCTGCAGTTCTCGCGCGTGCAGTTCACGCCCGACATGATGCCGGCCGACATCCTCGGCACGACCGTGATCGAAGAGTCGGCCACGGGCGCGAAGTCGTTCTCGTTCCGCAAGGGCCCCATCTTCGCGAACATCGTGCTCGCCGACGAGATCAACCGCGCCACGCCGAAGACGCAGAGCGCGCTGCTCGAGGCGATGCAAGAGCACCGCGTCACCATCGCCAAGCACACCTACCAGCTCGATGAGCCGTTCTTCGTCCTCGCGACGCAGAACCCGCTCGAGAGCGAGGGCACGTATCCGCTCCCCGAGGCACAGCTCGATCGCTTCTTTTTCAAGCTCCATGTGCCGTTTCCCAACCGCGAAGAGCTCAACGCGATCCTCGAGCGCACGACGGGCAACGTCACGCCCAAGGTCAACGCGGTGATGAGCAAGGACCGCATCCTCGAGATGCAGCGCCTGGTGCGCGACGTGCCGATCGCCGGGCACGTGCAGGACTACGCGGTGCGCTTGCTCCAGGCCACCCACCCCACGACGGCCGGCGCGATCGATAGCGTGAAGCGCTTCGTCAAGTTCGGCTCGTCGCCGCGTGGGGCGCAGGCGCTCTTGCTCGCGGGGAAGATCCGCGCGCTGTTCGAGGGCCGCTTCGCCGCCTCGCTCGACGACATCCGCGCCGTCGCGCTCCCCGCGCTGCGCCACCGCGTGCTGCTCAACTTCGAGGGCGAGGCCGAGGGCGTGAAGACGGACGACGTCCTCCACGAGATCCTGAAGCAGCTCCCCGAGACGATGAAGTAGGGCCTGCCGCAATGGGCGTGCTTGACTTTTTCAGGAAGGCTGCGTCTCCGCTCTCGCGGCGCGGCGGGCTCGCGCGCGGCGCGGACGACGATCTCTTCGACGACGAGTTCCAGCGCAAGCTCGACTACCTGGCCATGGTCAGCCGTCGCGTCTTCACCGGGGCCATGCGCGCCGAGCGCCGCACCAAGAAGACAGGCTCGGGGGTCGAGTTCGCCGATCACCGCGATTACACGGCCGGCGACGACTTTCGGTACCTCGACTGGCACGCTTACCAGCGCTTCGACAGGCTTCTAATCCGCCTCTACGAAGAGGAAGAAGACCTCTCGATTTACTTCATCCTCGACACCTCGTCGTCGATGGCGTTCGGCGACGGCGAGAAGCTCAAGCAGGCCAAGCGGCTCAGCGCGGCGCTGGCGTACGTCGGGCTCGCCAACCTCGATCGCATCGCCATCGTCACGGCGACGGACGAGATCAGCGGGCGCATGCAGCCGACGCGCGGCAAGGCGCGCATCTTCCGGATCTTCCGCTTTTTGAAGGACGTCAAGGCCGAAGGCCACACCGATCTCGGCGAGGCGATGAAGACCTTCGTGGCCCAGCACAAGCGCCGCGGGCTCGCCGTCTTGCTGACGGATCTCTACGATCCTGCCGGCTTCGAGCGCGGGATCAACGTGCTCCGCTACAACAAGTTCGAGCCCTTCGTGATCCACATCGTCGACAAGGCCGAGGGCAAGCCCGACCTCCGCGGCGACGTGCGCGTCTACGACTGCGAGACCGGCGAAGAGCGCGAGGTCACCGTCACCGCCAAGGTGCTCGAGCGCTACGGCGCGGCCTTCGACGAGTACCTCGACGAGGCCAAGCGCTTCTGCACCGCGCGGCAAGTCAGCTACTTTCGCGCCGACGTCAACGTGCCCTTCGACGAGCTGATCCTCCGCGTCTTCAGGCGCGGCGGGTTCCTTCGCTAGCCCATGCACTTCACGGGCGTCCCCCTCCAGACGTTGATCCAGATTGGCGCGCTCGCGGGCGCGGCGGTCGTCGTCTTCTACATCCTCAAGCTCCGGCGTCGCCCGGTCGCCGTCCCGTTCTCGAAGATCTGGCAGAAGATCCTCCGCGACAAGGAGGCCACGAGCCTCTTCTCGCAGCTCAAGCGCCTGCTCTCGCTGCTGCTCCAGCTCGCGCTCCTGGCCATGCTGCTGCTCGCGCTCGGCGATCCGCGCAGCGCGGCCAACCTGATCGAGGGGCGCAACATCGTCGTGCTCATCGACGGCAGCGCGAGCATGAAGGCCACCGACGTCGGCCCGAGCCGGATCGAGTCGGCGCGCGAGCGCGTCCGCACCATGGCGCGCGGCCTCTCCGGCAGCGATCGCATGCTGATCGCGCAGATGGACGCGGCCGTCACGCCGCTCTCCACGCTCACCGGCGAGATCTCCGAGCTCGAGGCCGGCGTCGCCGCGGTCAAGGCCAGCGACTCCTCGGCCGACTTCGCGCGCAGCCTTCGTTTTGCGGCCGATACGCTGCGCGGGCTGCCCTCGCCCGAGATCATCGTCGTCTCCGACGGCGCCCTGAGCGAGGCCGCCGACTCGGCCGGCCCGGTGCACCTCGGCGAGATCAAGCTCTCGTACGTGCCGATCGGCCTGCACTCCAAGAACGCTGCGATCACCGGCTTTTCGGTGCGCCGTTATCCCCTCGACAAGAGCCGCTACGAGGTGATGCTCGAGGTCACCAACACCAGCGACGAGGCGATGGACGTCGAGCTCACGCTCCTCGGCGACGGGCAGATCACCGATCTCAGCAAGCTGCGCCTCAACCCGCACGAGAAGCTGCCGCGCTTCTACCCGAACCTCTCCGGCGCCTCGAAGACGCTCGAGGCGACGATCGCCCTCGCCGACGGTACGCGCGACGATCTGCCCGCCGACGATCGCGCCTACGCCCTCCTGCCCGAGCGGCGGCGCGCGCGGGTGCAGGTCGTCACCGCGGGCAACATGTTCCTCGAGGCCGCGCTGCTGCTCGACGAGTACCTCGACGTCACCACCGTCAAGCCCACGAATTACCCGGCCAAGGGCGCGTTCGACGTCACCATCTTCGACGGCGTCACGCCCAGCGTCGCCACCGGCAGCGGGAGCCTGCTCTACCTCAACCCGACGGGCGCCAACGTGCCCTTCGAGGTCGGCAAGCTGATCGACGACGAGGTCGGCTTCGACGAGCTCGACGCCAAGAGCCCGCTCCTTCGTTACACATCGTTGTCCGACGTCAACATCGCGCGCGCCCACATCTTGAAGGGCGACAAGGACGACAAGATCGTCGCGAAGAGCTTCAAGGGCGCGCTCCTGATCCAGGGGCGCCGCGCCGGCGTGAAGTTCGTGGCCCTCGGCTTCGACGTGCGCGAGAGCGATTTCCCCCTGCGGATCGCCTGGCCGCTCTTCCTGCTCAACACCATCAACGAGTTCGTCGAGGAGGACGTCGGGTACATCTCGTCGTTCCGCACCGGCTCGGTGTGGAGCATCCCCGCGTCGTCGGCGGCCGACACCGCGACGCTGCTGATGCCCGACAAGAAGACGACGCGCACCGTGCCGATCAAGGACGGCCGCGCGGTGTTCCTCGGGCAAGAGGCGGGCTTCTACACCATCTCCACCGGCACGCCGCAGCCCGGCACCGAGGGCGACGCGACCATGTTCGCGGCCAACCTCTCCGATCCGCAGGAGAGCAGCATCGCCCCGCGCGAGAAGCTCACCGTCGACGGTCGCGTCGCGGGCGAGGTGGGCGAGTTCAAGATCGGCGTGCGCCGCGAGATGTGGGTCTACCTGCTGCTCGCCGTGCTGCTGATGACGACGCTCGAGTGGCTCACGTTTCATCGGAGGGTGACGGTATGAGCTGGTTCACGGACCGTCGCCTCCGCATCCTCGCGTGGAGCGTCACCTGCGTCGCGCTGCTCGGCATCCTCGCGTGGGCCTACCGCCGCTACGTGCTGATCGATCCGAACCCGACGATCGTCCGGGTGTTCCACGGGCAGACGTACGAGCTGCTCAACCCGAAGATGCTCGGCGTGGTGCTGATCGCGCCGTGGTTCATCGGCGTGCTCTCGCAGTCGCTCGCCGATCTGCCGCTGCCGCAGAAGATCCTCTCGGTGTTCCTGCGCGTGGCCTTCGTGGTGCTGCTCGGGCTCGGGCTCTCGCGCCTCGCCCGCACCGCGACGACCGAGAAGGTCTGCACGGTGTACCTGGTCGACGTGTCGGACTCGATCTCCGACGAGGCGCTGGCCGACGCGCGCGCCCTCGTCGATCGGGCCTGGGCCGAGAAACCGAAGGACGCCGTCGTCAAGTTGATCACCTTCGCGCGGCGCCCGCGCCTGGCCGAGCCGAGCGAGAAAGAGCCTGAAAAAGCGCCTCCGATCGATCGCCACGTCGACGCCAAGGGCGATCGCGGCGAGCTCGGCGCGGGGACCAATTTGCAGGCCGCGGTGCAGCTCGCGTACGGCCTCTACCCGAGCGGGTACCTCAAGCGCGCGGTGCTCGTCTCCGACGGCGTGCAGACCGACGGCGATTTTCTCGCCGAGGCCAACCGCGCCAAGGACTTCGGGATCCGCCTCTTCACGGTGCCGTACCGCAGGCCCGCGCCGCCCGAGGTCGCCGTGCGCGATCTCCGCCTCCCCGATCACCTCAAGGTCGGCGAGACGTTCGAGGTCCATGCCGACATCTACGCGAGCCGCGCCACGACGGCGAAGGCCAAGCTCTACCAGTCCGAGGCGCTCAACGGGCTCGAGGGGATCAAGGATCTCACGCTCAAGGCCGGCGCCAACGACGTGGTGTTTCGCAGCGTCGTCCGCGTGAAGGGCGCCACGACGTACAAGCTCGATCTCGAGGAGATCGCCCAGGATCGCTTCGCCGAGAACAACCGCTTCGCGACCACGATCGACGTCCCGGGGCGCCCGGTGGTGCTCTACATCGAGGGCACGCCGCAGCACGGTCAGCCGCTCTCGAGCGCCCTCACCGCGCAGCAGATCGACGTCGACATGCGGCCGCCCGCGGGCTTCCCGGGCTCGCTGAAGGAGCTTCAAAGGTACGACTTCGTCGTGATGTCGGACACGCCGAAGGAGGCCGTGTCGATCGAGGCGCAGGATCTGATCGAGCAGTACGTGCGCGATCTCGGCGGCGGGTTCCTCTTCGCGGGCGGCGAGTCGGGCTACGGCCTCGGCGGCTGGTACCACACGCCGATGGAGCGGATGCTCCCCGTGCGCATGGACAACGAGCGCAAGAAGGAGATGCCCAGCGTCGCGATGAGCGTCGTCATCGATCGATCGGGATCGATGACGGGCCTGCCTCTCGAGATGGCGAAGGCCGCGGCGCGCGCCACGGTCGGCGTGCTCGGCGCGGACGATCTCGTCGAGGTCATCGCCTTCGACTCCACGCCGACGCGCTACGTGAAGATGCAGCCCGCGCGCAACCGCTCGCGGATCAACGCCGAGATAGCGAGGATCCAGCCCGGCGGCGGCACCGAGATCTTCCCCGCACTCGACGCCGCGTACCAGGACATGACCGTCACGCAGGCGCGCAAGAAGCACGTGATCCTGTTGACCGACGGGCGCGCTCCGAGCGGCGGCATCCGCGATCTGGCGTCGGCGATGATCGCCGAGTCGATCACCGTCACCACCGTCGGCCTCGGCGGCGACGTCGACGAGCAGCTCCTGAAGATGATCGCCGACGTCGGCGGCGGGCGCTTCCACGCGGTGTCGGATCCCAGCAATTTGCCTCGCGTCTTCACCAAGGAGACCGAGATGATCGCCCGCGCCGCGGCCGTGGAAGAGTGGTTCCCCGTCACCCAGGTCGGCGACGCGGCGTTCCTCCGCGGGCTCGACATCCGCACCGCGCCGAACCTCCACGGCTACGTCTCGACGAAGATGAAGCCCTCGCCCGCGCAGGAGCTGCTCACGAGCGACTCGCAGGAGCCGATCCTCGCGCGCTGGCGCGTGGGCCTCGGCTGGGCGCTGGCGTGGACGAGCGACGTGAAATCGCAGTGGGCCGTCGAGTGGCTGCGCTGGGCGGGCTGGGAGAAGTTCTGGGGCCAGCTCGTGCACGAGCACATGCGGCAGAAGCACACCCGCGAGCTCGACATGAAGGCCGAGGTCGTCGCGGGGCAGCTCCACGTCGCCGTCGACGCGTTCGGCGCCGACGAGCGCTTCGAGAACAACCTCACGTCGTCGCTGAAGATCATCGGCCCCGAGTTCAAGAGCGACGAGCTCGACGAGGCCAAGGACGCGAAGAACGTCAAGCAGGTCGAGCTCCGTCAGACGGCGCCGGGGCGCTACGAAGCGACGCTTCCGCTCGACAAATACGGCTCTTTTCTCCTTCGTGCCGAGCACAAGCACGAGGACAAGGACGGGCAGCTCCGCCCCGTCGCCGTGAGCTACGGCCATGTGTCGAACCCGTACCCGCGCGAGTACGCGAGCTTCGAGCCCGACCTCGTGACGCTGGAAAAAGCAGCGCTGGTGACGGGCGGCGTGGTGGACCCGCCCACGGTGGCGGCCGTGTTCGACCCGCAGGGCGAGAAGGTCACCTTCCACGAAGAGCTGTGGCCGCGGTTCATCTACGCGGCGATCGCGGTGTTTCTCCTCGATTTGCTGGTGCGTCGGGTGCGCCTGTTCGATCGGAAGTTCGTCCCGCGCGGCAGCGCCCGGCCCCGCGCGCCGCGCGTCGTCTGACCCCGATTTCCGAGCATCGGGGGAGGAAGATCGTTTACCGTGCAAGGGATCAGCCGGGCCTCGGCCGACTTCTTCCCTCCCCGAGCACGTGACCGTTCACCATCCGATCCTCTCCCGACTCGCTACCGGCCGCCCGCTCCTGGTGAGCGCGGATCCGGAGGCCAGCTTTCGGGCGCGCGGCGTCGGCCTGAAGGGGCCGGCCTCGGTGGGGCGTCTGCTGCGCGAGCAGCCGAACGAGGCGGCCGAGCACTATCACCAGGAGATCATCGCGGGCGTCGACGTGCTCTGCGCGCTGACGGCCGATACGCTCCCCCGGGCGCTCGGCGCGATTGGCATGCCTTTTCGAGCCGCCGCGCTCACGGGCTCCGCGGTCGAGCTCGCGCTCGAGGCCGTCGAGAACGCGCCGCGGCCGATCGCCGTGGCGGGCGTCCTCGGCTCATCGCAGGTGTCGCCGACCGCGCCCGATCGCATGACGGAAGATCTGGCGATGCACGCCGCCCGCCTCGCCGCCGCCGGATGCGAGCTGCTCCTCGCGCGCGGCTACGCGCAGCCCTCGCCCGAGCCCGGCCTCTCGCGGCTCGCGCGCCGCGCCGCCGTCGTCAGCGCCGCGGCGACGCAGCTCCCCACGTGGGCCGTGATCGAGCTCTCGGAAGCGGGCGCCACCGGCGACGGCGAGCTGATCGAAGACGCCGCCCGCGCGGCCGCGGACGCCGGCGCGCAGGTCGTGCTGATGGAAGTCCCGAGCCTCGCCTGCGCCCCGGCGCTGCTCGATCGAGCGCGCCGCGCCGTGCCCGATCTCGCGATCGGCATCGCCCCCGGCGTGGGCCCCGCGCCCGCAGAGCTCGGCGGCGTCATGGTCCACGATCCCGCGGCCGAGGCCGACGCGTGGGCCCTCGGCGCCCGACGGCTGATCGACGCGGGCGCGCGCATCATCGGCGGTGGACCGGGCACGACCGCGCGCCACCTCACCGCGCTGGCTGCGTTGCTGCGCGGCGGCGAGCGCCAGTCGTTCTGGCCCCGCGCCGGATGACGGCCGTCGGCTCGCGCGCTCCGAAATCCTAACGTTTCTTCACGTTTGCCCGCTCGGCGCGGTGCTCTCGTACGCCGTGGACGCGAGGCCAACCACGGTTCGCATCGCCTCCGACGCCAAGATGACGTACGGGAACCACGACGGATCCCGCATCTGATCGGGGCGCAATCAGTTGCGCCTCTCGGGCCGCTGCCCCACGTCACGGCCCCTTCCGCAAGCAACTCGCAAAGGCACGATAACGATGGCGCAGAGCAGCCCGGCGGACGAAAAGGTCGCCCCCCTGAAGACGCTCGACGATCTTCTCATCCCGTTCCACGAGGCGATCAAGCCCGAGTCACGGCACCGCATCGGCGCCGAAGCCGAGAAGTTCGGCGTCGACGCCGACACCGGCGCGCCCCTTCTTTACGAGGGCGAGCGCAGCGTGCACACGATCATGGAGACGCTCGTCGAGCGCCATGGCTGGCTCCCCGACGTCCCCGAGACGCCCGGCGGCCCGATGATCGCGCTGCTGCGCGCCGGCGCTTCCGTCACGCTGGAGCCGGGCGGGCAGCTCGAGCTCTCGGGCGCGCCGCTCGACAACATCCACCAGATCTGCGCCGAGATGAGCGGCCACCTGGCCGAGCTCCGCGACATCTCGACCGAGCTCGGCCTGGTGTGGCTCGGCGTCGGCTTCCACCCGTTCGCGGCCCAGGCCGACCTCGGCTGGGTCCCCAAGCAGCGCTACGCGATCATGAAGCGCTACCTCCCGACGCGCGGCAAATACGGCCTCGACATGATGCGCCGCACCGCCACGGTGCAGGCCAACTTCGACTACGCGAGCGAAGAGGCAGCGATGCGCGTGATGCGGATCTCGCTCCGCCTCTCGCCCGTCACCACGGCCATGTTCGCCAACTCGCCCTTCTACGAGGGCCGCCTCTTCGGCGGGCGCAGCTACCGCGCGCGCGTGTGGACGAGCGTCGATCCCGATCGCCAGGGCCTCCTCGAGAAGGTCCTCGAGCGGGGCACGCGCTTCCAGGACTACATCGAGTGGGCGCTCGACGCGCCGATGTTCCTCGTCAAGCGCGGCGCGAACGTCGTCGAGAACACGGGGCAATCGTTCCGTAGCTTCATGAAGTACGGCTTCGAGGGCGAGCACCCCACGCTCAAGGACTGGGAGACGCACCTCAACACGCTCTTCCCCGAGGTCCGCCTCAAGCGCACGATCGAGGTCCGCGGCGCCGATTCGCTGCCCGCGAGCCTGATCTGCGCTCTGCCCGCGCTGTGGACGGGGCTCCTCTACGACGCCAAGGCGCTCGACGAGGCCGACGAGCTCACGCGCGACTACACGTTCGCCGAGCTCGACGCGATCCGCCCGGCCATCGCCGAGACGGCCCTGGCCACCGAGTTCCGCGGCGCCCCGCTGCTCGGCGTCGCGGAGCGGCTGCTCGAGATCGCCACGGGCGGCCTCCAGCGTCGCGCCCGCCTCAACAAGAACGGCAAGGACGAGAGCGTCCACCTCGCCAAGCTCGCCGCGCTGATCGGCAAGGGGCAGTGCCCCGCCGACGCCCTCGTCGAAGGCTTGCCCGACGACGGAGAGGCGCGCCGCCGCGAGATCCTGGCCCGCGCTCGGATCTGACACGATCCCGGTCGAGACTGAGCTAGAGGAACCCTCGCAACGAGGCGTGATCGGGGGGCGCCATGCTCTCCGTCACGCGTCGACGGCCGCCGCATGACGACGCTCTTCTACCTCGGCATCACCGTTCTCCTCGTGCTCGTGAACGCGTTCTTCGTCGCGGCCGAGTTCGCGCTCGTGAAGATGCGGCCCACGCGGCTCGAGCAGCTCGTCCGCGGCGGCGATGGGCGCGCCAAGCTCGCGCTGCGCATGTCGCAGCGCCTCGACGAGTACCTCTCGGCTTGCCAGATCGGCGTCACGCTCGCGTCGCTCGCCCTCGGCTGGGTCGGCGAGCCGACGGTCGCGCACTTCCTCGAGCCGCGCTTCGCCTCGCTCGGCGGGTGGGCCGCCGTCGCCGCGCACGGCATGGCGCTCGGCATCGGGTTTCTCTTCATCACGGCCTTTCACACCATCCTCGGCGAGCAGGTCCCGAAGTCGTTCGCCATCCAGCGCTCGCAGGCCGTCACCCTGGCGATCACCTACCCACTCCACGCGTTTTACCTCGTCGCGTGGCCGGTGATCTGGGTCCTCAACAACACGGCCAACGCCGTCACGCGGCTCCTCGGCGTCGAGCCCGTCGGCAAGGAAGAGATGCTCCACACGTCGGAGGAGCTGCGCATCCTCCTCGCGCAGAGCCCCGCGGGCCTCGATCCCACGCTCCGCAGCATGCTCGTGCGGATCTTCGATCTGCGCCGCCGCACCGCGCGCCACGTCATGTCCCTCCGCGGCGACGCGTCCACGCTCCGCGCCAACATGACGATCGACGAGGCGGTGAAGGTCGCCAACGACGCGGGCTACTCGCGCTACCCGGTGCTCGATCCGTCGAACAACGTCCTCGGGTACATCCACCTCCGCGATCTGTTCGAGGTCCTCTCGGGCCACCGCAAGGCCACGCGCATCGCCGAGCTGCTGCGCAAGCCGATCTTCGCCCCCGAGACGACCTCGGTCGAGCGCCTCCGCCAGGAGATGCAGGCCCGCCAGATCCCCGTGGCGATCATCACCTCGCCCAGCGGCGAGTTCGTCGGCCTCGTGACGATCGAAGACTTGCTCGAAGAGATCGTCGGCGAGATCCGCGACGAGAACGACGAAGAGGTCCCGCCGATCCATCGCCGCGGCGGGGGCATCGTCGAGGCCGACGGCCGCGTGCTCCTCGCCGATCTCGAGCGCGAGGTCGGCATCATCGTTCGCCCTGAAATGAAGACCGTGGAGACGCTCGGCGGCTACATCATCGCTCGCCTCGAGCACCCCGCCGAGGCCGGCGAGCGCGTGGAGTGCGAGGGCCTCACCCTGGTCGTCACCGACGTCGTCGGCCGCCGCGTGCGCCGCGTGCGCATCGTGCCCGCCGCGGGCGAGTGAGCGTCACGGATCGAGGATGCTCACCGTCGCGAACGACTTGAAGTCGGACGACACCTGCCAGACCTCGACCTGACCGGGCGCCTCGCCCGTCGCCGGATCGAAATTGAGCTTTCCCGACGTGCCGTTGACGTCGATCTGCCCCTTGCTCGTCAGCTCGCCCACGCCGCTCAGCCAGCCCGTCGGCGAGAGGTCGACGGCCTTGCCCGCGGAGAGGTGCGCGAGGCCGCCGGCCACGTCGACGCCGTCGTACGTCGTCGCGCTCTTCGACGCGACGATGATCCCGAACGCGCCCACCATCGTCGCGTCGTACGAGTGCGCCACGAACGAGAAGCTCGACGGATCGACCTTCATCAGCTTGAGGTTGATCTTGAGCTGCTCGTAGTTGGGCCCCGACGGGCTCGCCGGCGCCGTCCCGCGCGCGCCCGTGAGGATGGCCTTCACGGCCATCGGCAGCGTCGGATCGAGCAGCGCCGCCGAGTCCTTCGCGCTGTCGGTGAGGAAGAACGGCTTGGCCGCGATCGGCTTCGACGCCATCGACGTGATGATCTTCACGACCGAGCTGGCCTGGAGCGCGATCACCAGCACGCCGCCGGCCCCCGACGCATCGACCGCGTCGGCGTTCGCCGCGAGGGCGCTCGCGCTGGCGAGATCGTCGCTCGTGAGCGGGAAGCTCTCGGTCTGCGTGAGCCCGTACGCATCGCGAAAGACGGCGGCCAGCCCCTCGCCATAGGCATCCTTCAGGTAGGTGATGGCGATCTTGCCCGTGGCCTTCGGGATGACCTGCTTCGCGAGCACCGTGCCCTGGCCAACGTCGCTCGGGCACGTGCGCCAGAAGAGGCCGTATTTGTCGGTCGCCTTCAGGCGATCGTCGACGTCGGTGAGCGCGGGGCTCGTGGCCGCGGACGCGACGATCGCCGTCGGATAGGCCCGCTCCTTCAAGCGCGTGATGATGTCGATCGAGTCGGTCGAGCCCGTGGGATCGACGATGACGGGGACGCCGAGCGTGCCCGCGAGGTAGTCGACGGCGTGGTTGGTACGCGACGTTCGGTCGGCGCCCGTGGCCAGGTTCCCGGCGCCGCCGTTGTCGCAGAAGATCACGCCGAGCTTCTGGTTGCGGTTCATCCCGCCGTTGGCGTTGATGTCGGCGACCGCGAGGCGGATGGCGACGGCGCGCGCCTGGTGCTTCGGCTCGTCGAACGACATGATCCCCCCGATGATCAGCGGGGCGCCCGCGCCCACGAGCGGCTTCGTCAGCAGATCGGCGGGCTCGGTGATCGCCTTGCACGTCGCGTCGATCGGGAACGCGGCCACGCACGCGCCGGCCACGCACGCGCCGCCGCCCGCGGCCCTGCGGCAGTCGTGGCCGGTGGTGCATGACGCGGCGTCGGAGCAGAACCCTTCGCTGCACACGCTCCCCACGCCGAAGAGGGCGCCGCACTGCGTGTCGGTCGTGCAGTCGTCGTGGTGCACGTTCCCGAGCGAGCACCCCGCGGCGAGCCCGCCGAGGGCAGAGAGCAGCGCGGATGCGGCGATGAGACCGCGCACAGAAGACCTCGTGTCGCGGAAAAGAAAAGCTCGTCGCATGGCGATCCGCCGAGCATATCAGGATTTATCGAGCCGCCGTCACGCGCGGCGATCGCCGCTTTCTCCCGGGAAACGCAGCCTCAGGGAGCGCAGCCGATCTTCGCGCCGGTCTTCCTCGCCTGCGCGCGCACCTCGTCGAGCGCCTCGCGCAGTCGCTTGCGGTTCGCCTCGGGGATCGCCGGCTGCCCGAGGTCCGACGTCAGCCGATCGGCGAGCTCGAGCTTCGCGTCGTAGGCCTGCTGCAGCTCGCGCGCCTCGAGGTCCTGATCGCCGGCGTGGCCCTGCGCATGGAGCGCCTCGGCCTGGGTGTCGACCCGCGCGATCTCGGCGTACAGCGTCGAGGCGTCGCGCGGCGGATCGTGCGAGTAGAGGCCGCGGCAGCGGTCGGCGCGCGGGCCCACGAGCACGTTGGCTTGCTTGGCCGAGGCCGCGGTCCGCTGCCTGGCCGAGTCGTCGACGAAGGCGATCCGGAAGCGCTTCACCGTCAGGTCCGTGGGCGTCGCGAACCCCGGCCCGTCGGCGTCGGCCGCGGCGGGCAGCGACGACTGGTTGATCGCGGCCTTCAAGCACGCGCCGAGCTCGGCCTCGCGCCCCGAGGGCTTCGCGTCCTTGCCCTCGGCCGTCACCGGGACGATCGACTCGACCTCGGCCGACTCGAGCTTCGAGGTGCCCCCGTGCACGACGAAGCCGACCGTCGCCACGTAGCCGCTCTCGGGCGGCGAGGTGGCGAACTCGCGCTCCCAGCACGCGACGACGTACGGCAACCGCGAGGGGCGCGCGGCGTTCGCGAGGCTCGCCGCGACGGCCTGATCGCCGGCGCAGCCCGCGAGGCCGCACGTCAGGATCGCCGAAAAAACAAGCTCGATGGCGCGCCTCAAGGCTTGCTCTTCTTCGGCGTCACGGGGCGCTTGTCGGGCTTCGCGGCGTCGTCTGCGGCGAGGATGCTCGCGCCGATCGGGCCGTAGTCGGGGTAGAGGCGGACCTCTTCGCGGACGTCGGTGTAGGGCACCGTCATCGTCGCGCGCTGCGGCCCGCTCGCCGAGGCCGCCATGTCGATCGAGGCACCGCACCCGCCGAGCGCCGCCATCGTGCTCGCCGCGGCGAGGGCGACCGCGAGGCCGCGCATCCGAACGTTCACCGAGGGGCCCGCCCGCATCGGCCATCTCATTCGTCGAAAGCGGCTCCCCAGTAAAGAGAATTTCGTGCGGAGCCCGCGTCCGCTGTGTCGCCCCGGGGATAGAGGGGCCGGCGCGCACGACCGGGCCGGCCCTCCGACTTACGCGGTAGACGGCTGGCCCGCAGGCGCACTACTCTTTTCGCTCTCCGTGGAAACCCTCGACGAACGAATCGCCCGCGATGGGCCCGTCAAAGAGCTGGACGCTGTCGGGTGGGCCATTCGCCTCGCCAAGCGGCTCGAAGCGCTCCATTCCCTCGGCGTCGCGCACGGCAGCGTGTCGCCCGCGTGCATCGTCACGGCCGGCGCGGATCGCACCTCGCGCGCATCCATCGCCGACGTGCAGACGACGGCGAGCAGCCTCGCGTACCAGTCGCCGGAGCGCGTCCTCGGCGGCGATCTCTCGCCGGCCGACGACGCGTGGGCGGTGGCCTGCACGCTCTACACGGCGCTCACCGGGACGAGCCCGTTCGTCGGCGCGAACGACGCCGAGACGAAGCAGAAGATCCTCGGCGGGCAGCCCGCGCCGCTCGCCGTCTACGACGTCGGCGACGACGATCTCCAGCACATCATCGACACCGCGCTCACGCGTGAGCTCGCCCAGCGCACCGCTACGGTGACTGCGCTGCGCAACGCGCTGGAAGAGTGGCACCCCGATCCCGGGGTCGGCGCGCTCGCCCCGCTCGACGACGACGAGGACGCGGCCGAGGGCGAAGAAGAAGAGATGCGCACGGTGATGCGCGCGGCGCCGGCGTTCCTCACCGCGCCGTTCCGCAAGCCCGCGCCGGTGGCCGCGGCGCCGCCCGTCGACGACGATGACGACGACGACGAGGATCAGGCGACGCGGATGCGCGAGTTCCAGATCCCCGCGCACCTCATCGGCAAGTCGCCGTTCGGCCCTGGCCCCGCGGCGCCTGGCCCGGCGGCTCCGGCCGCGTCGGCTGTCGGGCCTCGCCCCGCCGCGGCCCGCGTCCTCGACGCGCCGCCGCCTGGATTCAGCGCACCCGCGGCGTTTGGCGGCCCGGCGCCGGGGCCCTTCGGCGCGCCCGGCCTGCGCGTCGGCGCCAAGGCCACGCTCCTCGGTCCAGGCGGCCCCGTGGCGTTCGGCGGCGGCACTGCGCCGATGGCCCCGATCGGCGCGACGGCCCAGCGCACCGAGGTCGACGACGACGACGACGACAACGAGAACGCCCGCACGATGATGCGGGCCTCGCCCCTCGACGAGAGCTCGCTCCCGAGCGGCCTCCGCGTCGCGCACGCGCACTCGGCGGGGGCCGACGACGACGAGGACGACGACGACGGTGCGCGCACGATGATGCGCGAGCCCGGCGATCCGGTGTGGGGCCTCCCGGCTGACGCGCCTCCGCCCGGTGCCCCGCGCCCGTTCGGCGGAGCGGCGGTCGGCCCCGCGCCCGGCTGGTCGAACGATCCCGCGCCCGCCCGGACCCTGGCCCTGAACAGCTTCGACTTCCCCGCGGAGCTCACGCCGCACCCGGGACCGGGCTCCGGCTCGTTCCCGCGCGTCCAGGATCACGGGCCGCCGCCGGGCGTCTCGTTCGGCGCCAACGTCGTCCCGCCCGGTCAGCCCGCGCCGCCGCCGACGATGGCCTTCCCCGCGGTCGGCATGCCGCTCCCGGGCCCCATGGTCGCGCCGTTCCAGGCGGGGCCGCAGCCCGGGCCCATGGGGCCTGCGGGCGTCGTGGTGCCCAGCCCCGCGGACCTCAAAGCGGCGACCGACGCCAACTCCCGTCGGATCGTGGTCCTCGCGGCGGCCATCGCCCTGCTCGTCATCGCGGCGACCACGTTCGTCGTGCTCTTGCTGCGCGGCATCAAGTAACGCGCTCCAGGAAAAAACTGCGCCACAGGCCTGATCGTTGATGATCTGCCGCGCAATTTTGTGCATACCGTGGAGAGACGGCGTGGGGCCCTCGCGGGTGGCACGAGAACCTTTTACTTTCAAAGGCAGCACATGAAAAATTACTCCTGGATTCTTGTTGTGGCGGCGGTGGCTCCGCTCTTCCCGCTCGCGTGTGGCGGCGGCACCACCAGCACGTCGGCGACTAGCACCGGCGCCGGCGGCTCGGACACGACGAGCGGCGTCACGACCGGCTCGAACACCACCACGGGCTCGCACACCACCACGGGCTCGAACACCACGACCTCGGGCGCGGGGACGACGACCTCGGGCGCGGGCGGCGGCACGGGCGACTGCACCACGATCTTCCCGATGGGCGCCTGCGACACCTGCGGCGAGGCGAACTGCTGCGCCGAGGGCGCGACGTGCAACGACACGGCCGGCTGCGCCGACTGTCTCGGCGACGCCACCAAGTGCGACGCGACCAACAAGGATGCGCACGACGCCCTGATCACCTGCCTCCAGGCGTCCTGCAAGATGGATTGCTTCTCGACGCCGATGCCCCCGGACGCGACCTGCACGGTCCCTGCGGCGCCCCCCTCGGGCGGCTCCTGCGTCACCCTCACGGCCGACATCGCGTGCAACCCCGTCACGCGTGCGCCGTGCAAGGCGGACGAATCGTGTGACTTCACGAATATGGGCACGGGTTACCAGTGCTACCCCCCGCCGAACGCCGCGAAGCTCTGCGGGGCGTGCAGCGCCTCCGACCCCGGTCCGTTCTGCGGGAATGGCACCACCTGCGATAACGGTATCTGCGTGAAGTTCTGCTGCACGGACGCCGATTGCGGCGCTGGAAAGTGCGACACGACCAAGATGTTCCCCGGCGGCGCGGGCGAGTGCCTCGGCGGCAACGGCATGGGCACGGGCTCGAGCTCGGCGGCGTCCAGCTCGGCATCGAGCTCCGCGGCCGGCTCCAGCAGCAGCACCGGCCCGTGAGCTCGGGACTGTCACGCTGATCCACAGGCCGCGCTGACGCGGCTCGAACGAGAGGCAGAGCCCGGGAAACCAGGCTCTGCCTCTTTTTTTGCGCCGTCGTTCTCATGGCACCTCGCGTCGCGGGGTCGTGCCCGACCGTTGCGCGGCCGCGAGGGGTGGGCCACCGTCTCGGGCCCGCGCGACGCTTTCGCGCGGCAACCTGGCTTGTATCGCCGCCTGTTCACGCGGGCCTCGCACGTAATCCCCCTTCACGCTTCGGAGAGCACACCATGAACACCCGCCTCTGGCTTCTCGTCGCCGCGGTCGCGACGTCTCTCGGCGCCCTTTCGTGCTCTGTCACGCCGAGCGGCACCACGGGCACGGGCGGGGCCACCTCGACCACCACGAGCACCAGCGACGCCACCTCGACCACCGGGGACACCACCACGGCGAGCGCCTCCAGCACCTCGGGCACGGGCGGCGCGGGGAGCTGCGCCGGCGTCTTCCCGGCGGGCGCCTGCGCCACCTGCGCCGAGACGACCTGCTGCGCCGAGGGCGCCAAATGCGACGTCACGGCGGGGTGCCTCGGCTGCGTTTATAGCTCCGATCCGAGCTGCACCGCGGCCAACAAGCCCGCTGTCGACGCCCTGCTCGCCTGCATGCATGCCTCTTGCGAGACGGCCTGCTTCCCCGTCCCGCCGCCCAAGACCGACGTCACCTGCGCCGTCCCGAACCCGACACCCTCGCTCGGCGCCTGCGTCTCGGTCGGCGGAGCCATCGAGTGCAACCCCGTCACCAACGAGCCTTGCGACACCGCGGCGGGCGAGGCCTGCGACTTCAAGGGCAACGGCTACCACTGCTATGCCGGCCCCAACGAAGTCAACCTCTGCGCGGCCTGCGGCCCCAGCAACGCCGGCGGCCATTGCAAAGGCGGCTCCACCTGCCTCCCCGGCCCGGACGGCACCTGCGGCAAGTTCTGCTGCGACGACGGCGACTGCGGCAAAGGCAAGTGCAACAAGACGCAGATGCTCCCCGCCGGCGTCGGCTATTGCCTCGGCGGCAACCCCTGAGTCAGCAACGCCTGCCAGCGCCCGGATCCATCTCTCCGGGCGCAGGCACACCCTCGGCGTCCGCCGCTCTTTCACGATCTCCATCCCGAACGGGCCAGTCAGTCCGCCGGCCGCCTCAGCACCTGGAGCCGGCCGGTGAAGCCGCCCATGTCCACGTCCTCCGACACGGCGATCTCCAGGCCTCCGCGCAAGGCCACCAGATCGCTCCTGTCCGGGAAGGGCGCTATCCACACCATGCGTCCGCCCTTGACCAGGCTCCGCGCCGCCCGCGCCATCAGGCGATCGAGCATCGGTGAGAGCTCGGCCGTGCGCTCCACGCGGCGACCGAGCGGAGGATTGGTGACGATGAGCGAAGGCCGCCCCGGCAAGGCGATCGACGTCGCGTCACCCGTCATCAGGATCGGATCGCGCGCTCCCGCGGCGGCCAGGTTCTCGCGGGCGATGGCGATGGCGCCCAGATCGCGATCCGTGCCAATCAGGAGCTGATACGGCCCCGCCAGGGCCCGTTCGCACAATTCCAGCCCAGAGCCCATGAAGGGATCCCAGACGATGTCACTGGCCTTCACGCCGCCGGCGCGGATCAACGCGGCTGCGATGGTGGGGTGAGACGCCGCCGGCACATCGCCCTTGCGGTAGGTGAAGCGCGGATCGGCGAGGCGCGGGGAGAGCTCGAGCCGGATCGAGCCGACGGCCTCGAACACCGTCACGTCCCACAGGCTCTCGGTCGGATCGTTGACGAGCTCGACGCCGAGGGCGCGGCTGCGCTCGGCCACCTCGGAGGCGGCGCGCCACACCACGGCGCGGCGCTTCCCGCCCGACGCCCAGCCGAGGCGGTAGCGGATCGGACCCGTGGTGAAGCGCTGGAACAGATCGAGCGCGGCCTTCGACGTCAGCGCGTCGGCGATCACCGGCGCGAGATCGGCGCCGCGCGTGATCCGGATCTCCGGTAGCGGGAAGGCGAACGACAGCATCGTTCGCGCTTGAAACAGGCGTTCCAGCGGGCCCGACAGCTCGGCCTCGATCCGCGCTCCGCCGAGGGGCCGCCGCGCCACGTGGGCGCCGAGATCGGGGTCGAGCTCTTCCAGCAAGATCCGCTCGAGGCCCGTACGACAGCGCAGCACCACGGGGATCTTCCCGTCCATCGCGCGCGTGCCGTCGATCTCGCCGGCCGTCTCGCGGGCCACGGTGCGCTCGGCCATCAAGCGGGCCTTGGCCTCGACCGAGCCCGGAATACCCTTGATTTCCAGGCTCAACGCGGCGACGGCGGCCTCGCCTCCGGCCTTGCCCAGGGCCTCGACCAGGGCCTTGCGCGTCGGGCCTTCGGCCTCGGCGCGGGCGAGCGCGGCGGCCAGCGCCTCGGCCGAGCCGGGCGGGCGCGCCTTGCCGAGGGCGTTCGCGGCGGCGCGGCGCGTGCGATCGTCGGCGTCGTCGAGGCGCGCGAACAGGAACGGCGCGAGCGCCTCGCCGCCGCTCTCGGCCGCGAGCCGGCCGACGAGCTTCGTGAGGCGATAGCGCTCGATGGGCGGCGCTTCCGGCGCGCGCTCGGCGGCGATGAGGCCGGCCTGCGCGCCCACGCGCAAGAGCGCGCGCTCGGCGGCCTCGGCGCGCTCATCGCCGTGCGCGACGTGATCGAGCAGCGCGCGCACGTCGCGCACCCGCGGCGTGAAGCCCGGATCGGACAGCGCTTGCCCGAGGTCGAAATCGAGCGCGCGTTTGGCCGTCATGGGCGCGCACCATCGTCGCCGGTCCGCATCGCGTCAACCCCTGCGGATCGTTCGCGCGGAGTTCAGTGCTAGGGTTCGCCGCCATGTCGCCCGCTGCGCTGCCGATCCCGACGACCGCGCTGCCGCAAGCGGTGCTGCGCGCCGCCCTCGTCGCGCTCGATCAAGGTCGCCGCGTTGTCCTCGCGTCGGTGGTCGAGCGCCGCGGATCGACGCCGTCCACGCCGGGCCAGAAGCTCGTCCTCCTCGACGATCGCACGGCCCTCGGCACCATCGGCGGCGGCGCCGTCGAGCGCGTCGTCCTCACCACCATGCGCGAAGTCCTCGCCGATCCGGAGCGCCCCGCGAAGATGGAAACCTTTCGCCTCGGCCCCTCGCTCGGCATGTGCTGCGGCGGCTCGGTCGACATCCTGATCGAGCCGCTCGTCCCCGAAGCGCACGCGCTGATCGTCGGCGCGGGGCACGTCGGCATCTTCCTCGCGCCGCTCCTCGCCTCGCTCGGCTACCTCGTCACGGTCTGCGACAGCCGCGAAGAGGCGGCCGATCCCGCGCGTCTGCCCGCGGGCCCGCCGATCCGCCTGCTCCACGCCGATCCCGACGATCCCGAGGTGTTGCAGGGCTTCCCGCTCGATCGCGCCCGCTCGGTCGCGCTGGTGATGACCCACGATCACCAGCTCGATCAGGCGGCGATCGAGTGGGCCATCGCGCGCGGCTTCGGCTTCGTCGGCGGCGTCGGCAGCCGCGCCAAGGCCACGCGCACGCGCCAGCGCCTCGAAGTGAAGGGCGTCGCCGCGGCCGAGATCGCCCGCGTCCGCATGCCCGTCGGCGTCGACATCGGCGCGCGCAGCCCCGCCGAGATCGGCGTCGCCATCGCGGCCGAGCTCGTCGCGTGGCGCGGTGCCGCGACGGCGATCCAGCCTGTTTCCAGCGGCGACCTTGCCCCGTCGTCGATCGCGGCTACAGACGCGCGGGCAACCACCGATAGCCCCGGGACCGAATCATGAGTCGCACCCTCGCCATCGTCCTCGCCGCCGGCGACGGCAAGCGCCTCGGCGGGCCGAAGGCCCTGCTGGCGTGGCCGTCGCCTTCCGGAAAAGATCGCCCCCTGGCGATCGCCCACGCCGAAGCGCGCCTCGCGGCCGAGTGCACCGAGGTCCTGCTCGTCGTGCGCAAGGCGATGATCCCCGCGCTCCTCGGCTACTCGCGCCCCGGCGTCAGCCTGCTCTCGTCGGACGCCGCCGCCGATCTCGGCCCCGCGGGCTCGCTGGCGTTCGCCGTCTCGCGCCTCGCCGAGGCCGATCTCCTGGTGATCACGCCGGTCGACACCCAGCCCGCGAAGGCCGAGACGGTGCGCGCGCTGATCGACCGCCTCGTCGCCGATCCCTCGCTGCTCGCGGCTCGCCCCGAATACAAGGGCCGCGGCGGTCACCCCGTCGTCCTCCGTCGCGCCGCGCTCGAAGCCTACACCAGGGCCGGGACGCCGCCGATCCTGCGCTCACACCTGGCCTCTCTCGGCTCACGCGTCGCCGTGGTCGACGTCGCCGATCCGACGATCGTGCTCGATCTCAACACGCCGTCCGACGTGATGGGCGTGCTCCGCGCGCTCCCCCGCTTCCTTCCGGGCGGATAGGAGTGCTACGGTCCGCGCTTCTATGAAGCGAGAAAAGACCCTCACCAAGCGCGAACGCAAAGAGCTGAACGGCGGGCCCCGCGCCTCGGGCGCCCCCGTGACGGGAGGCCAGCACATCCACTGCATCTCCTGCGGCCGTCACCTCGATCCCTCGGAGTTCAACGCTCCGACGACGGCGAAGATGCTCCGTTGCCAGCACGGCTCCACGTTCCCCTCGTGCGTCGCCTGCGAGGCGCAGAGCGTCTCTCTGCTGGCCGAGCACGACCGCACTGGCCAGGCCGTCCGCACCGCGAACGCCTGGCACTGATTCACAGCGCGCCAATCCCCTCAACCCACCTTCCGCAGCGTGCGTGCCTCGCCGAGGCGTTCACGCTGCGGAGGCTCGGAGTGACTCAGGGGCAGCGCTTGGCCGTGAACGCGCCGTCCGACGTCCCGCCGCCGCCGATGATCTGCGTGGTACCGGCCAGGGTGAAGTCCACGTGAGTGGCATCGATGGCAGTGATCTGGATCGTACCATCCCAGTACGAGCCGCCGCCGCCGCTGCAGGTGCCGCCGCCGCCGGGCTCGGATTCGCTCATGTACGCGATCTGATCGAGCGAGTACGTGCCGACGGCCTGCGAGGCCGGAGCGAGCGTGATGATCACCTGATGAGTCGAGACCGCGCACCCCGCGGCCGTTTGATACGGATCCCCGCAGCTCTGCGCCGTGTTGCTGACGAAGAGCACGAGTGAATCCGGATCGACGCCCGCGCCGCTACCGGTGCTGGTGACGGCGCCGGCGCCGCTGGTGTCGCCGCCCTTCACAGGCGGTATCTGCGAGTGCAGCATGGCTATCACGGGGCCGTCGTCGACAGGCATCGTCGTCCCGCCGCCCGCGCCGCCGGTGCCCGGCTTGGGATCGACAGGGCCAGTGCTGACGCTGCCGCCGGAGCCGGTGCTGCCGCCGCCGATCACCTGAGACTGGCACCCGAGCACCAGAATCGACACTGCTGACAACCAGGCAAAGCCTTTCACTCGCATCACGCAATACGCTTAGCACGCCACATGCCGGTGTGAGCGATTCGCAGGATCCGCGCGAATGCCCCGATCTCCGGCGACAGCCTCTGGTCGCCGAGGCGGCCTTCGGCGCAAGATGGCGCAGCAGAAGCGAATGTTACGCCTCGATGACGTCGCGGGTCGACGCCGCTCGGCGGGTCGATCTATTGTCGCCGTTCGCGAGGTGATGCGGATGGTGCATGGATCCCCAGTTGAAATTCCCCGGCCCTCGGTGGGCGTCAGCGTTCCGCGCGTCGACGGCGCCGCCAAGGTCACCGGCGAGGCGCTGTACGTCGACGACCTGCCGAAGCGGGACGGCGAGCTCCACGGGGCGACCGTGCGCAGCCCGGTGGCGCGCGGCGTCCTGCGCGGGGTGCGGCTCGATCCGGCGTTCAACTGGAGCGACGTCACCATCGTCCAGGCCGCTGATATCGCGGTGAACACCGTCGCGCTGATCGTCGACGATCAGCCGATCCTCGCGGCCACGCACGTCAACCACGTTTACGAGCCGGTCGTGCTCCTCGCGTGCGCCGACAAGGCCAAGCTCGCGCGGGCGGTGCGGGCCGTCACGCTCGACATCGAGCCGCTCCCGCCCGTGTTCGATATGGAGCAGTCGCTCGCGAAGGTCGAGATCATCGCGGGCGAGGACAACGTCCAGAAGCGCTACCTGATCACCAAGGGCCGCGCCGACGTGAAGGTCGAGCCGGGCGCCGTCAACGGCGAGAGCGCGACGGCGATCGACGCGGCGATCGCCGCCTGCGACGTCGTGGTGACGGGGCGCTATTTCGCCCACCATCAGGAGCAGATGTACATCGAGCCCCAGGGCGTCGTCGCCTGGTGGGACACCGACGGCGCGCACGCGACGGGCTCGATCCAGTGCCCGTTCTACGTGCACAAGGCCTTCACCAAGGCCTTCCTGCTCGACGCCGATCGCATCCACATCACCCAGGCGGTGACGGGCGGCGGCTTCGGCGGCAAGGAAGAGTATCCGTCGATCATCGCGCTTCACGCTGCGCTCCTCGCGCAGAAGAGCGGCGCCCCCGTGCGGATGATCTACGACCGCAAGGAAGACATCGAGGCCACGACGAAGCGCCACCCGTGCATCTGCGAGATCACGAGCGGCTGCGACAGAGACGGCACGCTGCGCGCGCTGTCGATCCGCATGATCATGGACGGCGGCGCGTACGTCACGCTCACGCCGGTGGTGCTCTCGCGCGGGACGCTGCACGCCGCGGGCGCGTACCGCTGGGACGACGTGCGGATCGAGTCGATCGCCGTGGCCACCAATACGCCTCCCAACGGGGCGTTTCGCGGCTTCGGCGCGCCGCAGACCATCTGGGCGATCGAGCGGCACCTCGACGCCGTCGCGAAGAAGCTCGGTCGCGATCCCATCGATCTGAAAGAGCAGAACGTGCTCCGCGAGGGCGACGTCACCTCGACGGGGCAGGTGCTCCGCTCGTCGGTCGCCGGGGCCGAGTGCCTCGAAAAGGCCGTGCTGGCCAGCGATTATCGGGCGAAGCGCGCGCGCGGGCCGGTCGTCTCCGGGCGCACGGCGCGCGGGATCGGCGCCGCGGTGTTCATGCACGGCGCGGGCTTCACCGGCTCGGGCGAGCGGTATTTGAAGGGCAAGGTCGCGGTCGATCTCCTCGCCGGCGGTCGCCTCGGGATCCGCACGGCGTCGACCGACATCGGGCAGGGGACCGAGACGGTGTTCCGCCAGATCGCCGCCGACGCCGCGGGAATCGCCGTCGACGCGGTGGATTTCGCCGTCCCCAGCACGACCACGTGCCCCGACTCGGGGCCCACGGTCGCGTCGCGCACCGTGATGGTCGTCGGCTCGATCGTCGAGAACGCGGCGAAGCAGCTCTCGGCCCGCGTCCGCGCCGAGGTCGAGGCTCACGGTGGCACGTTCGGCGAGGCCACCGATCGGCTGATCGCCCGTGAAGGGCCGATAACCTCGCTCCTCCAGTACGCTCCTCCCTCTTTCATCACCTGGGACGACACGACCTACAAGGGCGACGCGTACCCCTGCTACGGCTGGGCCTGCGACGTCGCCGAGGTCGAGGTCGATCTCGACACCTTCGAGGTCACCGTCGTCGACTTCTGGTCGGCCACCGACGTCGGCAAGGCCATCAACCCGGTGATGTGCAAAGGGCAGATCGAAGGCGGGAGCCTCCAGGCGATTGGCTGGGCCGTGTCCGAGGAGATCACCTGGCGCGACGGGCACATCACCAACCCGCGCATGACCAATTACATCATCCCCACCTCGCTCGACGCGCCCCGGTTCCAGACGATCCTGGTGGAAGCGCCGTTTGCGATGGGCCCCGGCGGCGGCGCCAAGGGGATTGGCGAGCTGCCGATGGATGGCGGCGCCCCGGCGATCGCCGCGGCGGTGGAGCACGCCGTCGGCGTCGCGATGGGCTCGCTCCCGCTCACGCCGGAGCGGATCCTCGCGGCGAAGCAGGCCTCGGAAAGGACGTCAGCATGAAGATCTCGCTCACGCTCAACGGCGCTCCTCGCGAGCTCGACTCGGCTCCTCTCGTCCGCCTGCTCGACGCCCTCCGCGGGCCGCTCGGCCTCACCGGCACGAAGGAAGGCTGTGGCGAGGGCGAGTGTGGCTCCTGCACTGTCCTGCTCGACGGCGATCCCGTGAATGCCTGTCTCGTCCCCATCGGCCAGTGCGAAGGGCGCGCGATCACCACGGTGGAGGGCCTAGGCGAAATGGCGCACCTCTCGCCGCTTCAACGCTGCTTCATCGACGAGGGCGGCGCCCAGTGCGGCATCTGCACGCCGGGGATGCTGATCTCGGCCGAGGCGCTGCTGCGAAGGGTGCCTGATCCCGACGAGCCCACCATCCGCGAGGCCCTGGCCGGCAACCTCTGCCGCTGCACGGGCTACCAGCGCATCGTCGAGAGCGTGCGCCGCGCCGCCGAGCTCCTCCGCGAAGGAGCGGCGCGATGAGCCTCGCGGATCTGCACTTCTTCAAGATGACGCGCGAGCCCTCGCTCGACGCGCTCTGCGCCGTCGTCGCCGAGCGCCACGCCCAGGGTCTCGCCACGATCCTCTACGCCGGCGGCACCGACTGGATGGTCGAGCAGGAGATGCGCGCCCCGCTCCACGACGAGCCCCCGCTCGTCGTCGACATCGGCCGCATGGGCGAGCTGCGCGGGATCTCGCTCGCAGGTGATTCCCTGAGGATCGGCGCCGGGACGACGTACCTCGAGCTCGAGCGGAGCGCCGTCGTGCAGGCCCGCGCGCCGATGCTGGTGCGCATGGCGAAAGACGTCGGCGCCGTGCAGATCCAGGCGCGCGGCACCCTCGGTGGCAACCTGGCGACGGCCTCGCCCGCGGCCGACGGCGTCGCCGCGCTCGCGGCCTACGACGCCACCATCGTCGTGAAGAGCGCCCGCGGCGAGCGGCGGATCGCGATGGCCGATCTGCAGACGGGCTACAAGAAATCCACGCGCGCGGCCGACGAGATCATCGTCGCTGTCGAGCTCGCGCCGCCGCCGGAGGGCTCGCCCTGGTACTGGCGCAAGGTCGGCGCGCGCAGGGCGCAGGCCATCTCCAAGGTGGCTCTCGCCGGCGTCGCCGTCGTCGAGAACGGCACCGCCACGCGCTTCGGCGTCGGGATGGTGTCAGTGGCCCCGGTGACGGCGAGGATGGCCACCACGCGCGCGCTGGTGCTCGGAAAAGCGCTCGCGGAGATCACGGCGGAGGAGATCGATCACGCCGTCGATCAGGACGTGACGCCGATCGACGACGTGCGCTCCACCGGCGAGTACCGCAGCCATGTCGCGCGCGCGCTGACGCGGGATCTGCTGCGGCAGCTCGGCGCGCGGGTGTAGCTCTACAGCAGGTTCAGGAAACGCTTCGCGCGGGCCTCGGCGGCGTCGACGATCGTCTTCGCCTCGTCGCCGGGGATCCGCAGCTTCTCGCAGAGCGTCCCGATGAAGGCCTTCTCGGTCTCGTCCTGCTTGCCGTCCACGTACGTCAGCAGCACCGCGTGCTGCACGAGGATCCGCCGATCGTCGGCCGAGAGATCGGTGACGGGGACGTCGTCGATCGTCTTCTTCACTTCGGCGTAGTCGCGGATCTGCTTGGCCTCGTCGTCGTTCGCGTCGAACGCGGCGATGAGCGCCTCGATCATCTCGCGCTCTTCGGCGGCGTAGGACCCGTCGGCCCAGGCCACGCTCACGAGCGACTTCACGATCGCCATGTTTTCGTCGTGCATGGGTCGGCCTTCTGGCGTCGCTGCGCGGCGCCGTCAATCCCAAGGGAGCGTGATCAGCGGGGGCGGGCGGCGGGGGCGGGCAGGGTGGGGGCCGGCGGCGCGGGGCGGTCGGTGCGCTCCGAGCCGAGAGCGGGGCCCACGCGCTCCTCGAACGACGTGACCAGATCGGGGCGGAGGCGGGTCACGGCGACCAGGCCGACGACGGCGCCCGCCAGCAGCGCCGCGACGAGGCTGAGCCCGGATCGCCCACGTTTCCGCGGCGATCGGCCCTGCTCTTCCAGTTGATCACGGAGCGCGTCGAGCGCGGGCTGGGCCTTCGCGGCCGGCAGCGGCAGGGCCGCCGAGGCAGCCCGAGCGACCTTCGGGGCCGTCGCCGCGGGCGGGCGCGGCGTCGTCGGCCGCGCGACCGCCGGGACCGGCGCCGGAGCCGGAGCCGCGAGCGCGATCGCGATCGGCGCGCGGGGAGCCGGCGGAGCGACCACGAGGGGCGGCGGCGTCGGCTCGAGATCGGCGAGCTTCTTCAGGCCATCGGTGGCCTCGCGCAGCGCGGCCGCGTCGCTGCACGACACCGCGAACGTGGCCAGCAGATCGTCGGCGCGCGTCTTCGGCCCGCTCGGGGGCGTGAGGCTCGCGGCCGGGATCACCGGCATCTCGAACACCGCCGCATGAACCACGGGAGCCGACGTCTCCTCGACGAGCGCCGCGCTGCCGAGCGCCGTGGCGTGCACGATCTCCATCGACGAGAACGGCGTCTCGGCCTCGTCGATCTCGATCGCCATCCCGAGCGTCGTCGGCGTCGGCTCGGCGAAATCGCGCTCCGCAAAGCGCGGCGCGATCGGCGATGCCGTGAGCGCGCGCGCCTCGATCGCCGGCAGCGCAAAGGCGACCTTCACGAGCTCGGCCCGAATGGCCGTTTCGGCTTCGATTTCCGGCGAAAGCGCTTCGAGCACGGCGGGCGCGTCCGGCGTGGCGAGCGTCTCCACGACCCCGGTGGGGACCACCGTGACCGCCCCCGAGCCGATCGGGGTCAGCGCCGGATCGGGCAGCAGCGCTTCGAGGGCGACGGAGGGCGCTGCGGAGACGGCGGCCTCGCTCACGATCGCATTCGCGATTTCGATTTCGATCTCGGCGACAGCAGGTTGCGCCTCGGCAACAGCAGGTTGCGCCTCGACGATGATCGACTCCGCCTCGACGACGACGGGCTCCGGCTCGACGACGACCACCGGCTCGACGCGCGGCGCGAGCGGCGGGGGCTCCGCGAACACGTCCTGCTGCTGCTGCGCGGCGATCACCACGCGCGGCGGCTCGGGCAGCGGCGCGAGCTCCGGCGGCTCCGTGAACACCACGCGCGGCGCGGCGGCGACGGCCGGTCGCGGCGGCGGAGGCGGGCGGACCGAGGCCTCGCGCTTCGGCTTGATCTTGAGCTTACCGGCCTCCTTCGCGCGCAGCGTCTCGCGCGACAGGCGGGCCAGCGCGCGCTGAGCGGCGGCGCGGTTCACCGGGATCAGCGCGGCCTCGATCTCCTCGATCACAGCGTCGACACCGCGCGGGGACTCCTCGCGCGGGCGGGCCGCGGCGGCGAGGCCGGGCATCGTCCCCGAGGACACGGCGAGCAGGCGCGCCAGCACGTCGCGCATGGCCTTCGCGGCCTTCTCCGGGGTCACCACGTCGCCGCGGCGGGTCGAGCTCATGCCGCCTTCGGTGGTGAGCAAGAGCGCGCGATCGTCGTGCAGGAGCGGCAAGCGCGAGGTCGCGTCGCCGATGGCCAGCGCGAGATAGCCCGACGTCTCCGGCACCAGCGAGGCGGCGCGCTGCGAGGCGGCGGCGAACACTTCGTCGAGGGTCACACACCCATGATTCACGAGATACCTCCGGTCACCGCGGCGATGCGCACGGGCACGCCTGCGCTGGCGAGGTACCGCTTGGCCTCGCCGATCGTGTGTCTGCCATCGTGGAAGATCGACGCGGCGAGCGCGGCGTCGGCGCGACCTTCCACGAGCCCTGCGCGAAGGTGATCGAGCGTGCCCACGCCGCCCGAGGCGATCACCGGGACGGGCACGGCGTCGGCGACGGCGCGCAGCAGCTCGAGATCGTAGCCATCCATCGTGCCGTCGCGATCCATGCTCGTGAGCAGGATCTCTCCGGCGCCGAGCTCGACGACGCGGCAGGCCCAGGCGACAGCGTCGCGCGCTGTGTCCCGTCGTCCTCCATGCGTGAACACCGTCCACGAGGGGGGACCCGCGCTGCCGTCGACGGCGCGGCGGGCGTCGATGGCCACGACGATCGCCTGCGATCCCCAGCGCTGCGTGGCGCGGCGCACCAGATCGGGATCGTCGATCGCGGCGGTGTTGATCGCCACCTTGTCGGCGCCCGCGTGGAGGAGCGCGTGGATGTCGTCCTCGGTCCGCACGCCCCCGCCGACGGTGAGCGGGGTGAAGATCCCCTCGGCCGTGCGCGCGACCACGTCGAGCATGATCGCCCGTTTTTCGTGGGTCGCGCCGATGTCGAGGAAGGTGATCTCGTCGGCGCCGGCCTCGTCGTAGCGGCGCGCGACCTCGACGGGATCGCCGGCGTCGCGGAGGCCGACGAAGCGCACGCCCTTCACGACGCGCCCTTCCTTCACGTCGAGGCAGGGGATGATTCGCTTCGCCAGCACGATCCGGCGCATACCGGCTGCCGCCGCGAAGGGCCAACTTTTGGCGCGGGCGCGCGGGCCCGGCTACGCGGCGCCGAGGAAGCGCGCGAGGTCGGCGCTCAGGCGGGCGGGCTGCGCGAACATGATGTCGTGGCTCGCGTTCGGGATCTCCACGGTCTCGACGCCGGGGATCAAAGCCTTCGCGCGCGCGAGGGCGGCGGGGCCCGAGTAGATCTTCTCTTCCGCGCCGATCATCACCAGCGTGGGTACCTTGATGCTGCGGAGCTCGTCGTCGCCGAGGTTCGTGACGTTGGGGAGCACGGTGATGCCGTACTTTCCGCGGCCGAGATAGATGAGGTCGGCGACGCCTTCCATCATGCGCTCGTACTGCTCGACGCCTGCATCGCGGGTGACGGCCATCCAGCGGAGGACGCTCGCGTGGCGGGCGCGCGTGGGCCAGAAGAGCATCGTCATCGCGCGGGCCATGAAGGCGCCGCTGAGGCCTTGCAGCGTCGCGGCGGGGGCGACGAGGACGAGGCGGCGGAGGCGCTCGGGGATGGCCATCGCGAGGCGGGCGCCGACGTGGCCACCGAACGACATGCCGACGTAGTCCGCGCGCTCGATGCCGAGGGCGTCGAGGATCTCGACGAACCAGGTGGCGAAGAAGTCGAAATTCTTCGGCCGGCTCGTGGGCTCGCTGAAGCCGACGTTGCCCGGGAGATCGACGGTGTACACGCGATGGGTCTTGATCAGCGCGGCGATCTGGCCCGCCCAGGCGACGCCGGGGGTCGCGATGCCGGGCACCATGAAGACGGGCTTTGCACCGGGCGGACCGGCGACGAGGAAGTGGGTTTTCCCCGACGCGGTCGTGACCCATTTGTGCTCGGGGACGACTGGCCACATGGCGATCATGGCCTGGTGAGCGGCGTCGAAGGCGAGGGCTCTGGGGCTGTCGGGGGGAGCGGCCATGGGGCTTTCGCGGGCGGGTGAGAACTCTCTTCTGGAGAAAGATCCCCGCGAAAACCAGCGTCACTCGAAGTCGACGGGATCGCCCTCTTCGCCCATGCCGAGCATCTCCAGGATCTGCTTCACCTCGTTGGCGGGCTCGAGCTCGGGCTTGCGATCGAGGAAGCCGGTGAGGTTCTTCTTGGCCTCGCGGCGGTTGCCTTTGGCGGCCTGGGCGAGGCCGAGGGCGTGCATCGCGTCGCCGTCGTCGGGATAGCGGCGGAGAGCCTCCTTGGCTTGACCGATGGCGGCGGTGGCGTCGCCGAGCTCGCGCAGCACGTGCGACAGCGAGATGCGGGCGCCGAGGTAGTCGGGCGAGAGCGTCACGGCGGCGCGGTAGGCGTCGCGCGCGGCTTCCATCTGCTCGGTCTCGAAGAAGGCGACGCCGAGGTAGAAGTACGCGTACGGGTTGTTCGGGTTGGCCATGATCACGCGGCGCAGCTCGATCATCGCCTGCGGGAAGAGCCGCTCCTGGAGTAGCTCGGCGGCCTCCTCGACGGCCTCCCACTGGAGCACGTCGCGCGTTTCCTTCCTATCCATCATGGCGCCGAGTCTAGTACAGGCTCCGGGCGACGCATGAAGCGCCATGCATCAACGCTGTGGATCTTCGCCGCGACCCTCGTCGTCGCCGGCGTCGCCGTGGCCTTCTGGCGCGCCGGTTTCGCGCGCACGGGCGGGGCGTTCCCGGTGCCGCTCGACGACGTGTACATCCACTTCGGCTTCGCGCGATCGGCCGCGCTCGGCCACCCGTTCGAGTGGATCCCGGGCAACGGGTACTCGTCGGGCGGGACGAGCCTGATCTACCCGCTGCTCCTCGCGCCGGCGTGGGCGGTGGGGTTTCGCGGCGCGCGGCTCGCGTACTTCGCGGCGCTGCTCGCGGTGGTGTGCGTGGTCGATCTCGCGCGCTCGATCCGCGCGCTCTTGCTCGGTCGCCCGGGCGCTCGAGCGTGGGCGGCGTCGTTCGCGCCGCTGCTCGTGGTCGCGGTGCCGCTCGTCGACTGGAGCTTGTTTTCGGGGATGGAAACGGCCCTCTTCGCGGCGGTGCTCGGGCGCGCGCTGCTCGCGACGGAGCGCGCAGGGACGATCGAAGCGCCGGGGCGCGCGCGAGCGCAGGTGATCGCGGGGGTGTGGGGAGCGCTGATGATCGCCACGCGGCCGGAGTCGGCGCCGCTCGCGCTGCTGCTCGGGCTCGCTACGGCGTACGGCGCGCGATCGCTTGGGCTGATTGCCTCGCTCGCGCGATCGCTCGGGCCTCCGGTCGCGTTCCTGATCGGCCAGGCCGGAGTGAATCTCGCGTTGACCGGGGAGATCGGGGCTGCGGGGGCGGTGCGAAAGCTGATCGGATCGAACCCGTACCTGACGCCTCTGGAAGTCGCGGGCGAGGTGATCAAGAACGTGGTGGCGCTGCGCGAAGCGGCGCTGACGTCGGCGCTCGGTGGTGTGTGGCTGTCGTGGATCGTGCCTTTGCTCGGCGTGGCGGCCGTGATCGATCGGCGGACGAGGCGCCTCGCGCTACCGCTCTTGCTTGGTGCCTACGCGGCGATCTTGCTGGTGTCGTTGAACTCGACGGCGCGGTTCCAGAACCTGAGATACGCCGTCCCGACGCTGCTGATGTTGCTCGCGGCGGCGGCGCTCGGGGTCGGGGCGATTGCGCGGAGGCGATGGGGGTGGTGCTGGTCGCGCGTGGTCGCGACAGCCGCCCTCGCCGCCGCGGTGATCGGGCCCGCTAGATGGTTTCCCCGGCAGATTGACCACTTCGCGCGCTCTTCCGGCAACATCGAAGAGCAGCAGGCCGAGGTCGCGCGGCGGCTCGCGGCGGAGGTGCCGCGGCGGTATCGGGTGCTCGTCGGCGACGCGGGGGCGATACCGTATCTGTCGGGGCTCGACGCGATCGATGGGCTCGGGCTCGGCGGGTACAAGGGCATGCCATTCGCGCGGGCGTCGGTGCACGGGATACCGGCCGTGGTGGAGCTGATCGAGCGGCTACCGCGCGAGGAGCGGCCCGACGTGATGGCGCTGTATCCGTCGTGGTGGAAGGGGCTCGCGGATGTGTTCGGGAAGCGCGATTTCGGGGTGAAGATCCTGGATAACGTGATCTGCGCGGCGGATGAAAAGGTGGTTTATTCGGCGGACTGGTCGAGTTTGGGAGAGGCGGGAGAGGTGCGGAGCGGGGCTGTGGATGAGATTGATGTGGGGGATTTGGTGAGTGAGAGGGCGCATCGGTACGAGGTCTCGGCGCCGCGGGGTGGGTGGGTGATCGGCGATGTGCTTGCGGAGGGGAATGGGCAGGGGAAGAAGCTGAGATTTGATGCAGGGCGCATTGTGCCGGAGGGGCGGCGGGATGCGTTCGTCGTCGATGCGCGGGTGGCTCGGCGAGATGCGGTGTTGATTTTTCGGACGAATGGGGGCGGGGCGGGGAAGATTCGCGTGGAGATCGAGCGGGCGGGTCGGATCCACGAGGCGCGCGAGGTCGAGTATCCGGGGCGGCCGGCAGATCGCTGGTCCGAGGTTCGTGTGGGGCTCGACGACGTGGGCGGCGGCGATCGGGTGGTGGTCTATGCAGTCAGCTCAGCGTTCGTGAGCTTCCACGTGTGGCTGGTGAGGGAGTAGCTCGGTCCCCCGGCAATCTCCGGGATTGCACGTTCCATGGGGACCGCGGTCGCGTTGCTTCTCTTGGCGTCCGCTGGTACAAATCGTCGCCCATGACGAGCTGGACGAACGACAGTCAGGCGCGGCTCGATCGTCTGCGCGGCAGAGAGCTCGCCGGGGCGTTGACGGAGGCCGAGTGCGTCGAGCTTGCGGCGCTCATGGCCCAGGTCGAAGCGGAGGAGGCCGACGCGCTCGCGCCCGCCATGGATCGGCTCCGGGCCGAGGTCGTCGCGCAGGAGCATGAGCTGGCCGCGCTTCAGGGGGAGAACGAAGAGCTGGCCCGCCTGCTGGCGCAGCAGCAAAGCCTCGCCGCAGACGCGCGTCGCTTCCTCGCCGAGTTCGACGAGCGGCGCGCTGCCATCCTCGGCGCGCTCGCCCGATTCGCCGACGGCACGCTGCGGCCGGCGTAGATGGCCGTCTCCGCCGAGATACGAGCGGCCGTGACGGACGCCTTCAACGGCCAGTGTGGCTATTGCGGCGTGTCCGAAACGTCCGTGGGCGGTCCGCTCGAGATCGACCACTTCCACCCTTTGGCCGCGGGCGGATCCGACGAGATCGACAATCTCGTCTACGCGTGCACGGCCTGCAACCGCTTCAAGGGAGACTATGCCGCCGGCCCCGACGTAGTCGAGAGCCTGCGCTTGCTCCGTCCACAGCAGGATGATCTGAGCGCGCACCTCGCCGAGACAATCCAGGGCCGATTGGTCGGGCTCACGGCGCGCGGGTGGTTCCACATCCAGCGCATCCACCTCAATCGTCCGCAGCTCATCGAGATGCGTCGTCTGCACCAGATTCATCAGGTGCAGCAGGACGATCTCCGTCGAGCGAGGGAAGCGGAGGCTCGCCTGAAGCAGGAGAATAGTCTGCTTCAAGGCGAGAACGCCCGCCTTCGGGCGGCGATTGTCGAGCTGTTGCGACGCGGGGAGGGATGAATCGAGATCCGGGGACGCCGTCGTTGGTCAGGCGTCGCGGTCCGTTTTCTTGAGCTTGCAGGTTCAGGGCGTTCGCGAATAGCTCGGTCCGGCCCTGCCGTTGTGCCTGGTGAGGTGCTCAGCCGGTCTTGTCGAGCTGCTCTGTCGGGGCGGCGGGCTCCGCCGGTGTGACCGTGATCGGCGTGATCGTCGCAATCGGGGCTTCGTCCTTCTTCGCTGCGGCTTTCTTCGCGGTGCCCTTCTTCGCTGCGCTCTTCTTCTTGGAGGCCGGCTTCAGCGCGGTGAACTCCGCCAGCACCTTCGGATCGTCCGCGAACTCGAGGCCGCCGGCTCCGCCGATCCGCGCCACGGCGGCGACGATGCGATTCGCCGTGCGATTCCGATCCTGCGTGCCGAGGGGCGCCTTGGAACGCTTGTGCTCCTGGATCTTGTCGGCGGCGGTGACGGCCTGGTGGGCGGTGGTCATCGCGTCGAGATCCTTCTGCACGATTCCAAGGCTCGCGGCCTCGGCCGGGTCGGCGGCGGCGCGGTCGAGGATGAGCTGGAGGGCGGACTTCACGTCGCGCACCAAGGCGGGGTTGACGTTCTGGCCGACGCCATAGGCCTTCTTCACCTCGTCGGCGGCGCGGGCCTTCTTGACGGCGGCCCGCACCGCCGAGACGCGCGCGTGGCCGGCGCGGAGGGCGGCGTCTTGATCCGCGGTTGCGACCTTGGCCTCGTGGTGGGCTTGGCGGGTACCGGGGATGGCGGCGCCGAGGAGATCGAGATCGATGAGCAGGGTGGAGACGGTGGTGGGCGGGAGTCGGGGGGCGAGGGCAGCGGCGTGGAGGAGGGCGAGGTTGGAGGCCTTGTGGCCGAGCTGGATGACCTCGGAGAACGCCTGCTTGGGGTGGGCGTTGGGGTTGAGGGATGCTGCTTTCATGGCTGGGTACCTCCGTGTCGGGGTGGTGCTGTGGAGCACTGTTGGTGAGCGACAAGAGGGAGAATGAGATGGGTTGGGAGGTTGTCGAGGGGGTGAGGCGTGGATTTTTGGAAATATGTTGCGTGGGTGGAGCGAGATGGGGGTGAGAAGGCGGGATGCCGTGGTGAGGATGCGGGATCGGACGGTGAGGATGCGGGATGCGGCGGCGCGGGGGCGGGACGCTGCGGGGAGGACGCGAGACGCGGCGGTGAGGTGGCGGGACGGTGCGGTGAGAGGGCGGGAAGGGGCGGTGAGGAGGCGGGACGGTGCGGTGAGAAGGCGGGAGCGGGCGGTGAGGAGGCGGGACGTGGCGGTGACGGGCTGCGATGCGGTGCTCGCGGCGGGCATGGCCGACTGCTTGGGGAATTATGGGGGAACTGCGCCTACATTGGGGGGCGTGGTGTTTGGGTGTCGTTCATATTTGAATGTCCGGGACGAGATTGGGGTTGACAGATGGCCGGGGGAGCGTGTTGGCTGGCACCGTGGGGAGCGTCGGCTTTGACAGGCAGGAGGGCCGGGACGGGGTCGCAGGGATGCGACGGAGCGGAGGGGTATGGGCGAGCGCCGCGGTGGCCTGGGAGAGGTCGCGCGCGGGGCGTGGGCACGGATTGGTGTCGGTGCCTGCGGTGGCCGAGTTGGCGCCGTGTCCGCTTGGCGGGACGGCCACAATGGAATGTGGCCGCGGCCTATCAGCAGAAATTGCGGAATATGGCCGCAGTTGCGACTGAATGCGATTTGGACCGAAGCGTTTGAGGTCCCGCACGGCAGGACGTTCAGGTCGAGAATAAAGGATAGGCAATGCACACTCCACTGACCGGCCGATTAGTGTCATCGTTCTCCGAGCTCCACGACGCTCTCGAACGATATCGTCGAGGCCGCTACCTCTTTCGGGGCCACAGCTCGGTCGAATGGCGTCTGCTTCCCAAAGCCGGAAGGCCCCCGTTTACCGGGACCTCTGACGCTCAGATCTTCAAGGCCTGGAAACGCCGTGCGATCGAACTCGTGGACGTTCGACCCTCAAGTGACTGGGATTGGCTCGCCTTGGCTCAACACCACGGGCTCGCAACCCGTCTTCTTGACTGGTCCACGAATCCACTTGCGGCAGCCTTCTTCGCAGTTGCCGAACCTCATGCCGAAGACGCGGTGATCTACGCCTACCGGCCACGTTGTATGGTGCGAACCGATGACATCCAACCAATGGAGTACCACGGCGTGGTTCAGTTTAAGCCGAGTGCCGTAGCTCGTCGAATCTCTCGTCAAGGCGGGCATTTTACGGTTCATGGGCCGCCGACGCTACCACTCGACGAGGCGCTGCGTGAAGGAGAGGAACTCGAACGAATTGTCATCTCGAAGAAGTATAGATCCGCGCTCCTATTCGAACTCGATCACTATGGCATCAACAAGCTGTCGCTGTTCCACGATCTGGACGGCCTGTCGGAGTATCTCAACTGGACGACGATCAATCGCGAGCACTGGAATGGTGTTATTGAAGTAACCTCGGAGCCCAGCGGTGTGAGCTAAAAATGACGACGCTTGTTCTATCGGGTCCAACAAGGCAATGCAGCCGACGAGCACGCAGCCTCGCTCTGCTCGGCAGCGTGCTCGCGCCTGATTGCTCAGGCGTTGGGCGGGCGACACACATGTACCTGCCGCGTGAACTGAGATGAGATTGAATCGCGCAGAGACTAGGGAGCTACCGATGAGCTATGTTCTTCCCAAAGTCGTTTCCTCGCCGCGAGACCACTGGGAACTCATCGACGTTCTCTGTGATGGCGGCCCTCAGAACGCCTCGGTTGCTTTCGGACGTTGGGATGAAGACGAGGTCGTCGCCCTCCGATGGAACGGCGATGACACGGAAGGCAGCGCGTTGGGCAACCCCCAATCTCGTGGGCTTGCCACTTGGTTTGTTCTGCCCGACTGGCTGGCGGAGGCTACCTTACAGACGTTGCTTGCCCGCGCAGGAACTGGAGATTCGAGCGTCAACCGGGCTGCGCTCGACCGTGCACTGAAACACTTCAGAAAGGCACGCTAACGCATGATGCTGAGCATCTTTTGTGCCGACATCGGTTCCGTCGCCAAGAAGAACTTTGGCTGGGCCCGCATCTGCGACGGGGCGATCAAGACCGATACCGACATCACGGCATTTGCCGATTCGCTGACAGCGGATCTCAACAGCGGCCTACACGTGGCCCTCGGGTTCGAATGCCCGCTATTCGTTCCAATCACTGAAGATCCGCGTGGTCTAACCGGTGCAAGGCCGGGAGAATCCGACCGAGCGTGGAGCGCAGCGGGGGGTGCAGCCGCACTCGCCACGGGCTTGACGGAGACGGTCTGGGTGCTCGACCGCGTACGCAAACATCTTAACTCGCCGGTCGCTGTAACCTTGGATTGGACCGACTTCAGCGGAAGCCAAGGTGGAGCGCTCTTCGTTTGGGAAGCGTTCGTTACGAAAGATGCCAAGGCGGACAGTCATCATCGTGATGCGGAGTTTGGCGCAAAGAGCTTTCTAGAGGCCCTTCCCAATCCCACCGAGAAGAACGCCGTCGTGTGCAACGGCCCAGTGCGTTCGCTCATTGGTGCGGCGCTTCTGCAAAGCGGACTTGTCTCTGATCTTGACTGGCTTCGCCGTGCGTGCTTGGTGCTCCGAGCTCTGCCAAAGGCAGTCCACGAGAGTCCTCGTCAAGGCCAATCTGGCGTACGCGTGAAGTCGAAGACATCCGGTATTCAGTGTCCGATCGCGGGATGCTCCAAGGTATTTGGTGGCACATCTGGAGGCTGGGATAGTCACGTTGAAGGGTTGGGCAAACACCCTAGTTGGCACGCTGAAGTAATTGATCATCGGGGGCGAAAGCGGCTCTTCAAGGAAGAATTTCCCGAATGGTTCAAGAAATTTCGTTAACTGCGGCGCACTCCCGTGAGAGAGGCTACGCTGACTTGCCGCGGCTGAGTCCTAGCGCAGCGGCCCAACCCGGTGCTGGTGTCCTACGAGGAGGCTACGCCGCCCGCGGCACAGCACCATGGCATTGGACCGCAGAACGTTCTGCGGCGATCTGCGCCCGAATAGCACCATGCGGACCTCAGAGTAGTGGAGGCCGGTCCCTGGTTGGAAACGGAACAAAACGATTGGCAACGCCACGACAAGTGCGCTGTCGCGATGCCACTGCGCAAGAGGCGAGGTGCGAGCATCCTGGTGCTCGCACGCGACAAGGAGTAACGTGACTATGAAGACATTCTCCGTAGATGATCTCCTCTGGGCATTCATCGAGAACGCGGACGACGCGCATCGATCCATTCGCGTGTCCGCGGCAGGCCACCCTTGGGGCTATGTTCGAATCAAGGGGCCGACTGGCAAGCACCAAGTGGTCATCGAGCGCTACAACGCATCCGTGGCCGTGGAGGAAGTACATCGCGCGCTCAACGGCGTCGAAGCCAGGCCCCGCAGGGCAGGTGATCCGCCCACTTCGTCGAAGAAGATTACCGAGCACCCGCTCGGGTACTCCGCGGGGCCGAAGATGGGCGGACTCCAGTGGGGAATCTCGGCGAAAGACCTCGCCGACAACTACGCAACTCCCGCCGCGTTCGTGGAGGCCATCGTCGATGCGTGCGCGAAGGCGGGTTCGCCCTGGTGAAGCGGCAGACGGCGCGTGCAGGCGAACACTGCGCGGTCAAGCAAGGGCTTCAGGCGATGGTGCTGTGAGCCCAGTCTGAAGCCCAAGGCGCGGGGGCAATCAATTCGTGAGGAAAGGCTGGTATGAAATCGACAGGAAAACCCGTTGCTTGAACATCTGCAATGCACCCTGGTCCACTTAGACGCTTGGGCCCCGGGGACCAGAATGCTCAGGTGGCTCGGCTCTTCCACCGGCGATGCCGAGAGGCGGGACCGGAGGCCCTGAAGATCCTGAAAGACGGGCTTTCACTCCTTGGCGAGCGCGGCCGCTGCGCCTTGCTGTTGACCGGGGCAGGCCTGGTATGGGCGTCTCGGACCGAGCTCACGGACCACTCGCGGCCAAGTGAGACAGAGTCTGATGAGATTACGGAACAGGCGCATCAGATCGCCCAAAAACTCCGGGATGACCTTGGCCTGACGGAAGACAATCCCGAGATTCTGCTGGGCATCGACATCTTCACCGAATCGCGCGAACGCGAACGCGCGACCGGCCAATTCGCGGCGCTGCTGACGGCAGTTGGGGTGACTCTCATCCCCAAGGGGTTGCCTCGTTCGGATGAGGCGGTCTATGTGCCCGATGGCGTGAGCCACCTCGTCAAGATCAAATGGGCGCGCAGGCAACGAGCAATGGTTTTCGTCTGCCACGACGTCGCGGCGCTCCATCGCCGTGGTGAGGCCACAACTACACGCCCTGACAGACGCGACTGGCGCTCCGCCCTGGTGGGCGAGACCGGTGATGCATCGGTCGGCATCGGCCTGCACTTGGTGCATGACATGAGCAAAGTCGGCAGCTTCACCGATCCCTACAACAACTGGGGTGGCCCAGAGCCCCTCCTGGGCGCTGCTGGTCTGTCCGGGATCGATCACGAGCGGGACGCCCTGGCGCTCGCCGCCGCTTTGCGCCGCGGCGACGATTTTCCGGTCCTCGACTTGTGGGAGGGATAATTGGGGCTTGCGGGAGGGATACGGAGCTACCACACCGATTGGGTACCGTGCCCAACCGGGCCAGCGTGTTAATCCCGGTACGGATTCTTCGACCGGTGCACAGTAATAGGCAGGCTCGGTCGTCTCGCGAGGTCACGCCGCCGGCGCCGCGCTGCTCGCCCGTCGCCGGGTAGGCTCGACGGCTCGCTCCCTGCGCGCGCCGCCGCCACCTATGTGATAGCCTGGCGCAATGGCATCCGACGGTTCCTCTAGCTTCTTCGGTTCACCCGAAGCATTGCGCGGCATGATCACCGGCCAAGAGTTCGCCGCCCAGGCGTTCCGAGCGACCACACCCGTCCTGACCGCGGAAGAGTCCTTCGACGGCGCGCTCGATCTCTGCTCGCTCTACCCGGAGCGCCTCATGGAACCTCTGGACGCCGTCCGCGTGCGCGAGGTCGAGCAAGCGCGCGCGGCCTGGGGGAAACTGAAGCAGCGATTCGCGCGGTGAGCACGAGACGCCCGAATCGCATGGGTCCATCGCCGATGCCCGGTCCGCCGCGCGCCGAAGCGCTCCGAGCGTTCGTCGCCGGGCTGAAGGCAGCAGGGCGCCCGAGGATAACATGATCACCTTCGAAGACGCCCAGGGCCTCATCCAGCGGTATGCCGAGCACACGAGATCAATCCACTTCGATAACCCCATCATCGACCGCGACACCTACTGGTTCTTCCCCGTCGGCTACATCGGATCGCCTGGCGTCATCGACAATGCCACTGGCCGCCTCCATGTCGTCGGATCCGGCCGACCCATCGAAGACGCCTTATGGGCGCACGAGCACGGCTTCTCGCCCGAGCGCGTCGCGCTCCGCATCCTCCAGATCCACGATCTCCGAGCCACGGTCGAGCTGCTCCTCTGTCTCATCGACGACGGCCCACCCCGCCAGCGAAACCCGAACCCGAAGCGGGCCTGGCTCGAAAGGACCCTCGAGACCCTTCCGTACGAGTTCGCGCCGCAGGGCTTGGGGCTGTCGGCTCCAGCGCTCCGAGATGCTGCCGAGCGAGGATGGTTCGAGTATGAGATCATCGAGCCAGTCGTCGCCAACCCGCCAGCCACCCGATGAAGCTCGCGACCTGGAACCTCGAAAAACCAGTCTCACAGCGACGTCGTGAGGCCATCCGCGCCCACACCGATCGCGAGCGGGCCGATATCTGGGTCCTCACCGAGACCCACGACGGCTTCACTCCGGGCCACGCCTTCTCGCACTCTTCGGCGCCGGGCTGTGACGGCGACGGCGAGCCAGAGCACCGCTGGGTGACCATCTGGTCGCGTCACCTGATCGAGCCCCTCACCACCTCGGACCTCGAACGGCAGCCGCCCGGATCACCCCGGACTCGGGCGATCCCTTTCTCGTTTACGGCACCGTGCTCCCCTGGATCGGCAGCACGTGGCACAACCACCCAAGCGCCGGCGGCGTCGCATTCCGCGCAGCCCTCGCCGTCCAGCTCGACGACTGGATGCGTCTCCGGCGCGACTACCGTCAGACGAGCTCTTCGTGCTCGGCGATCTGAATCAGGATCTCGTGAAACCGCACTACTACGGGTCCAGCGCAAATCGAAGCGCGCTCGAAGCGGCGCTGGCGCAAGCAGGCCTGACGGCGCTCACGGCGGGAGAGTGAGATCCCATTCGCCGCGACTCCAGCCCACACGCTTGCATCGATCACATCTGCGCGCGACGCGATTCGCGCTGGCGCCCGGGCCGCGCTGCCCGCTGGCCCGATCAGCCCGCTCCCGATCGGTCGCTCTCCGATCACTTCGGCGTCTCCATCGTTCTCACCTCCGTGGCCTCGACGAGCCCCGGTTGCGCCACGTGAGTTGACCCTCGATGATACCCCCCGTGCCGCGCCCTCCGCGTGGAACGAGCACATCCTCGTGTCGTCGCCGACCGACTGTGCCTCGCCGCGGAGCGCCTTGTACTTCGTCCGCCGGCCGTGAGCGCGAGCGCCGCGCGCCGCTGAGCCTGGACGGTTGCCTTTCGACGCCGGCGCGCGGCCGCGGGCTCTCCTCCCTTCGCTTCCGTGCCGGCCAGGTCGAGATGAGGAGTGTGAAACCAGGGCGAGCACCCGAGGCCCTGCCTGCGCCGGACCCGATCGCGAGGAGCCCGGCCGCGCGCCCCTCATGGCTCCCGGGCGAGCGTCTCCAGCGCGAACACGAGGTGCTGGTGGAACGTGCTCTCGCAATAGCCGGGCTCGCCGCAGGATCCGGCGCGCAGCGAGGCGATCTCGGCGATCGCGGCCCTGAGCTGGCTCTTCGGTCGCGAGATCTTCTTCGCCTCGGCAGCCTGGAGCGCGGCCTCGAGGAGGCGGGTTGTCTCGTCGAGGTGCGGTGAGGCGGCCGCGGGCGCGACAGTCGAGTGCTCGGTGAAGGCCTGAGCTTCGAGGAAGGCTGCGTGCGCCGCGTGGAGGGGGCCGCACACCTCGGCCGGCGCGCAGGGGGCGAGATCCCGGAGAGGCGGTGTGGTGAGCGATTGGCCGAGCCGGAGCGTCGAGCTGATGAGGGCATTCTTCCGGCTGAGCAGATCGGCACAGGCGCGCCCGCCGTAGCAAGCCCTGGCGAGGCCCGCGAGCGTCTCGCCCGCGACGACGACGTGCGTCGGGCCACAAGCCCCCTTCGGAGGAGCAGGGGAGGGGACGAAGGCAGAGGCCGCCGCGGACACCGAGGGGGAGGGAGGCGCGGTCGGCGCAGCGGAGGGCGGGAGCGTCGCGGTGGGCGCGAGCGAGAGCGACGGTTGCGGGGAGGCCACCACGTGAGGATCGGGCTGCGTGCACGCGGGGGAGAGCGCCGAGAGGCAGAAGACGAAGGCGAGTGATGAGCGCATCACCACACCCCCACTGTGCCCAGGAGCTTTCCGCTCGCCGCATCGTGCACATCGAGCCAGGTCCAGTGGGGCACGTAGACGCGCGTCGCCGTCGCCGCGAGCCCCTCGACGCCGGAGCCCGATTCGCTGCGTGTCACCTGGACATCCCACACCCTTGCTCCGGACTTCGCGTCGAGCGACACCAGCCGACTGCCCTGCGCGCCGGCCAGCTCGTAGGAAGTGAAGAAGCGCCCGGCCGCGAGATCCCCGGCGCCGTCGTGCATTCCGCCGGTGGTCGTGGCCGGATCGGCGGGGATGGCGGCTGTCCACGTGACGTTCTTCTTCGCGTCGAGCCCGAGCGCCATGGGGATCGCCGTCCCTGGCTCCTTGTGTGCCGTCGCGACGGTCGTGTTGCCGTCCGTGAAGATCAGATCGACGCGGAGGCCACCTCGCTTTGGCGCGCTCCTGTCCTCGTCGTCGCACGCCGCGCGCGTGCCGGCGCACGAGCGGAACGCGTCGCCGCCGCCACGGCACCACGCGGGCCGGGTGGCCGCCGCCTCCGATTTCCCGGACTCGAGGTCGACGATCTGATTGTTGCGATCGGCGAGCTCGATCCACACCTGCTTTCGCGTGTCGAGGGGCGAGCAGATGTTCCGGGCTCGGTCGCTCAAGCGCACGCGGCGAAGCTCCTTTCCGGTGGTCACGTCGAGCACGTGGAGCGTCGAGCGAAAATCGGCCACCGCGACCCGATCGCCGACCACGGTGAAGTGCGTGGATCCCGCGGCCTCCGAGAGAGTGCCATACGGGCCGGCCTTCCAGACCCGCTGGAACGTCGCGCCCGAGAAGCCGCCCACGAAGAGCGTTTGAGTCGTTTCGCCCGAGAGATCCAGGATCACGTAGCGTCCGACGAAGTCTTCAATCGTGTCGCCGTCGACGCGCGCGGGGACCACGCTGGTGCCGGTGGAGCTCCATTGCAGCCGCTCTCCCGCGGGCACGATGCCTCCTCCGCCCGGCAGCGCGGCAGCGGAGCCGTGCCCGCTACCCGCGAGCGAGGCGGCGACGATCCCGCCGACGAGGAGCATCATGAAGGCGCTCGCTCCCAGGAGGACGAAGGCATTGGGGCTGGGCCCAGGGCTCGTGAGCGCCGCGCGCGTTCCGGTGGGCGGCGGCGGCACCGGAGGGAAGGGCGGTGCGTACGGCGGATGCGCGACGGGAGGCGAGTACGGCGGCGCGGTCGCGGTGAAGAGGTGCTCGTTGCCGCAGAAGGAGCAGATCTGCTTTGGCGTGGAGGGATCGAGCTGGAGCGGGGCTCCGCAGCGCGCGCAGGTGGCCGCAGTGAGCTGAGACATGGCGCCAGGATAGCGCAGCGCGGGCCGTTCCAGGGACGCAATTCCTTGCCGCTCCACCCTCGTTGAGCCTCGTCGCGACGACTACTCCTTCGCGAGAGGTCCCTGCAGTCGACCCACGAACTGCTCGCAATGAGCTCGTCCCACCGCCGAGTCTTCATCGCATCGTATCTCGGATCCCGTGCGCGCCCCCACTCACGGCCGCTCCTCGATCGGATCGCCTGCAAGACCGGGCAAGCAGGTCGGTAACGCCGGGCTCACCGCGTCGGCGTCTCGGTGGTGCTGACCTCGGAGGCCACGCAACGCGCAGATCCACCGCTCGCTTGACCTCGACGCTGCGCCCCAGTTACGATTTCACCACGATGACAACGAAGGCAACCAAGGCAACCAAGGCAACGAAGGCACCGGCCGCTGCGGCACAACCCTGGTCTGATCCTGCGCTAAAGTGCTTGCTCACCCTCTCGTGCCTCCTCCGCGAGAAGGGCCATCGCGCCCTCAACGCGGCGATAAAGAAGCACGTCGGCGACGAAGACACGTGCGTCAGCGACGCGATCGAAGCCTTCCTGGTCGCCTACTCGTCAAGGCGCGAGTCGACGAACTGCTCGCCCACGTCGCCACCGAGCGCAACCTTCCTGCGAGCCTCTCATGACGACGAAGCGTGTGGCAACGACCGGCTGAGCCCGCCTGGCACCCCACCTCGAAGCGGGTGCTCTCCCGATGCTGACGTTCGATGAGCGTTTTGCGCGTGGGCCGACGTGGAGCTGGTGCCAGAGAAGTGATATCGCACGTCGGATGAGCGGGGCGAATATCGGTAGCCAAGACAAGTCACGACAGGTGCGGCAGAGAGCGTCAGCAGCGCACTACCCGTCTCCGGCGCCCGCAGCGGATTAATCCACCCCGCCGCCCTCCCCGCAAATCCGGTATACACCGCCGCCCGCGTAGCATAGCCTACGCACATGCGAACAACCGCGCTCCTCGCAGGCATGGTCCTCCTCGCAGCGCTGCCGGGCTGCACGGGCCACCTCGGCGGTGACGATCCGCCCGCGCCGCCGCCGGAAGACGCCGGTCTCGACTGCTCGCACCCCGCGCTCGCGGACTCCCCGCTCCGCCGCCTCACGCGCTGGGAGTACAACAACACCGTCCACGATCTCCTCGGCGACACCACCGCTCCGGCCGATCAGTTCTCCGCCGAATCGCGCCAGCTCGGCTTCACCAACGGCGCCGCGAGCACGCCGATGAGCGCAACGGTGGTGGAAGAATACGAAGGCGCCGCCCGCGCCCTCGCCGCGACTGCCATTCAAGCGCCGACCAAGCTCCTCGGCTGCGATCCCGCCGCCAAGGGCGAAGACACCTGCGCTGCCAGCTTCCTCGCATCGTTTGGCCGCCGGGCCTTCCGCCGCCCGCTCACCCCCGCCGAGCTCACGGCCTACCAGACGTTCTATGCCACCCAGAAGGCCGCGTACGGCTTCAGCACGGCAATCGAGATGTTCGTCGGCGCCGTCCTCCAGTCGCCCTCATTCCTCTACCGCGTCGAGCTGGGCATGCCCGATCCCGCCTCGCCCGACGCGCTCCGGCTCGACAGCTACGAAGTCGCCTCCCGCCTCTCGTACCTCCTCTGGGGCACCATGCCCGACGACGCGCTCCTCGATCGCGCCGGCAAGGGCGAGCTGGCGACGCCGGAGGCCGTCCGCGCAGAGGCCGTGAAGATGCTCGACGACGACCGCGGCGCCTCCGCAATTCAGGACTTCTACGTGCAGTGGGGCCGCCTCGGCGCCACGCCCACACTCCACAAGAACGCCGCCGAGTTCACCCCCGCGATTGGCGAGCTCATGCTCACCGAGACGCGCATGTTCGTCGACGACGTCGTGCGCCACGGCGACGGGACGATGAGCGCCTTGCTCACCACCCCGGCGACGTACGTCAACGCCGATCTCGCCGCCTTCTATGGCATCAAGGGCCCTCCGGGCGCCGCCTTCGAGCGCGTCGATCTCGATCCGACCCGCTATTCCGGCCTCCTCACGCAAGGAGCGCTGATGGCAACGCTCGCCCACGAGGAAGAGCCGTCGCAGGTCTATCGCGGGAAGTTCGTCCTCGAACAGCTCCTCTGCAACCCACCGCCGCCACCGCCCGACAACGTCAACCTCCAGCTCCCCGCGCCCGATCCGAGCAAGTCGGCGCGCATCCAGCTCGAAGAGCTGACGGCGAAGGAGCCCTGTCACACCTGCCACATCCGCATGAACCCCGTCGGCTTCGCGATGGACCACTTCGACGCCGTGGGCCGCTTTCGCGATCTCGACGGCGCGCACACCCTCGATACGACAGGCACCTTGATCGGCCCCGCCGACGCCAACGGCCCCTTCAAGGACAACATCCAGCTCGCCAGGCTCCTCGCGAAGAGCCAGGCGATGCGCGGCTGCATGGTCGATCACTGGTTCCACTACGCCTACGGCCGCGCCCAGGGCCCGAAGGACGCCTGCTCGATGACCGCGCTGCAAAGCGGCTTCGAAGCGTCGGGAGGCAACGTGAAGACTCTCCTGCTCGACCTGATCCAGACGCCCGCCTTCCTCTACCGCGTCGCCCGGGGAGACGTCCAATGAGCCGCATCGCCATCAACCGTCGCATGTTCCTGCGCGGCGCCGCGGGCATCACCATCGCCCTCCCGTTCCTGTCGACGTTGTTCTCGGGCCGCAACGCCGTGGCCGGCCCGCCCAAGCCGCCGAAGCGCTTCGTCACCTGGTACACCAGCACCGGCACCGTCATCGCCAACTGGCGCCCTCCGACGACGGGCACCGCCTGGAAGGCCTCCCCGATCCTCTCCCCGCTCGACACCCCGAACCTGCGGCCTTACCTGACGATCCTCTCGGGCATCCGCATGGCCGCGGCCGAGAAGCTCAACGGCAACGCCCACAACAAGGGCATGACGAGCATGCTTACCGGCCGCCCGTTCTCGGACATCCAGCAAACCATGTTCGGCGACGTCGGCTGGGGCGCCGGCATCAGCGTCGATCAGGAGCTGGCCAAGCGCCTCGCCATCCCCGGGCAGCTCAAATCGATCGAGACCGGCGTCATCGCCTTCGCCGGCGATCCGATAAGCTCCATGAGCTACTCCGAGGGCGGCGGCCAGGCCAACATCGTACCTTCCGAGTCCGATCCTCGCAAGGTCTTCACCCGCCTCTTCGCCAACATCCCGGACTCGGCCGACGCCAAGGCCGCCCTCGAGAAGGCCATCGCCCAGCGCAAGAGCATGATCGATCTCGTGCAAGACGACTTCAAGCGCCTCAACGGCAAGCTCGGCAAATCCGACCAGGACCGCCTCGACAAGCACCTGAGCTTGATTCGCGATCTCGAGGGCCGCCTCGACGTGGGCGCCTACTGCGCCAAGCCCGGCGCGCCGGCCGTCACCGACGGCCAGATCTACGCCAACGACTCGATACCGATGCTCGGCAAGCTCCAGATGGACTTGATCGCCGCGGGCCTCGCCTGCGACGTGACCCGCGTCGCCACCCTGCAATGGTCGGGCGCGCAATCGGTGTTCGATTTCAAGAAGATCATCCCGAGCGCGCCGTGGGACCAGCTCTCGTGCCCGGCGGGCGTGGACACCTGCACGGGCGGCATCAACACCGCCGAGCACACGATATCGCATATCTCGGTCGGCACCGCGGGCGCGGGCGGCATCCCCGCCGGCATCAGCCCCGCGCAGCTCACCGCGATGCAATGCCTGAGCGCGATCAGCAAATGGTACTCGGAGCAGCTCGCCTACTTCGGCGAGGCGCTCCGGAGCCACGTCGAGGCCGACGGCTCGACCCTCCTCGAAAACACCTGCGTGATGACGACCACCGAGGTCGCCGAGGGCCCGACCCACGCCTTCACCGACATGCCAATGATGCTGCTCGGCGGCGCCCAGGGTGCCTTGAAGCCCGGCCACTTCGACTTCTACAACAACCGCTCGATGAACGACGTCTTCGTCACCGTCGGGCAAGCGCTCGACCAGAAAGACTTCACCACCTTCGGCGATCCGGCCTATGTACAAGGCCCGTTGACCGAGCTGCTCGCCTGACGGCGAGCCGGAACGAGACTGCTCGTGATCATCACGACGGACGATCTCCAGAGCCCCGCCGTCCACGCGCTCCTGCGCGAGCACCTCCGGAACATGGCGCTCCACTCGCCCCCGGAGAGCGTGCACGCCCTCGATCTCGAGGCCTTGCGCCGCCCCGAGATCACCTTCTGGACGGCCTGGAACGGCGCCGAGCTGCTCGGCTGCGGCGCGCTGAAAGAGCTCGACTCCCATCATGCCGAGATCAAATCAATGCGGACCTCGTCATCGCATCTCCGCAAGGGCGTCGCGCGGGCTCTGCTGCTCCACATCCTCGCCGAGGCCCGGAGTCGCCGCTACACGCGCTTGAGCCTGGAGACCGGATCCGCCGCCGCCTTCGACCCTGCGCGCCGGCTCTACGCGGCCTCGGGCTTCACGTACTGCGCGCACTTCGCCGACTACGTGGAAGATCCTCACAGCGTCTTCATGACCATCCTGCTTCGGGATTGACACCGAGGCCGATCGTCGGGGATCAGCCTCGCTTCGTCGTCCCGCCGCCGCCTCCTCGACGCCCCCGCGCGATCGTCAATTTCCGATCGAGCGCGCGACCCCAGCCGCGCGAGCCGCGACTCCCGTGGCTGGCATCGAAGAATCAGCGCGTACCTGTCTACGCGGGTGCCCCACGCTTTCCCGAGCTTCCACGCATACCGCCTCTGCGAATGAATTTTCGCGCTGTCCTGAATTCGTCTTGCATGTCGTGGGCGTGGTAATCCAGAGACATGTCGCCGAGGACCAAACCCGCCCACGACAGCGCCCGCTCCCGGATTGGCTTCGCTCTGCCCTTCAAGGTGGCGGGGCTCGAAGCGATGGCGTTCGCGCGGCAAGCCTGGCTCCTTCGACACGATCTCTTCGAGCCCGTCGTGCCCGCGAACGTCGGTGACGACGACGACGTCGTGGTGTTCCTTCACGGCCTCTTCGCCTCGGCCGGCGTGCTCCGCCCGATGCGCTCGCAGATCATGCGTCACGCGGGCATGCACGCCGCCGCGCTCACGTACGGCCCCGGCCCCGGCGTCGACGAGATCGCCGGGCGCCTCACCGGGCTGCTCCGCGATCTGCCGAGCACGGCGAGCGTCCACCTCGTCGGCCACAGCCTCGGCGGCATCGTCGCGCGCTACTACGCGCAGGAGATCTCCGACGTTCGCGTCGTGCAGACCATCTCGCTGTCGAGCCCGTTCGCCGGCGTCCCGCGCGCTGCCTGGCTCGGCTTCGAGGGCGCGCGCGATCTCGATCCCGACAGCCCGCTGCTGCGCCGCTTGCGCCTCCGCAGCGCCGGCCACGCCGTGCCGCACCTGTCGATCATCGCGGGCGCCGACAAGCTGGTGAAGACGCCCGTGGCCCACGCGCTGCCCGGCGGCGACGTGACGGTGATGCCCGACCGCGGCCACAACACGCTGCTGTTCGACGAGGAGGTCGCGCGCGTCGTCGAGCGACGGATCCTCGACCGTCGCCGCGCGCGCCTCCGCGACGGCGACGCGATGGCCGCCGAGTGACAGCAGGCCACGACAAGGCTTGACTCGCCCCACCCGTCCGGGTCACGTGGCGATATGAATGAACCTGGTAGAGGCCTGGCCAGCAAGGCCAAGTGGGCGATGTTCGCGGCGGCCGCGCTCGGCGCGTTCGGCTGCGAGCTGATCACGACCATCGATCGCAGCTTGATCGACAGCGGCACCTCGACGGGCACCGGTACCGGTACAGGCGGCGCCGGCGGCGGCATGATGGCCGAGTGCGCGGTTGCGAACGACTGCCCCGATCCCGGGGCCGAATGCGTCACGCGCACCTGCGAGGCCGGTAAATGCGGCACGACGATGGTCGCCGCGGGCACCGCGGTCGCCGCGCAGACGGCGGGCGATTGCAAGGTGCAGCAGTGCGACGGCGCCGGGAAGAGCGTCTCCGCGAACGACGATCTCGACGTGCCGAAGGACACGAACCCGTGCACCGACGACGCGTGCACGGCGGGCGTCCCCTCGAACAACCCGGCGGCCTCGGGCACCGCGTGCGGCGCGAGCCTGGTCTGCGACGGCGCGGGCAAGTGCGTCGGCTGCGCGACGGCCGCGGACTGCCCCGGGATGACCGACGAGTGCGAGGCGCCGAGCTGCACCGCCGGCGTCTGCGGGATGGCGTTCACCGCCCCCGGCACCGCCGTCACCAAGCAGACCGCGGGTGACTGCAAGACGGCCCAGTGCGACGGCAACGGCGCCGTCGTCACCGTGCCTGCGAACGCCGATCTTCCCGTCGACGGCAATGAATGCACCGACGACATCTGCACCGCCGGCGTGGCATCGAACCCGCCGACGATGGCGGGCGGCGTGTGCACCACCGGCGGCAACACGGTCTGCAACGGCGCCGGCGCGTGCGTCGCCTGCCTCGTCGCGTCGACCTGCCCCGGCAGCGACACCGACTGCCAGGCGCGCACCTGCACCGCGGGCGTCTGCGGCCTCGCGTTCACCGCCGCCGGCACCAAGACGACGACGCAGGTCGTCGGCGATTGCAAGGCGAACAAGTGCGACGGCGCGGGCAACTCGGCGCCTGCCACCGACGACACCGATCTCCCGGTCGACAGCAACCCGTGCACCAACGACGTGTGCACGAGCGGCGTCCCGTCGCACCCGCCGGCGTCCACGGGCACCGTCTGCGGCGTCGCTCAGACCTGCGACGGCGCCGGCTCCTGCACGGGCTGCGTGACGGCGGCGACCTGCCCCGGCACCGACACCGAGTGCCAGACGCGCACGTGCAGCGCGAACGTCTGCGGCTTCTCGTTCGCCGCCGCGGGCACCGCGACGGCTGCGCAGACCGCGGGCGACTGCAAGAAGAATACGTGCAACGGCGCGGGCTCGATCGTGAACGGGATCGACAACTCCGACGTGCCCGTCGACAGCAACGCCTGCACGAGCGACGTGTGCACCGCGGGCTCGCCCTCCAACCCGCCGACGGCCTCGGGCACCACGTGCGCGCAGAACGGCGGCACGGTCTGCAACGGCGGCGGGACCTGCGTGCAGTGCCTCACGGCGGCGACGTGCCCCGGCGTCGACACCGACTGCAAGGTCCGCACGTGCGCCCTCGGCGCCTGCGGCTTCGCGAACACGGCGGGCGGCACGGTGACGTCGTCGCAGACCACGGGCGACTGCAAGGAGAACCAGTGTGACGGCGCCGGCAACTCGACGGTCGTCATCAAGAACACCGATGTCCCGGCCGACGATGGCAATCAGTGCACCGGCGAGATCTGCACGGCGGGGACGCCGTCGCACCCGCCGTCGGCGTCCGGCACCGTCTGCTCGCAGATGAGCGGCGCGGTCTGCAACGGCGCGAGCGTCTGCGTCGAGTGCGTCGTCAACGCGAACTGCGCGAGCGGCGTGTGCACCGGCAATGTCTGCCAGGCGGCGACGTGCGCCGACGGCGTGAAGAACGGCACCGAGACCGGCACGGACTGCGGCGGGACCTGCGCTTCGTGCCTCGGCGCCGCCTGCACGATCGACTCGAACTGCGCGAGCGGCGGCTGCATCGGCAACGTGTGCTCGCTCGTCAATGGCTGCGATCTGAGCAAGATCTCGACCTTCGGACCGTCGACGGTCGCCTTCGGCGGCGCGCTCGGCCTCACCTACTCGCCGGCCTGCATCAAGGTCCACGCGGGGACGATGGTGACGTTCAACGGGAGCTTCGCCGGTCACCCGCTCGTCGCGGGCGAGGTGGTCGGCGGCTCGAAGGTTCCGGGGGCCACCACGGGGCCGTTCGGCGCCGGCACGAGCACGGGCACGACGGCGGCCTACACCATGTCGACGACGGGCACGTTCCCGTACTACTGCGACTTCCACGCGCTCTCCGGCATGACCGGCACCGTGTTCGTCGTGCCCTGATTCCCCGCCCGAAGCCCTCTCTCCGCCGCGCGCTTCCCTCGATGGTCGAGGCGCGCGGCCCATCCTCCGACAGCCCGCAACGATGGTGACCGCGATGACGGGTCACGCGCACCCGCGCCGCTCGCCCGACGCGCCGTGATATCGTGGAGCAAATCTCCATCCGAGGGGCGCCGTGGGAGAGCATAGCTTCGACACTTCAATACCTGCGTCGCGCGATGGCACGCCGCTCTTGGCCGAAGCCGGCTGGCTCGCCATGCTGCTCGCGATCGACGCTTCCCTCGCGCGCGAAGGCAGCAACGTCGAGGCCGGGCGCGCCGTCTTGCAGCACCTCGGCGAGGCCGGCGGCTGGGCCGCGGCGAACCTCTATCGCATCGACGACGCCCTCGGTGAGCTGCGCTGCGAAGAGCACTGGGCCCCGAAGCACGCGCCCGTGCCCGAGCTCGAGAGCATCAGCCGCCGCACGTGGTTCCCTCGCGGCGAAGGCCTTCCCGGCGAAGCGTGGTCGCGCGCGGCCGTGCGCTCGATCCCCGATCTGACCGCGCAGCCCGGCTTCCATCGCGGCTTCTGGGCCGCGCGCGATGGCCTGCGATCCGCGTGCGCTTTTCCTTTCAGCGCCGGCGGCGAGGTCCTCGGCGTGATCGAGCTCTTCGGCCGCACCCCCCGCGCCATCGATCCCGCGCTCGCGTCGATCTTCGCCTCGGTGGGCGCGCGCCTCGGCGAGACCTGGAAGCGCCGCGCGCTCGAGCAGGCCCTGGCGCGCTCGGAAGAGCGCCTCTTCGGCGTCGTGTCGCACGCGCCCATCGTGCTCTTCGCCTTCGACGCCGAGGGCCGCTTCACGCTCGGCGCCGGCCGCGGCCTCGCGGCGACCGGCCTCGAGGCGGGCTCGTACATCGGTCGATCGATCTTCGACGTCTACCGCGACTCGCCGCACATCGTCGCTCACGCGCGCGCCGCGCTCCGCGGCGAGGCCTTCACCACGATGACGCACCTCGGGCCGGAGGGGCTCCAGTACGAGACGCGCTACACCCCGCGCCGCGGCCCCGACGGCTCGGTCGTCGAGGTCCTCGGCGTCGCCATCGACATCACCGAGCGACGCCGCGCCGAGGCCGCGCTCCAGCAGTCCGAGGCGCGCCTCGTCGAGGCCGATCGCCTCGCCTCGCTCGGCACGCTGGCCGCGGGCGTGGCCCACGAGATCAACAACCCGCTCTCGTACGTGCTGCTCAACCTCGACCTCGTCCTGCGCGAGCTCGACGCGCGCTGCCTCGGCGCCGAGGCCGCCGTCCCCTGCACCGACCTCGTCACGCGCCTGCGCGAGGCCCGCCGCGGCGTCGACCGCGTGCGGGTGATCGTCCAGGATTTGAAGGCGTTTTCGCGCGTCGACACCGAGCGCCGCGGCCCGGTCGACGTGCGCCGCGTGCTCGACGAAACGATCGAGATCGCCGCCGGCGAGATCCGCCACCGCGCCCGCCTCGTGCGCGCCTTCGACGACGTGCCGCCGGTCGAGGCCAACGCCTCGCGCCTCGGCCAGGTGTTCTTGAACCTGCTCCTCAACGCGGGGCAGGCCATCGCCGAGGGCGACGTCGAGCACAACCAGATCACGGTCGGCACATCGATCGACGCCGCGGGGCGCGTCGCCGTCACCGTCAGCGACACCGGCGCTGGCATCCCCGCCGACATCCTCGCTCACGTGTTCGAGCCCTTCTTCACCACCAAGCCGTCGGGCGTCGGCACCGGCCTCGGCCTCTCGATCTGCCACGGAATAGTCGCGTCGCTCGGCGGCGAGATCGCCGTCGAGAGCCGCATCGGCCAGGGCAGCGTCTTCCGCGTCGTCCTCCCGAGCGTGCAGCCGATCGAGGGCAATCACGCCGCGGCTCGCGCCGACAGCCGCCCCTCGATCCCGCCGGCGCGCACGCCGCGCGGCCGCGTCCTCGTGGTCGACGACGAGCCCGTCCTCGCCGCCGCGCTCGGCCGATCGCTCGAGCCCGAGTTCGAGGTCGAGGTCCTCGGCAACGGCCGCGAGGCCCTGGCGAGGCTCCGCCGCGCTCCCCCCTTCGACGCCGTCCTCTGCGATCTGATCATGCCCGAGATGACGGGCATGGATGTCTACGAGGCCTTGAAAGAGAGCGATCCCGATCTCACCTCGCGGATCATCTTCATGACCGGAGGCACGTTCACCCGGCGCGCGCGCGACTTCCTGGCCTCGATCCCCAACCCCGCTCTCGACAAGCCCTTCGACCTGACGATGCTCGAAGCGCTCTTGCGCACGCGCACCGGGGAAGACTCGGGAGCGAGTGAGCGGCAAAGGTCGCTCGGCCCCCGGCGCGAGGCGTCGACTCCCGATCTCGTGACTGGCCCCCTCGGCGCAGTTCGATCGTAAGCTCCGCGGCGATGAGCACCCCCGACAACACCAGCGCCCACGCCGCCGAGGACTACGCCGCCGAGGTCAGGAAGACGATCCCCTGCCACGCGCAGATGGTCGATCTCGCGATCGAGATCGGCTTCGCCGCGGCCCCCGGCGCGACGCGCTGGCTCGACACCGGCTGCGGTCCCGGCGCGCTCGTCGCCGAGGCGCGTAGATTCGCGCCCGATGTCACCTTCATCCTCGCCGATCCCTCCGAGGCCATGCTGGCCCTCGCGCGCGCGAAGAACCCGGAGATCCCCGCCGAGAATTTCCTCGTCGCGCCCTCGCACGGTCTGCCCGCGCTCGCGCCGTTCGACGTGATCACCGCGGTGCAAAGCCACCACTACTACGCCGATCCGAGCGGCCGCGAGCGCGCTCTCCTCCGCTGCTTCGAGCTCCTTCGCCCCGGCGGCGCGCTCCTCGTGTTCGAGAACGTGCGCGCCGAGACCGACCTCGGCCACGCGCTCCAGCGTCGCCGGTGGGCCGCGTTCCAGCACGCTCAGGGCCGCGATCAGGCGACGGTCGATCTCCACCTCGCGCGCGAGGGCGCGAAGTTCTTCCCGCTCCGCGCGAGCGAGCACCTCGCGCTGCTCCAGCGCGTCGGCTTCGCTGCCGTCGAGACGATCTGGCGCGCTCACGCGCAGGCGGGCTTCCTCGCCATCGCCCCGCTGTGAAAGAAAACTCGGTCGGCGGGAGCGGCGCACCTTCAAGAAAATTTTGGCCCCACGCGCGCCGGCACCCCGTTTGTTAAACAATATTGGATTACCGATCGAGGAAACAAAAATAATCTTCGATAAAAGAGCGTGAAGGTGAAACTCGCGCTTGTTTTTTCGAAGATCCGCTTCATCGTCGCGGGTCCCATTTAAAGAAAACTGAACTACCGTGAGCCCATGCTCGAAGGGCTCCTCCGGTTCTCGCTCGGCAACCGGCTCGCGACGTTCATCTTCGCCGCGACGCTGGCGATCTGGGGGTACTACGCGTACTCGCACCTCACCGTCGAAGCGTTCCCGGATCCGACCGACACCCAGGTCCAGGTCATCACGATCTACGAGGGGCAGCCCACCGAAGAGGTCGAGCGGCGGGTGTCGCTCCCCCTCGAGCGCGCGCTCAACGGCACGCCGGGGCTCTTCCGTTTGCGGAGCATCTCGCTCTTCGGCCTCTCGTTCGTCACCCTCACGTTCGACGACACCACCGACTCGCTCCGAGCGCGCCAGCAGGTGGTCGAGCGCCTCGCCGAGGCCGAGCTGCCCGAGGGCGTGAAGCCGAGCCTAGGGCCCATGGCGACGCCGATCGGCGAGGTCTATCGCTACACGCTCGAGGGCAAAGGCACCGATCCGATGTCGCTGCGCACCCTGCAAGAATGGACGGTGCGCCCGCGCCTCTTGCAGGTCCCCGGAGTCGCCGACGTGGTCTCGTACGGCGGCCTCCAGCGCGAGGTCCACGTGCAGCCCGATCCCATGAAAATGGCGGCGCTCGGCGTCGATCTCTCCGACATCTTCACGGCGCTCAAGAAGGCTTCGGCCAACGCCACCGGCGGCTACGTCGAGCGCGGCGCCGAGACGTTCGTGATCCGCAGCCTAGGGATCTTCCGCAGCTTCAGCGACATCGAGAAGGTCCGCTGCGGCTTCCACGACGGCGTACCCGTCCTCGTGCGCAACGTCGCCACGGTGACGGAGGGGTACGCCCCGCGGCAAGGCATCGTCACGCGCGACGACAACGAGGACGCCGTCGAAGGCATCATCCTCATGCGCCGCGGCGAGAACCCCACCGTCGTGCTCGACGGCCTCCGCGGCCGCATCACCGATCTCGACGAGCACGTGCTCCCCAAGGGCGTGAAGATAACCCCCTTCTACGACCGCTCCGACCTCGTCAACACCACGCTGAAGACGGTGTTCCACAACCTCGCTGAAGGCGCGGTGCTGGTCACGTTCATCCTCTTCATCTTCATGCTCTCGGTGCGCGCGTCGCTGATCGTGGCCATCGCCATCCCGCTCTCGCTCGCGGCCTCGTTCGTCTACCTGTCCGTCCGCGGGATGAGCGCCAACCTGCTCTCGATGGGCGCGGTCGACTTCGGGATCATCGTCGACGGCGCCGTCATCCTGGTCGAGCACCTCTTCCATCGGCTCTCGCTGCCCGAGGGCGCGCCGCCCGCGAAGGAGCCAATCCCCACGGGCGTGCTGATTGACCGCCTCTTCACGGCAGCTCGCGAGGTCGCCCGCCCCACGCTGTTCTCGCTCCTGATCATCATCGCGGCGTATCTGCCGATCTTCTCGCTCCAGCGGGTCGAGGGGCGGATCTTCTCGCCGCTCGCCAACACCGTCGTCAGCGCCCTCGTCGGCGCCCTGTTCGTGAGCTTCACCGTGGTGCCGGTGCTCTCGTTCTACGCCCTGCGCAAGCCCAAGGCTCACCGCGAGTCGCCGGTCCTTCGTCTGGCGAAGCGGCTCTACGATCCGCTCCTCGACGCCTCGATGAAGCACTCGATCGTGGTGGCGATCCTGGCCCTCGGCGGGCTCGTCTCGGCCGTCACGCTGCTCCCGCGCCTCGGCTCCGAGTTCCTCCCCGAGCTCAACGAGGGCTCGCTCTACGTGACCTTCAGCCTCCCCGGCAACGTGTCACTCACCCAGGGTCGCAAGCTCACGCCGCGGATCAAGGAGATCCTCCGCCGCAGCCCCGAGGCCACGAGCCTGCTCACCCAGCTCGGCCGCCCCGAGGACGGCACCGATCCCAGCTTGCCCAACAACCTCGAGGTCTTCGTCAAGCTCAAGCCCCTCGACGCCTGGCGACCGCAGATGAAGACCATCAACGATCTCGTCACCGAGATGGCCCGGAACCTCCAGGAGATACCGGGCCTCGAGTACAACTTCTCCCAGCCGATCAAGGACAACGTGGCCGAGAACATCTCCGGTCAGTTCGGCCAGATCGCGGTGAAGATCTACGGCGAAGATCTCGACAAGCTCTCCGCGGCGGCGGACAAGGCCAAGGACGTGATCTCCCTCGTCCCCGGCGCCGCCGACGTGGGCATCGTCAAGAGCGGAGAGTCGCCGCAGATCTCCGTCACCATCGATCGCGATGCGCTCGCGCACTACAACCTCGATCTCGCCGACGTGCAGGACTACGCCGAGACGGCCATGGGCGGCCACGTGGCCAGCGAGCTCTGGGAGGGCGAGCGGCGATTCGACGTGACCGTCCGTTACCCACCGTCAACGCGGGAAGACGTCGGCGCGATCCGCGAGATGCTGTTGCCCCTCGACGACGGCTCGCTCATCCCGCTCTCCGCCGTGGCCGACGTGAAGATGGGCACCGGCCGCGCCGCGATCACCCGCGAGAACGGCCGCCGCTACGTCGGTATTCGCATGAACGTGCGCAACCGCGATCTCGGCTCCTTCGTGAAGGAAGCGCAGGAGAAGGTCAACACCGCCCTCGCCCTCCCGCAGGGCTACGAGATGGTCTGGGGCGGCGAGTTCGAGAACCAGGAGCGGGCGATGAAGCGCCTCACGCTCGTCATCCCGCTGGCCCTCTTGATCACGTTCTTCCTGCTCTTCTCGGCCTTCGGGCAGGTGTTCGACGCGGTGGTGATCCTCGTCAACGTGCCCTTCGCGCTGATCGGCGGCGTGCTCGGCCTCGCCGCGGTGAAGATGACGCTCTCGGTCTCGGCCGCCGTCGGCTTCATCGCCTTGCTCGGGCAAGCGGTGCTCAACGGCGTGCTCGTCGTGGCCGCGATCCGCGGGCGCCTCGACGCGGGCGAGCCGCTCTACGAGGCCGTGGTCGGGGGCACGCGCGACCGCCTGCGCGCGGTGCTGATGACGGCGCTGCTCGCCTCGCTGGGCCTGCTGCCGGCCGCGATGTCGCACGCCATCGGGAGCGAGACGCAGCGGCCGATCGCCGTCGTCGTCGTCGGCGGTACGATCAGCGCCGCGGTGCTCGCGCTCATCGTCTTGCCAGTGACGTATTACTGGGCCTGCGTGCTGCGGGAGCGCCTCCTGCGCCGCCGCGAAATGCCCGCGTCGGTCGAGTGATCGCCGGCTCCTTTTTTCCGCTGCAGCAAGGCCCGGATCGATGCGCTACGGTGGACGCATGAACTTACACCTTACGCTCGCTTCGTCGTGTTCGCTGCTCGCCTGCTTGCTCGTCGTCGCCCCGGCTCTCGCCGACGAGGCCGCCGCTCCTCCCCCTCCTCCTCCGGCCGCCGTCGCAGCGCCCGTCGTGGCGCCTCCCGCCTACGTGATGCCTCCCGGTCAGGCGCCGGGCGCTTACGGCCCCTGGATGGCGCCTCCGGGCTCTCAACCGCTCATGGTCCGCGAAGAGCACCGGGCGAGCCCGGGGCTGATCATCGGAGGTGCCGTTACGACGTTCGTGGGACTCGGCGTCACGGCCGTCGGCGGCCTGGTCTACGTGATCAACACCAGCTTCGTTTGCGACGGTGGCATCGACGGCAGCGGGAGCTGCGGTGGGCCGAGGGCCCCGGGCATCGCGCTGATGGTCGGCGGCGCTCTCGCGATGGCCGGCGGCGTGACGATGATCGTCCTCGGCGCGCGCAAGGTTCCGACGACCGGGCTCGAGACGTCGCTGCTTCTGCGCCCCACGGGCGCCGATTTGCGCGTGACGTTCTGAGTAGCCCGCGCACTGATCAATCCGTTCTCATCGGATAGTGTTGATTTCCGCGTCGATCGAGGTCGCTCGGTCGATGCGGAGTGTGGCGCTCGGGGGGCGCGCGCGGATCCGCTGGGGCATATCGCCCCGATCTCGAGAGCGTCGAGGCCGTCGAGACGCGCTGCGGCGCAGATTCGTCGACTTGGCCCGAAGCCTGCAATCCCTCTCGCCAACCAGCAACGGACAGACTGTCCACCTGAAGGAGACGACGGATCATGGCAACCATGCTCGACGACACGATGGCGACCGCGAAGAACCTCATGGGCTCGGCCAAGGAGGGCACCGAGCAGGCGGCCTCCAGCGTTCGTTCCTCGGTGATGGACGGCGTCCACGCCGTGACGAGCGTCGCCGCGATGCTGCGCAGCCTCGACTCCAATGACGCGCTCGGCTGGGTCGGCCTCTCGCGCCGCCGCAGCCCGCTCGTGTCCATGGCCATCTTCGGAGCGGGCTTTGCGGCCGGCGCCGGAGCCGGCATGCTCCTCGCGCCGACGTCCGGCGCCGACCTTCGTCGTAACCTGATGAAGGGCCTCATGGGCCTCTGGGGTGACGCCAAGGTCGTCGCCGAGAAGGCCGAAGCCGAGGTCGAGACGCTCGAGCACAAGGCCGAGGATCTCGCGGGTAAGGCCAAGGACGCCGTGAAAAAGGCCGAGGGCAAGGTCGAGACGAAGGTCGTCGACACCGCCAAGACGGTCGAGGACAGCGTGAAGAACAAGGCTGCTGCGGCCGTGAGCACCGTCAAGGACGCCGCGCATGACGCGAAGTCGATGATGGCGGCCTCCTCGGATCCCGCGCATGACAGCGCCGAGACCGGCAAGCCCGCGACCCGCGGTACCGGCGCCGGCCACCGCCCGAGCTGAGCTTTTGCCGCAGCTTCGGACCGCACCAGGGGAAGATCGTCGATACCCGATCTTCCCCTCTGGCAGAACCAACGATTCAACCGAGGAGCAGATCATGGCCACGACAGCAAACTGGCAGCCGAGCTGGTGGGACGACTCGCAGGGCAGCGCGTGGGATCGCGTCAAGGAGGCTCTGAAGCGCGACTGGGAGCAAACGAAGCACGATCTCTCGTTGCCGCACGGCCACGAGCTCAATCAAGGCGTGCTCGACACCGTCAAGCAGGCGGTCGGCAGCGAGCCGATCCCGCCGGCGGACCGGCCCAACCCGCCCAGGGTGATCGGGAGCTGGGACGAGGACGAAGTCCCGATGGGCTATGGCTACACGGCGCGCCAGAAGTTCGGCGCCGAGCATCCCATCTGGAACGAGGGTGTCGAGCTCAGGCTCCGCTCCGAGTGGGAGTCGAACAAGGCCGGATCGCCCCGCAAGGCGTGGCCCGAGGTCGAGAAGATCGTCCGCCATGGGTACGAGTACAACCCGAAGGCCTGAGCTCGCGGCGACGACAGGCTATCTCATGGTTCGGCGCGCAGCGGGAGGGTGAAGACGAAGGTCGCGCCCTCGCCCTCGCGGCCCTCGACCCGGATCTCGCCGCCGTGCTGCTCGATGATGCCTTTGCAGATCGCGAGACCGAGGCCGCTGCCCGCGTTCTCGCTCTCCTTGTTGCGCCAGAAGCGATCGAACACGTGACGCTGCTGCTCCAGGGGGACACCCGCGCCGGTGTCCTTCACCGAGAGCTCGGCGTGGCCGCGGACGAGGCGGTGAGCCACGGTGATCGTGCCCGCGGCCGGCGTGAACTTGAGGGCATTGCCGAGCAGGTTGGCGAAGACCTGGAGGATCCGGTCCTGATCGCACTCCACGATCACCTCGGGAGGCACGTCGCTCGGCGCGAGGATCAGGGTCACGTGCTTTTGCTTCGCGAGCTGCTCTTGCTGCGAGACGGCCTCGGCGACGAGCGAGCCGAGGTGCACCGGTCGGCGATGAATCGATAGCTCGCCGCCGTCGACCGCCGTGATGTCGAGCAGATCGCGGATCAGCGTCGACATGCGGTTCGCGGCGCGCTTGATGGCGTGGATCAGCCCCGGATCCTGCTCCAGGCCCTCTTCCTCGAGGAGCTCGGCCGAAAACAGGATGTTGCCGAGAGGGTTGCGGAGATCGTGGCTCACGGTCGCGAGGACGTCGTCCCGGGTGCGAACGGCCCGCTTCTGCTCGTCGATGTCGGTCGCGGTGCCGTACCACTTCACGATGCGCCCGTCCTCGATCACCGGAACGGAGCGCCCGAGGTGCCAGCGATAGACCCCGTCGGCGCGGCGAATACGGTACTCCACCTGCCACGATGAGCTCGACTCCGCGGCGACGGCGAAGCGCCGAAAGCACTCGTCGTAGTCGTCGGGGTGGAGCGCCTTCCTCCAGCGCTCCGCGAGTGGCATGTCGAGCGGTTGACCGGTGTACTCGTGCCACTTGGGGCTGAGGTAGTCCTGGCCGCCGTCACCCTTCATCGCCCAGACGATCTGCGGTATCGCCTCGGCCAGCGAGCGAAAGCGCGTCTCGGCGGCCTCGGCGCGATCGCGGGCCTCCTTCCCTTCAGCGTAGAGCCGCGCGTTGTCGATCGGTGTGGCCGCTCGCCGGGCGATCTCCTGCGCGAACGCGAGATCGTCGGAATCGAACCTGCGATTGGTCTCGGCCGTGGCGAAAGTAATCGCACCGAGCGTGCGCCCGTCGACCGTGAGAGGCACGCAGATGTACGAGCGGAGCCCGATCGCGCGGATCAAGCGGAGCTGCTCGTCGTCGCTCGCGGAGGCGACGAGCATCTCGTCGGTGATCTCCGGGACCATCTCGCTCACGCCCGCGCGGATGACCTGGGGGACGCCGTAGGTCCGCGTCGGATCGCCGGGATACCGCCGCTCGAGCGCCTCGATGTACTCGACCTTTCGAGGGTCGGTGTGGGCGATCGCCAGCCGGCGGATCGAGCCATCGTCGGCGAGCATGTCGATCGCGGCCCAGTCGGCGAGCCGCGGCACCGCGAGCTGCGCGACGCGGGCCAGCCGCGAGTCGTAGTCGAGCGAGGACTCGAGGAGCTGCGACGCGATGTCGGCGAGGAACGCGCTCCGCTCGTCTTCGCGCCGCTTCCTGGTGATGTCGCGGAAGATGAGCACCACGCCGACGAGCTCGCCCCGGGTGTCGCGGATCGGCGCGGCGCTGTCGTCGATCGAGAGCGACGTGCCGTCGCGCCGGAGCAGCGACGTGTGGCCGGTGAGGCCGACGATGCCGCCTTGCTCGATCACGCGCACGACGGGGCTCTCGACGGGGAGGCCGCTGGCCTCGTCGACGATGTGAAACACCTCCGAGAGGGGGACGCCCTGGGCTTCGGCCGTCGTCCACCCCGTGAGTGACTCGGCGACCTCGTTCAGGAACGTCACCAGGCCTGCTGCGTCGGTGGCGATCACCGCGTCACCGATGCTCCGCAGCGTGGTGGAGAGCTGCTGTTCGGTGACCCGGAGCGTCTCCTCGACCTGCTTCATCCGCGTGACGTCGGCGAAGATCGACACGGCGCCGATCACGCGTTTCCCCGCGCCGAAGATCGGCGCAGCGCTGCCGATCATGTGCCCGTGCGTGCCGTCGAAGCGGAGGAAATGGATCTCGCGCGCGTCGCTGACGACGCCCTCGGCGAGGCTCCGGGCCATCGCCCAGTCGGTGGCCTCGAACGAGCGGCCGTCGGGGTGAAAGGCCCGGTATTGCCCCCAGCCTTCGACGCTGTCCGCCGCGGCGCTGCCCGCCCAGATCCGCTCGGCCGCGGGGTTCTGAAGGATGAGCTTCCCGCTGGCGTCGGCGATCAAGATGCCGTGTGGGCTCTGGTTGAGGACCGCGTCGAGGAGGCCGCCGCGCTCGCCCGATGGCGTGAGGCGCTCGAGCTCCTGGTTCAGGCTCTCGCGCTGCAGCGAGACCGGCGCGCCGTCGAGCGTCGCCACGCCGTCGGCGGGCGCCGACACGTCGATCCGCGCGAGGGCGCGCTCGATCTGCGCGAGCACCGGCGCGACGAGCGGGCCATCCGCCGGGGCGATATCCGAGAGCGCTGCTCGGGCCTCGACGAGGCGATCACGCAACGAGCGAGGCGCGCTCATCGTGTGCACGTGGCCGTCCGCGCCTGCCCGACGACGCCCGATACCCCGCTCCGAGGGGGACGCGCACTCAGGCATTGACGAACGGATGCGCGAGGAATCATCGGCGGGGTCGACTTTATCGCTGTCGGCGCTCTTCGCCGGGGGTATTCAATGGCGAACGACCGCACGGTAACGCCTGGTGGTCTGTTCTGCAACGTTTCCGGAGCGCCGCCAGCTGGCAATATTTTTATTGATCTCAACGTGTTGTCGGCACCACGGGAGGTCCGCCAACCGAGATCTGCACACCGACTCTCGCGCCGTTGCCTCACCCGTGAACCAGGAACCTCCTGACTTGACGACGCCGCCTCCATTCCGAGCTCACTGGTGGCGGCGCTTCATGCGCCCTCCGGGGATCGGCCGCGCGCGCTGGGTCCTCCGGGGGCTGGCGCGCGCTCTCGCGCTGCTGCTGGTGCTCGCGCTCGCCGCGCTCGCGGTGGTCCTGCACGATCTCGACGGGCGCGTGCGCGCCGCGCTGATGGCGCAAGCCGCGGACCTCGAGCAGGTGATCGGGCGCGCCGTGACCATCGGCGCGGTCCACGTCGCGGTGGGGAGCACCTCGGAGATCGTGGTGAGCGAGGTGATGATCGCCGGCGCGCCGGGGGTCACGGGGAGCCTCGCCGAGCCGCTGCTCCGCATCCCGACGATCCGCCTCGGGGTCCGCCTCGGGCCTCTCGTGCGCTCGTGGGGGAGCGCGATCGAGGTCACCCGCTTCGACGTCGAAGGCCCTGAGCTTACGCTGGTGCGCACGGCCGACGGGCTGTCGACGGACGACGTGCGCGCCCGCCTCGCCGCGCTGCCGCCGCGCTCGCGGCCGCCGCCGACATCGCGGACGCGCATTGCCCTCGATCGCGTCGAGCTTTCGGCGGCGAAGCTGCACCTCCGCAGCGGGGAAGGGGCTCCCGCGGGCGCGCTCGACGTCGAGCCGATCACCATCCGCGGCGTCGATGTGCGGCCCGACGCGGCCTCGCGCTTCACGCTCGGCGCAGCGATCGCGCCGGGCGCGACGCTCGACGCCACCCTCGATCTCGCGCTGCCCGAGGGGGCCGCGGCCGGCGCTGCGGCGGCGCTCGCGAAGGTCGAGATCCACGGCGCCGGCGTGCGCGTCGCGCCGATCCTCGCGTGGCTGCGCGTGCCCGCGGCGCCGTCGATCGATCTCGCGGACGCCGAGCTGCGCGTCGATGTCGTGATCGCGCCGGGGCCGATCGGATCGGTGCTCGGCAAGGCGTCCCTGGCCCGCGCGCGGCTCGCGGCGATCGGGGCGTCGGGAGAGCGCGAGCTCGGCGCTCCGCTCGATCTCTCGCTCGGCCTCGACGCGATGGTGAACGCCGAGCGCGGCTCGCTGCTCGCGCGATCGTTTGACCTCGCGGCCTTTGGCGCGCTCGCGCACGGGACGATCGAGGCGCACGCGCTCGGCGGCGCGCCGGTGATCGACGCGCTCCAGCTCGACGCTTCGGGCGACGCCGGCGCGCTGGTCGCGCTGCTCCCCGACGTGGTGCGCCCGCGCCAGCTCACGGTCGCGGGGCCGTTCACGATCGCCCTCCGCGGCGGCGACGGCCCCGACGCCGCGCAGGGCACGGTGAAGCTCGATCTCCACGAGATCCGCGCGCTCGCGGCGGACACCACGGGCCTGACGCTGCCCGGCGCGCCCGCGGCGATCACCCTCGCCGCGGCGATCACCTTCACGAAGGCGAGCCGCGCGATCCACGTCGCCGAGGCCCGGCTCCACGTCGGCGATCTGGTGTTCGAGGGCGAGGCGACGGCCCACGATCTCGCGACGGATCCGGCGATCGATGGGCTCTCGATCAAGGCGTCGGGCCCGCTCGATCACCTGCTCGATCTGGTCCCACCAGCCCATCGGCGGCCGGGCGTCACCCTGCGCGGGCCCGCGTCGGCGACGCTCACCCTCGAGGGCAAGCACTCCGATCTCACGGGGCGAATCACGGTCGATCTCGATCGCGCCAGCGTCCACGTGCCCGGCCTCCAGAAGCCCGCGGGCGCGCGGCTCGGCGTCGATCTCGAGGGGCACCTCGCCGCGATCTCGGAGCTCACGCGCGGCTCGCTCCGCGTCGGGCCGCTCACGCTGGGGGCGCGCGGCAAGGTGTGGAGCGCTGATCACCTCGACCTCGCCTTCGACTGGACCGAGGCCGCGCTCGCGCCGCTCCTCGCGCTCTTTCCCGACGCTGCGGCGCGCCTCGCGGGCGCCACCGTCGAGGGGCTGGTGAAGGGCTCGGGCACCCTCCAGCGCGGCGGCGGCAAGACCGAGATCGCGACGACGCTGCGCCTCCGCGGCGCGCTACTGCGCCGCGGGGTGTTCGCGCTGCTCGGCGCGCCCTCGGTGATGGTGGCGGTGGCAACGACCGGGGACAAAGTCTCCGCGAGGATTTCCGCCGATCTCGGGGCCGCGACGGTGGCGGTGGCGCCGGTCTTCAGCAAGGCGGCGGGGCGGCCGGCGCGCCTCGCGGTCGCCGTCACCCGCGAGGGCGATCACCTGAGCGTGCTCGACGCGCAGCTCGCCCTGCCCGGCGCGACGCTCGACGGCCTGACGATCGACGTCGCGCCGCACCACGCGCACGTCGTGGTCGCGGCGGCGACGCTCGCGCTCGCGCCGATGGGGGAGATGATCCCGCTCCTCGGCGCCCTCGTGCCCCCGAAGCTCGCCGGCGCGACGGCGCGTTTCAGCCTTGATTTCAGCGGTGATCCTGACGATCTCGCCTCGGCCGCCGTCCACGTCGGCGCGCTCGAAATCCAGAGCGGCCTCGGGCGCGTGGTGGGCTCGGTCGACTTCGACGGCCTCCGACCGACGCGCGCGGTCCATGTTCAGATCACCGACGGCGCGCTCGATCTCGGTGCGCTCGACGGCAGCCAGGAGCCCACGTTCGAGGCGCCCGGCGATCTCGCGATGACCGGGAGCGTTCACCTCGACAGCGTGCGCGCGCGCGGCGCCACGCTGCACCCTGTCGACGCGGAGCTCGGCCTCGAGCATGGCCGCTTGACGGTGAAGAGCCTCCACGCCGGCGCCCTCGGCGGCTCTGTCGACGTCGAGAAGAGCTGGGTCGATCTCACGAGCGCGCCGGAGATCGATCTCCACGCGCGCGTCGACGCCATCGACCTCGCCAAGATCGGCGCGAGCGCCGAGACCGAGCTGCGCGGGCGCGCGACCGGGCGCGTCGATCTCCACGGAGCCGGCGACGGCAGCGACGCGATCGTGCGCTCGCTGCGGGGCTCAGCGCGGCTCGCGCTTCATGATGTCCACGCGCGCCACGCGTTCACCCGGAAGGTGACCGTGGTGAACCCGCTGCTCGGCGAGATCTTTGCGCGCGAGGCGAAGAAGAGCGCCGGGAGGATCCGGGGCCTCGATCTGCGCGAGGCGTCGGCGCTGTTCGACGTCGGATCGAAGGGGCTCACCACGACCGATCCGATCGTCGTCCGCTCCGACGATCTCGCGGTGAGCCTGCGCGGCACGATCGGCTTCGATCAGGCGCTGGCGCTCGATGGACGGCTCGAGCTCGCGGCGCGCGCCGTCGCGGCCGCGACCGACGGTGCGCTCGTCCCGGTGCGGCCGATCCCGGTGCAGCTCCGTATCGTCGGCGGGCCGAAAGGGCTCGAGATCGAGGTCCTCGAGCTCGCCGAGAGCGTGCGCGCCCTCGCGGGATCGATCCGCAACGGCCTCGCCGGCGGGACCGGCCCGCCGCTCCCCTGAGCGAGTGGCTGTTGATCTGCCACTCTCGAAGCGGGAGTGGGGCGGCAAGGCAATTCCCAGCCACGCTCCGAGTGTCAGCCGACCTTCCGGGCCTCGTCGGTCGTCTCGTCGTCTCCGAGCTCGACGGCCTGCAGCTTGGTCTTGCGATGGTGCTTCGCCTCGGCCTCGTCGATCGAGTGCGACTGGCCGAGGTGCATGTCCGATTTCGCCATCTTCGCGAGCGTTCGATAGAAGAGATGGAGCTGCTTGAGCTCGGCCTCGTCGAGGTTCTCGACGTCGATGAGCCGGTTGCTCGCGCCCGTCAGCGCCGCGACGATCTCGTTGAGCTTGAGCTGCACCGCGAGCGACTCCTTGTTCTGCGAGCGCTGGATCAGGAACACCATCAGGAAGGTGACGATCGTCGTCCCGGTGTTGATGACGAGCTGCCAGGTGTCCGAGTACTTGAAGATCGGGCCCGTCAGCAGCCACACGAGGATGACGGCCGCGGCGAGGCCGAACGCCCACGAGCTGCCCGACCACTCGGTGACGAGGCGAGACGCGCGCTCCATGGCGGCGCCGATCTTCGATTCCGGCTTCCTTTTGTGGGATTTTTTATGCTTTCGCGGGGCCGCGTCGGCGCTCACGACGCCACCTGCCGCGCGCGCGAGGACCGCGAGATCGCGGGGGAGAGGGCGATTGAGCGAGCGACGACGCGGGCGCGGGCAATGAGCATGGCGGCATGGATAGCGCAAACGGGGCGGCGCGAAAGGCCACTGTAGCCACGGAGCAAAGTGCCGCGCCCCGCGGTGGCGTGGGCCTCATTCGTCGTCGTCGTCGTTGGGCTTCCAGCTGCCGCCGCGCTTTCTTCCGCGCGGGATCCGGGTCCCGGCGAACTCGACGGCGAGGCTGGCTTTGCCGGCGATGGAGGCGAGGCCGAGGGCGATGAGCCCACGGATGATCGCGGCGTAGGAGTACTCGAGGCGCGTCTCGTCGAAGAGGCGCTCGCTGATGGCGGTCAGGTCTTCCTGGAGCGCGGGAGAGACGCGCAGGACCATGCGAACCAGCCTGGATTCAAAGGCGAATGCTCCGCGGTCAGCGCGCATCGATGAACCCCGAGCCGTCGCAATCATGGCACTTGCCGATGCCGCCTTGGCCCACGGCGATGAAGCCGCCGTCGCACCCGTGGCAGATGGACTTCGTCTCGACCGGGGCTATCGGGCGCGAGCTGGTGGGTGCCGCGGCCGAGGGCATCGAGAGCAGGGTCCCGGGAAAACGCGGCTCGATCCGCGCGGGCTGCGTGGAGCCGCCGAGCCCGCCGGTGTGCTTCAAGGCCTCCCACGAGACGCGATCGGGCGCGTCGCCGTCGACCGGCTGCAAACCCATCACCGTCGCGCGGCGTGACGGCGCGCGGCGCGAGGGTGAGGGAGTATCGTCGACGGTGATCGGCGGTGGGCGCCGCGTCGACACGAGCGAGGAGGCCGGCGGACGAGGCCCCATCCCGGCCGCCACGAGGGCCGGCGCGGGCGCGAGTATCGAGGCCGAGCCAGGCGGCGATACCGCACGATACGGGGCCGTCGTCGGCGCCCCCGGACTCGGCCGCTCCCGCGACACCGGCGCTGCGCCGGGCCGCGGTGACGTCTCGGGAATGGACGGGGGCGACGTCGGAGGAGGTATGAGGCGCGTATCGCGCTCCTCGGGGCTGCTCTCGGCGGCGATCGCGTAGAGCTTGCCGAGTATGGCGCGAGTGTCACGGTGCCAGTTGCTGAGCTCCTTGTTCCAGGCCTGTCCCGCGTGGCGCGCCTCGGCCCGCTGGCGGCGCTGATCGACGTCGCGAGCGTCGAGGAAGGACAGCTCGCGGGCCAGCGCCGCGTGGATCCGGTGGCCATACCACGCCACGACGAAGCCGCAGGTGAGCGTGGCTGTCATGATTATCAGGTGAATGATCTCGAGCACCATGAACGAACCCTCCCGAGCCCGGGGTGATCCAGGCCCAGCTCCTCCCCACGTGAAATTGCTCGCGGCGCCGCCCGGCTCCAGAGCTTCAATCCGGCGGCGCGCTGGACACCGCGGCCGTGCACTCCTGCGCTCCTGTCGCTTCGGGAGCGGCGCAGGCGAGCGCTTGCAGCTCGCGTCGGGCTCGGGCGTCCTGTCCCGCGGGAAACCGGCGCGCATGGAGCGCGAGCTGCGCGAGCGCCGTTGTCACGTCGCCGGACGCGAGGGCGGCTCTCGCGTAGTCGAGCAGCGTCATCGAGCCTGACCGCGCGCGCGTCGCGGCGGACGTGGAGAGGCCTTTGACGCGCAGTTGGGCGCGAATTGAAGGCGACTCGCGCGTCGCGGCGGGGGCCGTCGCGGCCTCGACCGGCGGTGGACCCGGGCTCCTGAACGGGATCTCCGGCGGCGCCTCGACGGGGCTCGCGCTGGCGATCGTCGTTTGCAGCGGCGCGCTCGTCGCCGGCGTGGCGCCGGGCACGACGCCGGCGGACGCGGCTGCGAACGGCGGGCGCGGCGGCGCCGGGAGGGGGCCGCGCAGGAGATAGCCAATCACGAGGCCGATGGCGATCCCGCCGCCGAGCAGGCCCAGCGTCGCGCCGATCTCCAGGCGCGGAGCGCGGTGCGGCGCCTCGCGGGGCGCGCCGGGGCGGCCGGGTGAGGTTGCGTCCATTCGCTGCTCGAGCGAGTCCCAGATGCGACGACGGGTGTCGGGCGAGACGTCGTCGGCCTCGTCGCGGAGGGAGCCTTCGAGCAGCGAGAGCGCGATCGGAGGCCCGATCGAGCGGCGCTCCTTCTCGTTCGAATCGTCGCGTTTCAAGACTTCCTCCATCTGCGTCACGGCGCGCTGGTAGAGATACCGGGCCTGGTCGATGGTGATCCCGCGCTCCCGGGCGACATCGCCCCAGCTCACCTCGTCGGCGCGCACGTCGAACACGATGCCTTGGGCGTCCTCGTCGAGGCTGGCAAAGGCTCGTCGCAGGCGCTCGCGCTCGGCCGCGATCCGCTCGGGATCCTGGGCCACGCCGGTCGCCAGCTCGCGTGGAGGCGCGCTCCGTCGAAGCTCCTTGTGGCGGTGGTTACTGGCGTGCTTGCGGGCGCACTCCCGCAGCCAGGCCCGCGGGTTGTCGATCTCCTCGCCGCGAAGAAGTGCGAGGTACGCCGCGAAGAAGACGTCTTGCGCGAGGTCGGCCCGGTCTTCCCGGAGCGTCACGCCGAACCACGCCAGCGCGCGCCCTACCGTTCTGAGGTGGGCAATGAACCATTGCCGCAGCAGAGCTGCGGCGTCTCCCGGTACCATGCCCGGACGAGTGTCGCCTGAAATGAGATCCGGTGAAGAATTCGGCATCGGCCCCCCCAATTTCGCTCGATGGATGTCCACACACACAATCTCGTGTGTGGATGCGTCGTCCGCCGTCACCCCATCAGGGGAGACAGCAGACCGTCACCGGATTGGCAGGCAACGCGGCTCCCATGGCCTCGCCTCCGCTGGGCTGGCACGTACCGGGAGCGTACGTGGGCTCCTCGGCGAGCTTGCTCCCGAGGGCCGCGCCGGAGGGCAGGATATCGACGCACGCCGGCTTCGTGGTGTCGACGGTGACGGAGGCGATGGGCGAGCCGCACGCGCCGTCGGCGTACGCGGAGACCAGCGTCGTGCAGGTGCTCCCGAGCGGCGCGCCGCAGCCGCAGGCCGAGCAAGCGCGGGTGTCGTCGAGGCCGGTGAAGAAGTGGTGGGCGACGGTGTAGACCTCGGGGCAGGCGTGCTCGCCGTCGCGGACCAGGCAGCGCCGATAGCCGGGCTCCGCGGGGGGCGCGCAGAGCTCTCCCGGCCCCGCGCATCCTCCGACGGTGACTCCATGGCATGAGCGCGCGGCCTCGCCCCAGGTCGCGGTGACGGGCCGGGACGGCGCCGCGACGCTGACGCCACACGGGCCCTCGACGAGCGTCGACGGGGCGATCGTCAACGATTGAACACAGTTGAGACCATCGCACTTCTGCGCGGCCGCGACAGGGTTCTTGGCGGTGCACGCGCCGCTCCAGCCGGCGGGCGCGTCGAACGACGTGTGCTTGATGCCGGGCCCGTCGCCGGCGCACGGGGCCGCGGCGGCCGTCCACGTGGTGGGGAGCGCGCAGGATCCCTGTGGCGGATCACATGTGCACGCGCCGCAGGTGAGAGGCGCGGTCAGATCGGCGAGGCCGAGATCGCCCGCGACTGGCGCGCTCGGCGGGCACTCCGGGGCGTGCCCGGGCGGGCCCATCCACACGAGGGCGGGACCTTGCCACTCGGCCGGGCCGAGCGGCGCGCACTGACCCGCGCAGAGCGGCCCTGTCGTGCTCGCGCCGCCGCCGCCCCCGGCGCCGCCGACTCCACCCGTCCCGCCGGCGCCGGAGGCGCTGGAGCCTGCGTAATCGTCGCGGATGATCGCGTCGTTGCTGCCACAGCCGAGCGCTGCGAGCGTCAGCAGCAGGCAGCCTCCGCGCCCCATCGTCTTCGTTGCTTCGAGTGCTCTCATTGCCCCACCTCGTTCGTTCGTTTGCGGAGGATCGTGGTCAGTTGCATGCCGGATCGGACGACGCGCCTCCGGCCCCGGCGTCGCCCGCGTCGATCGCCCCTGCGTCGAAGCACTCGTCGTGAATGATCGCGTCGTTCGGGCCGCAGCAGGCGCTCGCGGCGATGGCGTGCGCGAGGGCCAAGCACGTCAGCGCGACGGCGCCGAGGATGCTGGATCGCCGGGAGATGCGTAGCCAGAGTGATTGAACCATGTTTCGTCTCCATTTCTCGAATCAGAAGGTGATGACCGGGCCAAGGCCCATCGCGCCGGAGAACGCCGGCTTGTGCCAGACGACAGGAGCGCCCGTCGTCCGCGTCCTCAGGTTGCCGGGGCTGAGCTCGAACAGGGTATCGACGTAGGCGCGCAGAGCGATGGTGCGCGTCAGCGCGCGCTCTCCGCCGAAGCGAAAGCCGAAGCCCACGTGCGTCACGCGGTCGGGATCGATGTCGACCGCGCTGTTGCGGGTGGAGAGCGAGCCCCACCCGAGCTGCGCGCAGGCGAAGGCCCACCCCGGGTGAACGCACGCCGAGGCGGCGACGCCGACCACGAGGAAGTGATATCCGTCGCGCACGCGCGGTCCGAGGATGTCAGTCGCCGAGGCGAGGAGCGCCCGCCCTTCGAGCGCCCCGGAGAACCGGGCCCAGCGCGCGCCGACGAACCACGCGGCCCCGCCGACCACGACCGGCGCGGATCCGATGGAGACCATCGACGCAATCCCCATCTGAACGCGGGGTGGCTCGGGCAGCGTGACCGGGCGTGGGGCCGTGCTGGCCGGCGCCGTCGCGAGCGTGGCGCGCGCGGGAGCCGGCGCGGGCGCGGCCGGGAGCAGGCATGTCGATGGCACGTGAGTGAAGCGAATGGCCACCGCGACGGCCAGGGAGCGAACCGCGACCCCGCATTCCCCCTCGGTGAAGGTGCTTGTCAGGGTGACGTCCCCCTCGTCCGAGCGCAGCTCGCCGGTGACGCGATAGTCGCTGTCGAATCGATCGATCGTCACGGTGAGACGCGGTGTCGCCCCGGGCTCGAAGAGATCGTAGCCGAGGCGCTTCTCCACCTCTTCACGCAGAAAGCTGGCCGCGGGGCAGCCGGCGGCGGTGGCCGAGCTGGGCAGATACGACAGCGCTATCGCGTCGTGAGGACGCGACGCGCGCGCAGGGACGCTGAGCAACAGCATGGCAGATGCGAGGAGCAAACGGCACGCGACCATCGGGCGACTTCCGGAGCCACCTTACCGGTTGCGAGATTTGTTCTGCAAGCCTTCGTGAGCTGGAGCGAGCGTTTCTATCGCACCCTCGATCCGTCGAGGTTGGAGCCCTCAAAAAGAGCTGGAATTCAGGCGTTTGTATTGAGGTACTTCAATTGAAAAATAGCGGGGCATCAATGGACATATTGCGACACCCAATTGAGACGATTGCGGTGCTTCATTGATGACGGGGCGATCGCGCGGAGGAGCCGCGCGACCGTCCCACCGGTGCTCAGGCGGCCCTGCTCTCGGTCTTCACGGCCCTCGGGACGGTGAAGCGGAAGGTGCTCCCCGCGCCGGGCTGGCTCTCGATCCAGATCCTGCCGCCGTGGGCCTCGACAATCCCTTTGGTGATGAAGAGGCCGAGTCCGGCCCCGCGGTTCACCGTCGGCTGCGCTTGCCAGTAGCGCTCGAAGATGTGAGCGCGCTCGTCCTCGCCGATCCCGGGGCCGGTGTCGCGGACCGAGAGCTGCACCTCCTCGCCGCAGTGGTCGAGCCCGAGCGTGATGTCGCCGCCCTCGGGCGTGAACTTGATGGCGTTGCCCACCAGGTTGGAGAAGACCTGGAGCATCCGATCCCGGTCACACAGGAGCTCGCACGGGTGGTCGACCGTCGCGGTCGCGAGGTGGATCGACTTCTCGCGCGCCGTGGGCTCGTGCGACTCGGCGACCTCTTGCAGCAGCGCGCGCACGTCGATCGCTTTGCGCTCCACGGCGAAGCGCCCGGCCTCGATCTTCGCCAGATCCAGGAGATCCGAGATCAAGCGCTCCATCCGCCGGGCGGCGCGATGAATGATGCTGGCGTGCTTGCGCAGCGCGTCCCCGCCGGCGCCCTGCGGAGCGAACTGGGTGACGAGCTCCGCGCCCGAGAGCACGGCGCTGAGCGGGCTCCGGAGATCGTGAGAGACTGTCGCCAGCACCTCTTCGCGCGCGCCGACCATGTGGCGGCTGTAGACGGCGTCGATGGTCAGCGCGGCGCGCCGGCCGACCTCCTCCGCGAAGTACAGATCCTCGGTCCGGTAGCGACGCCCCGGATCCGCGGAGACGATCGTGATCACACCGAGCGTCCGCCCTCCGGTCGTCAGAGGCACGCACATGTACGAGTCGATTCCCAGCGTCCCGAGCAGCTCCACGGCGCGTCGATCGCTCGGGAGCGAAATCGGGCTCGACGCGTCGACGGTGCTGACGAGCTCGGAGTGCCCGGTGCGGAGCACGCGGCTCGCGCAGGCGCCAAGCCCGAGGTGACTCGCAGGCTCGGGCACGAGGCGCTGCACGACCTCTTGCATGCTCGGGTCGCGGTGGACGAACGCCATTCGCTGGATCGCTCGATTGGCGTTGGCGGTCACGACGGTGCACCAGTCGGCGTACGACCCGTTGACGACGAGCTGCGCGACCTGACGCAGGCTGTCCTCGAAGTCGATCGACGTCGAGAGCACGCTCGTGAGCTCGACGAGAAAGTGCTCGTTGACCTCGCGTCGCTTCCGCTCCGTCAGATCGCGGATCACCTTGGTGAAGCCCGTCAAGCGCCCGGCCTCGTCGTAGAGCGCGGTGATGATGACGTTGGCCCAGAAGCTGGAACCGTCCTTGCGCCGACGCCACCACTCGTCCTCGCAGCGACCCTTGATCTTCGCGATGTTGAGGTTGCGCGTCGGCCGCCCCGTCTCTCGATCCTCGGGCCGATAGAGAACGCGGAAATGAGTGCCGATGACCTCCTCGGCCCGGTACTGCTTGATACGCTGAGCCCCCGTGTTCCAGCTCGCGATGGTGCCGTCCGGGTGGAGCATGAAGATCGCGTAGTCCTTGACGGACTCGACCATGGAGCGGAACCGCTCCTCGCCTTGCCGCAGCTCCTCCTCGGCCCGGCGATGCTGCGTCAGATCGCGAAAGTAGATGTTGAGGCTCGTCGGCGCGGGATAGACGCTGATCTGGACCCAGCGCCCGAGGGCGGGGAGCTGCTCCTCGATCTCGACCGGGACCTGCTGCTCGATGGCCTTGATCTGCGCCCAGAAGAAGCGATCGCCCAGCTCCGCGGGGGGCTCTTCCATCATCGTCTTGCCGAGGAGCTCTTCCTTGACCTTCAGGCCGGAGCTGAGGATGCTCGCGCCCTCGTCGTTCATGTAGAGGTAGCGCCGGTCGAGATCGACGGTGACGACCCCGTCGGTCGTACCCTGGAGAAGATTGTCAATCTGGGTGCGGACGCGCTGCGACTCCGCGGTGATCGACTCCTCGCGGAGCTGCAAGGCGCGGACGTACTCCGACGCCGCGTCCTTCATGCCGTGCTCGATCGCCTCGAGCAGCGTTCGCTCGTCCAGCGCGTCGAGGCGGGCGTCGCGCTGGAGCACGTCGAGGATCGTCTCGTGGAGCACGCTGTACTCGAGCAGGAGCTGATCGAGCGAGAACGGCTGCCGGGCCCGCTCGGCCGCGTGGCGACGCGACGTCTCTTCCAGCGCGTCGCGGTTGAGGCCGCCAGTCGACAGCGCGACCGAGAGCTGCTCCAGGTACTGGGGAAGGGTGGTGATCATGTCGGGGTGCGACAGGACCCGAGCGGTCGGGAGCTCCTGCCGTAAACGCTCTTCCCAGCGCATGGCGATCTCGTCGGATTTCTCGGCAAGCCGCCGAGCCGCGTCTCCTGGAGCCCCTGTCGAAGGTTGTGCTCTCGTCCCGTCGTTCATTCGAGCGATTCCTGGTCTGAATTGTTTTCGGGCGCACGATGCCCCGACTCCGCGAGTGAACAGCGCGCCAACAATGAGCCTCCTCGCGCGCAAATCAAGGTTGCCGGGTCGAAATTCAGGGTGGCAATGGCAGGCGGACGTGCTCGTCGAGGGATTGTCGAAACAGGCACTCTCGCCACACCGCAAGCGCCAGAAATCGAGCATTGGAGCATCCTGCCCGAGCGGCGAGCAGGGCCCGAACAGCGTAGGCCAGCGCGCACGCCAGGTACGGTATCCCGGATTTGATCGCTCGCTCGCTCGTCCGCCGTGCTCGCCGATTTGACTGATTGCGCCGGAGATCCGCGGCGCTAGTAGCCAGGCAGGATTGCCATGGAGGACCGATCATGCGAACCCACCTGTCCATGCTGCTCGCCGCGGCCCTCGGCCTCGCGGGCTGCGGCCCGGCGCCGATAGAGCTCATCAGCAGCCCCGCGGTGCCTGCCGCGAGCGGGGAGATCACCACCTCGGACGAGGGGGGCAATGGCAACCTGAAGCTGAAGATCGAGGTGAAGCACCTCGCGCCGCCGGCGAAGGTGGAGCGGACCGCCACGGTCTACGTGGTCTGGGTGGAGCGAGAGGGGGGGACGCCGCAGAACATCGGCGCTCTCCGGGTCAGCAAGGAGCTGACAGGGAGCCTCGATACCGTCACTCCGTTCCACCGCTTCAACCTGGTGATCACCGCGGAGGAGGATCCGGCGGCGGTGTTCCCGAAGGGCCCGCGCGTCCTCTTCGCGACCGTCGAGCGGTGACGGGAAGCGAACCTCACCAGGGAGCAGTGAGGCTGCGTGACCCAGATCGTTGGCTGGCTCAGCTCGTTCATCCTGATCCTCACCCTCGTGAAGCAGAACTGGAAGCAATGGCGCTCCGGCTCGGTCGAGGGGGTGTCGAGGTGGCTCTGGATCGGGCAGACGGCGGCCTCGATCGGGTTCACGACCTACAGCGCGCTCGTGCGTGACTGGGTGTTCACGACGACCAACGCCGTGCTCGTCGTCAACGCCGTCGTGGGGTATGCGATCGTCCGCCATCACCGGCGTCGCGCCAGGGCGAGTCAGGGTGCGACGGGGCCCTCTTCGTAGCGTGCGAGGTCCTCGATGCCTGCTCGCCCTGGTCGCGACTCCGTTCTTCATGGCAACGTCGCTGACCATGGGCGCACGGCGCTCGTCCTCGGGGGTCGCCGTGACGCTGTTCTCGCCCGGAACCTTCGTGGTACGCTCGGCCGGTGAACCTGGTCACCAACGTCGTTCGGGTCGTCGCTCTGTTCGCCACTGGCCTCCTCGCCGGGGTGTTCTTCGCGGACTGGCTGGGCATCGTCCCGATGCTGGAGACGCTCTCTGCCAGCGACTACGTGCGGATCGAGCAGGACCTCATCCACCACTACGATCCCGCGATGCCGATAGAGGGCATCACGGCGCTCCTCGCGTGTCTGGCGCTCTTCGCGCTGACGTGGAAGGAGCGGCGCGGCCCGGCTTTCCCGTTCATCGCGGCGGGGGTCGCGCTCATGGTGCTCTCCACGGTGGTCACGGTGGCGATGGGGGTGCCGAGCAACCAGGCCATTCTCGCGCTTCACGCAGATGCGGTGTCGCCGGACTGGGCGGCGATTCGAGCGCACGCGGGGGCGGTGAACGGTGCGCGCGCGCTGCTCACCGTGCTCTCCTTCCTCGCCCTGGTGATCGGGATTTGCCGCCCTGTGGGCCCGGGTCGCGAAGGAGACGCGCGCTGACGTGAGCGGCGCTGCCGCTGCTGCGCGTCAGCGCATCGACGTCACGTCAGGCTTCCGGGGCGACTACTCCGCGGCGTCGATGTCCGATGTGCCGCCGTCGATCCGCCGCGATCGCCGCGGCTTCCCCTCGAAGGGCTTGAGATCGAGCTGCACCGGCAAAACGATCATCGGCACGCCCACGTGCTGGAGCCGCCGCTGGATCAGGAACGCAGTCTCGTTGTGGAGGATCCGGTTCCACCCGGTGTCCTCCTCGAAGATCAATTGCCCGGCCACCACCAGCGCCTTCGGATAGCGCTTGATCAGCAAGGTGCCGAGCTTCTCGGCCTCGACGGCGACCTCGATTCCCACGGAGAAGGCGCTCGTAGAGGGCAAGCCCAGGGCCCGACCGAAGCGGCAGTATTGCTCGAGGTTCTCCTTGGTGCGCTGCTCCAGGGCCTCGACCTCGCGCACGCCCTTGAAGGTGTCCGAGTCGACCACGGCGATGCTGACGAAGACCACGCCCTTGAAGTGGTTGGGGAACATGCGGAGCATCGTCAGCAGGGCATGACGGCCGAGGCCGCCGTAGCCGCCGACGAAGAGGACGGCGACCGGCTGGCGGGCCTCGGGCTCGCCCTCGGCGGGAGCGTTGATACCGTCGCTGTAGAGCGCCATCGCGTGCTCGCCCGCCTCGGGGCCGGGGAGCTCCTTGTCGAGGCGGCGGATCGCCTGGATCACCAGGCCATAATGACGCTTCACCAGGAAGCAGAACACGGTGAGAGCGGCGGTGATCAGCAGGGTGAGCCAGCCACCCTCGGCGAACTTCTCGAGGACGGTGATCGTGAGGATCGTGACGCAGAGGATGGTCGCCGTGATGTGGGCCGGGAGGTGGCGCCACCAGGTGGGATCGTCCTTGCGGTGGCGGATCCAGAACACCGTCATCGCGATGTTCGAGAGCGAGAACGTGACGAACACGTTGATCGAGTACATGACGACGAGCTTCGTCACGTCGCCCTTTGTGTACGCGAGGGCGAGGCCCGCGGCGATGGCCATGAGCAGCACGCCGTTGCGCATCGTCAGGCGCTCGGACAGGGCGGAGAAGCGGTGAGGAAGCCACGAGTCGGTGGCCATGTTGGCCATGACGCGGGGGCCGTCGAGGAAGCCGGCCTGGGCGGCGACGAAGAGCAGCGCGCCCTCGCTCAGCAGCGCTCCGATGACGAAGCCGCCGCCGAAGTGAAAGCCGCCGATCGACCAGTGGCCGGCGACGCGCTCGAGGAGAAAGGCATTGAGCGTCTTGTCACGGGGGAGGTTGGGTGTGAGGCCGACGAGCAGATAGCAGAGCAGGATGCCGCCGGCGGTGATAGCCAGCGAGGTGGCCATGAGCACCATCGTGCGTTTGGCGGTCTGTACGCGCGGCTCACGCATCATCTGGAGGCCGTTGGAGACGGCCTCGATACCGGTGTACGTGCCGCCGCCCATGGAGTAGGCGCGGACGAAGATCAGGAGCGCCCCCATCGAGCCGAGCGTCTTCCAGGTGTCGGTCACGCTCGCGTGCACTTGCTGCGAGACGGCGCCGATCTCGGTCGCGTGGCTGCCGATGGTGTAGACGAGTGCGATGGCGTGGGTGACGACGAAGAGGCCGAAAATTGGCGCTATTGCCGTGACGCTCTCCTTCACGCCGCGGAGGTTCATCACCGTGAGCAGCGCGAGGCCTGCGAAGGCGAACGCGAGCTTGTAGGGGACGAGCGAGGGCATGAAGCTGAAGATCGCGTCGGCGCCCGAGGAGATCGAGATGGTGATCGTGAGGACGTAGTCGACGAGGAGCGCCGCGCCCGAGACGACGCCGACGCGCGGCCCGAGGATCTTGCTCGCGACGACGTAGCCACCGCCGCCGGACGGGAACTGCTCGATGATCCGGCTGTACCCGTAGCTGATGATGAAGACGGTGAGCGCCGTCGCCGCGGCGAGGAAGACGGCGAGCCCGGTGTGGAACCGGCCCTGCTCGTCGACCAGGGCGCGGAACGCCTCGTCGGGGCCGTACGAGCTCGACGAGAGGCCGTCGGCGCCGAGGCCGACCCAGGCCAGGAGCGCGACGAGCGAGAGCTTGTGAAATGCGTTGGGATCTTTGATGTCCTTCGGCGCGCCGATGACGGCGTGACGGAGGCGGTCCGTGAGCGAGGCCATGACTTCGACTTCTCCAAGCGCCTACGGGGTTAGCTGACGGGCTCGGGCATGGAGTGCCCGCCGACCGGGGGTTTCAGCCTCGCGTCGGTTCGCCCCTTCGCCGCGCCGTGCAGAACGGCGTGGCGACCCTTTTTCGAAGAGGGAAGCCGCAGTCCGGTGCTCCGGTGCTGCGGCCTGGGTCCCCCGTTGACCGGTTGTTCCGGTCATTCGGCGTGGCGCGCACCATGAACCAGCTCGTCGAGAGATGCAATGGCGCACGGCTCGTGCCACGGTGCACGACTGACGTCGTGCACTGACGCACGATCGGAGTCGTGCAGCCGCGCACGACCCGGCGCGACGCCCCCGGGGCCTTGACTTTCGCCGAATTTGCGACGAAGGGGGTGCCGCCGGTCGCCCGGGGCGGGTCAGAGCAGATAGGGTATCAACGCGCGCCGCTCCGCCGGGTAGTCGGGGAACTTCTGGCGATACCAGCGGTGGTGCGCGCGGGCGCGGGGAGCGAGATTGGCGATCGTCCAGACGGCGAAGGCGAGCCCGGGCAGCGACCACGTCGCGAGGGCGAACCCACACCACTCGACGATCTCGCCGAGGTAATTGGGACTCGACACCCACCGATAGAGCCCGCCCACCGGGATCTTGTAGCCAGTCTCGCCCGGGGCGCGGAGGCGGCGCAGGGTCTCGTCCGATTGAAGGTTGACGAGGAACCCCGCGACGAACAGCCCCGCTCCGGCGAGGAAGCGAGCCTCCGTGAGCCACCCGTCGGGGTACGGCGGAGACAGGGTGTTGAGCCAGCGGCCGTTGAGATAGCCATTCATCAGGTTGAAGACGACGGCCATGCCCGCGACGACGACCGGCATCCGCCGCGGCGCCCCGGAGCGGCGAAAGGGGAAGATGAAGGCGCGATGGACATAGTGCGCCTCCCAGAGCAGGAAAAAGGTGATGGCGACAGGGCTCGTGCGCCGATCGCCCAGGGCGAAGCAGGCGGCCACGACGGTAGCCGAGGTGCCTTCCATCAGCGCCCAGCCGAGCGTGTCATCGATCGTCGGGCCCCAGCCGGCCCGGCGATGGCGACCGTACGGAGCGTCGATGAAGAAGAGCGCGACGAAGACCACCGCGCCGAGCCCGACGAAGGCCCAGAGGAGGCCGTGAAAGAAGGCGATTTCGCTCACGTTCTCCGTTCTACTACCGGCGGGCGTCGTTCTCGTGCGCTTTCGTGCCCCGACGGCGGCGAGTGGAGTAAAAGGATGCGGCCGCGGAGCACACCGCTCCCGCGACGAGCCTGGATCCGCCAGTTCGCCATGCCAGAGCAAAGCTCTCCCGAGCGCGGCCCCGCACCGGGCCCGCGCCGGCCCTTTTACGCGCTGCTCGCCGACACTTCACCGCTCGATCTCCGCCTCATCGGTCGAACGCTCCTTCACGCCGCGATCATCGGCGCCGTCGCCGGGGTGATGGCGGTGCTGTTCTTCGGCGCCCTCGAGCTCCTGGAAGAGCTCGTCCTCGGCGGGCTCGCCGGCTACAAGCCGCTCCGCGCCGACGGCGAGAAGGTGTTCAGTCACGTCGTCGAGAGCCCCACGGTGCGCCTGTGGCTCATCCCGATCATCCCGGCGATTGGCGCGCTCCTCGGCGGGATCCTCACGGCCAAGATCGCGCCTGAGGCCGCGGGCGGCGGCGGCAACGCGATGATCACCGCGTTTCATCACCAGGGCGGGGTGATGCGCAAGCGCGTCGCCTGGGTGAAGGCGCTGGCGTCGATCCTCACGCTCGGCACCGGCGGCGCGGGCGGCCGCGAAGGGCCGACGATGCAGATCGGCGGCGCCCTCGGATCCCTCGTGGCGCGCGGCCTCAACGTCAGCCGCCGGGAGGCCCGGATACTGATGCTCACCGGCGTCGCGGCGGGCATGTCGGCCGTGTTCCGCACGCCGCTCGGCGCCGCCCTCCTCGCGACCGAGGTGCTCTATCGCGACGACTTCGAGTCCGACGCTCTGATCCCGGCGCTCCTCGCCAGCGTGGTGTCGTATTCAATCTTCATCTCGGTCTTCGGCGAGTCGACGCTCTTCGCCCACGCGGCGCATTTCCCCTTCGTTCCGGCGCATCTGCCGCTCTATGCGCTGTTCTCCCTCCTGCTCTCGCTGCTCGCCATCGTGTTCCTCAACACGCTGGCCGGGGTGAAGAAGCTCTCGTTGCGGCTCCCCGGTCCGGCGTGGGTTCGGCCGGGCGTCGGCGGCCTCGCGCTCGGCGTCTTCTGCACGGCGGTGCTCTGGTTCGTCGACCGCAAGCTGAACACGCCGGGGCAGGGGATTGGCCTCCTCGGGAGCGGCTACGGCGCGGTGCAGGTGAGCATCACCGGCGCGTCGTGGCTCCCTGCGGGGTGGACGGGAGTCGAGCTCTTGCTTCTGCTCTGCGGGGCCAAGCTGGTCGCCGCGTCTCTCACGCTCGGCAGCGGCGGCAGCGCCGGCGACTTCGCTCCTTCGCTGGTGCTCGGCGGCCTCTTCGGAGGGGCCTTTGGCCGCGCCGCGCAGCTCATCCTCCACGATCCTCGCATCGATCCCGGCGCGTTCGCCCTCGTCGGCATGGGCACGTTCTACGGGGGGATCGCCCACGCGCCGATAAGCTCTCTCGTGATGGTGTGCGAGCTGGCCGGCAGCTACGATCTCCTCGTGCCGATGATGCTCGCCGAGGGCATCGCCTTCGTCGCGCTCCGCCATCGTTCGCTCTACTCGGCGCAAGTGCCGACGAAGCGCGAGTCCCCGGCGCACCGGGTCCCGATGGCCGACATCCTGAAGACGCTGCTGGTGCGCGACGCGCTGGTCGAGGGCCGGACGTTTTGCACCTTCGCGCCGGCGACGCGGGCCTCGGAGATGCTGCACCGGGTCGCCGACACCAGCTGGCAAGACGTCTTCCCGGTGCTCGATCCCGGGGGGAAAATGCTCGGGATCATCACCTCGGAGTCGCTCCGCGTCATCGCCTCGGAGCGCGAGCTGGAGGGGATGACGGTCGCCGCCGACATCGCCCATCCCCCGGTGTCGATCGCCCCCGACGACGATCTCCGCACCGCGGTGGAGTCGATGCAATCGAACACGCTCCGCGAGGTCCCGGTCATCGACGCCGCGGGCCGCCTCATTGGCCTCCTCGACGAGGCCGACATCAGCCGAGCCTATCTCCTGGCCACGGCGAAGCTCCAGGGCCCCGCCGACGCGACGCCATTCTCGTCGCGCTAGGGAGCCTGGTGCTTTTCGCCGATCCGCGGGCGGGGCCGGCGTTGTCGTCGTCACCGTACTTGCGTACGGCTCCTCCTCCGCCTTGGCCGCGCCCACGGCTCGACGAAAATCACCGACGGCTCCGGGCCGGGCGTCGTTCGACACCAGACTCCTGGGGAGTCACGCCAGCAGGTCGTCGCTCGCCGCCCCGGCCACCGCATTGTCGATCCACCGGTCGAGCTTCGCCGCGTCGGTGCACGTCACGATGCGCGTCCGCTCCGCCTCGACGACGCCCTCGCCGCGCCCCATCAGCCGCAGAAGCACCTCGCGCTTCCCCTGGAGCTTCCCCTCGCGAAACCCCTCCAGCTTCCCCTGAAGCCGCCCTTCGCGCGCCCCTTCCCGCATCCCCTCCCGCTTCCCCCGCTCGACCAGATCCTGCGCAAACGTGGGAAGTGTCGCGTTCGATTCGATGTGCCGTTCCATTGACCCGCGCCTCCGCGCCCCCGTCCATCGCAGGGCTCCGCCCCCGAAGCCTAAACCATCCGCCCCCACCCCGCCGATCATTCGCACCCCACCCCCGCCCAACGATTCTCGCCCCACTACCGAGGAGAAGCCCCTCCTACCCCTGGAGACCAAGAGTAGGAGGGGTGGGGGAGGTGGGGTCGAAATGCCCCCCAACTGGCAAGTTGCAGATCCCTCACCCCGGCAGGGAAATCAATCATTCCTCCGAAGGGGAGAGGGGCCAACCCCCCAATCAAGAATCATTAGCAAACCCGAGCTCCCGCAGCCGCTTCAAGAACGTCGGATAAGAAATCCCGAGCGCCTGCGCAGCCACCACGCGCTTCCCATGGAAATGCTCCAGCACTCGCGCCACGTAAGCCCGCTCCACGACCTCCGCCGGAGGAGGGACCCCGTCAGCGCCCAGCGCCATGGAAAAGAAAGAATCCTCCCCCTTGCTCTTCCCCTTCCCGCGCAGCTCCCCGAGCTCGGGTAAAATGATGTCCCGCGCCTCGATCTCCGGCCCCGAGGTCAGGATCATGGCCCGCTCGATGATGTTCCGCAGCTCCCGCACGTTCCCCGGGAAATTGTACCCGCAGAGCGCCTCCAGGGCCTCGGCGTTGATCCCCGTGATCCGCTTCTTCACCCGCCCTGCAAAGTAACTCACGAACCCCTTGGCCAGCTCGGAGATATCCTCTTTGCGGTCCGCCAGAGAGGGAATGTTCACCAGGAAAACAGCCAGTCGGTGATACAGATCCTCGCGGAAGCGGCTGTTGTCGAGCGTCTTGAGGTCCCGGTTGGTGGCCGCCACGATCCGCAAGGAGACCTCGATCTCGCGCTGCCCGCCCAGGCGCCGGAAGCGCATCGAGTCGAGGAACTTCAGCAGCTTGGCCTGCGAAGGCTCGGGCAGCTCGGTGATCTCGTCGAGGAACAGAGTCCCCCCATCGGCCATCTCGATCAGGCCGCGGCGCATGGTCTTGGCGTCGGTGAAGGCGCCGCGCTCGTGCCCGAACAGCTCGCTCTCCACGAGGTGCGCCGGAAGAGCCGCGCAGTTGACCTCGACGAACGGGGCGCCGTCGCCGGTGAAAGCCGGGAACGTCATCCGGTGGAGCAGCTCGGCCGCGTGCTGCTTCCCCGCGCCCGAGGGGCCGACGAGGAACACCGGCGTCAGCGGGCTCTGGCTCACGCGCTCGAGCTGGGTGAACACGTTGAGCGACGCGGGGCTCTTCGGCGCGACGAGGGGCCGCTGCGCGTCGCTGCTGCTCGCGGCGAGGGCGAGGCGATCGCGCAGGCCGCGGGCCTCGAGCACCTTGCGGAGCTTGACGATGAGATCGGTGACCTGGAGCGGCTTGGTCAGGTAGTCGACCGCGCCGGCGCGCAGCGCCTCGACCGCGTTCTCGACGTCGCCGTACGCCGTCACCACGATCACCAGCGACGCGCTCTGCCCCTGCGAGTTGAGCTCGCGCAGCATGTCGATGCCATCGCCGTCGGGCAGCCGGCGATCGAGGATCATCACGTCGGGTGTGGCCTTGTCGATCTCGATCCGCGCGCGCTGGAGGGTGCTCGCGGTCCGCACCTCGAAGCCCTCCGAGCTCAGCGCTTCCTCGGCGAGGACACGGAAGAGGCGTTCATCATCCACGACGAGCACTGTCGGTCTCATGCGGTCTCCAGCGGCAAAGTGAGGAGGAACGTGGCGCCCCGTTTCGCGGGGGGAGGCGCCGAGGGCGCGCCGGGGATCGGGGTCTTGGTGGGGGACGGAGGCGGGGCCTCGAGCACGAGATCGCCGCGGTGGGCCAGGGCGATCTTGCGCGCGAGAGCGAGCCCGATGCCGACGCCGTTGGCCTTCTCGGTCTGGAAGGGCTCGAAGAGGCGAGGGAGCATGGTGCGCGAGACGCCGGGCCCGTTGTCGCGGACGCGGATCTCGGCGACCCCGCCGCGGGTGGCGAGCATGACCTCGACGCGCGGCTCCTTCGAGCCGCCGGGCCCCGTGGCCGCGTCGAGCGCGTTGCCGGTGAGATTGCCAATCACCGCGTGGAGCAGCGTCGGATCGGCGTTGACCCACGCGGGGTCGGCCGGCATGTCGAGATCGATGTCGGCGCCGAGCTCGACCGCGGCGTCGCGGTGCAGGCTCGTCACCTTGGGGATGAAGTCGACGAGATCGACGCGCGCCCGCCGCAGCTCGATCCCCTTCGAGAACGTCATCAGCTGCGTGGTGAAATCGGAGAGGCGGTGGATCTCGTTGCGGAGCTCGTTCAGCACGCGCTCGCGGCGCGCCGCGGCCTCGGGGCGCTCGTCGCGGCGGACGACGAGATCGAGGCCCATGCTCAGCCCGTTGAGCGCGTTCTTCACCTCGTGGGCGATGGAGTTCGCGGCCTCGCCGAGGAGGGCCAGGCGCTCTTCGCGGACGGCGTCCTGCTCGCTCCGGCGGAACAGATCGAGCGAGCGTCGGAGCAGCGCGACGAGGAGCACCAGCGGCGTCGCGGCGAGCAGGAGGCCGAGCGTGATCCGGGTCTCGAGACGGTTGCGCGCGGGCGCGAAGAGCGGCTTGCGCAGCGCGACCGTGAGGAGGATCAAGTCGGTGCCCGAGACGGGCGAGGCGGCGACGACGGTGTTGTGGCCGCCGAGCACCGCGATCTCGGTGAAAGGCTCGACCGATCCCTTGGTGAAGAGCGCCTTCCACGTGCCCTCGGCGGCGAAGGCCGGCGGCCGCGGCGGGTAGACGACGGCGCCCTCCTGCGTCGCGAGGACGGTGAGCACGTCGCCGCCCACGACCTGCGGCGCGGCGCTCAGCGGCTCGCCCCGCGCGAGATCGACGCCGCCGAGCAGGGCGCCCGCGAACTCGCCGCCGCGCACGATTGGCGAGACGACGTAGAGCACCGCGTCAGCGCGATCGGGCTGCACCGGGACGATGCGCAGCGACTGGCTGTAGCGCACGCCGGCGAACCATTTTTCGGCTGCGAACGAGGTGCCGTCGAGGAGGAAATCTCGCGGCTCCGTCCAGAGGACGGTGCCCTTCGGGTTGAGGATCGCGACGCCGAGGTTGAAGAAGGTGCTCTTCTCGTGAGAGAGCGCGAGCAGGCTCTTTTCCGGGGCGAGATTGTGATCGAGGAGGTCGACCTCGGAGCGCAGCCCGAGGCGTCGCAGCTCTTCGACGAGGAGGCCGAGGTGCTGCCCGAGCGAGTGCGCGCGCACGTCGGTCTCGAGCAGCAGCCGCTCGCGCGTCTGATCTTCTTCGTGGGCTTTGTCGGTGACGAGGGCGACGACGAGGAGCGAGATGCCGACCACGATGGCGCCCAGGTAGATCAGGAGAGCCGCGCGCGCGAAGCGTGCGTGGGCCGCGGCCAGGCTGTCGACCTTGCCCGCCGGCTTGCGCGTCGAGGGAGGAGAGGGGGCCACGCTTGCCTTGGTAGCAGAGTATCGCGCGGGCTCACGGCGCCACGACCGCGGGCGTGTCGTCGCGGCGACGAGCGAGGCGCTCGCGGAGGACGCAGGCCCAGTAGTACGTCACCGGCAGGACGATGAGCGTGAGCAGCGCCGCGCTGATGGTGCCGCCGACGACGACCACGGCGATCGGCCGCTGCGTCTCGCTGCCGATGGCGTGGGACATGGCCGCGGGGAGCAGGCCGAGCGAGGCGAGCAGGGCGGTCATCAGCACGGCGCGGAGGCGATCGCGCGTGCCCCCGACGACGGCGTCCATGAGCGGCTCGCCGGTGTCGATGCGCCCGCGGATCGCGGCCACGACCAGCACGCCGTTGAGCACCGCTTGCCCGAGCAAGGCGATGAAGCCGACGGCGGCCGAGACCGAGAGCGTCATCTTCACCGCGGCGAGGCCGAACACGCCGCCGATGAGCGCGAAGGGCACGTTGACGAGGATGAGCGTGGCGTCGAAGACCGACCCGAAGGCCGAGAAGAGAAGCAGGAACGTGATCAAGAGCGCCAGCGGGATCACCAGCGTGAGGCGCTTCATCGCGCGCTCCTGGTTCTCGAACTCGCCGCCCCACGTCATCTCGTAGCCGGGCTCGAGGGTGATCGCGGCGCCGACCTTCTGCTGCGCCTCTTTCACGAACGAGCCGAGGTCGCGGTTGCGGACGTTCATCCGCACCCCGACGTAGCGGCGGCCGCCCTCGCGCGTGATCGCCGCGCGGCCGATGCCCATGTTGACCTCGGCCACGGCCGCGAGCGGGATGAGCGAGCCGTCCTTCAGCGGGATCATCACCTCGCGGATCGCGCCGACGTCTTCTCTCGTTGACGGTGGGTAACGAACGGTGACGTCGAAGCGCTTGTCGCCGTCCCAGAGCTCGCTGGCGACGTGGCCGCCCATCGCGGTCTCGATGTAGTCCTGCACCTCGCCCAGATCGAGGTCGTAGTGAGCGAGCGCGCGGCGGTCGAGCTTGACGCTGAGCTGGGGCGCGTCGCCCGATTTCACGAGGCCGACGTCGGCCGCGCCGGGCACGGCGGTGATCACGCCCTTGGCCTTCTCGGCCGCGTCCTGGAGCTTGAGCAGATCGTCGCCGTAGATCTTGAGCGCGATCTGGCCCTGCTGGCCCGAGATGTTCTCGGCGACGTTGTCGCGGATCGGCTGCGACACGTTGAACTCGACGCCGGGGATCTCGTTCAGGTTGGTGGTCATCTCGGTGACGAGATCGTCCATCGTGTGGATGGTCGGGCGCCACGCGTCGAGCGGCTTGAGCTTGACGAAGATCTCGAGGTTGTTGGTGAGCTTGGCGTCGGTGCCGTCCTCGGGGCGACCGAGCTGCGACTGGAGGCCGATGACCTCGGGCGTGCGCTTCAGCAGCTCCTTGATCTTGGGCGTGAGCTTGCGGCCCTCGCTCACCGAGGTGTTCCCGGGGAGCGCGAAGGTGACGTAGAGCGCGCCCTCGTTGAGCTCGGGGAGGAACTCCGAGCCGAGCCGCGGGAGCAGCGTCACCGCGGAGAAGAGGCCGCCGAACGCCAGCACCATGATCAGCACCGGGTTCCGCATGGCAAAGCCGATCGAGGGCTCGAAGGCCTTGCGCGCCCAGACGAGGACCGGCGAGTCGCGCTGGATCTTCGGCTTGCGCAGGGCGTAGAGGCACAGCACCGGCACGAGCGTGAAGCTCACCAGCAGGGCGCCGACGAGGGCGCTGACGACGGTGTTGGCGAGCGGCGAGAAGATCCGGCCCTCGACCCGCTGGAGCGAGAAGATCGGCAGGTACGCCGCGATGATGATCAGGAGCGAGAAGAGCGTGGGGCGCGCGACCTCGGTGGCCGCGCGGTAGATGCGATCGGCCAGCGTGGCGAGCGGGATCGGCTCGGTCGGCACCGGCTCGCCGTGGCCGGGCGAGAGCTTGTGGAAGAGGTGCTCGACGAGGATGACCGCGCCGTCGACGATGATCCCGAAGTCGACCGCGCCCATGGAGAGCAGGTTGGCGCTCATCCCGCGGACCGAGAGGTAGATGAACGACGCCGCGAGCGAGAGCGGGATGACGATGGCGACGATCAGCGACGCCCGGAGCGAGAGCATGAAGACGAAGAGCACGAGCGTGACGAGGACGGCGCCCTCGATCAGGTTGTGAAAGACGGTCTTCAGCGTGATCTTGACGAGCTCGGATCGGTCGTAAAATGCAGTGATCTTGACGCCCGCGGGGAGGATGCGCGCGTTGAGCTCGGTGATGCGCTTGGCGAGGCCGTCGAGCACGACAGTGGGGTTCTCGCCGCGGCGCATGAGGACGATGCCCTCGACGACGTCCTCGTTGTCGTCGCGCGTGGCGATGCCCTGGCGCGGCGTGTAGCCCTCGGTGACCGTGGCGATGTCCTTCACGGTGACGGGGATGCCGTCGTGCGAGGCGACGCGGACCAGCTCGAGGTCCGGCATGTCGTGGAAGATGCCGAGGCTGCGGATCACGAACATCTCGGAGCCGCGCTCGACGTAGCCGCCGGTGGCGTTGGCCGAGGCCTTGGTGAGCGCGGTGAAGATGTCGGTGAGCCCGACGCCGAGCGCCGCCATCTTGGTGGGGTTGGGCTGGACGTGGATCTCCTTGATCAGGCCGCCATACGAGACGACGTCGGCGACGCCGGGGACCTGGAGGAGCTGGGGGCGAACCGTCCAGTCCTGGAGGGTGCGCAGCGTCATCGGATCAGAGCTCTTGCTGTCGAGCGTGTAGCGGTAGACCTCGCCGATCGGCGTGGCCATCGGCCCGAGGCTCGGCTTGACGCCCTCGGGCAGCTCGGCCTCGAGGAGGCGCTCGGAGACCTGCTGGCGCGCGCGGTAGGCGTCGGTCGCGTCGTCGAAGGTGAGGGTGACGAACGAGAGGCCGAAGAGGGAGATGCTGCGGAGTCGCATCAGGCCGGGAGCGCCGTTGAGCGCGCGCTCGAGCGGGACGGAGACGCGGCGCTCGACCTCCTCGGTGGGCTGACCGGGAAAGAGGGTGATGACCTGAACCTGGGTGTCCGTGGGATCCGGGAACGCCTCGACCGTGAGGCCGGAGTAAGCGTAGTAGCCCCAGCAACCGATCACCGCGGCGAGGAGGAAGGCCGCGAGTCGGTTGGCAAGAGAGAACTTCAGGATTCCATCGAGCATGAGAGTGCCCTTGCGGCGCGAGGAGGCTCGCGCCGGTGGTGTCATTGATGCTGTGCGGCAGGCTCAGCGGTGCGCTGTAACCACGCGAAAAGAAGGAGAGTTCAACGCAAAGGCGCGGAGGCGCGGAAGCGCAAAAGTACGAGAGCAGAGGAGATTTGTTATCTGACTCTGTTCTATCTCCGGGTTTTTTTGCGTCGTTGCGTCTCCGCGTCTTTGCGTTGAAATCCGGATTTCCGATCCGGTGCTCTAGTGAGAGAGGGCGATCTGGTTGTCGAGGAGAATGGCACCCTCCTCGACGACGACCTCACCGGGCTTGAGGCCGGAGAGAATGGGGACCTTGTTCTCGCGCACCGAGCCGGCGACGACCTCGCGGCGGGTGAAGCGGCCGTGATCCGTCTGCACGTAGACGTACTGCTTGGCGCCGTCGGAGACGAGGGCCGAGGCCGCGACCTCGCCGCTGCCCGTGGGGGGCTCGACCGCGAAGCGCATCTGCGCGAAGACGTTGGGCTTGAGCAGGTGCTTCTCGTTGTCGAGGCGCACGCGCACCGGGACGGTGTGGCGGTTGGGATCGACGACGGCAGAGACCATGTCGACCTTGGCCTCGAGGGCGAGATCCGGCATCGACGGGCTGGAGATCTTGGTCGGCGTGCCGACGAGGATGCCCACGGCGTCGGCCTCGAACAGCTCGGCCACGACCCACACCTGCGAGAGATCGGCGACCTCGACGAGGCCGCTCTCGATGCTGACCTGCTGCGCCGGGAGGATGTTCTTCTCGACGAGGACGCCGTCGCGCGGCGAGACGACGGTGAACTCGTTCTCGGCGCGCGAGGAGACCTTGAGCGAGGCGAGCTTGCTCTGCGCGAGGCGGAGCGAGAGGCTCGCCTGGCGGTAGGTCTGATCGGCCTCGACCTCTTCCTTCGCGGCGACAGCGCGCGCCGAGACCATGGCCTTCACGCGCTCGAGCGTGCCCTTGGCGACCTCGAGATCGACGGCGGCCTTCTCGCGCTCGCCGCGCAGGCCGGCGATGTCGGGGCTGGCGACGGTGAAGAGCGCGTCGCCCGTCTTCACGGGCTGACCGAGCTCGACGAACACCTGGGTGACGCGGCCGGCGAGCGGGCTGCCCACCTTCGAGGCGCGGGTCTCGTCGATCTTCACGCGCGCCGGCACCGGATCGCTCCAGTGCGTGGTCGCGGCGGCGACGGTGCCGAGGCGGAGCACCTTCCACTGCGGCGCGTCGGCCGCGAGCGTGACGTTGTCGTCGCCGACCTGGATGCCGGGGGCCTCCGGGGTGGGAGGCGGCGGCTCGCGCGTGAACCCCGACGCGGCCCAGATGGAGATCCCGCTGACGACGACGGCGGCGAGGACGCCTTGCACCTTGCGCGAGCGCAGGGGGAAGCCCGGTGAGGTCGGGTCGGGAGTGGCGCTTTGATTCATGGTGTTACCTGCTCTGTCCGATCGAGGTCGCATCGAGCCCGAGCACGCGCCGGAGGTCGTTGCGGACGGTGAAGTAATCGAACCGCATGTCGATCTGATTGAGTATCAACGCGAGGTGGGTGCGGCGGGCGAGGAGCAGGTCTGTCATGCCCACCTGGCCCTGGCTAAAGGCCTTTTGCGTGGTGTCGAGGACGCCGGCCGACTTGGGGACGGCGACGGCGTCGAGCCGCTTCAACGAGGCTTCGAGGAAGGTGCGATGATCGACGAGCGCGCCATAGCTCGCCTGCGCGCCCGCGGAGAGCGCCGTCACGAGGTGGCGCTGCTCGGCGGCGCGCGCGCTGGCCCTGGCGGCGTCGTGCTGGCCGTGATCGAAGAGGGCCAGTGGGACGCTGACGCTGAGCGAGAGCGTGTTGGGCTGGGCGCCGCTGATCTGCCCGTTGTCGTGGGTGTACCCGAGGCGCACCGTGGGGTCGGGGATGCCGCGGCGGCGCGCGAGGACGGCGTCTTGCTGCGCGGCGGCGGCCTCGAGCTGCGCGACGGCGATGTCGGGACGGGAGGCGATGCTGGTCGCCGGCTCGGGCAGCGAAGGGGGCAAGGCGGCGGCGGCGTCGAGCGAGGCGGCGTCCTCCGCGGCGACGTCGCAAGGCGCGTAGAGAGCGCCTTCGCACGCGGCCAGCGCGCCGACGTACTCGGAGCGGCTGCGCGCGACGTCGGTCTCGAGGCTGATGGTGTCGAGCTGCAGGCGATCGAAGTCGTTGCCGCTGATGCCGCCGTGATCGAGGCGCGCCTTCTGGAGCTCGTCCGACTTCTGCGCGGAGGCGAGGCCGTCTTCGAGCGTGGCGAGACGGGCCTTGAGGTAAACGACGCGGGCGAGGGCGAGTCGGGTGTCGGCGAGCTTGTCGGCGAGGGTGACTTCGTAGCTCTTCTTCGCCTCTTTCAGCCGGAGATCCGCGGCTTCCATGCGCGGTCCGCGCTTGCCGAGCTCGACGGTCTGGCTGAGGCCGAAGTTGAAGTTCGAGGTGTCGCCGAAGTTGAGGCCGGGCGGGTTGGTGCGGCCGAGCGTGATGCCGCCGACGGCGAAGTCCGCGGTGGGGTTCGGGAGCAGGAGGCGGCTCGTGCCGACGTCGGCGTCGGCCTGCGAGATGCGGGCGTCGGCCGCGAGGATCTCGCCGTTGCGGCGGCCGATCCAGCCGAGGAGCGCGCCGTCATCCCGGAGGAGGGCGCCTACCGGAGCTGCCTTTGAAGGAACCGAGCTCGCGCTGCTGTTCACCTCGGACCACGCCGGCGAGCTCGTCAAGAGCAGGGTGGCAGGCAGCATGACGAGGCGTGTGACTCGCCGCATGAAGCTACCGAAGTGGGGGTGGGCAACGGCTGAGAGCAAGTTCGGGATCCTCCAGGACGGCCCCGGTAGGGCCCGCGCGGCGTCACAGCACGCTGCGTGCCATACCTGGATGGTCGAAGAACCGCGAGATTGCTGAAGGATTTACTGTACGGTTAAATAATATTTAACCGTAGTCGGGGCAGCGATGAAGCTATTTATCGGGCCGAGGCGCCAGGCTCGGTGTCCGGGCCGACGCGGTCCACGGCTGCGAGGATCATGTCGACGAGCTTGTCCTGCGCGATGGACTCGCCGGGGAACGTCACGAGGCGCGTGCCCGCCGAGGCGACCATGGCGTCGAACAGAGGCGCGTTGGTCGTGTACATCGCGGCGGGCATGAGCACGGCGCGCGCGCGCGTCTGCGTCGCGAGCGTCGTGAACGACGTCAAGTCGGCCTCGACGGCGATGGCGCGCCCTTGCACGGCGGCCTCGTTGCAGCGGCGGGTGAAGGCCGGGGTGCATCCCACGATCAGGACGACCGGTGCAGGCCTGACCCGGACGGTCGGCATTTCAGAGCGTTTCACAGCGAGATTATCGCTTGAAGAAGATGTGAAACGCCACGCCTTCTCGCCGGAGGGCGGACGTTGTCGCGATGCTCGGCGTTTCCTGCGGGTGTTCGCGTGTCAAACGCCGTACGCGGCGAGGGCCGCGACGAGGCGATCGAGGTCGGCGCGGGTGTGGCGCTCGGTCACGGCGACGAGCAGCTCGCCCTTGCGCGACGCCGACGATCGACCGAGGTCGTATCCGGCGATGATCCCCTTGGAAACAAGGGCTTCGGTGAGCGCGTGCGCGTCGCCGCCGCGGACGGCGACGGTGACCTCGTTGAACGTCGGCGCCGAAAAAGGCAGCGAATAGCCAGGCAATTTTGCGATTTCGCTCTTGAGGTGCTCGGCCTTGGCGAGGCACTGGCCCGCGGCGTCGACGAAGCCGCGCTTGCCGAGCATGCACATCTTGATCGTCACGGCCGTCGCGCAGAGGCCGCTGTTCGTGCAGATGTTGCTCGTCGCGCGCTCGCGGCGGATGTGCTGCTCGCGCGTCGCGAGGGTGAGCACGTAGCCGGGCCGGCCGTGCTTGTCGACCGTCTCGCCGACGAGGCGACCGGGGACTTGCTGCAGGTACTTGCGGTCGTTGCGGCACGCGAAGAGGCCAACGTTGGGGCCGCCGTACTGCGGCGGGAGGCCGAGCGGCTGCCCTTCGCCGACGGCGATGTCGGCGCCGAGCGCGCCGGGCGACTCGAGCAGCGCGAGCGCGTACGGGTCCATCGTGACGGTGATCAGCAACGCGCCCCTGGCGTGCGCGGCCTCGGCGAGGCGGCGCAGATCGCTGACGCAGCCGAAGAAATTCGGGTAGCCGACGACGACCGACGCCGTGGTGTCGGTGATGGCGGCGATGAGCGCGTCGACGTCTTCTGCGCCCGTCTTGCTGACGGCGACGCGCTGGATCGACGCGGTGCCCGTGCCGATGCCGGCGACGTAGGTGTCGACCGTCTCGAGGTAGTGCGGGTGCACGCCTTCCGAGACGAGCGTGTGCTCGCGCCCGTTGAGGCGACGGGCCATCACCACGGCCTCGGCCGTCGCGCTCGCGCCGTCGTACATCGACGCGTTGGCGACGGGGAGCCCGAGGATCTCGCTCACGATCGTCTGGAACTCGAAGATGACCTGGAGCGTGCCCTGCGCGACCTCGGGCTGATACGGCGTGTACGCCGTGTAGAACTCGCTGCGGAGCAGGAGCTGGTCGGCCGCGGGCGGGAAGTGGTGGTCGTACGCGCCCGCGCCCAGGAACGAGAGCATGGTCGCCGCGCGGTTCTTCTGGGCGAGATCCTCGAGGTGACGCACGAGCGACGGCTCGTCGAGCGCGGGCTCGAGCGCGAGCGGCCGCCCGAGGCGCGCCTCCGGAGGGATCGACGCGTAGAGCGCGTCGAGCGACGCGACCCCCGCCGTGGCGAGCATCGAGGTGATCTCTTCGGGGGTGTGGGGCAGGTAGCGCATGGGAGGTTCGTTCTTCCTGGGGGCCCGATCGCGCCCGGACAAGCCCGCATTGATCTGGTGAATGATGCCGCTCGCGATCATTCACCGGGCCGCTGGCGGCCGAGGGCCCGCTCCGGCTAGTGGCCGGCGGTCTTGATGAATTCGGCGTAAGCGACGTGATCGAGCAGGCTCTCCAGCTCGTTCGCGTCGGAGGGCGTGATCTCGATGATCCACGCGGCGCCGTAGCAGTCGTCGTTGACGAGCTCGGCCCGGTCGATGACGGCGGGGTTGACGCTCGCGACCTTGCCGCTGACCGGCGTGAAGAGATCGCTCAGCGTCTTGACGCTCTCGATCGTCCCGAAGGCCTTGCCCACTGTCAGCTCGTCGCCAGCCTTGACGTCAAGATTGACGAGGGTGATGTCGCCGAGCTGATCCACCGCGAACGCGGTGATGCCGATCCTGACGTTGCCTCCGTGAGCCTGCGCCCACTCGTGTTCCTTGGTGTAACGCCGGTCCGACTTCACTTCGTCGCTCGCCATGTCCATGTCCTCGGCTGAAAGGGGATTCGAAAAGGGTGAGCGCCCGGGGCTAGGCGCGCTTGTAGAACGGCGTCTTGGCCACGACGGCCTCGATCGAGCGGCCGCGGCAGTCGACCAGGAAGGTAGTGCCGACGGCCGCGAGGTGCGCGGGAAGGTAGCCGAGGCCAATGTTCTTGCCCACCGTGGGGCCGGGGCTGCCGCTCGTGCAGAGGCCGACGCGGACGCCCTCGGCGTCGTGGAGCGGGTAGCCGTGGCGGGCGATGCCGCGGCCCACCATTTCGAAGCCGACGAGCTTGCGCGAGGGCCCGTCGGCCTTGATGCGCTGGAGCGCTTCGCGGCCGACGAAGTCGCCCTTGTCGAGCTTGACCACCCAGCCGAGCCCGGCCTCGAGCGGGTTGGTCGTCTCGTCGATGTCGTTGCCGTAGAGCGAGAGGCGCGCTTCGAGGCGGAGCGTGTCGCGCGCGGCCAGGCCAGCGGCCTCGATGCCGAGCGGCGCGCCCACGTCCATCAGCGTGCGCCAGACCTGAGGCGCGTGCTCGGGCGGGCAGAAGATCTCGACGCCGTCCTCGCCGGTGTAGCCGGTGCGCGCGACGGTGCAGCGCACGTTGGCGAGGATCGCGTCGCGGAAATGGAAGCTCGGGAGCTTCGCGAGCTCGGGCCCGTCGCCGCCGGCGAGCGCGGCCACGGCGAGCGCCTTCGGCCCCTGGAGCGCGATCATCGCGGTGCGATCCGAGGTGTCCTCGAAGTCGCAGTGGTTCTCCGCGGCCTTCTTGAAGTGCGCGGCCATCTTGTCGCGGTTCGACGCGTTGCAGACGATCAGCCACTTCGTCGCTTCGATGCGATAGACGATGAGGTCGTCGAGGATGGTGCCGGCCTCGTTGCAAGCGCAGGTGTAGATCGCCTGCCCGTCGACGAGGCGGCTCGCGTCGTTGGTGATCAGGTAATTGACGACCTGCGCGGCGTACTCGCCGCTCATCAGCAGCTCGCCCATGTGCGAGGTGTCGAAGAGCCCCGCCGCGGTGCGCACGGCCCGGTGCTCTTCGGTGATGCCCTTGTACTGAACGGGCATCTCCCAGCCGGCGAACGGGACCATGCGGCCGCCGAGCGCGACGTGAGCGTCGAAGAGGGAGGTCCGGTGGAGCGCGGCGCTGGGCGGGGTGGACACGAAGCCCGATCTAGACCGGATCGGCGCGGAAGTCGACGGCCGACGCGGTGGGCGCGGCCACCCTCATTCGAGGTGCGTCGGATCGAGCGGAGCCCCTTGCGGCGTGAGGCCTTGAGCCTTCCAGCGGTCGGCTTCGGAGAGGCCTTCACGGGCGGGCGGGCGCGTCTCGTCGCGCACCGTGAGATCGGTGTCGCCGTTGCGAGAGACGACGTCGACGCGGAGCGTATGCGCGGGATCGTTCCGCAGCGTGACGCCGGTGAAGACCGTCTTGGCGGGCCCGGTCTCGACGTGCGATGCGATCACGCGCTGCCGTACGTAGTTGGCGACGAGCTCGGGCGCGATGTCGCCGGTGGCGAACACCACGTCGTCGAAGCGACCGACGACGCGCATCTGACGCGGCACCGGCAGGCCGAACGCCGTGTCTGCGCCCTCGGCGATCTCGTCGGGCAGCGCGTGATCGGCGGGGCGCGCCGCCGCCGAGGTGACGGCCGCGGCCTCGTTCGGCTCAGGAGGAGGCCGTCGCCTGCACCCGCCCGCCGTCGCGAGCGCGAGCGCCGCGACGACGGCCGCGGCGGGAAAGGAGCGGTTCATTCGATGATTGTCGCCCACGAGTCGATCCGCGTCGACTGGCGAGGAGCCTGGAGGTTCATGCTCTGGATCCCCGTGAACGTGTCGGTCTTCACCGCGCTGTTGGTGGTGATTCCGGCGCCCGGGCCCTTCTGCCAGACGAGCTGATAGACGCCCGCGTTCGCGCTCGACACGTACGAGTGCGTGCCGAGGTACGGATCCGTCGTGCTGCCGATCGTCTCGCAGCTCGGCGTCCTGGTGACGGCGACGCCGGCGATAATCGTGTTGTCGGCCGTCTCGTACTGCTTGGTGGTCGGGCCGTTGGGGAAGCGCGGCGCGGCCGTCTGGTAGTCGAGCGCCCAGATCTTCGAGACGCCGAACGAGCACACCGGCGCGCCCGGCAGGTTCGGCGCGAACGTGGAGAAGTACGCGACCGAGTCGAAGATCCCCATCGGGCCGGTGACGCGCTCGCCGCCGGTGAAGTCGAAGTACCAGTTCTGCTTGGTCTGGAAGCTGTTGGCGATCGCGTTGCGCTTCTCGGTGATCGACCAGATGCGGGTGTTCATCGTGCTCGCGGTGAGCTGCTCCTGATCGCCCGTGGAGAACAGGATCACCGTGTCGCCGAGCGGGTTCGTCGAGATCACCGGCGGCGTCTGGATCACCTCGCCGCTGAGCACCGTGTCGCCGGGGAGCGAGTAGCCGTCCCACGCGATGCTCATCGTCCACTTCGTCGGATCGGTGCCCGACACGTCGACGCGCCAGAGCACGCCGTCCGCGTCGCCGACGTAGATGCGGTTGGCGACCTGCCCCGTTTGCCCGGGGTACGCGACGGGGACGCCGGTGATCGGCGACGCCATCGGCACGACCTGATCGCGCTTCGGCGTCACCGTGTCGAGGCCGAGCGGGCCCGAGTTGGGGGTGCCGCGGAAGTTCATCAGGACCTCGCCGCTGTCGAGGCGGACGATGGTGAGCGAGCGGCCCGCGCCCGACTTCCAGCAGCGCACCTGCGCGCGCTCCTGGAAGCCCGGATTCGTCATCAGCGAGATCGGGTTGCTGGTGTTCGGGTTCGTCGCCGTCTGGTAACCCGTGGGCGCGCACGGCGGCGAGAGCGTCCCCTGCGTGCCGCCGGGGAGGATCGCCACGGCGACCTCTTTCACGTCGCTCCCGGTGTCGTTGAGGGTGATCGTGGCGATCGTCGGCGTCGACGTCGTGTCGCCGAAGAGCGGCGCGCCGGTCTGATCTTTCGACAGCTGCCAGAGGAAGCGCGGCTTCTTCGGATCGGTGACGTCGAGCGCGTAATAGAAGCCTCCCGCGGCGCCGCCGCCCGCGACGAGCACCGAGCTCCACTGCACGGGGTACTGGCGGCGACGCTCGTACACCGGCGCCTGCACGCCGCTCGTCACCTGCCCCGCGACGTCGGCGATCACCGGCGCGCCGTCGAGCAGCACCGCTTGACGATCGTACGAGCCGAGCAGGTTCGGCAGCACCATCGGCGGAAAGAACGACCAGAGCTCGTTGTTCGAGAGCTGATCGACCTTGTACGGATCGGCGGGATCGCTCGCGGAGATCTCGAAGGCGTGGAGCTGCCCGTCGGTGGTCGCCGAGTACAGCATGATCGGGCGCTTCACCTGGGCGGCCACGAAGCTGTCGTAGGTGTCGTCGCGGAGCAGCTCGTGCGGCGGCGCCGAGACGGCCGGCGTCGAGTGATAGACGCTGCCGAGCTGGCTGCACACCGCGCCGTTGCTCGCGCACTGAGCCTTGTCGCGCGTCTTCGGCCACGGCGAGATGCCCGTCTCCCACTGCAGGAGCTTGTCGGTGCAGGCCGAGCCCGTCGTCGCCGTGAAGGCCGTGTTGCAGGCGGCCGGCGGCACGACGGGATCGATCGCGAGGGCCGCGCTTTGCGGCTTCATCGTGGTGATGAAGCCGCTCGCCGACTGCGGCGACATGCCCGTCGCGTTCTGCGCGTACGTGCCCATGCCGTCGTCGGTGACGAGGCCGGGGCGGATCGTTCCATCGGAGGCGATGGAGCTGCCGACCGTCGGCGCGACGAAGGTCCAGAACTGGCGCGGGCGGCTGGGATCGTTGGAGTCGACGTTCTCGCCGAAGTCGTCGCCGCTGCTGATCGTCGGGACCTGCGGGCTCGCCACGTTGCCGGGGCCGCAGGTGAAGCGCTCGCGCTTGATCTGCCCGCGCCAGAGGTGCCCGGAGGCGTCGGCGGTGAACTGCGCGATGAAGCGATAGCCCGCCGCCCCTGCGCCGCCCTGCGCCGCGGTGGTGCTCACCGGCGCGAACACCGGGATGGTGCGCGCCGTGGAGCCCGCCGAGATGCTCCCGAGGATGTTCGAGAGCACCTGCTGCAACGCCACCGGATTATCGGCGAAATAAGCGTGCTGCGTGCCGCCGGCGATCGCCAGCTTGGAGAGGTTGCAGCAGGGGATGAGCGCCGTGGGCGGGTTGACGCAGATCGAGGCGTTCGACTGATCGAGCTGCGTGCAGCTCGTCAGCGGCGGGACGAGCGTGCTCAGCGCCGTCGGGTTCGACACGGCGAAGCCGACGACGAACGTCTCGATGGAGTTGTTGCCCGGCTGGCTCGCGAGGTTGAGAGCCGTGGTGACCGCGGGCGGGTAAGGGCACGACCCGCCGGCCTGATTGCAGCTCGGGCGAAGGTCGTAGTCAGGGCCATTGGCACCGTCCGTCAGGAAGATAATGTATTGCTTGCGGCAGCCGCCGACGAAATATTTGTCGTCCTTGGGGCCAAAGGGCTTGCTGGTGTTCTGATCGGTGTCTGCGTCGATCGAGAAGAAGGTGTGGGCGTCGTCGAACATGCCCGCGGTCGGCGTCGCGCCATAAGGACGCATCGCGATCAGCGACTCTTGAATGTGATCGTTCGTCGTGTGGACGGCGGTGAGCGGCGCGTCCCACGCTCCGAACGGGATGAGGCGACCTTCCCACGGCGGCGCCCCCGGGTTGCGCGCTCCGACCTCGAAGGCGGCAGAGGAGCAGCTGGGCGGATAGCCCTGCGCGTAGCCGCTGCTCGCCGGGTTCCAGCTCGGGTAATAGCTCCACATCCCCTGCATGCCAGAGGGGTTGTTGATGGTGCCGCTGTTGACGCCGGTGTGCTGATCCGGGAGCGTGTCGAACGTCATCATGCCGAAGCGAATGCGGTCGCGGAACGTGTCGAGGAGCCCGTCCGAGTTTTGCGACCACGTGCTGCAGGGGTTGCCGGACGCGTCGTGATAGGCAATCGAGTTCGACGGCCAGTCCCACCAGTTGGCCGACTGGACGCCCGGGCCAGGCGTGCAGTTGTTGGAGTACATCCGGTTGAACGGCAGGTAATAGGACCAGTCGTAGGGCGCGAGATACGACGCGCTGGGCGGCACGACGCCGAGGCCGTACTCCGTCTTGAACGCGGGCGTGTTGCGCGGCGTGGCCTGACAGGAGAAGTTGTTGATGGTGCCCGTGAGCACCGAAACGAGGCTCGTCCAGCGGTTCTGGGTGTAGGCGCTGCCCTTGTTCAGGGTGCAGTCCGTGCCCGTGACGCCGCCCGGCAGCACGTTGGCTCCCGTGACCGGATCGGGGGTGATCAGGTACTCCATCGTGCCTGATGTATCGATCATCAGCAGCACGTTCGGCAGCGGAGGATCGATGTCGAGCTGGGCGCGGGCGGAGCCCGGCCACGCCCCGAGCGCGAGGGCCGCGGTGGATGCCGTGAGGAGGACTCGTTTCAGCGTTCGCATGGCGCCTCCCAATCGATCTTCGAGTGTATCACGGCTGCCTCAAATCGGCCCCACGCGAAGGAACGCGCGGGACAGCTCGGTGCTCTGGGTTCCGGCCGCCGACGGGTCGAGCGCGGCGCCTCCGGTGTTCGTGGTCCGCACCTGGGCTATCGCCGTCGCGGTGACATCGTAGAACTGCGGGCTCTGCGCACCGGCGTTCGCCAGCATCCCCGCCTGGGGGGCGGCAGGCCCGCTCACGTCGGTGAGCTCGACCCAGAAATAGCCTTCAATCGAAGGCGATCCGAGGCCATACGGGTTGAGCACGTGCTGGCCGCCGGGCGCCATCTGATTCTCGATCTCGCTGTACGACATGCGGTAACAGGTGGGTCGCGCCAGGTTCGCCGCCGGCACCGCCGCGTTCTTCTGGGCGAGGCAGAGGCCGTAATCGCCGAAGGTGGGATCCGACGCATGAGTGATGTAGCTCGACGGGCTGCTCTGGCCCGACGGGTCGGGCGAGAGCTTGGCGACCGCGAGGAGCATCGCGTACTCCGTCATGTAGTGCGTCTGCGTCATCTGGCGCTCGTTGCCGCTCGCGGCGGTGCCGATCGTCGCCGAGCGCGCCGCGAGCACGCCGATGCCGAGCAGCAGCGTGATCACCATCACGACGACGAACACGGCCGCGCCGCGCTCGCGACGGCGGCGGCGCAAGCGGATGAGGAGCGATAGAGTGGGCTTCATCGGCTTCATCACGGGGTAAAGTCCGAGTTGTTGGGGAGCGCGACGGTCGCGTGGAGCGTGCGGAGCCTGACCCAGCGCTCGCGGATCGGGGGTTGTACCACGGCGAAGCGGTAAGCCCGCCCGCTGGCGACGAGGTTGTTCTCGCGGTCGGGGATGCGCGCGCGCGTCGAGAGCCGCACTTGCACCGAGCGCACCGACTCGGGCGCCGTCATCACCAGAGGATCGTCGAAGGTATATGTCGTCATCGTGGGGTTGAACGCGAGCGCGCTGCCCGAGAGAGGCGCCTTGGTGACCGCGAACTTGAGGTTGGCCGCGAGCTCGGCGACGAGCTCGAGCGAGCCGGGTACTTCGGAGTCGTCGGGAGCGAGCTCGACGCGGACCAGCTCGGTGCGGAGGTTCTCGCCGGTGAGCGCCTGCGTCGTCGGATCCGGCGCGACCAGCGTGCCGTAGACCGGATCGTTCTTGAGGCTGCGCAGATCGTATTTGATCCGCGAGACGACGCTCACGAAGATCCCGCGGTTCGATCCGGTGCTGAGCCCACAGGTGGTGTTCTGGTTCTTCACCGGGATGAGCGGGTTGTTGTTGAGGGTGATCTCGATCTTCTCGGCGCCGACCGGGCCGCTGACGTTGAAGGCGCTGATGATCCCCCAGAGCGTGCCCTGGCCGCGGCCGTCGTCGGCGAAGCGAAGGAAGCGCCCGGTCTTGAAGATCGGCGCGAGCACCTGGCTCAGCGTCTGCGCGTTCTGCGAGGCGACCTGGCGCAGACGAGCGATGGCGCCGTCGAGCTGCAGATCGACGACGCGCTGCCCGCCGGCCGCGAACGTCCAGGCGATCGAGAAGCGCTCCGAGGTGTCCATGCTGCCGCCGATGACGACGTGATCGGGGCTCATCCCGTTCTGGGTATCGGTGGCCTGGACGAGATCTGCAGCGTGATCGGCCACGGAGCCGGAGACGCGGATCCGCAGGCCGTAGAGCCCCGAAATCGAGGCCGGGAGCGCGCCGTTCGTGCACAGCGTCGGATCGTTCATGTTGTTGCGCGACGAGAGGAACGACGCGCGCTGGAGGTCCTGCGTCAGGCGGTTCATGCCGAGCGTCGCCGCGAGCTGCGTCGCCGAGATGCGGGCCTCGTTCTGGAAGAACTTGGTCGCGTTGCGCGAGAGCAGCAGCGCCGCCATCGACACCATCAGCCCGGCGCTCAGCGCGACCACGAGCTCGATCAAGGTGAAGCCGCGCGCGGCCCCTCTGCGGATCGTCTTCGGCGTCGTCATGGCGAGGTGTTCTGCTGCACGGCGGAGGTGAGGTACACGGCGCCGTAGTCGCTCCGCAGCGTGGCGTCGGCGGGGTTCAGCGTGGTGCAGTCGAGCGCGCGACCGCCGCGCGCCCAGACGACGCGGACCTCGGCGCGGATCAGCTTGCGGTACGAGGGCAAGGTGGTCGGATCGAAGAGTGTGAGGCGGAGCTGTGTGCAGAACGCGGAGGCCGCGATCGGCGCTGGATCGGTGAGGAACGTGTCGGCGCCGACGACGTCGGCGTTCGATCCGCCGGCGGGCAGCACCGTCGCGGGGATGACCCAGAGCGGCGCGGCCGTCGCGTTCTTCAGCCACGCGGTATCCGTCGCGAGATCGGGCGCGCCCAGCGGATCGTTCCACGTGAGCGCGTCGACGCGGAGGCGCTCCATCCAGCTCTCGGCGATGAAGTTCGCCGTCGCCAGGTTCTTCGCGTTGGTGTTCGCGAGGAGCGTCGCCTTCTGCACGGCCATGACGCCGCTCGCGCCGACGCCGAGGATCGCCAGCGACATCATGACTTCCATCACCGTGTAGCCACGGGAGGAGCGCCTGGATCGCGTTCGCGCCCTCACAGTCCGAGCCTCGCCGCGCCGTTCGGCGGGATGAACACCTTGCGCTTCAGGCCGACCACGTTGGAGGCGGTGATGTTGTCGACGCTGAACATCACCGGGCCGGCGAGGCGCGCCGCGACGCCGCCCACGGTCATGTACGTGCCGCCGCGACCCGAGAAACACAGGCTCACCTGCGGGCGCTCGACGCCGGCGTTGTCGAAGAACTTGAGGACCGCGTTCTCGTAGAGGCCGTTGCCGACGTCGAAGCGCGTGACCTCCTGGACGATGGAAGGGCTGCCCGCCACGTACGTTCCGAGGCAGGAGCTGGCGTTCGAGAACAGCCCCACGACGGGCTCGTTCATCGTCAGCAGGCCCGAGGCGAGCGTGTGGCCGCCGCCCGCCGCGTCCCACGTCAGCTGCACCGGGAGGTTGCGCCCGATGGCGCGCATGCGCGCGGTGCGGACCATGTCGACGAGCTGGAACGCCGCGCGGTTGACGCGTCGATCGCGCATCATCGCGACGAACACCGGCGACGCGGCGACGGCGAGGATGCTGATCATCGCCAGCACCGCGAGCATCTCGGCGAGGGTGAACCCGCGCTGTACCGCGCGGCGGGGACGGGGGCGGTTCGACGCGATGGGCATTGCCGGAAGCGCCGCTCTCGCAAGGCGCGTGCCCTCGCGTGCAGAACGAGCCGCGCCACGAACCATCGGCCTTCCCGCGGCGGGCGCCGGAGGTCGGACACTAACGATTGCGACGCTATGAAAAAAGGTGCTAGTTCGAGAGCCCGCCATGCGCTCCTCCGCCCTTCATGCTCGCCTCACCCGCCCCGGACTTCCAAGCAAATCGGGGATCTTCGTGGCGGCGTTCGTCGCGCTCACCGGCTGCAGCAAGGGCGACGAGCCCCGCGGCGCGCCGCCTCCGCCGCCTGCGCCGGCCGCAAAAGCGGGCGCTTGCGCGGCGGGCGGCGGCAAGATCGCCGACGCGACCAGCGCGCCCTACTTCCCGCGCGCCTCGGGAGGCTACTGCCTCGATCCGAACGGCGGCGACAAGGCCTTTGGCGACTCCGCCGCGCTGCCGCTCGACGAGATCTGCAGCCTGTTCGACGGCGAATGCGAGATCTACAAGGGCTACGGCGTGCGCCGCGTCGTGCAGGCGCGCTACGTCGACGGCGCCGGCTCGGCGGCCAACATCGACGTCAACATCTCGCGCTTCGCCACGAACGAGGGCGCGTACGCCATGTTCACTCGTCGCGTCGTCGGCGACGGCGATCCGGCCGACGACTCGACCCCGAAGCCCACGCCCGGCGGCGGCGCTGCCGCGTTAGGCCTCGGCAACGCCTACGTGTGGCGCGGGCTCTACCTCGTCGAGCTCACGTACAACAACCAGGACGCCGCCGAGGCCGCGGTGAAATCGGTGAGCGAGAAGCTCTTGCCGCCACTCGTCCGCGAGATGGGCGACGAGCTCCCCGGCGAGACGGCGCTCCCGCCCGCGGCCGCCGCGCTCCCGAAAGACGGCCTGATCCCCCTGGGAATTCGCTACATCACGGCCGATCTGCTGAGCAAGACGGGCAGCGGCGCCGGCGCGTTCGGCTACTACCGCGCCGGCGACAAGCGCTGGCGCGTCGGCGTGATCGCGCGCGGCGACGTCGACCAGGCCAAGGACGTGCTCTCCACGCTCGCGAAGATCCGCGGCTCCGCGAAGGAGAAGAACATCGGTGACGGCGCCGTGCGCTTCATGCACAAGGACGGCGAGACCCCGCCGACCGAGTGGGTGTTCGCCCGCTCCGGCAAGCTCGTCGTCGGCGTCGGCGACGAGCTGCGCTCTCTCAAGGCGACGATGAGCGCCGACGAGCACGCCAAGGTGACGCTGACGACCACAGAGAAGATCGAGCGCCTGAAGAAGTCGCTCTAGCGTCCCCGGTCCGCGGCAGGGCGCAGCGATCGTTGGAGGTCCAACAGTTGGAGCTCCAACGATCACTCGAGCGTTGCCAGAGGGATTGGTCGCAGGTGGCTACCCCGTCCTTGCCAGGGCGGCAGAACGACCAGAAGGGCGCTGGCGGTACGGGGTATGGGTGGCCCCGCGGAGCTTTGCTCCGCGGGGGGAAAGGGCTTCGAGCCCTTTCCTGAGACTAGTGACCGGGGGGCATGCCCGGCGCGGCGGGGGCCGTGCGCAGGATCACGTGGAAGCCGAAGGGCGTCTCCACCACGTCGCTGATCTCGCCGATCTTGATCTTCTCGAGGCCGGCCTGGAACTCCGGGACCATCGAGCCCTTGGGGAAGGTACCGAGGTCGCCGCCGCGCTCGCCGGCCTTGGGCTCGTCCGAGTACTCCTTCACGAGATCCTCGAACTTGGTCTTGCCCGCCTTGGCCTTCTTCCAGGCCTCGGTCGCGCGGGCCTTCGCCTCGTCCTTCGTGCGGGTCACGCCCTCGGGGGCGCGGCGACCGCCCTTGTACATGACGAGCAGGTGCTTGGCGGCGAACATCTCGCGCGGCGCCTGCGGAGCCTGGGGCATCGGCGGCGTCGGCGTGGGCGCCTTCGCGGGCTCGACGGCCTTCGTCTCTTCCTTCGTCGTCGTCTCGGTCGAGCCGGCCGGGTGCGCGGCGAGGGGCGCGAGGAGCTTGTTGAACGTGCCGAAGAACCCGAGCACGCCGATGAGCACGAGGGCGCTCATCACGGCGTGGGGGACCCACCACGAGGGATCCTCGCCATCGGCCGACTCTTCGTCTTCGTCGTCGTGCGCGTGGCCGTGATCGTCGTGCGCGTCGGTCTTCTTCGGGGCCTTGGCGGCGGCGGCGACGCGACGGGCGCGGCGCTCGTCGGCGACGGCGCGGGCGGAGACTGCGGGGCGCTCCTCGGCTTCTTCGGCCTCGCCCTCGTTCGAGTCGTCGCCGGCAACGGCGTCGTCCTCGTCCTCCTCCTCCTCGTCGCGGTCTACTTCCTTCTCAACCTTGTCGCTCTTCTTCTTCATGGCTCTCTCGCGGGTCGGGGCACCCTGTTAGCATCGGCCGGAGGCCGCGTCAGCCGATCTCGGCCCAGCCGCCGCCGAGGACGACCTCGGGCCGGCCCTTCACGGTGGTGTTGAAGGCGACCTTGCCAGCGTCCACGCTCCACCCCTGCGTGATCAGCGTGTCGCCCGGCCAGACCGGCTTGCGGAACTGGCCATTGAAGGCGCGCACGCGGTTGCCGTCGCCGCCGGCCGCCTGCTTGATCACCGCGCGCGCCGCGAAGCCGTACGTCGCCAGCCCATGCAGGATCGGCCCTTGCGGGAAGCCCACGGCCGTCGCGAACTCGGGATCGGCGTGGAGCGGGTTTTCGTCGCCGGAGAGGCGATAGAGCAGCGCTTGCTCGGGGCTCGTCGCTTCCTCGAACGTCCAGTCGGCGGGGCGATCCTTCGGGACCGTCGGCTCCGGCGGCGCGGCGGGCGGGCGCGGGCCTTCGAACCCGCCGCCGTCGCGCACGAGGATCGACCACACCGTGTCGAACACCGGCTCGCCGTCGAGCGACGTGTTCGTCTCCAGGATCACCTGGCCGAGCTTCTTCATGTCGTAGATGCCCTTGAGCGTGCCCGTGGTCTGCAAGGTGCCGCTGTCGGGGATCGCCTTGTGAATGCGGACGAGCTGCGCGCCGTGGACCACCATCGCCATGTTGGCGTTGCACTTCCCGAGCAGCTCCATCACCGGCGCGTACGACGGGACGACGGCGAACGTCGGGTAGGCCTTCATGCCGCCCTTGGCGTTCTCGTAGAGGTACTGGAGCTCGTCGCGCTTGGCGCCGATCCCGAGGGCGTACGCCGCGAGGACCTTCCAGTCGAACGTGAGCGCATGCGGCTGGGTAGTGAAACCGACGGTGGAGAGATCGAACGACATGCAGGCTCCTGGGAGAAAACGGCCGGGCGAGGCGTACCGACCCGCCGTCGTCGCGTCAACCACCCGGATCGGTGGCGCAGCTAAAGCGCGATCCGGTAGGCGATTGCCACTCCGAAATCGAACATGTCGACTCGGCCGGAGAGAGAAGCCACGTCGAGGGTGGGTGAGACCTTGCGCACGTCGGGGAGAAACCAGCTCGAATAACGGAGCTTCATTCCCCACGACCAGTTCTTCGCGAACGTCCACTCGAAGCCTGCGGCGACGCCGGCGGTGAGGCCCTCGGTCCCCAGCGTCGCGGCGCGCGGGCCGACGAGCTCGATGTCGGAGTACGGCGCTCGATCGGCCTTGACCGACCAGGAGTCGTTGACGACGACGCCGCCCAGCGTGGCGCCGGCCCACCACTCCGTCGCGGCCCGCTGGACGAAGTAATACCGCACCTGCGACTCGACCAGGAAGTAACGCCGGGTGTGGGCCCGCTCGAGCTCGTCGGCGCCGCGGGCAGAGTCGTTGCGAAGGGTGGTTGCCCACTCGATGCCTGCGCCGAAGCCGAAGGCCCGATAGCGATAGAGGTTGTGAATGCCGAGAGCGAGGCTGAACTCGCCACGTGAGCAGTTGGTGAGCGAGGTGAGGCACACCTGCGCGGCCGGCAAGGCCAGGAAGCCGGCGCTGAGCTCGGCCATGGTGTAGGGGCGACCGCGCTCGCGGGCGGCGGCGGCTCTGCGGGCCTGGGCCGTCTCGTCGGCCTCGGCCCGGCCCGCGGCGGCGAGGCCGACCGCGAGCGTGATGGCGGCGAGTGCGAGCTTCAAAGCCAGGGTCCAGTCGCGGAGGGTGGGGGGGTGGGCGCCGGTGGAACAGGCGAAGGAGGGAGCTGCGCGCCGCTCGGCGTGGCCGAGAGCGGCGGGGTGGGGCCGCGCGGATCGGGCCCACGTGGGCCGCCCTTCTTGCTGCCTTTACCAGCCCTGTCGCCGGCGCTGGGCGCGGCGCTCTGCGTCGGCGCGACGTCGGGCGCGCGCGGCCCCTCGAGCTCCTCGGCGAGGTGCTGCGCCGTGGTCTGCCCCGGGTTCCACTCCAGCGCGAGGTGGACGAAGCGCAGCGCCTCGGCCTTGTCGCCCTGGTATTTGCGGCCGAGCGCGTCGGACACGAGGAGCTCGGCCGCGTCGCGGCGCAGATCGAGCAGCCGCGTGTTGTCGGGGAACCGCGCGAGGCCGCCCTCGGTGATCTCCTTGAAATTACGGCCGGCGGGCGCGTCCCAGGCGTGATGCTTCATCGCGTCGCGGGCCTCGTCGAGCGTGGCGTCGAGCGAGTCGGTCGCGCCCGACGTGCCGAGCTTGCGGCCGCCGACGACCGCGATCGGTACCACCGCGAGCGCGCACGCGAGGATGGCCGCGAAGCGGGCCATGCGGGCGCGGCGCGGTCGCGCGGACGATCCGTCGAACGACGTCTCGGTGCCCTGGATCGTGGAGCCGGGATAGACGCCGGGCTCCCCCTCCGCCTCGCTCGCGAAGTCGAGGTTCTCGGCGTTTTGCTCGTGATTCGAGCTCACCGGGGGCGACGACGGGAGCGGCGTCGAGACCGCGCTGCTGGTCTCGCCCGCCGCCGGGATCGGCGAGAGCGTGGGGCTCACCGAGGTGTGCGTATCGGGAGGCGGACCGCCTGGCACCGTCGTCTCGGATCCGCCGATCGGCGGCGGGGTCGGCGTCTGCGCGGGCGGCGGCGCCTCGCGCGGGGAGGCGGCGACGCCGCCGATCTTCGCGGCGAGATCCGCCGACAGCTCGTGCGACCGCGTCCGCTCGCGCGACGCGAGCTTGACCGAGCCGAGGTTCCCCGGCGAAAACAGCGTGGATTGCGAGGCGATCTCCTCCGGGTAGAGGCCACCGGCGCGCGCCGCGGCGACGAGATCGCGCCCGAGCTGCCGCGCGTTCGCGGCGCGCGCGGCCGGCTTCTTCGCCAGGTTCGCCATGATCACCGCGGCGATCTGGGGCGGCACGTAGCTCGCGCGGGCGATGGTGCGGAGCTCGGTCGGCGGCGTGTGCGTGTGCTGCACGAGGAGCGCGACCGGCGACTCGCCCTCGAACGGCGTGCGCCCGGCGAGCATCTGGTAGAGCATCGTCGCGATCGAGTACACGTCGGCGGCGGGCCCGACCTGCTGCCCCTCGGCGCCCTCGGGCGAGATGTACTTCGCCGTCCCGAAGATGAGGCCGGCCTGCGTCGCCATCGATCGATCGGCCCAGTCGAGCCGCGCGATGCCGAAGTCGAGCACCTTCACGTAGTCGGTGTCGTCGCCACGGCGGACGAGCATGACGTTCTCGGGCTTCAAATCGCGGTGAACGATGCTCTGCAGGTGCGCCTCGCCGACGGCGTCGCAGATCTGCAAAATGATGTGGAGCGCGCGCGGGAGCGGCAGCGCCGCCGCGGCCTCGTCGGTCCCCGCGGCCGCGAGCGCCGACAGCAGCGATATGCCGTCGAGGTGCTCCATCACCAGGTAGAGCTCGCCGCCGACGCCCGGGGTCGTCGACTCCGCGAGCGCGCCCGTCATCAGGACCTGGACGACGTTGGGGTGCACGAGCCGGCTCGCGACCTTGGCCTCGCGGTGGAAGCGCTGCACCAGCTCGGCGTTCCCGCTCAGCTCGCGGTGGAGGATCTTCACGGCGACGTCGCGCTCGATCCCGCCCTGAAATGCCCTGTAGACGCGGCCCATGGAGCCGATCCCGATCAGGTGCTTGATCCGGATCTGCCCGCTCAGCTCGAGGCCGGCGTACGGATCGCGATCGGCGCTCGTGAACGAGGGCGAGCGCGTGCTCGCGAGCGGGGTGCCGTCGCGGGGGCAGAACAGGACATCCGCGTCGTACCGCTCGCCGCAGGAAGGACAGCTCTTCGAGGCGGCCGATTTCATCGGGTAGGGTCGCCGAGTGTAGCACTAGCTCGCGGCGCGGGTTGATCAGGTTGCGGCCCTGGCCGCCCGCGGCGGGCAGCCGAGGATTGGACCCCCCGACCAAGGCCGACTAGCGTCGCGTCGCTCATGAGCTCCCCCAAGGCCAGCGCCAGGAAGCGCGCCGAGCCAAAACCGGTTGCACCGCCGGTCGTGGAGCGCGAGGTCGCGCCCGCGTTCGAGGGGCAGTACCGCCTGGAAATACCGGCCGCGGGGTTCGAGGGGCCGCTCGATCTGCTGCTTCACCTGATCCAGCAGCACGAGCTCGACATCCTCGATATCCCCGTCAGCTTCGTGACCGAGCGCTTCCTCGCCTACATCAAGCTCATGGTCACGCTGACGATCGACGTCGCCAGCGAGTACCTCGTGATGGCGGCGACGCTCGCGCACATCAAATCGAAGATGCTGCTGCCCGTCGTCCCGAGCGATCAGGACGACGGCCTCCCCGGTGAAGAGGAAGAAGATCCGCGCGCCGAGCTCGTGAGGCGCCTGCTCGAGTACCAGAAGTACAAGGCCGCGGCCTCGGACCTCGGCGAGCGCGGCACCCTCGGGCGCGACGTGTTCGGGCGCGGCACGGCCGAGCCCACGCCCGACGGCCCCGCGCCCTTCGCGCCGACGGGCGTCTTCTCGCTGCTCGACGCCTTCGAGAAGATCCTCAAGAAGAGCAACATCAAGATCGATCACGAGGTCATGTTCGATCGGATCAGCATCACCGATCGCATCGGCGAGCTGGTCGAGAAGCTCGCGGTCCGCAACGCGATGAGCTTCGAGGATCTGGTCCTCGACGGCGGCGACGGGTCGCGCACCCTCACGCGCTTCGACATCATCATCACCTTCCTCGCCATCCTCGAGATGGCGCGCCTGCGGATGATCCGCGTCTTCCAGACCGATCCGCTCGCGCCGATCCACGTCGAGCTCTCCGTGCAAGAAGACACGGTGGGTGAAGACGGCACGGTGATCCGCGGAGGAGTGCGGGAGGAGGACTACTCGTGACGCCTCCGCCCTCGAGGCGCCGCGCGAGCGCGCTGCCGGCGGGAGATCTCGACGAGCTCGAGCCGAGCGTCGGCCTGTGGCGCTTCGCCTGGCTGTGGCTCACGCGCGGCGATCGCCCGGTGGAGGACGACGAGCTGCCGCTGGATCCGCCGGCCTCCGAGGCCGCTCCGCCGCGCAAGCGCCGCGTGATCAAGCGCGAGCCCGTGCCGGATCGCAACGCCTGGAGACGACGCGCGTTCGCGTGGCTCGGCCGATCGGCGCCGGCTGCGCTGGAGTCGAAGCGTCGTCGCGTCGCCAGGGCTCCTTCCCCGTCGCTCGGTTTCCGCGCGCGCGCCTCGGCGTGGCTCGGGCGATCGATCTCCGCGGCCGTGGCCGAGCCAAAGCGTCGTCGCCCTGCCAAACCCCCTTCGACGCCGCTCGAATTTCGCGCGCGCGCGCTGGCGTGGCTCGGCCGCTCGATCACGGCGGCCGCGGTCGAGCCGAAGCGTCGTCGGGTCGCAAAGGCACCTTCGCCCGCGCTCGGCTTCCGCGCGCGCGCCTTCGCGTGGCTCGCGCCGCGGCCGGTCGTCGAGGCGCGACAGGCAACCTCGATCACGCCGGAGCCGAAGCGAAAGCGCATCCCGATTGCCGTGCTCCGCGCCTTCCGCAAGCGCGCGTTCACCTGGCTCCTCCGCCCGCGCGAGCTGCCTCCCGAGCCCGAGATCATCGCGCCCGAAGCGCCCGTCGCCGCGGCTGCCCCGCCCGCGCCGCCGAAGCGTAAACGCGGCCCCAAGGCGCCGGCGCCGCCGCCTCCCGCGCCGCCCGATCCCGTCACCCTCTTCCGTCGTCGCGCCTTTCACTGGTTCGACGAGGGCGGGGCGACGACGCCGCTCACCGGCGTTCAACACCCCGGCGGCGACGTCGCGCGCGCCCACCTCCGCGGCGTGCTCGAAGCGCTGGTGTTCGCGTCCGAGAACCCGCTGCCCGCCAAGGAGCTGGCCCGCCTCGCCAGGGCCGAGCTGCGGCTCGTCAAGGCGCTCCTGGCCGAGCTGGTGCTCGAGTACCACGCTCGCGGCTTCCGCCTCGAAGAGGTCGCCGGAGGCTACCTGTTCCGCACCAGCCCGGCCTTTGCCCCCTTCGTGCGCGAGCAGGTGGCGAAGAAGCCAGTCCGCATGTCGCGCGCGCAGATCGAGACTCTGGCCATCGTGGCCTATCGACAGCCGATCACGAGGCCCGAGGTCGACGACGTCCGAGGGGTCGACTCCGGCGCGGTGCTCAAATCGCTCCTCGAGCGCGACTTCGTGCGGATCCTCGGCAAGAAGGACGAGCCGGGCCGGCCGATCCTCTACGGCACCACCGGCGATTTCTTGCAGTTCTTCGGGCTGAGATCGCTCGGCGATCTCCCGACGTTGCGCGAGTTCACCGAGCTCAACGACGAGTCCAAGCGCACCTACGAGCGCGAGATGGGCGAGGAGCCGCCCGACGAGGGCCCGCTCGAAGGTGGCTTGATGGGCGGCGAGGGCGATATCCGCAAAGCCACACCGGAGGTCGTCCCGCCGCGCCCGATCACGGACTACGAGGACGCCATCGAGGGCGACGAGCAGCCGACGACGGAGGAAAATACGCCCGCTGAGGGGGGAGATACGCCCTTCAAGGGGGGAGATACCCCCGTCGAGGAGGAAAGCAGCCCCGTCGAGGAGGAAAGCGACGATGAGGAGGATGAAGACGACGACGACGATGACGATGACGACGACGACGACGATGACGATGACGATGACGATGACGACGAGTGATAGTCAGCCGGCGGGCTTCGTCGGATCGACGGGATCCGCAGGATCGACGTAGGCCTCCGCGAGCTTCCCCACCGCGGCGCGCAGCTCGGGGTGGGCGATGAGCTTGCGCAGCAGCTTCCACAGCGTCGGATCCGCCAGCACGGCGTGAGGCGACGCCGCAGCACCCTTCTTTTTTCGAGGGATCGCCGCGGGGCCTTGCTTGCGCAGCTCTTCCATCTTGCCGACGAGGCGCTTGGTCGGGAACAGCTCGCCGCGCTCCCACGCCAGCACCGCGTCTTGCTCGAGACCGAGCGCCGCCGCGAGCTCGCGCGCGGTGCAGCCGAGCTCCTGACGGAGCGCCTTGATGTCGTCGGGGGCCATGACCGCGCGAGCGTAGCGCCACCTCGACGCGAAAATCGACGCTGACCACGCAACTGCCGCGCGGCTCGCGTCGATGAGCAGTCATGAGCCAGATCTCTCGCTTCGCCGCGGGTCGCCAGCGCGTGCTGCCCGCCCTCGTCAGCCTCGGCCTCGTCGCCGCGGTGTTCTCCGCGTGCCTCGGGCGCGGCCCCGGTGCGGCTCCCGATCCAGCGGCGCACGACCATGTCGACGCCTCGACGCCGCTCGTCGATCCCGTGCACGTCGAGCCCGCGGCGCCCCTCGACGCGGCGCCGTCCGTGCTGCGGATCCGCGTGGAAAACCCGGTGGATCCCGCGCGGATCGTGCTCGTGCACGGGCACGCCGGCAGCGCGCAGGTGAGCCAGGTACGGCGCGGCGAGATCTCGAAGGTGCTGCAGGCCGAGCTCGTCCCCGTGGTGATCTGGAGCGAGGATCCGCCCTCGGGCGGCGACGGCGGCGCGGCGATCGGGAGCGTGGTGATCGCGCCGAGCGAGGCCCTGCAGCCCGGCGACGAGTACACGCTCGTGAGCGGCGAGCCCGCGCTCGCGACGACGCTGCGCATCGCGATGGATGATCCGGCGCCGATCCTCGCGCGCGTGTGGCCGCCCCCGGGCGCGTCGGCGACGGCCCGCTACGCCGTCTGGTGCGGAGATGAAGCGTTGCCGCCAATCGATCAGGCTGTCCAGCTCGCGCCCGCCGGGCAAGCGGGGCGGATCCGTCGCGGCGTCTTCGAGGGTGACGGCGGCGAGCGATGTCTGCGATTCGAGGCGCCGGGCCCGCCGGCGAGCACGGATCCGCGCGGGCAACCCCCGCCGAGCGTCACCGATGGAGACCGGCTCTTTCGCCTCGATCCCCGGCCAATCGAGGGTGGTGCGCCCGGACACCCGATCCCGTCGCTCGACTGCGACGCCGGGGAAGTGCCTTTTGGCCCCGGCTGCGCCGTGGTCGCGGACGATCGGATCACCGTCCGCGCCCCCGCCGCTCCCGCGCTCTGGACGATCACCGGCGCTCCGGGCGCCGGGATCGACCGTGTCCTGGTCACCGGCGTCGGCGAATCATTCACTCTCAAGGGCCTCGCGCCCGCCACGATCACCACGCTCGACATCCATGTTGTCGATGATCGCGGCGAAATCCTGCGCGCCACTGTCACGTTCGCCACACTGGCATCGATGCCTCACCTGATCCTGAACGAGGTGCTCGCCAATCCCCTGGGGCCAGAGCCGCGGCAGGAGTGGGTGGAGATCTTCAACGATGGAGCCCAGCCCGCGGAGCTCGGTGGACACGTGCTGATCGACGTCGGGGGAGAGACGGCTCTGCCCTCGGGCGCGCTCCCGGCGGGCGCTTTTGCGCTGATCGTGAATCAAGGGTTCGTCGAGGAAGACGGCGTCGATCCGGCGCCGGAACCGGGCTCCCTCGTAGTGCGGGTCCCCAAGCTGGGTCATGGTGGGCTGTCGAACGACGGCGAGCCGCTGGCGCTGAGAGACCCCAATGGGGTGGTGATATCCCGATCTCCGGTGGGCCCGAAGACCAAAGCAGGAATGAGCCTGGCCCGGATCACCCCGGCCGCTCCTGACGCGCAGGAGGGCTCTTTCGTACTGGGAAAGCCCAGCCCCGGGCGCGCGAATCCACCGTGAATTACCGGGTTTCCCCGGTCCCCATCTTCCGTTCCGTCCCGAGAATGGAATCAATATCACGAGGCCCGGAAGAAATAACGCGCAAAGCGGGTGACGAGCCACTATGTGAAGGCTAGGTTTCATTCACACCTGGGCCTGTGCCGGCCCACTTTCGTGGAGCTACCGCGATGGCCGCTGTCCGAGAGAAGCTCTTGACTGCTTCCGATCTTGCCGCGCTGTGCGAGGTGGATCTGAAGACCATCCACAACTGGGTGGACCGCGGGCGCATCCCGCATTTCCGTACGCCCGGGCGACACTTGCGCTTTCGAGCGGCAGATGTCGCCGAGTTCCTCCGAGCCTGGGGGTACTCGGTCCCGCGCGAGCTGGCCCGTGCCAGCGCGCGCACCATCCTCGTGGTCGGGACGAACGACACGCTCGCCCTGGTCCAGCGAGCGCTGAGCGAGGGCGTGGTCCCGACCGCAGGACCACCTGCGTCGACGGGTCAACCGGTGCGGCTCGCGAGCCACCCGTACGACGCGCTGATCTACGCGGGCTCCGATCCCGGCGACGTGTACGTCGTCGATCTCAAGATCATCGCCTCCGAGATCGAGCCCGGCGCGATGTTCGAGGCGCTGCGACGGGCGTCGCCACAGGCCACGCTCGTCGCGCTGTCGGACGAGCCGGCGTCGTTGCCGACGTTCGTCACGCGGCTCGCGCGAGCCGACACCGTGGGCCTGAAGAAGATGATCTCGCCGGACCCTGTCGCGGCTCCTTCGACGCCGAACAAGGCGGCGCCGGGCGCTGCGGCAGGGCCTCCGAGCGCGGGCGCCTCACCCGTGAGCAAGCTCCCCGAGGCCACCCAGGAAGAGCTCCCGCCCCGCGCGGCGGGCGGAGGTGGTCGCTGAGCCCGAGCCCGCGGCAGACTATGCCGCGGGCTCCTCGTCGGAGCTCCCGGCGATCGTCATCGCCGAGACGCGCAGCGTCGGCGACGCGGTCGACGCGCGCAGATCGAGATCGTCGCCGACGGCGTCGATCCGCTGCCACAGATCGTCGACGTTGAGCGAGATGGTCACCTCGCTGACCGGGAACGCGAGCACGCCGTCCTCGATCCAGAAACCCGAGGCGCCGCGCGAGAAATCGCCGGTGATCGCGTTGAAGCCGAAGCCCATCATGTCGGTCACGTAGAGGCCGCGCTTGGTCGACTTCACGATCTCTGCGGCGGGCGTCGAGGTGGGCTGGAGGATGAAGTTGGATGTCGACGGGCCGACGCCGCCGCCCGATCCGCGCGAGGCGCTCGCCGTCGACGCGCGACCGAGCTTGCGCGCGCTGTAGCTGTCGCAGAGGTAAGTCTTCAAGACGCCCTGCTCGACGATCGAATTCTTGCGCGAGGCCAGCCCTTCGCCGTCGAACGGCCGCGATCCCGGCGCACGGAGCAGGAACGGATCGTCGACGATGGTGATCAGATCGCTCGCGACCTTCGTGCCTTCGCGGCCGACGAGGTAGCTCGATTTACGCCAGATGGAGCTGCCCATGATGCAGCCGGCCATCAGCCCGAGGATCGCGCGCGCCGCGTCGGGATCGAAGACGACCGGCGCCTCGCACGTGGGTACCTTCTTCGCGCCGAGCTTGCGCAGCGTGCGGCGCGTCGCCTCGATCCCCACCGACTCGGGCGTCTCGAGATCCTTCAGGTAGCGCTTCGCCGTGTAGTGGAAGCCGCGGCGCTTCTTCCCGCCCACGTCGTCGGCGACGGGCACGACGGAGAGCGACGAGTACGAGCCCGCGTACCCGCCCTGGAAGCCGCTCGACAGCACCATCGAGAAGGCGCCCGCCGTGCGCGAGAACGTCGCGCCGTCGCTGTTGGTGATCCGCGCGTCGGCGTCGCGCGCGGCCTTTTCGCCGCGTTGCGCGAGGGCGATCGCCTGCGCCGCGGTGACCTCGCCGCCCTCGGGATCGTAGAGATCGAGATCGGGCAGCGCGCCCTTCGAGAGCAGGTCGGGATCGGCGGGGCCCGCGAACGGATCTTCCTGCGAGATATCGACGAGCTCGAGCGCGTCCTTGATGAAGCGATCGAGGCCGCGCGGCGTGAGGTCCGACGTCGACGTCAGCGCGACGCGCCCTTGCTTGATCACGCGCATGCCCAGGCTGCGGTGCGCGGCCTCCTCCACGAGCTCGGGCTCGCCCAGCCGCACCTTGGTCGAGAGGTGCGAGCCGGAGCGGGCGATCGCCTCGGCGACGTCGGCGCCGCCCTTGCGGGCGCGCTCGACGACCTCGGCGGCCAGGGCGGTGAGGGACTGGATCTCGGCGTCCATTCGGGTCGTCATGGGCGCGTAGGGTGGCGGAGCGCAGCCCGGAGCGCAACCAGAGCGGTCAATCGTGCTCGGGCCTTCGCCCACGCCGCCCGAGGTGCGCTGTCGGAGAGGGCGGGGTGGCCCGCGGAGCGTTCGAGTTGGCCGGTGGTGGAGAGTGGCAATCGGGCCGAGGTCAAAACGTCCAGCGAAACGAGGCGTTCGCGGCGCCGAGGCTCACCTCGGGGACGAGCTTGCCAGTCGGTTGGCGGGCGGGCACCTGCTTCGAGCCGAGGACGAAGAGGGGTATCCCGGCGACCGCCGTGAGGAGGCCGGCGCCCATGATCCCGAGGCCGACCGTGGGAGACGTGTCGCAGCCGTTCAGGGCCTGGCGCGCGGAGCGGACGTGCTCGCTCGACGCCGCGGGTGACGGCGAGGGCGGCAGCCCGCCCTCTCTGCTGCCAGCGTCGAAGAAGACGCATGGCGTGGTGATCGTCGCCGAGAAGATCGCCACGCCGATCGCGGTGACGAGGCCGCCCGCGCCGAAGAGCACGATACCGGTGGTCCGCATGCCGTTACTCCTCCGCTCGGTGGGAGGCGCGATTGGCATCCAGTACGGCGGCGGCGCGCCGGCCCCGTAGGCGGGATACATCACGTACGGCGGCGCGGGCGCGTAGCCCGGAGGAGCAGGGGAGTAGCCCGGAGCGACTGGCGCGACCGGCGCGGCCATCGCGGGTGCGGCCATCGCCGGCGGGGCCGCGGCGGCCGGCGCCACCGTCCCGTCGTCGGCAGATGCGGAGACGGCGACCAGGAGGCAGGCAGTCAACAGCGTGGCGGGGGCAAGCAAGCGCATGGCCCGCAGTAGAGCACGACCGATGCCACGGCGGAAAGTACCATCAGTTCCAGCGAAAACAGCGCTCTGTGCCCTGCTCGAGGCCTCGCGGTGGCCCGCGGCGTCGCTCTGATCCGGGCGGCGCCTCCGTGCCATTCTGAGACAGACGGCCGCCGTGTAAGGCGCCAACGTGGGATCGTCGTCGCACGAGGACATCCTCAAGCTGATCAAGAGCCACAAGGACGCGGGCATCACCCTCTCGACGGTGGGCTTCGGCGCGGGCAACTACAAGGACACGATGATGGAGCAGCTCGCCGACAAGGGCCACGGAAACTACTCGTACATCGACAGCGAGAGCCAGGCGCGCAAGGTCTTCTCCGAGCAGGCCAGCAGCCTCCTCGAGGTCGTAGCCAGGGACGTGCAGATCCAGGTCGAGCTCAACCCCGATGTCGTCAAATCGTATCGGCTCCTCGGCTACGAGAACCGCGACATCGCCGACAAGGACTTTCGCAATGACAAGGTCGACGCCGGCGAGGTCGGCTCGGGTCACAGCGTCACCGCCGTCTACGATGTGGTCCTGACGAACACGACGGGCTCGCCCGTCACCGTTCGTCTACGCGCCAAGGCCCCCGAGGGAGACACGCCCGCCGTCGAGACGAAGTTTGCGATGGCGCCCGCGTCGATCGCCGCGACGTTCGAGGCCGCCCCGCAGAGCCTGCGCCTGGCGGCGTCGATCGCCGAGTTCGGCGAGGTCCTCCGCAAGAGCCCGCACGCCGCTTCCCTGAGCTTCGCCGACGTGCAGCGCGTCGCGCAGGCCGCCGCGGGCCCGCGCGCCGATCAGCAAGAGCTGCTCGATCTGATCCGCCGCGCTGACGCCATCACCGGCGGCGGCGGCGGCTCCGCGAAGACGGCGAAGTGAGAGGCACTCTCCTCCGCCTCGCCGCCCAGGGATCAGCCTTCGAGAATCGTGATCTTGTTCATCCGCGCCGGCGTGAGGGGGCGATCGTTCCCGTCCGTCGGCGTCTTCTCGAGCTTCTTCACCACATCCATGCCCTCGATCACGCGGCCGAAGACCGGGTGCTTGGAGCCGCCGGGCGAGAACCAGTCGAGGTACGGGTTGGCCACCGTGTTGATGAAGAACTGGCTGCTGCCGCTGTTGGGGCCGGCGTTGGCCATCGACAGCGTGCCCGGATCGTTGCTGATCTTCGCGTCGGGGAGGTGCTCGTCCTTGATCGGGCCGTCGGGCCCGTCGCCGGTGCCGGCGCGCGAGCTCTTGGGATCGCGGCTGTGGGGGCAGCCGAACTGGAGCATGAAGTTGTTGATCACCCGGTGAAAGTGCAGGCCGTCGTAGAAGCCGCTCTTCGCGAGCTTCACGAAGTTACCGGCCGTGATGGGCATCTTGTCGACGAAGAGCTCGACCTTGAAGTTGCCGAGCGAGGTCTCGAGGAGAGCGGTAGGGTTCGCCATGCGGCGGGAGGGTAGTCGGGCGGCGCGCCTTTGGCGAGAGCGAGCGCGCGGAAGACGGTACGCTTGCTCGCCCGCTTTCATGATATCTTTCCAGCGACAGTGAACGCGCGACGGCGCCACGTCGAAAGGGAACGATTCATGAAGGTCGAACGGGGACTGAACGTCGGGGTCCGCGCTGCCGCCGCGGGCGTGCTCGCGCTCTGCGCGGGCATGGCGGCGTGTGGTTCGGTCGAGACGAGCGCCACGGCCGGCGCGAGCGGCTCGGAAGCAGGATCGTCGGGCTCGGGGAGCACCGGGACCGGGATCACGCCTCCGGCCGCCAGCGCGAGCAAGATCGATCTACTCTTGATGATCGACAACTCGCGTTCGATGGCCGACAAGCAGGAGATCCTCGGCGCCGCGGTACCCGATCTCGTCGAGCGGCTCGCCAACCCTCCCTGCGTCGACACCAACGGTGCTCCCGCGCCGATGCAGCCGACGAGCCCTCTCGAGGCCTGCCCGAGCGGCTCGAAGCGCGTCACCGCTCCGGTGCTCGATATCCACATCGGCGTCGTCAGCTCGAGCCTCGGTGGCCACGGCTCCGACGCCTGCTCCGTCACCAACGACACGCAGTCGTGCCCCGGCAACCCCAACGCCAGCAACAACGACGCTGGACACCTCGTCGCCCGCGCCGACGCCTGCAGCGGAGTCACCCTGCCGACCTACCAGAACCAGGGCTTTCTCGCCTGGGATCCCGCCCAGAAGCTCATGCCGCCGGGCGAGGCCAAGGCCGGTGATCTCGGCGGTAACCCTGGCCTGATCCCCGACTTCAGGGACCTCGTTCTCGGCCTTGGCCAGGTGGGGTGTGGCTACGAGTCGCAGCTCGAGAGCTGGTATCGCTTCCTGGTCGATCCCGAGCCCTACAAGGACATCTCGATCCAGGGCGGCAAGGCGACGCCGAGCGGGACGGACACTCTCCTCCTCCAGCAGCGCGCCAATTTCCTCCGGCCGAGCTCGCTCCTCGCGATCGTCATGCTGACCGACGAGAACGACTGCTCGATCCGGGAGTCCGGGCAGTTTTATTACGCGGCCCAGCAGCAGAACCCGACCGACACCAAGAAGAAGTTCCGCCTCCCGCGGGCGCGGCAAGAGTGCGCGACGAGCCCCAACGATCCGTGCTGCAAATCGTGCGGACAGGCGGCGCCGGATTGCCCGGCCGACCCCACCTGCACGTCGAACCCGACGCTGACCGACGCCGAGGACGACATCAACCTCCGCTGCTTCGATCAGAAGCGCCGCTTCGGCATCGATTTCCTCTATGGCATCGACCGCTACACCGGCGCCCTGTCGAGCCAGCTCGTGCCCAACCGCTCCGGCGAGATGGTGAACAACCCCATCTTCTCCGATCTGAACCCCTCCGACTCCGACGCGAGCATCCGCGATTCAAGCCTCGTCGTGCTGGCGGGCATCGTCGGTGTACCGTGGCAGTCGATCGCCCGCGATCCGGCCGACGTGACCAAGGGGTTCCGCAACGCCGGCGAGATGACGGTGAAGGATGCCAATGGCAACACCGGCTGGGACACCGTCCTCGGCGATCCTGGCAACTATGTCCCTCCGAAGGATCCGCACATGATCGAGTCGAGCCTGCCGCGCCCCGGCCTCCCGGGGCCCGCGTCGGCGCCGACCGCCGATCCGATCAACGGCCACGAGTACAGCAACCCCGGCAACGATCTCCAGTACGCGTGCGTCTTCCCGCTGACGAAGCCGCGCGATTGCAGCAAGCCGCTCGTCAACGGGTGTGACTGCTCGCCTGGCAACAATAACCCGCTCTGCGATCCGATGAACGGCAACATCCAGGTCCGCGCCAAGGGCTACCCGGGCCTGCGCGAGCTCGCGGTGCTGAAGGGCATCGGCAGCCAGGCGGTCGTGGCCTCGGTGTGCGCCGCGCAGGTCACGTCGCCGCTCCAGCCCGACTACGGCTACCGCCCCGCGATGGCGGCGATCACGGCCGCCCTGGCCCCGCACCTCGCGCACTGAAAGAGTGGTTCGCCGGGCCGCCGCGCAACGTGGCAGTTCGCGGCGGCGGCGCTTTTTGCTATACCGTCGGCCGCCCCCGTGTCCGACCCCCTCCTGCTCCGAGAAATCACGCGCCGGAAGACGTTTGCGATCATCTCGCATCCCGACGCTGGCAAGACGACGCTGACCGAAAAGCTTCTGCTTTACGGTGGAGCGATCCAGCTCGCCGGCGCCGTGAAGGCCAAGGGCGCGCGGCGCCACGCCGTCAGCGACTGGATGGAAATGGAGAAGGAGCGCGGCATCTCGATCGCGTCGAGCGTGCTCCAGTTTCCCTACAAAAACAGGCTCCTCAGCCTCGTCGATACGCCCGGCCACGCCGACTTCAGCGAGGACACCTACCGCGCGCTGATGGCGACCGACGCGGCGATCATGCTCCTCGACTGCGCCAAAGGCGTCGAGCCGCAGACGAAGAAGCTCTTCCGCGTCTGCAAGATGCGGCAAATGCCGATCTTCACCTTCGTCAACAAGATGGACCGGCCGGGCCGCGATCCCTTCGATCTCATCGGCGAGGTCGAGGAGGTGCTCGGCATCGGCGTGTACCCGATGACCTGGCCGATCCACACGGCCGGCAAGTTTCGCGGCGTGTATCACCTGATCAAGAAGCAGGTCTTCCTCTTCGATCTCGTCGCCCACGGCGCCGAGATGGCCCCGATGGAGATCCACTCGCTCGACGGCCCCGAGCTCGTCGAGGCCATCGAGGAAGAGGGCGCCCGGCAGCTCCGCGAGGACATCGCGCTGATCGAGGCCGCCGGCGACACGCTCGACCTCGGCAAGCTCGCGCGGGGCGAGGTGACGCCGATGTTCTTCGGCAGCGCCATCACCAACTTCGGCCTCCCGCAGCTCCTCGACTCGTTCATCGACATGATGCCACTGCCCGCGCCGCGCATGAGCGACAAGGGCCCGATCGAACCCGACGACGACCGCTTCACCGCCTTCGTCTTCAAGATCCAGGCGAACATGGACCGGGCGCACCGCGATCGCATCGCGTTCTTCCGCGTCTGCTCGGGCCGCTACGAGCGCGGGATGAAGGTGTTCCACAAGCGCCTCGACCGCGACATTCGGCTCACCAACCCGGTGCAGTTCCTGGCGCAAGAGCGCACCCTGGTGGAAGACGGCTTCGCGGGGGATATCATCGGCGTCTTCGACCCCGGCATCTTCCTGATCGGAGACACGATATCTGCCGGCGGCCCTCCGGTGCAGTATGCGGCCCTCCCGCAGTTCCCCCCGGAGTATTTCGCCCGCGTGGCGATGATCGATCCGCTCAAGCGCAAGCAGCTCAAGAAGGGCCTGGAGCAGCTCGCGCAGGAGGGCAGCATCCAGCTCTTCCGGCCGCCGGAGGGCCGTGAGGGCGAGTCGATCGTCGGCGCCGTGGGCGAGCTCCAGTTCGACGTGGTGCGCGCGCGCTTGATCGCCGAGTACAGCGTCGATGTGCGGCTGGAGCGGTTGAGCTTCACCATGGCCCGCTGGGTCGAGGGCGAGTCGGTGCCCATCGCCGAGCTGGAGTCGCAGCTCTACGGCTACGGCGCGCTCGACATCCACGGTAACCCGGTGGTGCTCTTCAAAGGTGACTGGCAGATGGAGACGTGCGCCAAGGCCTTTCCGAGGAGCCAGTTCGTCGAGCTCGGGAACGCGGCGCCGAAGATCGAGGCCTGATACCGGCGGAGCGAGAGGGCCGGAAGTGCGGAGATCCTCGATCTCGCCTTCCTGCCCTCCCGCGCGGATCTCCCGGTCGAACGAGCAGGCGGGCCGGTGGGCCACACGCATGATCGAGATGTCATGCCGGCGGGCGCGCGACACGGCAAATACCCGCAAAATGCTCACGATTCGCGGCAATCGGTGCCCTGGCACCCGCCTTGCGAAGAGGTTCGGAGCGTCCGACATTAGCTTCATCCCGTCCGACGCTTGGCTTCGCTTCCCTGCTTGCTTGCCTTCCGTATCGCCTGTTCGCTTCTCTTCTCTCTTCTATTCCCTTCTCTATCAAGGCGCCCCCTTTCCCCGGGGGGCGCCTTTTTTTGCTCGTCGTCGGCAAGGACGCCCCACACCGCAGCGCCGCCCCGCGCGGTGGCTGCCTGACGCGCCCGTCGATGCGGCGCAGTCGGCGCCGTCCGACGAAGATCCCCGGTGAAACGCGGGTAGAGCGCGGATTTTGTAAGTCCTGGAGCTCACGGCATGCCGGGTGCATTGGCCCTGCGCGGAGACACGACGCGGGCATCTCCGGTCCCTGCGCTCTCCGATAGAGCTACTTGAAACCCTGTGTGTACCCGCGATCTCGGTGCTCCGCGCTGCCGACCAGGTCCCACGCAGTGGAGGAACATCCAATGAACGCAAAGAAGTCTTTCCTGGTCGTCGGTGGGTTCATGATGGGTACGCTCCTCGCCGCGTGCGCCGCGCCGATGGCGCCCACGCAGTCGGTTCACGATCCGAAGATGCCTGATCCCGGCCCCGATCACCAGTACAAGGTCGCCTTCCCCGACGAGGGCCACGGCGTCGCGCGGTACATCGGGATCAACATCGGCGACGATATCGCCAAGCAGTGCGGGCTCGTGCAAACGCACTTCGAGTTCGACTCGGCCGAGCCCGTCCCGCAGGACCAGGTCGTCCTCAAGGCCCTCGCCGCCTGCCTCGGGCAGCCGAAATTCGAGGACGTGAGCCTCTCGCTCGTGGGGCGCGCCGACGGCCGCGGCACCACGACCTACAACAGCGCGCTCGGCCTCCGCCGCGCCGATCGCGTCAAGGCGCTCCTCGTCAGCGCTGGAATGCAGGAGAGCCGGATCAAGACCTCTTCGCGCGGTGATCGCGGCGCGATCGGCGACGACATGGCCGTCTCGTTCGGCTACGATCGCCGGGTGGATGCGGTCGAGGTCGGCGTGGTGCACGCGCCCCGCTGAGACCTGACAGCGCCGGCTCCCCGCGAGCCGGCCCGACGACAGCGAGGATCGAAGAGTGGCAATCGCGCCATCTCCTCGATCCTCGACTCGTTTCCATGGCGTAGCGCCGTGCGACCCCTGCCGCGCAGCCACGCCTGCGCACACCCGCGACAGCCATCCCTCCCTGTAGGTCGGTTCACGCTGGGCCTCGAGGCCTCCTTGCGGGGATGGCTTCGTTCGCCCGGAGCACGCGTGGTACTAAGGGCTCCGGGCCGCGTACAGTGGATCATTCCCGTCGGGAAGCTCCCTATGTCGAGGAGCCACGGGGCGCGAGTGCTCGGCCGTAGCGCTTTTGCACCACCGGCGGTGACCCCCGCGCCGAAGACACCGAGTATCCAGGGGCGAAGCGGCGATGAGGGCAGCAGGAGGCCTGTGGCCCGCACCTTGCTGAGGGGGTCGTCACACGCCGCCGGGGGCACCTCTCGGAGACCGGGCGAGCGCATCGGCTGTACACCTCGTGAGGGTCGAGCCGAGCATGTCAGTCCACGTCCGTGTTGCCTCGGATCACCGAGGCTAGCTCGCCGTGCCGCGGGGCTCGGCGAGCCCTCTCTGGCCCGGTGGGCCAGCCACGAGAACACGTTTCGCCCAACAGAAAGACGATACGACGATGAAAACCACAATCCTGTTCTTCGGCCTGCTCCTCGCGGCCACCGGCTGTGACAAGGGCAGCTCCGCCACCGCGCCTGCGGACAACACGAAGACCAATGAGCGGGACCGCAACACCGCCGCTCTGACGCCCGGCGATCAGGGCGAGAACGACATCGATCGCACCATCACCCAGAAGATCCGTCAGGGCGTGATGAAGGACGACGCGCTCTCGATGACGGCCAAGAACGTCAAGATCATCACCGCCAACTCGGTGGTGACGCTCCGCGGACCCGTGAAGAGCGACAAAGAGAAGGCCGACATCGTGGCCATCGCTCAGGGGACGGACGGGGTCAAGCGCGTGGACAACCAGCTCGAAATCGCGGCGAACTGAGCCGCTTCAGGAGAACGAACATGTCATCGAAAAATGCAGTCCTGGGCCTCGTCGCGAACCACACGCAGGCGGAGACCATCGTGGATGATCTCCGTTCCAACGGGTTCTCCAACAACGATATCTCGGCCCTCTTCCCGGACAAGAGCGGCACGCGCGACTTCGCCCACGAGCACAACACCAAGGCGCCGGAAGGCGCGGTGGCCGGGGCCGGCGCGGGCGGCGCCATCGGCGGTACGCTCGGCCTCCTGGCGGGCATCGGCGCGCTCGCCATCCCGGGCCTCGGGCCCTTCATCGCGGCTGGCCCGATCCTCGCGGCCCTGAGCGGCGCGGCGGCCGGCGCGGCCCTCGGCGGCGTCACCGGCGCCCTCATCGGCATGGGTATCCCGGAGCTGGAAGCCAAGCAGTACGAGGGGAAGATCAAGGGCGGTAACATCCTGCTCTCGGTCCACGTCGACGACGGTGACATGCAGTCGCGCGCCAAGAAGATCCTGGAGCGCCACGGCGCGACGGACATCGTCACGGCGGGTGAGCAGAGCGTCCCCGCCACGAAGGCGTCCTGATCGCAGGACGACCATCGCAGAGGCCCTCACGCCGCTCTCTACCCGCCGTTCGGGGAAGGGGGCAGCGGGAGGGCGTCCGCGTTTTGTCAGCCGATTTCGCCGCTGAACGCGCTGCCTTGCGCGAGCAAGCCGGGCAGTCCGCCGGTGTGTAGAAAGAGCACTCGCGCGCCCGAGAGCTCGCTCTTCGCGAGCCGGGTCAGACCATCAAAGGCCTTTCCCGTGTACACCGGATCGAAGATGAGCCCCGAGAGGCGTGCCGCGTCGATGATGCCTTTGCGCTGCTCCGCCGTGCTCACCGCGTAGGCGGGCCCCTTCGAGCGGTCGTTGACGTGCAGCGTCGCCGCGCCGGTGAGGCTCGCGTCGATAGCTCGCGATTCGCCGACGATCCGCGCGATGATCTGCTCGAACGTGGCGGCGTCGTCGCAGACGGCCATGGCCCACACCTGCGGAGCGACGTCGTGCGCGGCGGCGCCCAGGACCACGCCGGCCGCCGTGCCGCCCGAGCCACAGGCATGCACGATGGCGTCGAAGCGTTCACCGCCCGCGAGGCCCTGATCGAGCTGCCGGCGGACCTCGGCCATGCACTCCACGTAGCCGAGTGAGCCCAGGCCGTTCGAGCCGCCTTCGGGGATCACATATGGCCGCTTCCCCGCGGCGCGCAGCTCGGCCGCCGCGGCGGCCATGACAGCGTTGCGCTCGCGGTAGGTGGCCGGCGTGATCAGCCTGATCTCCGCGCCGACCAGCCGATCGAGCAGCACGTTGCCCTCGAGAGGGGCCTTTGCCGGATCGAGGTCGGGATCGCTGGTGCGGAGGAACAGCACCGCTCCGAGGCCGAGAGAGGCCGCGGCGAGGGCGGTGGCGCGGGCGTGGTTCGACTGGAGCCCGCCGCAGGTGATCACCGTATCGGCCCCCTCGGCGACGGCGGCGGCGAGGAGAAACTCCAGCTTGCGGATCTTGTTCCCGGCCTCGGGCCCGCCGGTCATGTCGTCGCGCTTGATCCAGAGATCGATCCCGAGGGCGCGGGCGAGGCGCTCGGGCTTCTGCAGCGGCGTCGGGAGGTGGGCGAGCGCGAGGCGGTTCATCGTCAGCCGACCTCGATCAGGCGGGCGCCGCTCTCCACGGTTTGCCCCGGAGTGACGTGGATCTTCAGCACCTTGCCGTCGCGAGCACAGGAGAGCTCGTTCTCCATCTTCATGGCCTCGACGACGATGAGCGGGTTCCCCTTGGCGACCTCGTCACCCTCTTTGACGAGGATCTTGAGGACGCGGCCGGGCATCGGCGAGACGATCGTGCCCTCGCCGGGCCCGCCGCTCTTGGCGCCGAGGGCGGCGGTCAGGGTGCGCATTCGCTCGCTCTCGACCTTCGCGTAGAAGCGATGGCCATGAGCGATGACGCCGACGCCGGGCGGGGCGCCTTCGATGCAGAGATCGACGACGCGGTTATCGACGCGCATCGCGGAGAAGCGGCTCTGCGCGCCGGCGTCGGCGTCGATCCGCTTGCCCTGGGCGGTGACGGTGAGCTCCCCGGTGGGGAGGTGGTCGAGGTCGACGGCGATCTCGTCGCCGGAGGGGAAGGTTACGAAGTAGCGCATCGCGGTTTTTCGGATCACTCCTTGGCAGCGTCGTCGGGCGGAATCAGAGAGCATCGGCCTTCGAGGCAGCCGCAGCGGTTGGCGTCGGCGGACTCACAGGCCATCATCATCGTACACATCGCGCCGGGCGCTCTCGGCTTGCTCTTCGACTTCGCGACGCAGGCCATGGCGTGGCACGGGTCCGAAGGAGCGCAGTCCGCGTCGAGCTTGCAGGCGTCGTCGCTCTTCTTCGGGGCGGCGAGGTGGCAGGTGCGGTGTGGAGCTTCGGGAGGTGTTTCTCCGGGCTTTCCCGGCGACGGGAGATCGGCAGTCGGCGGCCGCGCTTCACCGCTCGTCGCCGCGCTCGGCGCCGGCTCGGGGAGCGGCTGAGGCGGCGGAGCCGCGGTGATGCATGCGCCGAGGCCAGCGGCCCAGGCGGCGAGCGCGAGGATGGAGGCGGTGGTCTTCATGACGGATTTCCCCGGTTGCGTGGTCAAAACTGCAAGCCCAGCGCGAGGTTGACCAGATATTGATTGGCGAGGCGGCCTCCGGCCGAATCGTCGAAGGCGTGGCCGGGGAAGAGAACTCCTCCCTCGAGCCCAGCTTGCACCGTGGCTGTCGTATCGACAGGGATGCGCACGTTTGCGCCGAGGTCGAGCTCGAGCCCGAGATCGTGGCGCCGGACGTCGCCGCCGTCGTAATTGGCAATGTTGCCGAGCGCACCCTGATGATAGGGATCGACGAGATCGGAGCTGGTCTGGGCGATGACGACCCCGGTCTTGAGATCGAGCCAGCGCCGCGGCCGGAAGATCATCCGTGGGTTCAAGTACTCGGCGCCAAAAACTCCAGCCTTCGAGGGCAGGAGCGAGAGCCCGGGCGCCGCGCGGGCGACGACGTCGGGATCCTGGGCGATGGTGGCCGCGCGCGCCGTCTTCCAGGCGAGGACCTGATTGAAGAGCACGAGCCCGACGCGGTGATTGGCGTCGAACGTGAAGCGCCTGGTGATTCCATCGTTGCCGTCGGCGTCGCCCGAGGCATAGCCCGCCTCGATCTCGCCGACGACGTCGCCCCAGGCGTCCTTGCCGCTGCCGTTCACGTGCGCTGCGCCGAGCAGCGCCGCGGCCCCGAACGAGCGAACGATCTCGTCGTCGCGCTTCTGCGTGGGATCGATGGGCCGGGTGTACGCGCCGCGGACGAAGCTCGTCGAGCCGAGGATCATCGCGGCCTCGAACTGGCCGTAGGCGAAGGCCGGCGTCCCGGGGACTGGCACGTTGAACTTGCCGGTGAGATCGAGCACGCCGACGGTGAGCTTGTCGGTGTAGGGCGTGAGCTCGTCGACGGCCTGGTGATCGCGCTCCTGGTGACGAAGAACCCCGTAGAAGCCGATCTCGGCGGGCCTGGTCCTGTAGAGCAGCGCCAGGACACCCTGGAAAGCGCGATCGTGGTCCTGCACGAGATCGGCTGTCTGGTCTTGAAAGACGACGTCGCCGGCGACGGCGACGCTGAGCGGCGAGCCCTTGCCGAAGGGCGTGGTGGCGAAGAGCAGGCGCTCCGAGAGCGAGCCACGCTGGTAGTCGCCGAAGAGCGTCGGGTGATCGCCGTCATTGGCGAGGAGCCCCATTCCCCAGTGCGAGCCCTGCTGGCCGACGCGGAAGATGCCTATCGGCGAGTCGTACTCGAGGTAGAGATAGCGCGGGTGCACCTCGGACCACTTGGCCTCGGAGAGCGAGTCGCGCGCGGCGTCGACGTAGCGGGTGGTGTCGCCGACGATGAGGCCGCGGGGCACGTCGATCTGGGCGACGAGAGAGACCTTGTCCTTGAACGAGAACCGGGCGTGCAGACGGAGCCAGTGATAGAGATACTGATTCTGCCCGAGCGTCTGGGCCTCGGGGTGGCGCACCGGCGCTTGCAGGCGCAGATCGCTCATCGCGCGGTAGCGGAGCTGGTACTCGCCGCGGAGGCTGAACGAGATGCCGTCGGCGCTCGGCGCGCGGAGCTCTTTGCGGCCGGTGTCGAGGACGAAGCTGTCCGAGAATTCGAGGGGATCTTCGCGGACGGGGCGCGCCTCGACGTCGTCGGCGAGGTTGCCCTCGTCGGTGGTGCCAGCGACGGCGGTCGTGGTCGAGGCCGACACCGGCGCGGCGATCTTCGCGGGCGCGTCGATCGGCTTCGGGGCCGCGGGCTTCGGCGTCACGGGCGACGCCGGAGCCGCGCTCGCCGCGGGATCCAGCGGCGCCGGGATGGCGCGCGCGGGGGCCGCGAAGGCGAGGGGCAGGGCGAATGCGGCCGTGAGCGAGGCGGCGGCGATCGGGCGCATTTCGGGCAGGGGCTCCTTCGACGCCCGCAGGGGGCGGGCGGCGGGAGAATAAGCGAAAGGTCGCGTCCGCGGTCCTGAAATCGCGTGGCAGGGCGCCGTCGGGGCCTCGCGGCGAAGCCTGGCGTGGGCGCTCGTCCGCTGGCGCTGTCGCTCCGCTCGTGGCCGCGCTAGCGTCCACGCGCCATGCGCAAAAGCGACGCTCCTCTGCTCCTCGGTCGGCCTCTTTCTCTCGCGGATCTCGAGGCGGTGGCGCGCGATCACCGCCCCGTCGCGCTCTGCCCCGAGGCGCGCGGGCGGGTCGACGCCTCGCGCCGCGCCATCGACGCCATCGCCGCGGCCGGCGACCAGGCGCCCGCGGTCTACGGCATCAACACCGGCTTCGGCGCGCTCGCCGAGACCCGGATCCACGAGCGCGACGTGCGCGCGCTGCAGCGCAACCTGGTGCGCAGCCACGCGTGCGGCGTCGGCCCCGATCTCGGCGAGGCCGAGGTGCGCGCGATGATGGTGCTGCGCGCGCAGGTGATCGCCCTCGGCTTCTCGGGCGTCCGCGCCGAGGTGATCGACGCGCTCATGGGCATGATCAACGCCGGCGTTCACCCGCGGATCCCCGCGCAGGGCTCGGTCGGCGCCTCGGGCGATCTGGCGCCGCTGGCGCACCTCGCGCTGGTGCTGATCGGCGAGGGCGAGGCCACGCTCGCGGGCGAGAAGCTGTCCGGTGGAGCTGCCCTGTCCAAGGCGGGCCTCGCCCCGATCGAGCTCGCCGCGAAAGAGGGCCTGGCGCTGATCAATGGCACTCAGTACATGACGGCCCTCGGCGCCCTGGCCCTCGTCGACGCGGCCAATCTGGCGACCGTGGCAGACATCGCAGGAGCGATGAGCCTGGAGGCCCTGAAAGGGTCGAAGAAGCCCTTCGACGATCGCCTGATGGCGGTGCGCCCCCACCCGGGCCAGGCGGCCTGTGCCGGCAACCTGCGGTTGCTCCTCCGCGAGAGCGAGATCATGGAGAGCCACGTCAACTGCAGCAAAGTGCAGGATCCGTACTCGCTCCGCTGCATGCCGCAGGTGCACGGCGCGACCCGCGACGCGCTCGCGTGGGCGACCGAGGTCGTGGCCCGGGAGATCAACAGCGTCACCGACAACCCCACGGTGTTCCTGCGCGACGACGGCGGCGCCGATCTGATCTCGGGCGGCAACTTCCACGGTCAGCCGGTGGCGCTGGCCATGGATCTCGCGGCGATCGCCGTGGCCGAGCTCGCCAACATCAGCGAACGCCGGGTGGAGCAGCTCGTCAATCCCATGCTGTCGAGCGGGCTCACTCCCTTCCTGGCGCCGGACAGCGGCCTTCACTCCGGCTTCATGATCGCCCAGGTCGCGAGCGCCTCGCTGGTGAGCGAGAACAAGGTGCTTTGCCACCCGTCCAGCGTGGACTCCATCCCTTCGAGCGCAGGTCGCGAAGACCATGTGAGCATGGGTAGCATCGGGGCGCGCAAGCTCGGGCAGGTGATCGCCAACGTGCGCGCCTCGCTGGCGATCGAGCTTTGCACCGCGGCGGCAGGCGTCGATCAGCGCCGCCCGCTCCGGGCGAGCAAGGGCGTCATGGCCGCGCTCGGCGCGGTGCGCGAGGTGGTGGGCGAGATGCTGGAGGATCGTCCGCTCTATCTCGACATCGCCGCTGCAGGGCGGCTGATCGAGCGGCGCTCTCTCATCGCTGCGGTCGAGGCGCAGGTGGGCGAGCTGCGCTAGCCGTCAGCGGCTCGGTCGGTGCAGCTCAAAAGGCTCCACCGACGTTGGCGAGCAGGTTCCAGACGCTCCCGCCGGTGGCCGCCGCCTGCTCCACCGTCGACCCCGGGTGAGCCAGGTTATCGAAGAACGCGGGTCGCACGCTGAAGCGGGCGCCAGCCTTGATTTGCTGAGTGATCAGGCGCTCGGCGCCGACGGCAACAGGCGTGGTGAGCGCGGCGCCGTCCCCGCCGGGCCCAAAATACCCCACGTAGCCGAGGCCGCCGACGAGGTACGGTTGCACCACGAACTGGTCGGCGCGCAGGATGTTGTAGCGGAGATCGGCGTCGACCGCGGTGTAAACGAGAGAGCCAGTCTGGTCGGAGCGCCGGTTGACGCTGCCCGTGTAGTTGCCCTCCACGGTGAAGCGCTCGTTGAGAGCGCCGCTGACACGGGCATTCCAGGCCGGGCCAATGGCGGCCGTGCCAGAAATGTAGCCGAGCACGCCCGCGCCGCCTTCCACGCTGATCCTGGGCTGCACGTGCGGCGGGATCAGCGGGCGATCGGCCGGCGGCGGCGTGGGGATCGCCGGCGGCGAGTTGGGGTTCTGCGGCGCCGTGGTCTGCGCCAGCGCAGGAGCCACGACGGTCATCCCTGCTGCGGCCAGGCCGGCCGCGACCATTCTTCGCATTGTCATCGAGTCCTCCGTCGGCCGGGCGCCATGCCGGTATTTCGTTCGACGCGAGCGGCGGCGGTGCATCCCGTGGGCCAGCCCGGGTGTGCAGGGAGGGCACGATCCGGGCGGATCTGCCGGTCCGGTGCGAAGCGGCGAAACCGGCGGCGGGCTGGGCAGTAGTGGATCCGGCGAGCCGGCTCGGCGTATCGTTCTGCCGCGCACGGCGATCCGGGGTCAGAGCCCCGGTGCACAGGAGACACCTGGAACATGAATCGTAAGAACAGGGATCCGTTGAGTGACGTGGCGCGGTTGTTCGCGCTGGCCACGCTCGGGGTGGGGCTCTTCGGGGCCGTCGGCTGCGACGACAAGCCCGCGCCGCCCGCGGTGGTGATCGCGCCGACGGCCTCGGCGCTCGCGCCGGCGAAGCCCGCCGCGATGGGGGCCGTCAAGCTCGCGATCCAGAAGGCGCCGAGCAAGATCGACTTCATGATGGAAGCGCCGAAGGAGAAGATCCACGGCAAGGCCTCCGACTCGACCACGGGTGATCTCAACGTCGATCCGATGGACCTGTCGAAGTCGACCGGCCTCATCACGATCGACATCAGCGGCCTCGAGGTCTTCCAGGCGGTGGCCGCCGGCGCCGACGGGAAGTTCCCCGAGGAAACCAAGTCGGAGCTTCAGAACAAGCACGCCCGCACCTGGCTCGAGATCTCGGACGACGCGCCCGCGGACAAGCGCGTCGAGAACGCCAAGGTCCAGTTCTCGATCAAGTCGATCGACGTCGCGGGCGAGAAGAACCTGATGAAGATCCCCGGGGCCGAGCGCAAGGTGATGCTCACGGCCAAGGGCGAGTTCCTCCTGCACGGCCACAAGGCCGACAAGACGGTGGAGCTCGAGGCCACGTTCAAGGTCGACGGCGACAAGATCAGCAGCGTCGCCGTGAAGACGACGAAGCCGATCCCGATCGATCTCGCGGAGTTCGACGTGAAGCCGCGCGACGCCTTCGGTCGCTTCGCCGCGAAGGGCCTCGACGTGCTCTCGCCGAAGGTCAACAAGGAGGCGCTGGTCTCGGTCGATTTTACCGCCAAGGCCGCGCCGTGATTGCCACGAGCCGCTCCGAGCGGCTCGTACGTCTCTTTCGAGACGCCACGCGGGCTCGAAGAAACCAGACTCGATCTCGCGCGTAGACGAACCCAACCAGGGGAACCCCAGGAGAATTTTGCGATGAAGAGCCTCTACGAAACCCTTGCCGTCCTCGGCGCCGGCGCTGTTCTGCTCACGGGCTGCGGCGCGTCCCCCGCTCCCGTAAACGCCGCCGAGATCCCGGCCGCCGCCGAGGCCAAGCCGGCCGATGCGAAGGCGGCCGCCGCTCCGACCGAGGGCAAGACGGGCGACGCCGCCGCCGCCGCGACGATGGACGCCGCGAAGGCCCCGGCCGACGCCAAGGCTGCTGCGGCGATGCCCGCCGGCGCGACCTCGGCGAAGCCCGCCGCGGGCGCCGCGCCGGCGAAGAAGACCGGCAAGAAGACCGACGCGAAGAAGACCGGCGCGAACGGCAGCTGCGGCGAAGGCACCTGCGGCTGACAGGCGGCCCAGCAGAAGGGGAGCGTGATGGGCCGCGATTGGCCCCGCTCCCCGGCGAGCCCCGTGGAGGACGCTATGTCGAGCATCGACGGTGTCGGGCTGGGGCTGCGCTTCGCCTTCCTCGATGATGTGGTGGACGCGATCGCCGCGGGGACGCGGCTCCCCGGCGTCGCCTTCTTCGAGGTCTCTCCGGAGAACCACATGCGCCGCGGCGGGCACGTCCCCGCCGCGGTGGAGCGGGTGGCCGAGCACTATCGGTTCCTTACGCACGGGCTCACGCTCTCGATCGGCGGGCTCGATCCCTTCGACCGCGCCTACATGGCCGAGCTCCGTCGCTTCGTCGAGCGATCGAAGAGCCCGTTTCACTCGGATCACCTGTGCTTCTCGGGCGCGGGCGGGCGCATGCTCCACGATCTGTTGCCGCTGCCGCTGACGCAGGCGTCGGCCATCCACGTCGCGGCGCGCATTCGCGAGGCTCAGGATCTCCTGGGCGTGCCCGTGGCGATCGAGAACATCACGCGCTATTTCGTGCCCGGGGAGCGGTCGATGGACGAGGCGGACTACGTCGCGGAGGTGCTCGATCGAAGCTCGGCGAAGCTCTTGCTCGACGTCAACAACGTCTGGGTCAACGCCGTCAACGATGGCTTCGACGCGCTCGAATTTCTCCGACGATTGCCGCTCGATCGCGTCGTCCAGCTCCACGTCGCGGGGCACGATCGGAGCGAGGAGCACGGCCTCGTCATCGACACGCACGGCGCGGACATGATCGATCCGGTGCTCGATCTCTGCGCGTGGGTGATCGAGCGGACGGGTCCGCTGCCGGTGGTGCTCGAGCGCGATCACCGGATCCCGCCGCTGCCCGAGCTGCTGATCGAGCTCGGCCGCGTCGAGGCCGCGTACGCGCGCGGGCTCGCGGCGCACGCTCGCTTCGCGCGAGGCGACGCGTGAACGCCGACGACGCGACCCGCTTCCCTGCGCTGCTCGGCGCGGTCGCCAGCCTGGTGCGCGCGCCCGACGTCGAGGCGCGGATCGCGGCCGATTCAAAGGCTTTTTTCATCGAAGGCGGCCTCGGTGCGGGCGACGCGGCGAGCCTCGCGACGCAGGGCGAGAGGCGCCTGCTCGTGTACCGCAAGCTGGTGCGTCGCGGGCTCACGGCGGCGATCCGCCTCGAGATCCCGCGCACGGCAGCGCGCCTCGGACCTGCCTTCGAAGCGTGGGTCGAGCGCTTCGTCGACGAGGAGGCCCCGCGCTCGCACTACCTCCGCGACGTGGCCTTCGAGCTCGTGGCGTGGGCGGCGCCGCGGTGGGCGACCGATCCGGAAGTGCCGGATTATCTCGGCGATCTCGCGCGTCACGAGCTCACCGCGTTCGACGTCGGGAGCGCCGACGACGATCGCGGGCCGACGGGGATCGAACTCGAGCTCGACACCACCGCGCGCTTTCACGCGTCGGTGCGGCTCGCGCGCCACGACCACGCCGTGCACCGGCTCCTCGCCGACGAGGCCGCGCGCGACGTGCCCGCGCGCGAGCCGACGGCGCTCCTCGCGTACCGCGACGCCGATCACGAGGTGCGCTACCTCGAGCTCACCCCGCTCGCGGCGGCGATCCTCGATCGTTTGCTGCTCGGCGAGACGCTGCGCTCCGCCGTCGTCGGCGCCGCGTCTGCGCGCGGCGAGGCGCTCGGCCCCGAGGTGCTCGCGGGCACGGCGCGGCTCCTCGACGATCTCGCGCAGCGCGGCGCTCTCCTCGGGGGCGCGTCATGAGCCCGAGGCCGGCTACCGCGAAGCTCCACCCGGGACGCGCGGAGGTGCTAACGTCGCCGCGCTCGCGCACCCCACCATGGATGAGTCGCTCCTCAACGCTGCCATGGATCGCTACGCCTGCGGCGATCCCCGGGCCTTCGCGGCGCTGCACCAGGCGCTCCACCCGCGGCTGCTCGCCTACCTCACGCGCATGAGCGGCTCCCCCGTGCTCGCCGACGATCTGCTCCAGGAGACGTTCCTGCGGATGCATCGCGCGCGCTCCACCTTCGCGACCGGCGGCGCGGTGATCCCCTGGGCGTACGCCATCGCCCGCAACGTGCACATCGATCACGCGCGCGCGGCCAGGCTCCGCGCGACCGAGCGGCTGCCGAGCGATCCCGGATCCGAGACCGTCGATCGCGGCGGTGTCGACGCCGAATCCGCGGCGATCGCGGCCGAAGCGGCGCGCGCCGTCGAGCGCGTGCTCGCGCGGATCCCCGCCTCGCAGCGCGACGCCTTCGTGTTGATCCGCTACGAGGGGCTCAGCGTGATCGACGCCGCGGCGATCCTCGGTACGACGCCGACGGCGGTGAAGCTCCGCGCGTTTCGCGCCTACGAGGCCCTCCGCGCCGAGCTGGAAGAGCTCAAGCGCGAGGCGCCGGCCCGGGCCCGTGGCCGGGTCGAAGGAGGCGCCGATGGCCGCTCCTGATCCCTTTTCGCTCGACGATTTCGCCTCGATCCCCGATCCGATCGGCGGCGCCTCGACCCGCCCCACGCCTGCGCCGGTCCCGCCGGATGGAGCCTCGCCCACGCGCGATCAGCGGCGCCGACGCAACCTCATCGCCGGCGGCTTCGGCGTGACGTGGGTGGTCTTCCTCGTGTGGCGCCTCGGCGTGCGCGGCAACATCGGCGACGCGGGGCTGCTCGCCTCGCTCGTCGTGTGGACGGCGCTCACGGTCGGCGGCCTCGCGCTCGCGCTGCGGACGAACCCGCGCGGCCTCCCGCAGAGCCTGCGCGTCGTGCAGATCGTCCTGCTCGCGCTCGCTTCGGTGTACGTCGCCGGCGTCCTCGTGCGCGACGTCACTGCGCCGAACGTGCCGATCCACTGGAGCAACGTCATCGGCTGCCTGACGTGGGCCCACATCCTCGCGCTCGGGCCGCTCGCCGTCGCCGCGCTGATCTTCCGCCGCTCGTTCCTCTCGTTTCCGGCCTGGCGCGGCGCCGTCGTGGGCGCGGCCTGCGGCCTCGGCGGGGCGATTGGCATCCACGCTCACTGCGTCGTCGAGACGGCCTCGCACGTCCTCGTGGCCCATGGGCTCGTGATCGTCGTCTCGGCCCTCGTCGGCGCCGCGCTGGGCGCCCGCCAGGGCCGCCTGTGAGGCGCGACCGCGATCGCTTTGCGTCGGGTGGCGTAGTTATTAGCGCGCCTCGAAAAAATCGGCGACGATACCGCGCCGAGGCCGCGCCCGCCGGGGAGGGGCCGGCGCCGCTTCGTCCAGGAACTCGAGAGCTTTCATGAGCGTGCCGTCTTCCCGTCGCGATCCACTTGGCATCAGCGGAACGCTGATCGCCGACAAGTACCGGATCTCCCACGCCGTGGGGGAAGGGGGCTTCAGCGTCGTCTACCTGGCGGAGCACACGATCTGGCGGCAGCCCGTCGCCATCAAATGCTTCAAGGTCCTGGCGAACGCGCCTGAAGATCAGCGCGAAGGGCTGCTCGACGGCTTCATCCAGGAGGGCAAGCTCATGGCGTCGCTCTCCAGCCGATCGGCGGCGATCGTCCAGGCGCGCGACGTCGGGACGTTCACGACGCCCGATGGACAGTGGCTCCCGTACATGGTCCTCGAGTGGCTCGAAGGGAAGCCGCTCGACGTCGTGCTCTACGACGAGAGCCGCGCCGGCTTCCCGGCGCGCCAGCTCCACGAAATCCTCGCGCTGCTCGAGCCCGCTGCCGCCGCGCTCGAAATCGCGCACAGCCGCGGCATCGCTCACCGCGACATCAAGCCCGCGAACTTCTTCGTCATGGGCGACCCGCGCGGCATCGAGGCCTACGTCAAGGTGCTCGACTTCGGCATCGCCAAGGTGATGTCCGACCACGCCGCGGTCGCCGCCGCGATGGCGCAGACCGGGACGGAGATCACCGCGTTCACGCCCAACTACGGCGCCCCCGAGCAGTTCAGCCGCACCCACGGCGCCACCGGCCCGTGGACCGACGTGTTCGCGATGGCGCTGATCCTCGTCGAGATGCTCCGCGGCGGCGCGCCCGCGCTCGAAGGCAACGATCTGATCCAGCTCGCCGTCGCCAGCCGCGATCCCTCGCGCCGCCCCACGCCGCGCAGCTTCGGCATCCCGGTCACCGACGGCGTCGAGCAGGTCTTCGCGGCGGCGCTCGCCACGGCGCCGGGCGATCGCTTCCGCACGATGGGTCAGTTCTGGGCCGCGCTCCACCACGCGGTCTTTCCCGACGCGCCGGCCTGGCAAATGGCGACGACGAGCGGCGTCACGGCGCCGCGCATGCCCACCAACCCGATCGGCGTGGGCGCGCCCTCGGTGCCGCTGCCGCCCGGGTTTCCCGGCCTCATGTCGCCGTCGAGCCAGCCGGGTCCGGTGTCTCTGCCGACGCCGCCGGCGTTCACGGGCCAGTCGCCGCTCAGCACGGCGGCCAGCATCGCCGGTTCGGCTCCCGTCGCCGTGCGGCCGACTTCCTCGGTCGCGCCCATCGTGTTCAGCGTCGTCGCCGTGCTCGCGCTCGCCGCGGGTGGATTCGGCGCTTACCGGGTGTTCGGGCACGCCGCGCCGCCGCCCGACAGGGATCCTCGAGCGGCGACGTCGGGTGTCGCGAGCGTGGCAGTCCCGGCGCCGTCCGGCGCGCTGGTGGCCCCGGTCCGCCGCACCGAGTGCCCTGCTGGCACCGTCCTCGTCACCGGCGGTCGCTTCTTCATGGGCAGCGACGCGCCCGAGTTCAAGCTCTGGCAGCCCGCGCACAAGGTCACGATCGACACCTTCTGCATCGATGTCTACGAGGTGACGGCGGGCGACTACAAGGTCTGCTCCGACGCCGGCGACTGCAAGCGCCCCGAGCCGATACCGAGCTACCCCAAGGCCGACAGCGTGTCCGACGCGCAGCACGAGAAGAACAAAACCATCCAGGCCGAGCTCTGCACCTTCGGCAAAGAGGGCTTCGAGAAGCACCCCATCAACTGCGTCAACTGGACCCTCGCAGACGCCTATTGCAAGGCCCAGAAGAAGCGTTTGCCTACCGAGGCAGAGTGGGAGTACGCCGCGCGCGGCTCCGACGGCCGCAAATACCCCTGGGGCGACGATCCGGGCGATCAAACCCACATGAACGCCTGCGGGCTCGAGTGCAACAAGTGGGAGACGGCGCACGGCCTCAAGCCCAGTCAGCGGATGTGGGCCGCCGACGACGGCTTCTTCGGCACCGCCCCCGTCGGCAGCTTCCCCAAGGGCAAGACCAAGTTCGGCTCGTACGACTTCATCGGCAACGTGTGGGAGTGGACGGCCGACTGGTTCGAGACCTACAAGGCCGACGAGGCCGTCAATCCGACGGGCGCCCCCGCGGGAGATCGCAAGTCGATCCGCGGCGGCGGCTTCAACGGCGGCGTCCAGCTCTGGCTCGATCCGGCCTTCCGCTACCACCAGCTCGCGACGGCCAGCGCCCCCGGCATCGGCTTCCGCTGCGCCACCAACCTGTAGTCCACTCCAGCCAGCACTGGCCAGCTCGACTGGCCTCCTCCAAAGCATCCTCGATGAAGAGCGTCTGCGTCTTTTGCGGCGGTAACCCCGGCCGGGATCCCGCCTACCTCGCCGCGGCGGCCCGGCTCGGCGCCGAGCTCGCCACGAGCGGGCTCGCGCTGGTCTACGGCGGCGCGACGGTGGGGCTCATGGGCGCCGTCGCCGACGCGGCGATCGCTCACGGCGGCGAGGTCGTCGGTGTCATCCCCGACTTCATCGCCGGCCGGGAGATCGCGCACCTCGGCGTTACGAGGCTCGAGATCGTCTCCACGATGCACGAGCGCAAGGCGAGGATGGCCGCGCTCGCCGACGCGTTCATCGCGCTCCCGGGCGGCTTCGGCACCCTCGACGAGCTCTTCGAGATCCTCACGTGGGCCCAGCTCGGGCTGCACCGGAAGCCGATCGCCGTGCTCAACATCGCGGGCTACTTCGACGGGCTGCTCGCGTTCCTCGACCGCGCGCGCGACGAGCAGCTCCTCCGGTCCGAGTACCGCGCCATGCTCCTCGTCGAGACCGATCCCGCGCGCCTCGTCGCCCTCCTGCGCGTCCAGAGCCCGCCGGTCGTCGAAGCGTGGCTCAAGCCGGATCAGACGTGAACGTGGGGCTCGCGGGGCGCGACACGCGGCCCACGACGACGCCGATGATCGTGCCGAGCACCGCGCCCGCGAGCACGTCGCTCGGGTAGTGGACGCCGAGCGCGCAGCGCGACCAGGCGACGATCGCCGCGTAGAGGCCCGCGCAGAGCGCCCAGCGCGGGACGCGCACCGCGACGAACCCCGCGAACGCGAACGATCCCGCCGCGTGGCCGCTCGGGAACGAGTACCCGCCGGGCGACGCGATCGCGATGGCCGAGCACCACCCGAGCGCGTCGCACGGCCGCGCGCGCCTCACGATCTCCTTGATGACGTTGACCAGGCTCGTCGTGAGCAGCACCGCGCCCGCGAGCCACAGCGAGGTGGCCCGCGTGCGGCGCTGGGCCGCGAACGGCACGAGCCACAGGAGCGGCCAGCCGCCGCCGATCACCGTGAAGAAGTGGAAGATCGGTATCGCCCACGCGGGCTCGCCGCGCGCGTAGTGCAGCACCGATACGTCGAAATCCTGCACGAAAGAGGGCCAGGCAAGCACGGTGTCCGAGCGCCTATCACACTCTCCCGGCGCAGGCCCGCGGCGATGCGGCGCGGTGTCGCGCGGCGCGGGGTCTGCTACCTTCGCGCCGTGCCCGTCCCCGACTCTCTCGTGAACGATCCGGCCATCGCGGGCGCGCTCGGCTCGCTCGCCCTCTCGCACGTGCGCGCGGGCAGCTCGTCGCTCGCGCTCCGCGCCGTGCGCTGGCACGAGGGGCTCGCCCGGCTCGGCGTCGTGCTCCCGTTCATGCTCGTGCACGACGTCGGCCTGCTCTTCTCGTCGCCTCGCGATCAGCTCGAAATCGGGCCTCGCGCGAGCGCGCAGGTGATAAGCGCGCGCCTCCGCGACGGCGTGCGCCTCTCGGACTCGTACCGCGCGATGCTCGACGAGCTCGGCGAGAGCGAGGCCGCGCGCCGCGCTCCGCAGCTCAAGATGTCCGACGATCTGATCATCGTCGTCCTCTCGCGCGTCCTCGGCACCATCGCCGCGCGCACCAGCGTGGCGCCCGCGTACCGCGCCGCGATCCCCATCGACGCGTCGCTCTTCGATGGGCTGGATCCGCAGCTCCCGCAGCTCTTCGGCGTCACCCGCCGCGACTTCGAGGGCGCGACGCTGGCCACGCTGGAGGCCGGTCGCCTCTTCGTGCTGACCATGGCCGACGCGCTCGATCTCGACACGCTCCGCCTCTTCGGGATGCTCGGCTCCGAGGCCTCGGCGGGCGCCCTCGCCCAGGTCGATCTCCTCGCCGCGCTCGACTCGCCCGAGGCCAACGACATCGTCAACTTCTCGCTCGAGATCCTCCCGAGCGTGCTCGAAACGAAGACCCGCGCCGCCTCGGGCACCAGCGCTTCGTTCGGCTATTCAGGCCTGGGAACGCGCGGCTCGATCGACAGCATGGTCCTCACCGAGCTGGCCTGGGACGACCTCGAAATGGTCCGCCGCATGGCCGAGAACGAGGTGCTGTACTTCGCGCGCGAGCAGAGCCGCGACGAGCAGAAGCGCATCCATTACCTGCTCATCGACGCCTCGGCCTCGATGCGCGGCGACCGCCAGACGTTCGCCCGCGGCATGGCGATCGCGACGGGGAAAAAGCTGCTCCTCGAGGGCGAGGACGTGGCCTTTCGCTTCTTCGACTCGCGCATGTACGAGCTCCAGCGCGCGCGCAACGGGCAGCTCCCGACGGCGCACCTGCTCTCGTTCAAGGGCGAGCACGGCCGCAATCCCGCCCGGGTCTTCGCCGAGCTGGCCAACGATCTCGAGATGAGCCGCCACCACGATCCGCGCTCGCCCGTGGTGCACCTCTTCACGCACGCGGCGCTCTATATTCCGAGAGAAATGGTGCAGGCCGTGACGGCGCTCGCCCACCTCGCGGCGGTGTTCATCCTGCCCTCGGGCGGCAAGCTCGATCTCGACTACCTCGATCTGCTCAACGCGCACTGGGTCGTCGATCACGCGACGCTCGCGCACGGCGCCGCCCGCGCCGACGCGGCCAAATCGATCCTCGGCGAGACGGACACCGCCCACCTCCGCGCCGGCGACGAGGGCCCGGCGAGCCGCCTCGCGCCGCAGAGCCAGCTCGGCGGGGCGAAGTCGCGGCGCGCGGGGACGCCGTCGACGCGCCCGCCGCCGTCGTCATCGAGCTACTGATCGCCGGCGATCGTCACTCGGTGCGCACGATGACGTGGAAGCCGAAGTCAGTCTCCACGACGTCGGACAGCTGCCCGATGTCGAGCTCGAAGGCGGCGTCGGCGAAGGGCGCGACCATGTCGGCGCGCTCGATCGATCCCAGCGATCCCTCGCGCGACGCGGCCCCGGGCTCCTCGCTGTACTCGAGGACGATCTTGCTGAAATCGGCGCCGCCGCGGAGCTTGTCGCGCACCTCGACGGCCCGCAGACACGCCTCCTCGCGCGAGCGGGCGATCGCCGGCTTCGCGCCTTTAGCGCCGTAGTACTTCACGAGCACGTGCTTGGCGCTGATGCGCGCAGGCTCGCCGGCTCGTTTTTCGCGCTTGGCCCCGGCGGAGCGCAGGCAGGCCGCGGCGGGCGTCTCCTCCGCGGCGGGAGCGGCGGCCGGCGGCGCCACCGGGGCCGCGCCGCACGCGGCGAGCGAGAGCGAGAGCACGGCGGCGGAGAGCGCGAGTACACGAGTCATCTCGCGCAGCGTAGCGCGAACCGGATCGAGAGCGGGGACGGGGATTGTCGAGCCACGCGAGGCCTCGTCACTTCGCGTCCACGAGGCGCTGGGCGCTCCGGCGCTCCGCGAGCATCTGATTGACCTCCACGCCCACGAGGAGCACGAGACAGAACAGGAAAAGGGCCATCAGCGTGACACCGATCGACGCGAGCCCGGCCTGGTAGGCGCCGCTGTCACCCACCTTCTTGATATAGAATCCATACCCGAACCCGATGGCGATCTGCAGCAGCGTGGCGAGCAGCGCGCCGGGGACGAGGGGCATCGACCGCCGCGTCGCCGGGGGCAGCGCGATCCAGTACAGCCCGCAGACGAGCCCGAACGAGACCACCGCGCCCACGCCGAAGCGCAAGATTTCGCCGAATTCGCTCGACTCGAACCGGAGCGCTTGAAACAGGGTGCTCCCGCCGACGAGGTGCCATGTCCAGCCGAGCCCGGTGACGAGCATCGTCAGCAGCGCTGTCCCCGCCGAGAGCGCGACGCATGTGAGGAGGGCGGCCGACCGCTTCTTCCACCACGGTCGCGGGGTGGCGTTCGCCTCGATCTCGATGCCATCGAACATCGAATGAACGCCGCTCGAAGCGAGCCAGAGGAACGTCACCCCGGCGCCGATTCCCACCTTCCCGCCGTTCCAGGCAGCCATCTTGCCGAGCTCGCTCTTCAGCAGCTCGCGCGTCGCGCCGGGGAGCGAGTCGAGCAGGGGAGCGGCGATTGACCAGTTCCCCACGGCGAGCTTGGCCGCGACCACGCCGGCGACCGCGGCGAGCGGAAGCAACGACAGGAAAAGCCAGAAGGCCATCTCGGCCCCGAGCCCGAGGGCGCGGTTGGCGTCGAGGCGGATCACGAGGCACTTGAGCCAGGCGTACGGATCCTTGAAAAACCCTTCTTCCGCGGGGCTCTTGGTGGACGGCGTATGCCCCCGGCTGCGCGCCGGGTGCAGGCCGGCAAAGCGTCCACGACGGGCGCGGAGGCGAGCGCGCAAACCGGCCCACGAAAAGGCCCCGGGGCGTGCGTCGACGATCTTGGTGTGCTCGGGCGATTCGTTGCTCTGTCCCATTTCCCCTCGAGGGCGCGAACGCGTCGGCGATGGTACCGCGGTTCTCGCTCTGCAAGTGCCAAGCCCGAGGCCCGGGAACATTTCGATCTTCTACTTGACGAGGGCGCTCAAGAAGAGGCGACTGGGGCAAGTCGCGACAGAGGGTCACTTTTGCAGGCCCACGCGAGCGCGCTGCACGGCGGCGCCTCGCTCCAGGCGGGTTGGTCCATCTGGCTCGAACCCTGCACAGGCGCAACGACCCCCGCGGAGGGAGGTTCCCCGCGCGCTTGTTGGTATCGCCCCCTCGAGGAAGCTCATGTGGCTCGAAGCAATCATCTCTCAGGAAGATCTGGTCCAGGTCCTGGGTGAGTTTCTCCCGGTGAAGATTCACCTGGATCAGGACAAGGACAATGACGCTGCCGGAGCGCCGAAGAAGGACGAGCCCGAGCGCTCGCTTCACCTCCTGGCTCCGACCCAGGTGATCCTGGTCCCCGGGGAAGGGGTCCGCGTGATTTGCCCCGCCGTGATCACCTGGTCAATCGTCGGCATGAGCCCCTCGATGAACATCGACGCGCTCCAGGTGATGATCCGCCCCGAGGTGGCCGAGAAGAACAAGGGGTACATCCTCGAGTTCGGGATGGAAGTCGAGGTCGCGGATTTTCACGCTCTACCGGCCTTCATCGACGAGACCATCGTCAAGGCCGTGAACGCGGCGCTCGCGACCAAGAAGCCCGGCTGGAACTTCACCGAGACGCTGACGCGCACCGTCGGCCTGGGAAAGCTCTTCGATCCGGTGGAAGCGCTGAAGATCGATGTGCAGTGGGGCAAGACCAAGATTGGCGAGGATACGCTCGGCCTCGTCGTCTCGTTCAAGCTCGGGTTCGTCCGCGCCGATTGACGGCGGCGCCGCCGCGGCGCTCGTGGTGACCAGATCGCCACAGTGCCGCGAGCGCGCGACACTCACCTGCTCGCCATCAACTCACCGGTTGAGCAGAAGAGCCACCGCATAGAGCGCCGCGAACGCTATCCACGCCACCGCGCGAACCGGCATTCCACGCGTGAACGCGCAGTAGGGCGCGAGCGGCGGGAGGACGAGCGAACCGAGCGCCGCCGCGAGCTGCCGCCGACGGACGAGCCCGAACAGCGTGATCACATGAGCGGTGACGAGCGCGGCGAACGTGCAAACCACCCCTATCGAGAGCGTCGCGTCGTGAGTGTCTGCGTTCACTGGCGGGCCGCCGCTGCCGGTGCAGGCGCCGAGCAGATCTGACCATCGTCTCCGACGTTGAGAGGACGACCGGCCTTGTCCCGCCACTCGGCCCTGGCGAAAAGGAGCTGCCCGTCAGCGCGTCGCTTCGTCGTCCAGGGCGTGAAATAGGCGTTGGGCGGCGGCGTCGTCCACGCTCCATCACGCCATTTCCAGGCTTTGCCGTCCCACTCCCATTGACCGTCGAGCCACACCTGACCGGCCAATTTTTTCTCGGGTATCGTCTCCACGCGCGCCGGCGGGGGCGGATAGGGCACCTCGATCATTTCGCTGGTCGGAATCATACCGTCGGGGGGTTTGGGCAGGCTCGACGAGCAGGCGGGCAGCAGCGCCATCGCCACGCCGAGAGCGGCCACGACAAAGTGGGAGCGCGGGCGCGACAGGGCCATCATCGCGAAAGGATTTCCATGGGCGAAATCCCGTCTTTGCAATCGCAATGCCGCGCCGCTCGCGGACCCCGAGAGCGGCTGACGAGGAATGGGTCTTGCAGCAGCGCACCCCGGTGTCTTTTCTGGGTCTTCCTCGGCTCCGGCGCGCGAGCGCGTCGTGCAGCCCCACGCTCGTTCGCTCGGCGCTCGGGCTCGCCTTCGCCCTGGGCTCGCTCGCCGAGGTCGGGTGCGCGTCGCTCCCCAAGGGCGCGGCGTCCGTCGATTCCATCTCGGTCGAAGGCAACAAGGCTATCGCCAGCTCCGATATCGAGGAGAAGCTCGCCACGGCGCCCAGCCCCAAGTTTCTCGGCCTCTTTCGCGGCATCATCTACGACTACGAGCTGCTCGATCGGAGCGTGGTGCAGCGCGATCTCGAGCGCGTGGAGCGGTATTACCGCGCCCGCGGCTACTACGAGGCGCAGGCCCGCGCGGGGAGGATCCAGTTCAAGGGCGACAAGCACGTCGAGGTCACCGTCGAGGTCCAGGAGGGCGACCCGGTCGTCGTCCGCGAGGCCAGGGTGAGCGGGCTCGAAGGCCTCGATCCGAAGGACGACAAGGCCGTTCGAGCCGCGCTGGCGCAGCTCGTGAAGATCGGTAAACCGTTCGAGGAGGATGCCTATCAGAAGGCCGAAGCCACCATGACTCGCGCCCTGACCGAGCGTGGCTATGCCTGGGCAAAGATCGAGCGGAGCGCCGACGTCGATCTGCCAGGCCACTTCGCGATACTCCAGTACACGACGCGACTCGGGCCCAGGGCGACCTTCGGCGCGGTCACGGTCGATGGCCTGAAAGAGCTCCCGGAGCCGCCGGTGGTGCGCGCCGTCGATCTGCCGCCGGGCGAGGGTTACTCCACGGCGAAGATCAGCGCCGCTCAGCAAGCGGTGCTCGATCTCGGCACCTTCAGCTCGGTCGAGATAACGCCGGTGCTCCCCGAGCCGCCGCCGGCCGACGCGGTGGTGCCCTTGAAGGTCCACGTCCAGGTGCAGAAGCTCAAGAGCGTGATTCTCGGAGGCGGCGTCGAGCTCGACTCGATCCGCGCCCAGGCGCACCTCCACCTGGGGTGGGAGCACAAGAACCTGTTCGGCGGTTTCCGCCATTTCACCGTCGACGCCAGGCCCGGGCTCGATCTCTACCCCACGCGACTGCCCACCTTCCAGGCGCCGACGACCGTGCTGCTCGAGGAGCGGTTCCGCGCCGAGCTCCGCCAGCCCGGGTTCATCGAGGCCCGGACCAACGGGGTCATCGCCAGCGAGATCAACACCTATCCCTTGCTCCTGACGACGACCGTCGATCCCAAGGCTCCTGTCCTCGGGTACCTCGAGTACAAGGGATCGATCGGCGTCGATCGGACGCTGTGGAAGCTGTTCGCGTCGCCGACGTACAACTTCCAGTACAACAACCCCTTCGTTTACATGGGGACGCGCGATCCGGATCTCCGCCCCCTCATCATCTCGTACCTCGACGCGGTCACGCATTTCGATTTTCGCGACGATCGCCTCCGCCCGCACAAGGGTGTTTATCTTCAGAACGATCTCCAGTTCGCGGGGCTCGGCGGCAGCGCGCGCGACGTGCGGATCCAGCCCGAGGCGCGCGGCTACGTGCCGATCAGCAAGAGGGTCACGCTGGCGGGGAGAGCCACGGTCGGCTTCCTTTTCCCGTTCAACTACGGCACGGCGCCGAAGGCGGCCATCAGCAGCCAGCCCGGCGATCCGGGGCGCGCCGAGGCCATTCGCGACATCGAGCTGGTCTATCTGCGCGGCTTCTTCTCGGGCGGGCCGAGCTCGAACCGCGGGTATCCGCTCCGCGCCGTCGGGCCGCGCGGGGTGGTGCCTTTCCTGGCGTCGGGCGTCGGCGCCGCGACGGTGAGCTGCGATCCCACCAAGCCCGGCTTCAGCGAGGCGAGCTGCAAGGTGCCTCTCGGCGGGCTCTCGATCTGGGAGGCCTCGCTCGAGCTGCGGTTTCCCATCCTCGGGCCGGTGAGCGGCTCGGTGTTCTGCGACGCGGGCGACGTCTCGCCCGACCAGCTCTCGGTGCGCTTCAACTATCCTCACCTCTCGTGCGGCCCGGGCCTGCGCTACGACACGCCGATTGGCCCGGTGCGGCTCGACGTGGGCTATCGGATCCCCGGGGCGCAGGTGCCCGTCGCCGAGGCGGCGGCCATCGACGTCGACGCGGGGACGTTCTTCGGGGTGCCCCTCGCGTTCTCGTTCGGTATCGGAGAGGCATTCTGATGAGCGCGACAATCCCCCGAGAAACCGGCCATCAGGTGGCCTCTCCCGGCCCGGGTCGGGCGCGGCGGGCCATCTTCGCCGTGGCGAAATCGCTGGGCGTCGGCGCGGTGCTCGTGCTGTCGACGGTCGGCGGCGTGGCGCTCCACCTCGGGATGCCGGCGCCGCGACGGTTCCTGTCGGCCCGGCTGAATGGCCTCCTCGAGAACACCTTCAAGGGCAAGCTCACCATCCTGAGCATCGGCTCGCTCCACCTCACCCACCTCGATCACGTCGACGCGCAAGTGCGCGATCCCGAGGGGCACCTCGTGCTCGACATCCGCGGGCTGCGAGCGCGCTTCGGCACCGTATCGCTGCTCCGATCGCTGGTGAGCGGAGAGACGCTGACGATCCACATCCCCGAGATCGCAGTCGACGGCGCCGAGGTGCTGCTCGAGGACAACGCCGCAGGCGAGCTCGGACTGGTGCGAGCGTTCGAGTCGGCCACGCCGCCTTCCACCGCCCCTTCGCGTGGTACCGTGGTGACGATCGACTCCATCGCCCTCCGTCACGCGTGGGTGCATGGCCACCTGGCCGCGGCGCCGGTGCTCGACGCCGACATCGACGATCTCGCGGGCAGCTTCCTGACGACGCCGAAGACCACCGGGATTGACGTCCTTCACCTCGGCGTCCGCAGCCGCGGGATGCCCGGCATGGACCCGGCAGGAGAGGTGGTGGGCCACGCCTCGTTCCCGGCCGACGCCAAGGAGGGCAACCGGATCGACGGCAAGTACGAGGGCCTGATCGGTGCCATCCCGGTGATCGCCCAGGGCTCGCTGACTGGCACGCTCGTCAACGCCACGGTCGACGTCGCGGAGTCGACGCCGGCGGCAATAGCGGCCCTCGCGCCCGGCCGGATCCACCTCGGCGCGTCGCTGAGCGCGCACGCCGAGGTCCACGGCGATCTACCCACCCTGCGGCCCGAGCTGCGCGTGAAGCTCGGATCGAGCGACATCACCGCGTCCGGGAGCGTGACGCTGCCGGGCGAGGGGCGACCCGAGCTCAGCGCGGCAGCGCAGGTCAACGTCAAGGATCTCGACGTCAGCCAGATCGACACCAGCGCTCCTCCCTCGCGGCTGACGGCCATGGTCGAGGCATCCATCGTGTCACGCCCGGGTGGCAAGATCACCGGCACCTACCATGTCGAGAACCAGGTCGGCGCGGTGAGCGGCCAGGTGGTGCCCGCGGCCAGCGTCCGCGGCGATCTCACCGAACGATCAGTGTCGGGGAGCGCGCAGATCGCCGAGGTCGGAGCGCCGACGAACATCCAGTTCACCCTCGCTCCGCGCCCCGGTCAGACTTCGCCGGATCAGCTCGATTTCAAGGGAAAATCGTCCATTCCCGATCTGAATGGAATCCCGCGCCTCGGGCCGATCGCGCGCGGCCGAGCCAGCGTGTCCGTCGAAGGAGGGCTCGATCTCACCACGAAGCGGCTGACGGCCCGCGCCACCGGCGATGTCTCCGGGTTCGGGGTGAGCGGGGTCGATCTCTCGCGCGCTTCGCTCGTCGCGTCCGCCGAAGGGCCCCTGGCGACTCCCCACTTCAAGGCCGACGTGCGCGGCTCCGGGCTGCGCGCCGGCGGCTACGTGTTCACCGGCGTCAGCGTCGGTGTGACGGGCACGCCCGAGCAGATCGACGTGAAAACAAGGCTCGTCGGCGACGACAAGGCTCCTTCGATCACGGCCAGCGCGCACGTCTCCACCCGGGGCGGCCTCTCGGTGCGGGGCGCCGACGCCACGATCGAGCGCGGCGGGATCACCAGCACGGTGAAGGCCGATTCGGTGCGTGTCGCCGGAGGTGCGGTGGACATCCGCGGCGTGACGGTGGCGGGCCTAGGCGATCCGATCCTCGCGTCGGCGCGGATCTCCGGCGGCAACCTCGCCGTGAAGGCCAGGTCGGCGGACATCGATCTCGAGCGCGTGGCGAAGCTCCTCGGCCGCGAAGAAGACGTGCATGGTCATGTCGCGCTCGACGTCGACGCGGTGTCGACGCCGCGCGGGCTCGACGGCCGCGTCAGCCTCGACGCCCGCGATCTGGCCTCGGGCGACGTGAAGGGTGGCAATGTGCACATCGCCCTCTCCGGCAAGGGAATGCACCTTCGAGGCGACGTCGATCTCGCGCTCGGCGACGCCGGCAAGCTGACGCTCACGGCCGCGGATGTCGAGCTCGGAGGCCCGTTGACGACGCCCGCGTCGTGGAAGAACGCCACCGGCAGCGTGGCTGTGGCCGGCGACCTCGACCTCGGCAAGCTTCTCGCGCAGATCCCCGAGGGATCGCGGCCGCTGTTCACGGCGAGTGGCATGGTCGCGATCAAGGGGACGGCCTCGCGCCCCTCGATCGTCGCCGGCCCCGCGGTGGATCTCGAGGCTGCGACGACGGGGCTGACGCTGATTGGCAATCAAGAGCGGATCAAGCACCCCGACGGCTCGGTGACGCTCGGCGCAACGCCGTGGCGGAGCGAGGGCACCGACGTGACCTTCGGGTTGAAGCTCGCCGGAGCGACGGGGCTCACGGCGCTCTCGGCGAAATTTCGCGACGCGCGCGGTCCCCTCGCGGCGATCGACGCCAGCGCCACGCTGCCGCTCGCCGCCATCGCCCGGGACCCGGGCGAGATTGCCACTCTGACGCGCGACGCGCCGCTCGACGTCCGGATCTCGGTGCCGCTGCGATCGATCGACGCGCTGCCGCCGGCCCTCGGCAAGATCCCGCTGCGCGGCGAGATCGCGCTCGACGGCGAGATCAAGGGCACGATGCGCGCGCCGAAGCTGGTCTTGACGGCCCGAGGCACCAACCTGCGCTCGCGGACGGCGGCGGCGTGCGTGCCTATCGTCGCGGTCGACGCCCGGGTGGCCCTCGACGGCGACGACGCCAAGGTGAGAGTGGCTGTCTCGCGTGAGCAGCGCGAGGTCCTGGTGACGGACGCCGTCGCGAAGGTGAACGTGATCGAGGCCATCGGTGGGGCGCCGCTCGCCTGGGAGGCGTCCGCGACCGTCGCGCTCACCCGCTTCCCGCTCGACACCGCGAGCGCCGTGCTCGAGCAGCCGATCGGCGGCGATCTCAGCGGCACGATCAAGATCAAAGATCTCCACCGCGCGGCGAGCCTCGACGCCGACCTCGATCTCCGCGCGCTCACGCTCGATCGTGCTCTGTTCCCGACGGGCAAGGTCGTCGTGACGATGCGCGACGGCGCGCTCACGGCCTCGGTGCGCCTCGATCAGAAGGATGGTTATGCCGAGACGACCGGCAAAGCCGCGATGAAGTGGGGAGCCGAGGTCGCCCCTTCACTCGACTTGGGTCGGCCGATCGACGCGACGATCCTCGCCAAGAACTTCCGCGCCGACGCCGCGATGCCCTTCGTTCAGGGTGTGTTCACCGAGCTCGATGGGCGCATCGACACCACCGCCAAGCTCCATGTCGAGCCCGGCGGTAAGGCCGGCAAGCTCGATGGAGCCATCGTGATCCGCGACGGCGTGTTCGACCTGCCCCAGATCGGCGAGCGCTTTCACAACGTCAAGGCGCAGATCGTGATGAAGCCCTGGGGCACGCTCCGGCTCGACGACTTCTCGGCCGAGGGCACGACCGGCCGGATGACGATGTCGGCCGCGGCGGTGCTCAAAGGCCTCTCGCTCGAGAGCGCCACCGCCAAGGTGCAGATCGCCCGGTCGGAGAGCCTGCCTCTCGTGGTCGAGGGAGTCTCGCTCGGGCGGGCCTACGGCGAGATCAACGCCACGGCGAAGATGGCAGACAGTGGCAAGGCGCTCACCGTCAAGGTCGATGTGCCGAGCTTCCACCTCGACTTGCCCGAGAGCTCGGGGCACTCGGTACAATCGCTCGATCCCGAGAAGACGGTGCGGATTGGCCTCCACGCGAAGCCTGATTTCGTGTCGATCCCGCTGGTCAAGCCCGAGGAGCCGCGCGCCCCCTCGGACCTCGTGATCCGCGCTGCGGTCAAGCTGGGGAGCGACGTCGAGATCAAGCGCGACACGACGGTGGATATCCACGTGCAGGGCGAGACCCAGATCGAGGTCGGCCAGGAGACGCGCATCACCGGGCAGATCCGCCTCGCCCGCGGGAAGCTCGAGATCCAGGGCAAGCAGTTCATCGTCGATCGCGGCGTGGTGAGCTTCGTCGGCCCGGATCCCGCGGATCCGCAGGTGGTGGCGACGGCGTACTGGGACGCTCCTGGATCGATCCGGGTCTACGCGGACTTCTCGGGCCATGTGTCCTCGGGCAAGCTCGCCTTGCGATCCGAGCCGGGCCTCACCCAGGACGAGATCCTGGCGCTGATCCTCTTCGGCTCGCCCGATGGGTCCTTTGGCGCAGCCCCGAAGTCGGGCACGGGGACCACGGCCGGCGTCAAGGCCGCTGGCTTCGCCGGAGGCGTGGTGACGCAGGGCCTCAACAAGGCAATATCGGACCTCACCAGCGCCGACATCACCACGCGCGTCGACACCTCGGAGGCCGACAATCCCCGACCGGAGCTCGCCGTGCAGATCTCGAAGAAGGTGTCGGCGCGCCTCGGCTACAAGCTCGGTGTGCCGGCCCCCGGCGACAACCCCGATCGCACCGAGCTGACACTCGACTGGCGGTTCGTCAAGAACTGGAGCATCGAGGCGGTGGTCGGCGATCAGGGCAGCACCGCCCTCGATGTCGTCTGGCGCCTCCGCTACTGAGCCTGGTGCTTTTCGCCGATCCGGGTGCGGCGCCGGCGTTGTCGTCGTCACCGTACATTCGTACGGCTCCTCCTCCGCCTTGGCCGCGCGCCCGGCTCGACGAAAATCACGGACGGCTCGGTGGCTGCTCGCGAGCGCACCATTCAAGCAGTATCGCGACCGAGAGGGAGCGGACTCCGGCTCTCGCGCGGGTCCGCTCCCTCTCGGTCGCGGTTCGGAAGTAGTGGGTGAATGAAGGCTATTTCGTCTTCATCAGCCGGCTGATCCACTGGCCGTAGAGGTAGATCCCGAACGCCGTGGCGACGCCGACGACGGCCATGATGTACCAGACCATCCCCACGTTGTGGGTCGCGTAGAGCTGGTGAGTCACGGTCCACTTGTCGAGGTGGCTGAGCTCGACCAGCTTGTCGAAGGCCTCGCCCTCCTTGAGCGCCTTGAGGGCGTCGCCGACGAGCAGCCCCTTCTCTTCGAGCATCTCGCGGGCGAAGCGCTCCTTGGAGGCGAAGTGCTCGTAGAGCGACGGGCCGACCTTGCCCTCCAGCGTCCAGCCCACGGCGAGGGGCACCTGCGAGAAGCCGAGGTACATCGCCTTCTTGTCGTTCGGAGCGAAATTACCGATGAACTCGCTGAACTTCGGGCTCGACAGCATCTCTCCCACGCTGAAGATGGCGATGGCGCCGACCGAGATCCACCCGAGGGTCGAGAAGCCCGAGAGGACGATCGCCAGCGACGCGAAGAGAGTGCCAATCACCATGCTCGTCGTCGCGCGCATCTTCCCGGAGAGCGAGGCGAAGAGGAAGCAGGTGAGCATGATCAACCCGGCGTTGATGTTGAGCATGCCCTCGGGCTGGATCTCCGTGCCCGACTTGTTCATCACGATGAAGAACTTCACCACGGGGTTGGTGGTGCCCTCGGTGCCGAAAAGGGTCGTGACGATGCTCCGCGTATCGACCCAGTCCTGGATGTGATTGGGCAGCACGTCGAAGAGGGCGTTGAACATGAACCAGAAGCCCGAGAAGATCAGCAGATAGAGCCAGACATGCGTCTTCTTCAGCTCGAGCAGCGACTCGGCGACGAGGTTCTTGCGCTTGAGCGTGCCGGCCTTCTCCTGGCGCGCGCGCTCGAGGCGCTCTTCCTTGCCAGGCTCCTTGTAGGTGAGGAGCATCAGGAAGTTCATGCAGATGATCACGGCGCAGGCGAGGAACACGTTGCGCCAGGCCAGCTTGCGCATGTACCCGGCCACCAGCGGGCCGAGGAAGCCGCCGATGTTCACCGTCTGGTAGAAGATGCCCCAGGCCATCGAGCTGTTCTCGCGCGAGGTCGAGCGCACCAGCGTGGCCTGGATACCGGGCTTGAAGATGGCAGTGCCCGTCGCGAGCAGCAGCGCTCCGGCGAAGAACCCGCCGTACGTCGGGAAGAAGGCCATGACCAGGTAGCCGGAGATCTTCACCAGCGTCGAGACGAAGATGGTCTCTTTGTAGCCGTATCGGTCGCTGAGGCCGCCGGTGATCGCCGGGACGATCGACTGGAACAGCGCCCAGGTCGCCAGGATGTTACCGAAGCTCCCGAGCGTGACGCCGAGCCCGCCGTCCTTCGCCGGAGCGACGGCGTAGAGCGTGGCGACCGCCTTGACGCCGTAATAGGCGAGGCGCTCGATCATCTCCATCCCACCGCAGATCCAGAATACGTAGCTGAGGCTCGTTATCGCGGCGACGAGGCCGAGCTGCTTCACGTCGGCGAAGTTGGCGCTCTCTTCGGCCTCCTGCGGCAGGCCGCCCGTCGTGACGTGCGGGAGCTCTTCCGGCTCGGGGTTCTCTTCGTTGCCTGCTCGATTGGTCGCGCTCACGAGGTACCCGTTCTTCCTGGGTTGGGCGTGGGGCGCCGGGCGGCGCCATACCGGCGGAGGTCGGTCCCCGGCCTTCCGTGAGTACCCTTCCGAGGGTGCGCAGGGCAAGCGTGTACCGCGCGGATCTCGCGTCCGGCGCACCGCAGCAACCCACTCTCCGCGACCAACACTCGCGCGATCGTCAGCCTCGGGCGGCTGGTCGCGGCCTCGCGCGCTACCGAGGAGGAGGCGGGCGCTGCCCGAGGAACTTGGTGTTGACGAAGCGGAGCACGTCGTCGCGGTGCTTGATGGCGTCGAGCTCGTGGCGGAACACGGCCTCGATCTGCTGCTCGGGGCTGATGACGTAGGTGACGCGCTTGGCGACGCCGATGAGCGGCCAGAGCACCTGGTAGGCGCGGGAGATGGCGCTGTCCTTGTCACCGATCATCGGGAACGGCGTCTTGATGCTGCGGGCGAAGTCGCACTGCGTGGCCAGATCGTCGGTGCTGACGCCGACGACGGTGGCGCCGGCGATCTCCAGCTCGACGTGGTTGTCCCGGAAGGCCTTCGTCTCCACCGTGCAGCCCGGGGTGAAGGCCTTCGGGAAGAAGTAGACGACAGTGCAGAGCCCGCTTTGCGCGGCGAGGACGAAGCGCGTGCCGCTGCTCGTCATCGCGTCGATCGCCGGGGCACGATCGCCCACCTTCAACATGCTGCTGGCCTCATCGATGAGCTCCGGAGAGGGGACGATACCCGGTGTCGCGTCGCTTGGCGATTGCTCGTACCATCCCGGGCCATGATCCCGGAAACCAGCAGAAACATAGCCTGGATCCCGCTCGCCGTGCTCGGGGCGGCGCTCGCGTTCGCCGGGTGCAGCAAGCCGGCGGGCGAGGGATCGACCGCCGGAGCCGGCTCCGCTACGGCGCCGATCACCAGCGCGTCGGCCGCGCCGATCGTCGACGCGGGCCCCGACGTCGAGGCCCCCGAGGCCCGCAAGCCGCGCGAGATCCATGGCAAGCTGCTCTGCTTCGGCGACTCGATCACCCAGGCCGAGTGGCCCGGGAAGATCGCCCCCGACGAGCGCTGGGTGACCCAGCTCGGGAAGAAGAGCCCCGACATCGTCGCGGTGAACGCGGGCAAGAACGGCCGGAAAACCAGCGCGATCGACGAGCTGGACAAGGCCCTCGCGGCCAACGGCGACGCGGCGATGGTGCTCCTGTTCCTCGGCGTGAACGACATGGCGCACGAGACCGCCTCCGTGGTCGAGAAGGCGACGGTGAACCTCGGCAAGATGGTCGATCTGACGCGCGCGAAGCTGCCGAAGGCCGAGATCGTGATCCTGGCGCCGACCGACGTGAACGTGGACAGGCTCTCGCCGTTCTTCAAATCGGAGGGCATGGGCCCCGACACCGCCCAGTTCATGCGCGCGCTCGCGAAGGCCTACGAGTCGCTCGCGAAGAAGAAGGGGACGCGCTTCATCAACCTCTACCGCGCGGTGTCGCCGGAGAACATCGAGGACGGCGTGCACCCGGACGGCAAGGGGCAGATCCAGATCGCCGACGCGGTGTGGAAGGGGCTGACGCGGCGCTGATCGCGCTACGGAGCGGCGAGCAGCTCGGTCGCGGTCTGGCGCACGCGGGGCTCGGGATCCTTCGCGGCGAGCTCTTCGAGGACGGGCCTGGCGCGGGCGCGATCGAGCGGCGCGAGGGCGCGCGCGGCGGCCTCGCGGACGAGGGCGTAGTCGTCGGTTCGCGCGGCGGCGGCGAGCGCGTCGACGACGCCCCGATCGGCGCCTCCGTTGCCCAGGCGCCCGAGCGCCTCGGAGGCGCGCACGCGGAGCGGCCAGCTCGTCGAGGTTTGCAAGAGCTTCGCGACCGCGGCGATGGTGGGCGCGTATTTCACCGGGCCGATCGCCGAGAGCGCGGTGCGGCGCACGCCCTCGTCGGGATCCGAGAGCGCGTCGATCACGGCGGCCTGCGCGATGGGATCGGGGCGGCGCGCGAGGAGCTCGACGGCGCGGGTGCGGACGTCGACGTCGGGGTGGCGCTCGAGCGCCGCGAAGCCCGGGACGACGGCCGCGGCGAGGCTCTCGATCGTGGCGTCGACCTGCTTGGCGAGGGCGGGATCGAGCCGGGCCTTGCCGTCGGTGAACGGCGCGAGGGCCAGCGTCGCGCCGTCGCCCGCGAGCAGCGCGTCGGCGACGAGGCGCGCGCGGTCGGGCGAGGTCGCGACGGCGGCGACGGCGGCGCGCTGCAGGGCCGGGCCGAGCGCGACCAGGGCCGCGGCGCGCTCGCTCGGGCCGGCCTCGTCGGGCGCGAGGCCCAGCAGCACGTCGCGGAGCGTGAGCGGGCCGTCGGGGACCGGGAGGGCCTCGCGGCTCCGCTTGTACCCGTGCGTTGACAGCGTGGCCGCGGCGGACACAGCGGCGGCTCGCAGGCTCTCCTCGCGCGAGAACGCGCCCGCGGCGATGGCCTCGGCGGCCCCGCCCCCGCGCAGATCGGCGCGATCGCCGAGGCGCGCCATGGCGAGAAGAGCGGCCTGGCGGAGCAGCGGATCGGTGGCGTCGGCGAGCGCCAGCAGCAGGCCCGGCGGGACGAGCGTGGCCGCGGATTTCGGATCGCCCGCGCCCAGCTCGGCGAGCGCGCTCGTCGCCGCGGCGCGGGCGAGCGGACCGGCCTCGGGCGAGGCGGCGAGGGCCGCGAGCGCGGGCCCGTGCTGGCGATCATGCGTGAGGCCGAGCCCGATCGCCCCGAGGGCGCGGACGTCGGGCGAGCCCGCGCCGATCAGTTTGAGCAGCAACGGTTCGGCGAGCTTCGACGTGCGCGGATCGGCGCCCGCGTGCCCGACCTCGCCCATGCGGGCCACGCCCCAGGCCGCGGCGACGGCGATGGAATCGCTCGGGAGGATCTGCGTGGCGCCCTCCTTCGGGGCCAGCATCGCCTCGTAGCGCGGCAGCATCGCCGGATCGCGGAGGGCGCCGACGGCGAGCATGGCGCGGACGCGGAGGTTCTTGTCGGCGGGCCCGGTGGCGAAGTTGTAGAGCGCGGGCCCGGCGCTCTTGTTCTCGACGTAGGCCAGGACCTCGATGGCGATCTTCTGCTGGGCCTCTTTGTCGTCGGCGAGGGCGTCGAGCAGCGGCTTCACGGCGCGGGCGCCGATCTTCGCGAGCTCGGCGCGCGCCACGGCGCTGGCTGCGGCGCTGCCGTGCTTGACCTTCTGCACGAGCGGGAACGTCATCGCGCCGTAGAGCTCGAGCAAGAGGCGGCGGTAGATCGTCTTCTGCGGGTTGCCGACGGCGACGGGCAAGAGCTCGCGCTCGAGCTCGGTGAGCGTGCCGCGCCCGAGGTTGAGCTGGAGGCTCATCCGCGCGGCGCTGGCCACCAGCTCTTCGTCGGCGGACGCGCGCACGACGCGACGGAAGAGGCGATCGGCCTCGTCGAGCTGCCCGGCCGAGAGCAGGAGCTCGGCGAGCTTGATGTACACGGGGAAGAGGCGGTCGTTCTGGGCGATCGCCAGGCGATACTCGGCGATGGCGTGGGGGATGTCCTGGCGGATGCGGTACATCTCGCCGAGCTTCTGGTGGGCGCTGGCGTCGTTGGGCGAGAGCTCGACGGCGCGCGCTGCGTACTTGATCGCGTCGTCGTCGTGCGAGAGATCGGCCGAGTACTGCGCCATGCGCTGGTAGAACTCGCGCGCGCGCTTGGGATCGACCTCGACCAGCTTGGCCAGCGCCTGGATCGCGTCGGGCAGCCGCTCTTGCCCCTGCTGCACGAGCACGCGCTCGAGCGCGAGCCACGACTCTTCGTCGCCGGGCGCGAGCGCCGTCACGCGGCGGAGCGTGGCCTCGGCGTCGGGCAGGCGGTGGAGCTTGCGCTGCACCTCGGCGAGCAGCCGTCCGGCCTCGATGTCGGGCGGCGTCGCGGCGAAGCGCGTCGTCAGCGCGGCCACTTGCCCCGCGAGCTCGCGCGTGAGCGACCACAGGCTGACGATGTGCTGGCGAGCCTCGCGCGCGAGGACTTTGTCGGTCGCGCCGGGGCCCGTGAGCAGCTCTTCCCAGACCACGCGCGCCTCGCCGTAGCGCGTCTGCGGCGTCCCGAGCGAGGTCGCCGTGCGCTCGAGCGCCGTCGCCAGCGACTTCTTGTAGCGCACGTTCGCGGGCTCGAGCTGCGCGGCCTCGCGCAGCGCGGCGAGCGCCTCGGCGGCCATGTCGTGATCGAGGTAGACCTCGCCCACCGTCGCCGCGGCGCGCGCGCGGTTCGGCACCATCGACTTTATCCGCGCCCAGGTCTCGAGCGCCTTCTTCTTGTCGCCGGCCTGGAAGTAGCGATCGCCGAGGTCGACGAGGTGCGACGGATCGCCGCCGCCGCTCTGCGCGAGCTTCTGCAGCACGCGCATCGCTTTGTCTTTCTCCTCCACGCGCTCGTAGAAATCGGCGACGGCGGCGAGGACCTCGTCGTCGTGGGCGCGGCCTTCCAGCTCGGTGAGGAGCTTGAGCGCCTTCGGGCGATCGCCTCGCTGGATCAAGGTCTCGCAGAGCTCGAACACGAAGTCGGGGTTGCCGGGCGCGGCCTTGATCAGCGCCTCGTACTCCTTGATCGCCGTGTCGAGGTCGCCCGCGGTCTGGAGCAGATGGACGAGGCGGAGCCGCGTGTCGATGTGCTTGCCGTCGAGGCCGAGCGCCTTCCTGTACGTGGCGATGGCCTTGTCGACGTCGCCCGTCTCTTCGTAGAGGGAGCCCATCATCGAAAGGCGCTGGAAATCCTGGCCTTTCTCCGCTTCGAGCAGCGCGATCAGCTCGGGCAGCTTGCCCTCCGAGCGGAAGGCCTCGGTCATGATCAACAGGATCTCGGCGCGCACGCCCGCGGCGGGGCCGGCGACGGCGAGGGCGCGCTTCATCGTCGCCATCGCCTCGGTCATCTTCTTCTGCTTGGCGAGGGCCTGACCGAGATCGCGCAGCGCGGGCGCGAGGGCGCGGTTGTCGCCCGAGGCCGCCTTCACCACCTCGCGGAACTCGGCCTCGGCGCGCTCGAACTGGCCGCGCGAGAGCAGCTCGCGACCGAGCTCGGCCTTCACGAACAGCGACCCGCCCGCCGCCTTGACCAGCGCGTCGTGATAGCCCTTCGCGGCGTCGAAGTCCTTCAGATCGAGGCAAATGGCGAGCAGGGTCCGCGTCGTCTGCTCGAGGTCCGCGGGCACCTTGAGGAGCGGGCGGGCCGCCTCGAAGTGGCCGCGCGCGGCGACCTTGTCGCCCTGATCCGACTCGAGCTGCGCCAGCGCGAGGATGGCCGACGCCTCGCCGGGCTTCTCGGCGATCGCCGCCTGGTAGGTCTTGATCGCCTCGTCCGGCCGCCCGTCTTGCTTGTAGATCCCCGCGAGCGCGACGCGCAGGCCCCAGGCCTCAGGACCGCCGGCGGCGGCGCGCTTCTCGAAGTCGTCGACGAGCTTCTTCAGGTTGCCGTCGCGCTCGCGGTAGAGCTGCGCGAGGCGCTGGATCGGGAACGGCTGGCTCGGCTGCGAGAGCACGATCGCCGTGTAGCGGGCGATCAGCGCGTCGGATCCCGGGCCGACCTTGGCGTCGCCGTCGTCGGCTCCCGGCTTCGTGGGCTTCGCGGGGCCGGGCTTGCTCGGGCCGGGCCGCGCGGGCCCGGGGACGCTCGGGCCGGGCTTCGGCGGCTTCTTCTTGCCACGCCCGGTCGGATCGAAATCCGCGCGCGCGTCGTGCTGAGGGAGCGTGGCTACCGCGGCGCCGGCGAGCGCGAGGCAAGCGGCGAGGACGTGGGATCGCACCGGGCGAGCCTAGCACCGACGCCGCGAGCGTGAGGCAGTCCCACGCTCGGCGCGGCGCTCACTGTGGAGTGCTCGTCCAGGCGAGCTCACAAGCCTGCTCGGCGAAGGTGCCTTTGCCGGCTCGGGCAACCTGGCTCGTCCAGGATCCAAGCCGTGTCCGGAGCGCGTGTATTCGGCGTGCACCACGGGTAAGCTCCGCTGCCATGACGACCCAGCAACCGGAGCTCTTCCTCGTCCTTTCAGCGCTCGGCCCCGATCGTCCCGGCCTCGTCGCCGAGATCACCGAGTACCTCACCGAGCGCGGCGGCAACGTGGAGGACAGCCGCATGGCCGTCCTCGGCGGCGAGTTCGGCGTCCTCGTCCTCGTCTCCGGCACGCCCGCCGAGATCGAGAAGATCGAGCACGATCGCGCGGGCCTCTCCTCGAAGACGGGCCTCGAGCTCCTCCTCCGGCGCACCAAGAGCCCCGAGGATCACCGCCGAGCCGCCAGCATTCCCTGCCTGGTGACGGCGGAGGCGCTCGATCACGAAGGCATCGTGCGGGCTGTGTCACGCGCGCTCCACGGCGCGGGCGTCAATATCGTGTCGCTCGAGACGTCGGCGTACGAGGCCCCGGTCACCGGATCTCCGCTGTTCCGCCTGGAAGCCCGCGTCGACCTCCCCCGAAACGTGACGGTGGGTACTCTTCGCAAGGCGATGGACGCCGTCGCCGAGGCCGAGAACCTCGATATCGAGGTTCGCTCTCTCGTGCGCGGAGGCTGAGTTTCAGGCTCGATCCCGCCGCAAAGCGAGTAAGGTCGCGCGGTGGCCAAGCGCGACGACGTGACCTCTCCCGGGGGACCGGGAGAGTCGGAGTCGCGGATCGGCGCCCTCTCGCAGAGCTGGGCTCCTCCCGAAGAGTTCGACGACTATCTCGTGCTCCGCCCGCTCGGGCATGGCTCGATGGGCCATGTGTACCTCGCCGAGGATCGCGTGCTCGCGCGGCTCGTCGCCGTGAAATTCATCGCGGCGCTCGAGCCCAACGTCGAGGCCCGCCAGCGCTTTCTCATCGAGGCGCGCGCCGCGGCGCGGGTGCAGCATCCCAACGTCGTCACCATCTACCGTGTCGGCGAGATCGACGGGCGGCCCTACCTCATCACCGAGTTCGCGCGCGGCCGCACGCTCGATCGGCTGCCGCGGCCCGTCCCCTTCGCGCAGGCGCTGGAGATCGGGATCGATCTCGCCCGCGGGCTCGCCGCCGCGCACCGCAAGGGCGTGCTCCACTGCGACATCAAGTCTGCGAATGTCGTGCTCACCGACGAAGGCAGCGCGAAGCTCCTCGATTTCGGGCTCGCCACGCTCCTCAAGGTCGTTCCGACGCCGGAGGCCGGCGACGGCTCGGCGGGCGCGCCTGCCGCGGATCCCACGGTCACGCCGGTGGAGACCGGGGGGAAGCGCCAGGCCAGCATCGTGGGCACGCCCGACACCATGGCGCCCGAGATCTGGAGCGGCAGCGCGCCCACGCGTCGCTCCGACGTGTACTCGCTCGGAGCGGTCCTGTTCGAGCTGTGCTCGGGGGTGACTCCGTTCCACGACGTGGCGCCGGAAGAGCTCGCGCGCGTCGTGCGCGGTCGCGATGCGCCGGGGTTGCTCTCGCTGGCGCCGGGCGTCGATCCGCGATTCGCGGCGATCCTCGATCGATGCCTGCGCCGCGCGCCCGCCGAGCGGTTCGCCTCCGGCGACGAGCTGCGCCAGGCCCTGGAGCACCTCTCGGGCACCGTGGGCGGCGCGGCGCTCCCCGAGGGCAACCCGTACCGCGGGCTCCGCGCCTTCGACGTGCAGCACCGCGCGCTCTTCTTTGGCCGCAGCGCCGAGGTCTCTCTGCTCGTCGATCGCCTCCGCGTCGAGTCCTTCGTGGTGGTCGCCGGCGACTCGGGCGTGGGAAAGTCCTCGATTTGCCGCGCGGGCGTGCTGCCGGTGATCGTCGACGGCGGGCTCGGCGGCGGCCGCGTCTGGTCGACGTGCACGTTGACGCCGGGCAAGCGGCCGCGCGCCGCGCTCGCGGCGGCCCTCTCCGAGAGTCTCGGCGTCGCGGCCGAGATCGTCGCCGGGTGGATCGATCGCGACGGCTCCGCGCTCGCGCACGAGATCGGCAGGCGCCACGCGACCGCGACGTCGGGGCTGCTGATCTTCATCGATCAGGCCGAAGAGCTCCACACCCTCAGCGATCGCGACGAGGCCGAGATCGTCGACGGCGCGCTCGGCGCCCTCATCGCGCAGGTCGCGATGGTGCGCGTGCTCGCGACGGTGCGCGCCGATTTTCTCGCGCGCATCGCCACGCTCCCTGCGCTCGGGGAAGGCCTCGAGTCAGCGCTCTATTTTCTCCGGCCGCTCCCTCCGGAGCGCGTGCGCGAGGTCATCGTCGGCCCCGCGCAGGCCACGAACGCGCGCTTCGAATCCGAGGCGCTGGTCGAGAAGCTGGTCGACGCGACCGCGCGCGCCGAGGGAGGCCTACCGCTCCTGCAGTTCGCGCTCGCCGAGCTGTGGGAGGCGCGGAACCCCGGCACCGGCGTGATCAGCGAGGCCACGCTCGAGGCCATGGGCGGCGTCGCGGGCGCGCTGTCCCGGCACGGCGACGCGGTCCTCGCCGCGATGCGCGCGCCCCTGCGCGTCGAGGCGCGGCGCATGCTCCTGCGGCTCGTGACGCTCGACAACACCCGGACGCGCCGCGGCGAGGGCGAGCTCCGCGCCGACGTCGAGCCGGCGCGCTCGGCGCTCGCCGCGCTGGTCCGCGGGCGCCTCCTCGTCGCGCAGGACGGCGACGACGGCAGCGTGTACGAGCTGGCGCACGAGGTCTTGCTCCACGGGTGGACGACCCTGCGTCGCTGGCTCGTGGAAGACGCCGAGTCCCGCGAGGTACGCGAGCGGCTCGCGAGCGCCGCGGCCGAGTGGAAGCGGCTGCGCCGCGCGCCCGAGATCCTGTGGAATGCGCGGCAGCTCGCCGAGATCACGCGGGTCGCGCCGGCCGATCTGACCGAGGGCGAGAGCGCGTTCCTCGCCGCGTCGAGGCGGGCGACGACCCTCAGCAAATGGCTCCGCCGCACGGGGATCGCGGCCGTCCCGCTGCTGATCGCGCTCGGCTACGGAGCCGTCGAGATCAAGCACGAGCGGGCGCGAGCCCAGGCCGTCGCGCAGCTGATGGACGAGAGCCAGATAGCCATCGACGTCGCTCGCCGCGCCCGCACCGACGCCGCGTCCGACTCCGCGGCGGCCTTCCTTCGGTTCGACGCCCAGGACCGCCCCGGAGGCGAGGTCGCGTGGGCTCGCGCGCTGGAGAGCGAGGCGACCGCCGATCGGGCCTTTCGCCGGGCCACGCAGCTCCTCGACAGCGCTTGCGCGAAGGATCCCGAGCGCGCCGACGCCAGCGGTCGCCTCGGCGAGGTGCTGTTCGAGCGCGCGCTCCGCGCCGAGCAGGCGCTGAAGCTCGACGAGCGCGACGAGCTGGTCGAGCGCTTCAAGATCCACGATCCCGACGGCTCGCTGGCGGCGCGCTGGACGCGGCCGGGGCGGCTCGCCATCACGACCGATCCGCCCGGCGCCGCGGCCTCGCTCCTGCGCTACGATCCGGCGCCGGAGGGCCGCCTGGCGCTCGTGCCGGTGCGCGAGCTGGGGCCGACGCCCGTCGCGGAGTTCGCGCTCGAGAAGGGATCGTACCTCGTCGTGCTCGCGAGCCCGGGGCGCGCGGACGTGCGGTATCCGGTGGTCGTCGAGCGCGGCGAGGCAGCCCAGGCTCGCGCGGCGCTCCCGCCGGGCTCCGACGTGCCCGCAGGGTTCGTGGACGTGCCGGAGGGGCCTTTCAAATTCGGCTGCGCGGACGAGGAGAATCGCACCGGCTTCTTCGACACCGTGCCTCTCCACGAGGTCCGCCTCGGGCCGTATCTCATCCAGCGCAACGAGGTCACGTATGCGCAATGGATCGAGTACCTCCGCGCCCTCGGGCCCGAGGAGCGAGCCATTCGCACGCCGAGCGCGGCGGCCAAGGTCGGGAGCGCGGGAGTGCTGGCGCTGACCCGGGAGCGCGACGGCGCCTGGCGTCTCACCATCCAGCCGTCGATGCGCGTCGCGACGGCGCGGGAAGGGGAGCCGCTGCGCTTCGAGGGGCGCTCGCGCCGCGCGGCGCAGGACTGGAGTCGATTGCCGGTCTCCGGCGTCTCGGCGCTCGACGGGATCGCCTACGCCGCCTGGCTCGACGCGACGAAGCGGGTGGTCGGGGCGCGGCTCTGCACCGAGCAGGAGTGGTCCAAGGCCGCGAGGGGCGCCGACGGGCGCGAGTACCCCCACGGCAATCACCTCGACCTCGACGACGCGAGCTTCGACTCGACCTATGGTCGAGACGCCATGGGCCCGGACGAGGTCGGCTCTCACCCCGCGTCGCGCAGCCCCTTCGGCGTCGACGACATGACTGGCAACATCTTCGAGTGGACGATCTCGTCCCTCGCTCCCGACGAGTACCTCGTCCGCGGCGGCAGCTACTTCTACGATCGCAAGTCGAACCGGATCCCGAACCGCAACGTCTCGCCGCAGAGCTACCGCGAGACGAGCGTCGGCCTGCGGCTCTGCGCGACGGTCCTCCACCGCTGATCCCGGCCCGCGCTCCGCCGTTTTTGGCGGCATGATCGCGCTCATTTTGGCGAGGCGCAGACAGCGGCTCAAGTCGGCGGTCGGAGCGCCGATGATCCTCGATCGCCTCGTGCTCGCTTTGGGCCCTTGGCGGCTGCAATTGCGTCATGAACGATCGGAAGCGCTAAAGTGGCGCGAGCGTGAGACGTTAGGCACACCGAGAGTCGAGGGGACTCGAAGAGTGGAGCGTCATCATGCGACTGCTTGGAATTTGCTACGTCGTTCTCGCGCTCTCTCAGGCCGCTTGCGTGGGCGCCGCCGGGGATGAGGAAGAGCTCGACCTGGACGAGTCGGCCGAGGCCATGACCAGCTTCAACGGGGTCAGCCTCAATGGCACCAGCGTCAATGGCACCAGCGTCAATGGCACCAGCGTCAATGGCACCAGCGTCAACGGCACCAGCGTCAACGGCACCAGCGTCAATGGCACCAGCGTCAACGGCACCAGCGTCAATGGCACCACGCTCACGAGCGCGAGCCTGCCCGGCGGGGACTTCACGGGCACGACCTGGATCGGCCAGCTCACGAACGGCGGCACGATCCCGCTGCGCATCGACGGGAGCGTCGCCGTCCCGGCGCCGAACGCCGATCTGACCTCGTACTACGTCTCGTACCAGACCACCGCGGGCTGGTCACCGCTCTGCGGCGCCGACGCGGGCGGGAACCCGATCCCGGCGATTCCCATGCTCGGCGTCTGGAGCTACGCGCAGGGCGTGGTCGGGGGCGGCGGATACACGGCCGAAGCGTCGAAGATCACGTTCGCTTGCCGGGGCAAGGCGATCGCCAAGTGCATCGAGATGGGTTACCGACCGCCGGTGTCCGGCGCGCCTTCGGCGGCGACGAGCACGGAGCGTCTGGTGGCGTGCACGCGCCTGCTCCGCGCCGACTACTGCGGCGACGGGCGCTCGTTCACCGTCGACGGGACGCTGATCAACCTCTATGACAATGCAGGCATCCAGGCGGACGCGGAGCCGTGGACCATCGAGGCCGAGTGGAGCTCGACCGGCGCGCGCTGCACCAACGAGGCCCGGTTCACCCGGCTCACTGTCTCCGGCCTCACGCCTCCCGGGTGCTTCGCTGCAAAGGTGTCGGCGAGCTGCGGGGCTCCTGGCCACTTTCACAACGGGACGACGCTGATGGACGAGTTCGCGCACTGAGCAGCCCGATTGTGACGAACAACGTGGTGGCGGCAGCTCACCTGTTGCACTATCTCCCGCAGTGCCAATGTCCGGTCACACACTTCGACTGTCGAGCTCGGTGAGCGCCGCAAGGCAGCCCTGATGCCGACCTTGCAGGACCTCAGCGCCGACTCGTTCCGCACGTTCGAGCTCGGGCCGACGACGACGATCGGCCGCGCCCCGGACTGCGCCGTCCACGTCGCCGATCCCATGGTGTCGCTGCGCCACGCCGAGGTGCGGCGCGTCGGTGAAGTCGAGTACCGCCTCGTCGATCTGGGCAGCCGCTACGGGACGATCGTCGCCGGCAAGCGCGTGACGGACGTCGCGCTCCGCGACGGCGACGAGATCCTGATCGGCGGCGCGCGCCTCAGGTTCTCGGCCGGGTCCGAGGTGCTCGATCCGCTGGGATCGCTGCCCGATTCGCTCCAGCTCCGTCGCCTCTCGGTGCGCGAGCCGAGCTTCCGGCCGGCCTCCGACATCCCGCTGCAAGACGATCTCGCGCGCGAGTACGACCGGCTGCGCGTCGCCCTCGAGGTCACGCGCGCCATCGGCGGCGAGCACGATCCCGCGCTCTTCCTCGAGCGGATCCTCGACACCGTGATCCGCCTCTTCCAGGCCGAGCGCGCGGCGATTCTCCTCCTCGACGGCGCGGGCAGCCCGACGGCGCAGCTCGCTCGCCTCCGCACCGGCGTGAACGTGAAGATCCCCCTCTCCACGCGCATGCTGAGCGAGGTCATGGCCACGCGCAGCGGCGTCGTCACCGCCGACGCCGGCAGCGACACGCGCTTCAACCGCTCTGCCAGCGTCCACGCGCTGCGGCTCCGCTCGGCGATGTGCGTGCCGATCCTCCACCGCGACGAGCTCCTCGGCGTGATGCAGCTCGACTCCCAGATCGGCGACGCGTCGTTCACCGAGAAGGACCTCGATCTTCTCCTGGCCGTCACGGGGCAGGTCGCGCTGGCGATCAAGAACGCCACGCTGATGCAGCAGATCCAGGCCGTCACCCTCGACGACTGGCAGCGCCTCGAGCGGGTGATCCAGGCGCTGCCCATCGGCGTGATCCTGCTCGACGAAGAGCGACGCCTGGCCATGACGAACGGCCGCGCCAACGAGCTCTTGCCGCACCTGAGCACGGCCTCCGGCGGCGACGTCATCGAGTCGCTGGGCGGCGTCCCGATCGACAACCTCCTCGCGCGCGGCGCGCCGTCGTCGTGCGACGTCGTCGTCGCGGGTGCGCCGCGGCGGATCTTCACGCTCAGCGCCTCGCACGCCACCGGCGAGGTCTCCCGGAAGAGCGAGACCGTGATCGTGATCCACGAGGTCACCGAGGAGCGCGAGCGCGAGTCGCGCGAAAACCAGCAAGAGCGCCTCGCCCTGATCGGGCAGCTCGCCGGCGGCGTCGCCCACGACTTCAACAACCTCCTCGGCGTGATCCTCAGCTACGCGGATTTCATCGGTGAGCGCGTGAGCGAGCCCGATGTGCTCGACGACGTCGGCGAGGTCAAGCAGGCCGCCCTCCGCGCCGCCGAGCTCACCAAGCAGCTCCTCGCGTTCAGCCGCCGCGAGCTGATCACGCTCCGGGTGTTCGACCTCGGGGAGCTCGTCGCCGACATGCGCCGGCTGATCGAGCGCGCGATCGGCGGCTCGATCGTGCTCCAGACGACCAGCGCCCCGGGCGCGATCCGCGTCAAGGCCGACCGGGCGCGGCTCGAGCAGGTGCTGCTCAACCTCGTCGTCAACGCGCGCGACGCCATGGCCGGCAGCGGCACGCTGCGCATCGAGACGGAGGTCGTCGAGCTCGACGCTGCCGCCGCTTCGACGCTCGGCCTGCCGGCCGGGAGCTACGGTGTCATCGCCGTCCACGATACCGGAGGAGGCATGTCGCCCGAGGTCGCCTCACGCGTCTTCGAGCCCTTCTTCACCACGAAAGAGCGCGGCAAGGGCACGGGGCTCGGCCTCGCCACGGCGTATGGCACCGTCAAGCAGGTGGGTGGCCACATCGCGGTGGAGTCCAATCCTGGCCAGGGCACCACCTTCCGGATGCTGCTCCCGACGACGGACGAGAGCGCGCCGGCCGCCGGCGAACGAAGGCGATCCGTGAACCCGGTGGGGCGCGAAACAGTGCTCCTCGCCGAGGACGAGCCCGCCGTCCGCGAGCTGACGCGCCGCACGCTCGTCGGCGCCGGCTATGTCGTCATCGCCGCCGGGAGCGGCACCGAGGCCTTGGCGCTGCTCGATCAGCACCCCGGCACGATCGATTTGCTCGTGACCGATCTGGTGATGCCCGGCCTCTCCGGCAAGCAGCTCGCAGAGCGGGTGTGCGCGCGTCGCCCGTCGGTCCGCGTGGTGTACATGTCGGGCTACGTCGACCGCGATCTCGCCGAAGATGGCCTGATGGAAGACGTGTGGGCGCTGCTGCCGAAGCCGTTCACGCGGGA
>JANYGI010000019.1 GCA_025362495.1 Byssovorax sp. | reverse complement strand
GAGCTCATTCCCCGCAACGCCCCGGGTCGCGCCCTCGACGTCCCGGCCGGCTCCACCGCCGACACCATCGATCTCCAGATCTACGCCGACAATGGCAGCAGCGCCCAGCGCTTTCGTCTGGAGCCGGTCGGGTGGAACATGGTCGTCGGACGGGCCACGGGCAAATGCCTGGATGTCTCGCTGGCCTCCGCCATCGTGGCGGGGACCAAGGTGCAGACGTGGGATTGCGGTGAAAGCCAGGACAACCAAGCGTGGAAGCTGCGGCCCGCGGGCAACGGCTATTATTTCCTCACCGACCGCGACAGCAACCAGAACCTCGATGTGCCCGGAGGCAACCCGGCGGATAACGTGTTGCTCCAGAGCTACACGCAGAACGGGAGCACGGCGCAGCAGTGGGGGCTGAACTTCGACTGGGGCAACAACGGTGGGGCCTACTTCCGCCTCTTCAACGTCGGCGATGGCAAGGTGCTCGACAACGCCTGCAACGCCACCAGCGGCACCCAGCTCAAGCAGTACACCGACCTCGGCGGCCCCTGTCAGCTGTTCCGGTTCCAGCCGAGCCCGTAGGCCCTCGGGCGCCCACAGAGCACTCCCCCGAGCGTGAGATCCAGGGTTCCAGAGCTGGGGGCCTCGCCACAACCCGTCGACCAGGCTCCACGCCTCGAGTCCGTTCGTGGTTCACTTGACCCCGGGGCGCCTTCGGGTCCTAGATGCGCCGCAACGAAACGAAAGGTTGCGCTCCATGACCCAGAAACCCCTGATCTTCGCCGTCTTCGCGGCCGCCACCGTCGCGCTCGCGGGCTGCCCCGAGTCGCCCGCGCCGACGACGAATTCCGCCGCGCCCATGGGCTCCGCGATGACCTCGGCCTCCGCCGTCGCTGCCAAGCCGCTCCCGCCGATGCCAAAGGCCCCTGCCCTCGCCGCCACGCCGGAAGGCCTCGCCGAGCTGAAGATCCCCGCCGATAACGCCCAGACGCCCGAGAAGGTGATGCTCGGCAAACAGCTCTTCTTCGACAAGCGCCTCTCCAGGGACGGCTCGGCCTCCTGCGAGACGTGCCATGTCCCCGAGAAGGGCTGGACCGACGGGACCGTGCTCTCCAAGAAGGTCGGCGGCGCGATGAACGTGCGCCACTCGCCCACGATGATCAACGTCGGTTACAACGACGCCTTCTACGATGACGGCCGCGGCGAGACCCTCGAGAAGACGGCCGAGGCCGCCTGGAAGGGCCAGCTCGGCGCCGATCCCGCGGTGATCGCGGCGGCGCTCGCCAAGATCCCGCTCTACCAGGTGGAGTTCAAGGCCATCTTCAACAGCGATCCCACGCCCGAGGCCGTCGGCAAGGCGCTGGCCTCGTTCATCCGCACCATCCGCAGCGGCGGCTCGCCCTGGGACATGCACGAGAAGGGCGACAAGAAGGCCGCCAGCGACTCGGCCGTTCGCGGCTTCGATCTCTTCCGCAACAAGGCCGGCTGCGCCCAGTGCCACGCTCCGCCCGCGTACACCGACAACGGCTATCACGACGTCGGCGTCGGCTACGAGAAGCTCGATCCCGACACGGGCCGCGGCAAGATCGCCAAGGACGAGAAGCTCGACGGCGCCTTCAAGACTCCCACGCTCCGCTCGGTCACCACCCACGCTCCGTATTTCCACGACGGCCACGCGGCGACGATCGAAGCGGCCGTGGATTACATGCTGAGCGGCGGCATCAAGGAGAAGAACAAGAACCTCGATCCGAAGATGAAGGTCGTGAAGCTCAACGCCAAGGAGCACGACGATCTGGTGGCGTTCCTCAAGGCCCTCGAGGCGCCCGCGACGCCGTTCGAGCGGCCGACTCTGCCCGAGTGACACCCTCGTAGCGTGGTTGACGCTCCGGCGGCGCTGATCCCCATCGATCGGCGCGCCGGAGCGGCTACGCTCGACTCCCCAACGATGCTCGATCCCCCTCCCGCGGCGCGAATCGAGAGCGACGCCGTCGTGCGACGGTACGACGGTTACAGCGGCCGGATCTTCGCGGTGGTGCTCGTGCTGCTCTACGTCGAGGCGGGGTGCGGCGCGATCAACGTCGCGCTCCCGTACCACGACGGCGCCATGAAGACCGTGACCCTGGCGCTGAGCGGCGGCCTCGCGATCGGCGCCGCGATCATCGCGGTCCTGGTCCCGATCGGGTTCGCGCTGCTGGTGTGGTCGTGGATCGCGTTCGCTCGGCCGGCGGTGATCACCGTCGACGGCGCGGGCCTCGCCCTCGATCGGCGCGGCAAGCGCGAGCACGTCGATCCCGAGGACGTGTACGCCGCCGAGCACGACAGCGCGCGCGCGACGCTCACGATGCGCGTGGCCGACGGCGAGATCGCGGCGCGCGGCGTGGCCGACGCCGAGGCCCACGCGCTGCTGAACGCGCTGGCGCGCGGGGCGACCGATCGAGCCCTCGGCCTCGCGCTCCGGCGTCGCGCGACGGCCGTCCGCGTCGTGGCCGCGATCCTGACGATGCCCGTGCTCGCCGCCGCGATCGGCGCCGCGTCGCTCACCGACTCGGCCGCTGTGGTCGTCGCGACGGCGGCGACGCTCACGGTGGCGTGGGCGTGGCTGACGATGCGCTTCGGCGCGCCCACGTGGCTGGTGGTCGGCCACGACGGCCTGGCGATCCACGGCGGCGGCAAGACGCGGTTCCTCGCGTGGGCCGAGCTCGACGACGTGTCCGCGGACGAGGACGGCGTCGTGCTCTTTCCCGTTGGCCAGCCGCTGATCCCGGTGCGCTTGCTCGCGGGCCGCGAGCGCTTCGCGGCCGGGCTCGCGCGCCTGCGCCGCGATCAGCTCGTCGTGCGCATCCGCGACGAGCTGGCGACGCGCCGCGAGGCCACCATGGAAGCGCTCGGCGCGTCGCACCTCGATCGCGGTGATCGCACCGTCGCCGAGTGGCGCGCGGCGCTGCGCTCGCTAGTCACGCGTCCGCGCGGCGGATACCGCCACGGCGCCCTCGATCTCGAGCACCTCGCGAGCGCGCTCTGGTCGCGCGATCTCACGGTCGAGCGGCGCCTCGGCGCGGCGATGGCGCTCGCGGCGACCGACGATCGGGCCGCCCGTCAGCGCGTGCACGTGTTCATCGACACCTGCGCCGACGACGCCCTGCGCGACGCGGTCGAGCGCGCCGCCGAGGGCGAGCTCGACGACGCGGCGCTCCGGCGCGCGCTCCAGCGCATCGATCGATCGTGACGCAGGAACTTCAGCTCGCGGGGTTCAAGAGCTTCTGCAGCTCGCCCGACTGGTACATCTCGTTCAGGATGTCGCTGCCGCCGACGAACTTCCCGTCGATGTACACCTGCGGGATGGTCGGCCAGCTCGAGTAGTCCTTCACGCCCTGGCGGATCGCCGGATCCGAGAGGACGTTCACGTCCTTGAACTCGGCCTTGCACTCCTTCAGGATCGCCACCGCGCGCTGCGAAAAGCCGCACTGGGGGAAGTTCTTCGTGCCCTTCATGAAGAGCACGACGCGGTTCTGCTCGACCGTGTCCTGGATCGTCTTCTTGGCGTCGCTCATGGCATTTTCCCGGGTGGTGACGGCGCGGCACTCTATCGCCGCCCGGTGGCTTCCTGGCGTAGCGCCGCGGGCCTGTCAACCGATGCGCGGACGGACGACCGCGGCGCGTCCGGCGCTCAGTTCACCGCGGCGCGGCGTTCGATGTTCGGGACTAGCCGCTTTCCGACGTCCCGGTGTAGAACACCGCCCACAACTGCCACGTCTACCCCACCCGTAACCAGCGACGTCGTGAGCCGTCCCGGGTGCGGCGGGCGTCCTTTCCGTCGCGACACCGCCGCAGAGCTGGACGTCTCTCGGAAGACAGTCGGCACCAAACTCGAAGGAGATCGTATGCGCTCGTTCCTTGTCATTCCCGCTCTCGTGCTCGGCCTGATGCCCCTCGCTTGCAGCAGCTCGACGCCTGCGGCGACCGATCCGAACGCCGCCAACGCGGGCCAGTACAACGCGGGTCAGCCGGGCGCGCAGGGCCAGTACCAGCAGCCGGGCGCCTACCAGCAGCCGGGCGCGTACCAGCAGCCGGGCGCGCAGGGCCAGTACCAGCAGCCGGGCGCCTACCAGCAGCCGGGCGCCGCCCCGGGCGCCCCCGCCACGGCCCCCGCGGCCGCTCCTGGCTTCCCGGGCATGCCCGGCGCCGCCGCGTCGAGCACCGGCGCCGCGACCCCGCTGCCGATGGCCGGCATGCTGACGCCCGGCCTCCAGGCGATCGCCGCGAGCGACGCGCAGGGCATGACGGCCGACGGGCAGTCCTTCGCTGGCCAGTTCCAGCAAGGTCAGACCATGGAGCAGCCGATCAACATCCAGGCCGGCAAGTGCTACACGATCGTCGCCATGGGCGCGGGCATCACCCAGCTCGACATCCAGCTCGTCGCGCAGCAGGCGCCCCTCCCCGCGGTGGTGCTCGCGCAGAGCAACACCACCGGCGCGCAGGCGTCGCTCGGCGGCAAGGGCCAGTGCTTCCGCAACCCGCTGCCGATCGGCGGCCCGGGCAAGGTCGTGATCAAGGCGACACAGGGGGCCGGTATGGCCGCCGCGCAGGTCTTCGTGAAGTGAGCCGGCGATCGCCCTGACGGCGATCGCGAACGAACGAGCGCGCCTCCTCCGGGTCGGCGCGCTCTTCGTTTTTTGTGCTGGCGCGGCGTATCAGTAGCGTCGCGGCGTCGGCGCGGAGCCGGGCGGCAGCACCACGCGCAGGGCGAACGTCGTCGGGCCGGCCTGCTCCCACGAGAGGCGGCCGCCGTGCGCCACGACGAGCTCGCGCGCCACGAACAGGCCGAGCCCGCTGCCGAGGCGGCGACGATCCCCGGGCGGCGTCGCGCGCTTCCACGGCTCGATCAGCGCCTCGAGCTCGTCCTCGCGCGGGGCCTTCCCCTCGGCGCGCACCACGAGCACGGCGCCCTCGCGACCGCTCGTCACCTCGACCGAGACCTCGCCGCTGTCGACGGTGCTGCGCCGCGCGGCCGTGACGAGGTTGATGACGATGCGATGGATGGCGTCGGGATCCCACGATCCCATGATGTTGACGACGTTGACGCGGAGCCATGCGGCGGACGCGCGCGGCGTCACCGGCCCGCCGAGGGCGCTGCCGGGAGGCGGGTACATCGATCCCGCGAGGTACGCGCTCGACCGGCTCGGCGGGCTGCTGTCGGGATCCGGAGCGTAGCGCCCGCGCGAGCTGTCGTGGGCCGGGTGGATGGCGGGCATCGTCGACGAGATGGGCCGCGCCGCGATCTGCTCGCCCCGCGTCGCGAGATCGTCGCAGGCCGCGCGCACCAGGGCGCCGAGATCGCCCGGGCGCGGGTTGACCTGCACGCCGGTGCCGCCCGCGAACCGCGCGAACGTGGTCATGTCGTCGGCCGTGCGCTCCATCCCCGTCGTCATCTCGAGGATGCGCCCGACGTCGCCGACGAGGCGCTCGGGGTTGATCTTCGGCGCGCGCGTGATCCGCTCCGAGAGCACGCGGACGCCGACCAGCGACTCGCGCAGCTCGACCGCGACCAGGGCCACCGCGCGGCGCAGCGGCTCGACGACCGGCGTCACATCCATGAGCAGGATGAGCGCGCCCTTGGCGACGCCGAACGACACGGCGATCGGGAGGATCCACCCGCTGCGCACGTCGCCGACGCCCGAGGAAGACTTGGCGCCGAAGCCCCCCGGCGCGGTGCTCATCGATCGCGTCGGCGGATCGGCGCCCGCCGTCGGCACGCAGTCGGACGGATCGAGGACCGCCGCGACGCCGCCGAGCGCCTGGTCGAGCCGCGATCGCCACGCGCGCTCGATCTCGGGCTGGGCCTTGAACAGGGGCCGCTCGAGGGCGCTGACGCGGTACGCCGCGAAGGCCCGGTACGCGCGGTTGTACGCCAGCACGATCGCCTCGGGTCCCCACACGAGGAGGGCCGGGCCCGGCGCTGCCAGGACGAGGCGAACCTGCGCGGCGACCTCGGCATGATCGGCCTCCGGCAGCAGGTGCTCGTAGTCCGAGAGGGACGCGCCACTACGGTTGGAATCTGGAGAGGATCGCGGAGTGCTCATGAAGCCTCGGGACTGCCGCGCCCCCTCTCAAAGACGACAGTCAACGCGATGACGATACCAGCCTTTGCCGACGACGATCGGGTTTGTCCACGACGCGGCACGCATTCATCATCGAGGCGGCGCCGCGAGCACGATCGAGCTGTCGATTCACCGGCGTTCGGAGCTACGCTCCAGGTTTACGCCTATGCGCTTTTCTTGGACTACGGTCGGGTTCGTCGTCGCTCTTCTCGGGTCGACGGCATGTTCTCTCGCGCAACACGGACCGGACATGAAGGCCGAGCCGGTCGTGCCGCCCGCGCCGTCCGCCGCGCTGATCCGCTTCGAGCAAGAGGGCACGATCACGCTCGCGCCCGGCGAATCGCGGGCGATCCAGGTCGTCGCGTCGCCGCCGACGACCTACGACGTGCGCTTCGCGCTGGTCGGCGACGGCGCGCTCGACGGCTGGATCGAGGTCGCCGCGGTGACGGCCGACGCCAACGGCATGGCGACGATCCAGCTCCACGCGCCCAACCAGCCGACGACGTTCCACCTGCGCGCGTCGATCGTGCTCGCCGACGGCAGCGCCGGGCCCAGCGCCGAGACGAGCGTCGCCGTGAGCGCGCAGGGCTTCGGCACGGTGCGCGTGCTGCCGCAGTACACGGGCAAGCGCGCCGTCGAGACCTGGACGGCGAGCGTCGCTGCGCGGACCACCTGCGCCGATCTCGCGGCGACCTTGCCCGGCGAGCCCAAGGGCGCGCTCGTCGCGAAGGCCGCGTTCGGCGCGGCGCCGCTGGTGCAGAACGCGCCCGTGGGGCCGAACCTCGCGGTCGCGGTGCGCGCCGGTCACTACGGCTGGGGCTGCGCCGACACCACGGATCTCAAGGCCGACGGCGCGCTCGACGTGAAGGTGACCATCGTCGACAAGCCCATCGATCTCGCCGCGACCGATCTCGATCTCGCGCTCACCTACAAGCCCGACGCGGCCGATTACAAGGCGCTGATCGGCGGCGCGACCGAGCTGCTCGGCGAGGCCTTCCTGCCAAAAGGATCGAGCGAATCGGCGCTGGTGCTCGCGGCGATGAAGCTGGCAGCGCCGCTCGATCAGGCCCCGGCGTTCGACGCGGCGAGCGCGATGCTGGGCTGGGATGCCGTCGCGGCGGCGCACTTCAACGGCCTCCCGAAGAGCGTGCGCGCGCGCTGCACGAGCTGGATCGACGCGGGGCTGCCCCTCCAGGCGCCGACGCTGACGGCGCACCTCACGGCCAAAGACGTCGGCGTCGCCACGCTCGACTTGCTCACGATCGGGAGCATCGACGCCGCCGCCGCCGGCGTGCCCGCCGCGAGCACGTTCTCGTGGACGGCCGATCCCGATGACACGCTGATCCTCGGGGGCAACGTGCTCTGGCAACCGAGCCGCTACGTCGGCGCCGTCGCCCTCGCGGGCGCCAAGGTCAACCAGCCGAACGCGCAGACCGTCACCGACGCGCTGGCCCAGGCCGCCGACTGCGCCGGCCTCGCCGCGAAGCTCGGCGGCTTCGGCACCTGCAACGCCGACTGCGTCGTGGCGCTCTGCGCCAAGGCCCTCGACGATCGCTGGACGCTGGCCCTCGCCGCCTCTACGGAGGCCGGCCAGATCGGCCACCTCGCCATCACGGCCTCGGGCCCCGCGCAGATCGACGACACCGCGAAACCCCGTGGATTCAAGGGGATCTGGCTCGGGACCGTCAGCGACGGCGTCGTCTCGGCGAAGGTGAAGGGCTCGTTCGAGGCCACCCCGCCGGCCAACGCGCCGCCTCCCTGACGAAAACAAAACGGGGCTCCTCGCCGCGCTGAAGCGCGATCGAACGGGCCCTGGTTTGTGTATGCTCCGCGCATGCTGAAGCGCCCCTTTTCTTCCCGTCGCGCGGCCTTGATCGCCGCCGCGTGCGTCGCTGCCACCGCCTTCGTCGCCCCGAGCTGCACGACCGCGGTCACGCCGGGCACGGGCGGCAGCGGCGGCGGCGGCGGGAGCGTCCCGCAGACGCTGTCGCCCGGGGAGCTCTGCACGCCGCCAAACGCGACGGACCTGAGGGTGCGGATCGAGCCGCCGACGATCTTCGTCCCCACCTGCGCGGCGGGATCGGTCTGCGGCACGCGCACGGTGAAGGTCGTCGTCGATCCCGATCTCTGCCCCTCGGCCGACCTGGCCGACGCGAAGGATCTCGACGTCCCCGTCCCCGCGACGATCACCTTCACGACCATGGATGGCACCATCGTCCCGGCCCCGGACGGCGGCTCGGTCGGCGTCCACGCGCCCACGCTCACGCTCCAGATGAAGGGCGGAGTCAAGGCCGGCACGACGACGCTGCTCGCGCACATCCCGACCACGCCGAAGGATCCGAACGATCCCAACCACAAGCTGCGGCTGAGCGCCGAGATCACGGTGCCGTTCACCGTCACGTCGATCGATCCGACGCCCGTCACCTGCGCCGGCACCGGCGACGATCTCCCGCTCACGCTGCTGAAGCCCGACGTCGCGCCCACGCTGACCGGCAAGACGTACACCTCGGGCGATCACAAGCTCTCCGGCAAGGGTAGCCTCGCCCTCGCGTCGATCGGCCTGCAGCAAGGCGCGGACGCGCCCAACGCCAACAGCTTCCTCTGGCACGTCGATCCCTTCATGGCGTCGATCGCCTGCAGCCCCGACATCGTCCCCGCGGGGTATCTCGCGCTCGGTCCGGCCGTCACGTTCGGGCCCGACACCAAGCGCTTCAACCGCGAGATCCCCTTCTCGTTGCCGGTGAACCCGGCGCTGCTCCCGGAGAAGGCGCGGCTCCGCCACGTGCGCGTCGTGTACTCGGGGCCGGCCTTCAAGAAGCCGCGCACCGTCGTCGTCGCCGATCCGCGGATCGAGAAGGTCGGCGACGGGTGGCAGCTCCAGTTCAAGGCGCCGCGGCTCGGCACCTACCAGGTCGTCGTCGCGAAGGACGCGGGCACCGTCACGCGCAAGCGCCGCATCACCCACCGCGCCGTGATCGGCGTCTCGATGGGCGGCGGCGGCACCGCGACGTTCGGCATGCGCCACCACGACAAGTTCGACGTCCTCGCGCCGCTCGGCGGGCCCGTGAACTGGACGTGGATGCTCGACTATATCGACCAGAACCACCTCGGCGGCTTCCGCGCGATCTCCAAGGGGACGAAGCTCGCCGACATCCCGCAGGCCGCCGTGACGTGCGTGACGGGCGCCGAGTGCAAGGCCGACGAGACGTGCATCGGCGCGCTGCCGATGCTGCCCGGCAAGTGCGCGCTGATGCCGAAGACGACCGACCCGTACCTCCACCCGCAGGCCTTCAACCAGTGGTGGTACGAGTACCCGCGCGCCGGCAACGGCGGCTCGTTCTCGCGCGTCGACTACGCCCAGATCTTCCGCGATCTGGCGCTGATGTACGGTAACCCCAACGGCGACAACCTCTCGCCCGGGGCCGAGAACCTGCCCGCCGGCGTCAACCCCAACGACAAGAGCGTCACCGGCGATCACACGAACGGCGAGTGCCAGGTCTGGGTCGATCCGATCGATCCCGGCGAAGGCGCCACCGAGGCGCAGAAGGCCGAGTACGCGAAGGAGCAGGCCATCAACGACACCTGCCCGAAGGAGCGCTGCGCGCACACCCTCTCGCTCAAGAACTACTACGACGACGAGTACAACCCCGACGGCACCTTCCCGGTGATCACGGTCTGCGACAGCAGCGCGCAGGATCAGGCGCTCACGCCCTACGCCAACACCTGGAAGCCGGGCGCGACGGAGTTCCCGCTCGAGGTCGGCCTCGCCGTCGACTACAACGGCAACGGCGTCCGCGACGAGATGGAGCCGATCGTCCGCGCCGGCCACGAGCCGTGGTCCGACTTCGGCGTCGACGGGCTGCCGAGCACGAAAGAGCCTGGATACAAGGCCGGCGTGAACGACGATCCCGCGGGCGACGACTACGACGCGCAGTACAACCCGACCGGCACCGAGGGCAACCACCGCTTCGACGCCGGCGAGAAGTTCGACGACGTCGGCCTCGACGGCGTCGCCGGGACGCCGCAGCAGCCCGCCACGGGCTACGCCAAGCCGGGCGACGGCTACGACGTCGGCGAGGGCGACGGGAAGTTCACCGCCTCGCGCGGCCTCCAGCGCTTCTGGGATCGCGACGCGTACTCGATCACGCGCCGGATGGTCGATCCGAAGCAGGTGCCCGGCGGCGAGCTCACCGACGACGCCCTCTCGCGCGTCGACGTGTGGACCGACGGCGGCACCCGCGATCTGTTCAACTTCTCGGTCGACGCGCAGCACCTCGTCGGCGGCTTCGCGGCGCGCGGTCGCGACGCGACGTACCTCACGGATCCCTCGCAGATCGCCGGGCTCGACGGCCAGGTGCCGAGCGTCCCCGGCGATCCGAACAGCCCCAAGGTCCCCGGCGACTACGTGCCTTCGCGCATCGACTACAGCGATCTCCAGGGCATCGTCTTCCAGCGTTACGGCAAGATCGATCCGACGCCGCAGGACATCGACGACGGCAGCGGACAGCACGTCGGCAGCGTCCCCGAGCTGCTCAAGCGCCTCCAGGGCGCGCTCTACTTCATCGGATCGCGCTGGCGCGAGCCCGACCTCGTCACGCTGAACTCGCCGAGCTCGGACAACCCGATCCCCGGCCTCGACGACTGCGAGGTGGTCGGCACCTGCACGATCAACTTCACGTCGAAGTCGGGCCGCAGCGGGCCGGTCGGCATCACGTTGCCGCCCGGCTACGCCAACGCCGATCGCAAGAACGTGCGCTACCCGGTGATCTACATGCTCCACGGCTACGGCCAGGGGCCCGAGGATCTCGAGGCGGCGATCATCCTGCTCAAGAACTGGATGAACAGCACGCTCGACAGCAGCGCGAGCCGGCTCCCGAAGGCGATCGTGGTCTACGTCGACGGCCGCTGCCGCGTCGCCAACGGCAAGCCCGAGTGCATCCGCGGGACGTTCTTCGCCGACAGCGTGCGCAAGGACGGCGCCCAGGACGAGCAGTGGTGGCTCGAGCTGATGGACCACATGGACAAGAATTACCGGACGCTCGGCGAGACGACGGTCGACTGGACGGAGTGATTTCAGGAGAGCCGAGAGAGGCCTCGACGCGACGGCGCGAGGCCGCTCGGCGCCTCGGCGATCGTGCCTCGATCGCGCCCGCATTCGTGGCATGCTCGCGACGATGCGGCTTTACCAGAGCGTCTTCGGTGTGGTCGCGGTGAGCGCGATCGTGGGGTGCGGGCAGTCGTCGGCGCCGTCCGGGGGGCACGAAGCGGCGACCGCGACCGCGACGGCAGCCGTGGCTGATGTACCGATGGCGACCGCGAAGGCCGAAGCGAGCGCGGCGATCGCGCCGACGGCCCTGGCGGTGGCGAGCGCGGCGCCGTCCGCGTCGACGGCGACCACCGCGGCGACGACGACCACCGCGACCACGGCGAAGGGCGCGACGATCGCTCCGACGACGGCGCCCACGGCCACGGCGATCGCCGTCACGCCGACAGCGGCGCCCACGGTCGTCGCGACGGCCGCGCCCGCGCCGGTCGTCGAGGTGATGTCGCCCAAGGTCGTCGAGGGCTCGTTCAACACCTGGATGCAGTCGTCGGGGCGCTACACCGTCGGGCAGCAGGGCACCGTGCAGGTGGTGCTGGTGGCCAAGGGCGACTGGCATTGCAACGACAAGTACCCCTACAAATTCAAGCTCGGCGCGGCCTCCGGCGGGGTCAGCTACCCGACGCCGATCGTCCGCGCCGAGGGCCTTCGCATCGCGCCGGAGCGCACCGTGATGACGGTGCCGTTCGTACCCTCGGCGTCGGGCGACGCGCGCGTGAGCGGCACGTTCTCGTTCTCGGTCTGCAGCGCGGCGAGCTGCCAGATCGAGACGCGCGAGCTCGCGCTCACGGTCAAGGTCGACTGAGCGAGCCCCGACGGCGGCGATAGATCCGCTACTTTTCTCGATGGATCAGAACAGCGTCTACCTGCCGCTCGCGGCCTTCTCCTCGCTGATGCTCTTCATCCGGGCGCTGCGTCAGCGCGCGTGGGGGTGGGCCGCCGTCACCGGGCTCGTGCTTGTCGTGGCCGGCGTCGGCGAGCTGCTCTTCCCGAGCGTCGCGGGCTACGCGGCGGGCGCGATCTGGCTCGGCCTCGTGCTGCTCCCGTCGCTCGGGCAGGGGCTGGTCGGGCGCCTCGGCAACCAGCAGCGGTACGCCGCGGCGGCGCGCCTCGCGTGGGTCCTGCGCTTCCTGCACCCGACCGAGGGCTTCTGGGATCGCCCGCGCGTGCTCCGGGCGCAGGCGCTCGCGCAGTCCGGCAAGCACGCCGAAGCCGCGGCGATCCTCGAGGATCTGGAGCGCACTTCGCCGCGCTACGCCCGCGAGGCGCGCATGCATCGCCTGCGCTTGCAGAGCCGCTGGGACGACGTGCTCGCGTGGCTGCGCCGCAACGTCACCGAGGCCGAGAGCGTGAGCAACCTGGCCGTGGTCCTCCTGTACCTCCGCGCGCTCGGCGAGATGGGCCAGCTCGACGAGCTCGTGCATCGCTACCGGCGCGCCGAGCCCGCCCTCGGGCGCGACGCCGACGGCCGCAGCGTCGCGCTCCTGTTCGTCTTCGCGTTCACGGGGCGCGCCGAGCGCGTGGCGTCGCTCTTCCGCGGGCCGCTCGCGAGCTACTCGCCCGCGCTGCGCAGCTTCTGGCTCGCCACCGCGGACCTCGCCGCGGGGCACCACCCGGCCGATCGGAGGCCGCCGCGGATCGCGCTCGAAGAGCTCCTCGCGCAGGCCGACGCGTCGATCGTCGCCAGCGCCCGGAGGCGCCTCGACGATCCGATCGCCGACGCCGCCACGACGCTGAGCCCGGGCTCGCTCGTGACGCTCGATCGCCTGGAAAAGCAGCGTGATCAGGAGGATCGCTTCGGCGATCAAGCCGGCGCCGTCGCCTCGCGCGCGTGGGCCACGCTGGCGCTGATGATCCCGATCCTGGCGATGTTCGTCGTCGAGGTGCTCGCCGGCGGCAGCGAAGATGAAGACGTGCTGGTCCGGCTCGGCGCGGTGTCCCCCGATCTCGTCCTCGCGGGGCAGTGGTGGCGGCTCGGGGCCGCGACGCTGCTGCACTACGGGTGGCTCCACCTGGTGATGAACCTCGGCGGCCTCTACTTCCTCGGGCCGTACGTCGAGCGCGCGCTGGGGCGAGCGCGCTTCGTTGCGACCTACGTGATCTCCGGCGTCGGCATGATGTTCGTGGCCGTGCTCGTCGGCCGCTTCCACCTCAAGGACAACGAGCTCCTCGTCGGCGCCTCGGGCGCGATCATGGGCCTCGTCGGCGCCACGGTCGCGGTGCTGCTGCGCGGCGGCCGCCTCGAGCGCTCCCCCGTGGCGAAGCGTCGCCTGCAATCGATGGCCCTGATCGTCGTCGTGCAGTCGTGCTTCGATCTGGTGACGCCGAAGGTGAGCTTCATGAGCCACCTCGGCGGGGTGATCATCGGCTTCCTCGTCGCGACGCTGATGAGGCACACCGTGACGCCCGCCGCGAAGGCCGCATGAATCAGGGGTGCAGCTTCTCGCCCCGCACCAGCATGGCAATGAATTCGGTGATCTTGCGGGCCCGCGTCTCGGCCTTTTTCACGTTCTGGATGCGAAACGAGATCCCGTAGCGATTGGCGCTGTTCAGCGTCGCATAGAAGGCCTTTGCGGGCGCGCTGGCGTCGAGCGCCGCCTGGAAATCGGTCGGAATCTTCGAGGTGCTGGGCGGATCATAGGCCGCCTCCCACTGGCCACCTGCCTTGGCCCGCTCCACGGCGGCGAGGCCCGCGGGCTTCATCCGGTTCGCGGCGACGAGCACGGCAATCTTCTCGCGGTTGATCTTCGACCAGATGCTGCGAGGCCCGCGCGGGGTGAACTTCTGGAGCCAGGCGGCGTCGTCGTGCTTGTCTTTCTGCCCGTCGATCCAGCCGTAGCAGAGGGCCGACTCGACCGCTTCGGCGTAGGTGACCGAGGGCGCCTTGGCCCCCTTCTTCGCGAGCCGAAGCCAGAGGCCCGGTGACGAGGCGTGGTTGGATTCGAGCCAGTCGGTCCACGCCGTCTGGTCCGGGAAATCGCCGATGGGAAGCGGGCTCGCAGGGGTCTTGGGGGTCTTCATCGGCGTCGACGAGGCTCGCACTTCGCCGCGCTCTTCGCCACCCTCGTGCTCGCGGGCCACGACACGCCCGCCCCGCCGCGATAAGCTCCGCCCCTCGCACGCAGGATGGCCGCCCCGGCGCTGGCCCAGGAGAGTGAACGATGGGCGACGTGACCGCGGTGATGATGGACTGCATCACCGAGAAATCGGGCCATTCCGTCACGCCGATGGCCGTCAGCGTGTGCCTGACGCCGGCCGCTCCCGCGCCGCTCCCGATCCCCTACCCCGTCGTGGCGAGCTCGATCGAAGGCATCGGCGACGCGCCGATGCGGACCAAGATCAACGGCGCGCTGATCGGCACCGTCGGTTCGGTCCTGAAGACGTGCCATGGCAACGAGCCGGGCACGCTGAAAGAGGTCGTCAGCCTCAACACGGCGGGGCCGTGCTTCATCATCATGGGCGCGCCGGTGGTGCTCTGCGAGCTCGGGATGATGGGGATCACCGGCAGCATGTGCATGCAGAACAAGGCGCCCACGCCGGGCGCGGGGGGCAGCGCGAGCGACGCCGGCGGCACGGGCGGCGCGGGCGGCGGCGGGGGCGAGGGCAGCGGCAGCGGCGGCGACGGGCACGGTCCAGGCGGCCCCGCGGGCGGCGGCGGCGCGGGCGGCGGCGGGAGCAACAGCGGCGCGGCCGGGCCGGGGAGCTCGTCGGCGGCGCCGGCGGAGCATCAGTGTCAGGGCGGCCACCCCGTCGATCTCGCGACAGGCTACGTCGTCGATCAGCAGATCGATATCGAGCTGCCGGGGCGGATACCGCTCCTCTTTCAGCGCTTCTACTCGTCGTCGCGCCGCCGCGACACCACAGCCACGCTCGGGCCGGGCTGGGCCCATGGATTCGAGCAGCAGATCACCGAGGGCGAGCACGTCGTCACCCTGCGCGAGGCCGAGGGGCGCGAGGTGCGCTTCGCGAGGATCGCCGTCGGCGAGTCCACGTTTCACCGGCGCGAGCGGATGACGCTCCACCGCGATGGGCCATCGAGCTGGCGAGTCGAGCGGTCGAGAGATCGCAGGACTCTGGTGTTCACCGCCGCGCGCCAGGGCAGCCCGGCGCGCCTCCGCTCCATCCGCGACGCCTGGGACAACGCCGTCACCCTCGATCACCACGACGACGGCGAGCGCCTCTCGCGGATCACCGATACCGCCGGTCGCGAGCTCACGTTCACCTGGAAAGAGAGCCGGATCGTGCGGCTCGAGGTCCGCGCCGAGGGCCGCCTCGAGCAGTGGGTCGACTATGCTTACTCGGCCTCGGGCTGCCTCACCAGCGTGATTGACGCGCTAGGCGGCACCGAGGAGTACGAGTACGATCGCTGGAACCGGATGACGGCCGCCACCATCAAAACGGGTGTCCGCTTCCAGTACGAGTACGAGGCCAACACCGGTCGCTGCAAGAAGACCTGGGGGCCCAAAGGCCTCTACGCGCTCGAGCTCCGCGCCGACAAGGCCACGAAGACGACCCATGTCGACAGCGCCGACGAGCCGCGCGTCATCACCTGGAACGACGAGGGCTTCGCCACGCGCGAGGCGCTCCCGGACGGCACCATCCTGGTCGAGCGCGCTTACGACGAGGGCCACCTCATCGCCGTCGTCAACGGCGCCGGCGAAGGCGAGCAGTACTGGTACGACGAGCGTGGCAATCAGATCCGCCACGTCGACGCCACCGGCGCCACGACCACGACTGACCACGACGCGCGCGATCGCCCGATCCGCAAGACCGGACCCGACGGCCTCGTCACCACCTGTGGATACGGCGCCCGGGGCGCGCTGACGCACATCGCCCATCCCTCCGGCGACGCCTTCGATTACTCGTTCGACGAGCGCGGGCGGCTCACCGAGATCCACGGGCCCGAGGGGAAGATCCGCGTCTTCGAGTACGACGCGCAGCACAACCGCGTAGCCGAGACCGACGCTCGCGGCGCGCGCACCACGTTCACCTTCGACTCACTCGGCCGGATCACCTCCCGGACTGACGCTCTCGGCCGCACGACGCGGGCCCTCCACGACCGGCTCGGACGCCGCGGCACACTGCGGCTCCCCGACGGCGGAACGGTGCAACGAGCCCACGACGCCCGCGGCAACGTGGTGCGCGAGACCGATCCTCTCGGCCGCACGATCACCATGGAGTACGGCGGGATGGGCGTCCTCACCCAGCTCACCTGCGCCGATGGGCGGCAGTGGAAGTTCGCCTATACGGGGCAAGAGCGCCTCTGCCAGATCAAGAATCCTCGCGGCGAGGTCCAGAGCTACGTGCACGACGAGGCCGGGCGCGTCGTGGAAGAGACCACGTTCGACGGGCGCGTCCTCGCCTACGCCCACGAAGCGGGCGGCCGACTCGCGCGCATCGGGTACGGCGACGCTTCGTTTCGAGCCTTTTCCTACGATCGCGGCGGGCGCCTCGTCGGCGAGGACGGGAGCGATCGCAGCCACCTCGCCTACCAGCGCGACGCGCTGGGGCGCCTCGTCGGCGTGGTGATCGAAGAGCCCGGCGGCGCGCCGATCGTCACCCTGTTCGAGCGCGATCGGCTGGGCCGCGTCGTCGCCGAGCGGCACGGCGATCGCGCGATCCGCCACGGCTACGACGTGCGCGGGCGCCGCGTCGAGCGCGTGCTGCCCGACGGCGCGACGACCCGCTTCGCCTGGGACGCCGAGAACGCGCTGCTCGCCGTCGATCACGCCGGCCACACGCTCACGTTCGAGCGCGACGCCATCGGCCGCGAGATCGGCCGCAGCACCGGCGGCGGTCACGTGACGATCCGCAGCACCTACGACGCGATGGATCGCTTGATCGATCAGCGGGTGAGCGCGCCCTCGGCGCAGGACGGCGTCCCCGCAGCGCTGGTGCAGCGTCGGTGGGGGTACGATCGCAGCGGCCGCGTCCTCCGCGTCGACGACGCGCGCTGGGGCACGACGACGTACGCCCACGACCGCTCGGATCGCCTCGTCGAGGCCACGCGCGGCGATCACCGCGAGGCGTTCACCTACGACGCGGCAGGCTCGCTCGTCGCGGCGCTCGAGGGCCTCGGCGCCGCGAAGGGCACCTGGGAGATCGCGCCCGGCAACGTGCTGAAGCGGACCGCGAGCGCGAAGTACACGTACGACGCGCGCGGGCGCCGCACCGTGAAGCTCGAGCTCGGCGGCCAGGGCCTCGTCACCGAGTACGCCTGGGATGTGCGCGACCGCCTGCGCGAGGTGAAGCTCCCGGGCGGCGCCCGCATGGTGCTGACGTACGACGGCCTCGGCCGCCGCGTCCGCAAAGAGGTGTTGCCCGCCGGCACGGGCACCGCGCCACACACCGTCGAGTATCTCTGGGACCTCAACGAGCTGGCCGTCGAGCTCGACTCCGCCCGCGGCGGCGCCCGCGCGTTCGTGCACAAGCCAGGCACGTTCCTTCCGCTTCTCCAGATCGAGCGTGGCGAGGTGTTCACCTACGTCAACGATCCTCTCGGGACCCCGCGCGAGCTCATCGATGCTTCCGGCAAGATCGCCTGGTCCGCCACGAGCACCGCGTGGGGCCGCGTGCTGGAGACGCGCGCCGATCCCCCGAGCGAACAGGCCCGCAGGCGCTCCATCGACACCCCGTTTCGCCTGCTCGGCCAGCTCGCCGACGAGGAGACGGGCCTTTGCTGGACGCGATTCCGCTGCTTCGATCCCGAGGTCGGAAGGTGGCTGAGCCCCGATCCCCTCGGCGTCGAGGGCGGGATGGACCTCTTCGGCTTCAATGGCAGCCCGCTGCTCATCGTCGATCCCCTGGGATTGACGGGCGATCCGCACCCGCCCCAGCAGCCGCGGCCCTCCCCGGCCCCCACCGACGATCCCTATCACCCCGACAACGTCGCGGCGCGCTCGGCGCAGAACCAGGCGCTCTACGGGCCCAGGCCGTCTGGCCCCAACCAGATGCAGAGTCAGGTCAACCGGGACCAGGCGCCGGCCAGCGTCGATCGCGTCGATGGCCCGCACGTCCCCGGCCAGCAACCCCACGTTCACTACCTGGACGGCACCTCGTCCAACCGCGATGGGACGACCCATGACGCCCTCGGCGGGACACCCGCGCCGAATCGTGAGACACAGTCCTGGCTGCGAGGCCACGGCTGGACCCCGCCGCCCTGACCGCGACGACGACGAGACAGAGGATCATGCGCGCATTTGGCTACGTTCGAGGCGATGACGAGGCCGAGGAGCCGACCGAGCTGCGGGAGGTCACGCTGCTGTTCGACAGCGTCGCGGATCTGCTGCGACTCAAGGCCTTCGTCGAGGAGGCCATCGCGGCGCGCGCGGCGCACGGATCGCTCGGCAAAGGCCCCTGGTACGATCAGCTCCGTGATCGCGACAAGGCCTGGACGAAGGCCGAGGCCGACGTGATCCTCGCGATGGACAGCGCCGTCGACGAGCCCACGCCGTAGCGACTTGCGTGCCCCGGCAGGGCCGCCGTGCGACCATCCGCCCGCCCATGAACGATCCGGATCTCGCCGCCACGATCGAGGCGCGCTTCACCGACGACCTCGATCTCGCGGCGACGATCCAGCGCCACCCGCGCGCCACGCTCGAATCACGGCGCCACGTGTCCGAGGCCGGGGAGCACGCCCTCGCGTCGCTGCGGCAAATGGCCGGCTCGCTCGACGGGAAGATCCACGTCGAGCACACCCTCGGCGAGGGCGGGATGGGCATCGTCCGCCTCGCGACCCAGGCCACGATGGGCCGCCACGTGGCCGTGAAGACGCTGCGCGACGGCGCCGCCGACGTCGACGCCACGCTGCGGATCCTGCGGGAAGCGTGGGTCACCGGCGCGCTCGAGCACCCCAACGTCGTGCCCGTGTACGACGTGGCCATCGACGCCCGCGGCGCGCCGCTGATCGTGATGAAGCGGATCGAGGGCCGCCACTGGGGCGAGCTGCTGATCACGCCCGACGAGGTGCGCCAGCGCTTCAGCGTCGACGATCCGCTCGACTGGCACGTTCGCACCCTCGCCAGCGTCTGCAACGCGGTCCATTTCGCCCACAGCCGCGGCATCCTCCATCGCGACATCAAGCCAGAAAACGTGATGATCGGCGCCTTCGGCGAGGTCTACGTGCTCGACTGGGGGATCGCCGTCAGCCTCGTCGACGATCCGAGCGGGCGGCTCCCGCTCGCGTGGAACGCCCACGGGCTGGCGGGGACGCCGGCGTACATGGCGCCCGAGATGATGGCCGACACCCCCGCGGCGCTCTCGCCGCGCACCGACGTGTACCTGCTCGGCGCGGTGTTCTACGAGATCTTCGCCGGCGCGCCGCCGCACGAGGCCGGGACGCTCCACGCGATCATCGCCAGCGTCATGCTCTCGAACCCGCGTTTTCCTGCGGGTTTCCCCGCCGAAGCGCGGCGGATCTGCGAGCGGGCGATGCAGCGCGATCCGGCGAACCGCTACGCCTCGGTCGACGAGCTCCGCGTCGCGATCGAGGAGTACCTGCGCCACCGCGGCTCGCGCAAGATCTCCTGGGAAGCCCGGCAAAGCCTCGCCACGCTGCGCGCCACGCTGGAGAACGAGCCCCCGGGCGAAGAGCGGGCGCTGGCCGTGTTCAACCTCCTCGGCGAGTGTCGCTTCGGCTACCGCGCGGCGCTCTCGGCCTGGCCCGAGAACGAATCGGCCCGCAAAGGGCTCGATCAGGCGCTGCTCGCGGTGATCGAGCACGAGCTCGCGTGCGGCGATCCGGGCGCCGCGGCGACGCTGCTGCGCGAGGTCTCGGCCGCGCCGCCCGAGGTGCCGTTGCGCGTCGAGGCCGCCGTCCGCGCCCGCGCGGACGAGGACGAGCGGCGAAAGCGCCTGGAGCAGGACTTCGATCCGAGCGTCGGCACGCGCACGCGCACGTTCGTCACGGCGATCTTCGGCGTGCTCTGGATCGCGCTCCCGCTCGCGAGCTGGTACGCCGTCGCGCGCGGGGCGATCCCCGCCCACCAGGACGCGATCATCGCGGCGGCCCTGTTCCTCGCCCTCGGCGTCGGCCTGCGGATCTGGGCCCGAGAGTCGATATCGAAGACGGCGTTGAACCGCCGCCTCGCCGCGACGCTCGCGGTCCAGCTCGGGATGCAGATCGTGATCGCCTCTGCCGCGTGGATCCTGGGCATCTCACCGACCCAGTCGCAAACGCTGTTGATCCTGTCGTGGGCGCTCACACTGGCGCTGCTCGCGGTGTGGGCCGAGCGCTGGTTCGCGGCGCCCGCGGTGGTCTCGGCGCTCTCGCTGCTCGTGGCCGCGGCGCGGCCCGGCTGTCTCTATCCGCTCATGGCCCTCGACAACGCGGTGCTCACGTACGTGATGGTCCGCATCTGGCTGCCGCGGCAAGACGTGGAGAAGCTCCTGACCCGACGGCAGGAATTCCGGCAGCGCGCGCGGCGAATGTGGCTCGACGCGCGCGCGCCGCCGCAGGGCCGCGCCGAGGACGAGTAGCGAGGAGGCCAGCCTCTCAGGCCTGCGGCATCAGGAGGCTTTGCATGTCCTCTTCGAGCGTCGCGCGGATATGCGCGATCGTCTTCCCGCGCAGCCGCGTCTTGGTCGCGATGAACGCCGGCCGGGCCAGCGCGCCGAGGCGAGTCGCCTCCTCTTTCGCCCGCGCGAGGACGTCGGCCGCGGGCACCACGACGTCGAGATAACCAGCCTTCGCCGCCTCGTCGGGCGTGTAGATCTGCGCCATCAGGGTCGCGCGCGAGAGCTCCGTCGAGGTCAGGCGATCACGCGCCAGCTCCATCGCGAGCACCGGGACGGGCATCCCGATCGAGACCTCGTTGAGGCCGACGCGGAACGCCCCCGCCGCGCCGACGCGGACGTCGCCCGTGAGCAGCACCAGCGCGCCGCCGGCGAGCGCGTGACCCGTGCAGGCGATCACCAGCGGCAGCGCGGCGCCGTAGAGTCGCATCAGGAGCTCGGAGCCGCGGCCGAGGAGCGCCTTCGCCGCCTCGGGCCCGCTCATCATCACGCGGAGATCGAAGCCGGCGCAGAAGCGATCGGCGCGACCCACGAGCACCATCGCGCTCGCCTCTTTCTCGGCGCGGGTGAGCGCGGCGACGAGGGCGTCGATCATCGCGTCGGAGAGCGCGTTCGCCTTCCCGTCGTCCATCCGGACGACCGCGGTGGTTCCTTCGAGCGTGTAGGTGAGGATCTCGCTGGTCATGCGGCCACGCTAGTGCGGCCGCTCCGCGGAGCGATCAACAAATCGCGCGGGGCGATCAGGGAGCGACGGTCAGGTGGTAGACGGTCGAGTTCTCGAACTCCACCGCTCCCTGATCGTCGCACTGGGCTCCTGCGTACTCGAGCACGTGATTGCCCGGCGAGAGAGGCCGCAGCAGCGCGTAGTGACCGGCCGTGACCCCCGCGGGCGTCGTGTACCCCAGCGATCCAGCGAAGTTGTCGTCATTGACCTTGACGGTGAAGGGGTTGAGCACCTGCGTCCACAGCTTGGCGTCGAGCTGCGCTTCGGTCGTCAGGAGCGGTACGCCGTCGAGCTTGATCGCGAGGTTGCAGGTGTGCGCCCGCACGTCGGGGATGTAGCTCGCGAGGAACGCGGTGTAGTCCGCCATCTCGGCCGGCGTGTCGACATATTGCGGCATCGGCAGCACCCACTGGTTGATCAGCGGTACGTAGAGGAACTTGTGCTTCGGGATCGTGCAGCTCCGCGTGGCGAGGCCGCCCGACGTGCCCGCGAGATACCACACCGGGCCAGACTGGCCCTGAGCGCACGCGGCGCCGGTGGTGTCGGTGATCGGCCCGGTCGAGAACGGGAGCCCCATGGCCCACCGGATCCAGCCCTTCGCCTCGAACGCGTAGATGTCCTTCACGATCGAGTTGTTCTGCGGGATGAGCACGCCGGGACCCGCGGGGACCGAGAAGCCCTCCAGACTATCGGCCTCCTGCGCGACGCCGGTGGCGTCCGTATCCGTATCAGCGGCCTCACTCCCGGGCTGACATCCCGCGGCGAGCGCGGCGAGGGCGAGGACGGCGAGCGAAGCTATTCCACGAAAAAGCATTGGGGATCTCCTTCTCCAGCAACCTGAACGGGGGTGGTAGTGGAGGCTCGGGCCCAGGTGTTTCGCCCGGCTCGTACGATTTCTGATTTCCCCGAGGATCCCCTCCGCCATGGTAGAACGCGGGCCCGTGGACGCCGATCTGGTACTGCTCGAACAATGGCGCGACGGCGACAAGCGCGCCGGGCAGGAGCTCTTCCAACGCCACTTCGAGAGCGTCTATCGCTTCTTCGAGCACAAGTGCCGCGGCGAGGCCGACGATCTGGTGCAGCGCGCCTTCTTCCAGTGCGTGCGCTCGCGCGATCAGTTTCGCGGCCAGTCGAGCTTCCGCACCTACCTGTTCGCGATCGCGCGCCACGAGCTCTATCAGCACCTGCGCGACGCGCGGCGCGACCGGCAGATCGACTTCCACATCACCTCGATCGCCGACCTGATCACCACGGTCGGGAGCCGCCTCGGGCGCGCGCAGCAGGCCGAGCGGCTCCGCCTCGCGCTGCTCACGCTGCCGGTCGAGCAGCAGCTCTTGCTCGAGATGCACTACTGGCACGAGCTCGACTCGACCGAGCTGGGCGAAATCTTCGAGATGCCGCCCGCCACCGTGCGCACGAAGCTCTTCCGCGCGCGAAAGGCCCTGCGCGCGCGGCTCGACGGCGCCGCGCTCGAGCTCGATCCGCGCGGCGATCGCCTGGCCGAGTCGCTGAGCCAGGCGGACGACGACGAGCCCGCGAGCCCCGAGGGCTGATTATTTCTGCGCGAGCGCGAGCTGGGCGCGGGCACGCGCGAGGCCGCGATCGAAGACCACGTTCGGGTGCTCGGCGGCGATATCGGTGAAGATCGCCACGGCGCGCGCGAGGTGTGGCCGCGCCTCCTCCGGTGAGCCGAGGACGCGCAACGCTTCGCCGAGGCCGACCTCGGCGTCGGCGAAGGGCCGGCGCACCCAGGTGGCGTCGCCCGGCTTCGGAGCCTCCTTGATCTCGGCCTGGAAGCGCGTCGCGGCCTGCCGCGCGTCGCCGCGCACGAGCGCGAGGTAGGCGGCCGAGAGCGCGTCGCCGACGTGGGCGGTCTCGTGGAGGGCCGCCGCGCGCCCGAAGGCGAGGATCGCGCGGTCGCGATCGCCGAGGGTCATGGCCACGTAGCCGAGCTCCGACCAGCACGACTCGATGTGCCTGGACTGCGTCGGGTGCAGCGCGGCGAGGCGCTCGCACGCCGGTCCGAGGGTCGCCTCGGCGCGGCCCGGATCCGCGCTGAGAACACCGCGGATCACGATCGACTCGAGGGTGTCGGGATGATCGGCGCCGAGGACGCGCGTCTGGTCCTCGATGACCTCGGCGAGCAACGCGTCGGTGCGCGTCGGATCGGAGATCGCGAACGACAGCCTGGCGCTCGCGGCGAGCGCGGCGTCGGACGGGCCGAGGGCGCGGGCTTCCTCGACGGCGCGCGCCCAGCTCGCGCGGGCGTCGGCGTTGCGATCGCTCGCGGCGGCGACGCCGCCCAGGCAGTTGTAGAGCTGCGTCCGCGCGTACGGCGTCGCCGTGGATCGCGTCGCCAGCGCCTCGATGAGCTCGTGTCCAGCCAGCGCGGCGGCCGCGTGGTCCGTGACCGCGAGCGCATAGGCGCGGCGCGCCCACGCCTCGACGGCGACGGCGTCGGCGCCGGTGGCGAGCGCGAGCGCGGTCGCCTCGCCGAGCGGCGCCACCACGGCGTCGGGATCCTCGAGGACCCTCGTTTGCCCTTGAATGAGCAGCGCCTCGGCGATCCAGCGTCGCTCTCCGATCTCGCGGGCCCGCGCGACCGCGGTGATCGCCTCGCGGGTCGCGTCGTCCGGCCTCCCCGCGATCATCAGCGTCCGCGCTCGCTCGAGCTGCGAGCGCAGCGCGGTGATGGCCGCGGCGATTTCTTGCCTCGGCAGAGGCTCCGCGACGAGCGCGTCGAGGTCCCCGCAGCGCCCTGGATCCGGCATCGATCCCGCGGCGGTGACCAGCCGGGGGACGCCCTCCGCTGCCGCGGTGCGCGCCGTCTCGACGACGGTCGCGAAGGCTACGCGCACCTGCTCGAGGCAGGCCATGCGTCGGTCCAGGAGCTGATCCGACTGCTCGCCGCGTCGGTGCGACTGGCACGCTTCGCGATGCTGGACGGCCCACCGGGACTCCCACGCTCCGAGCGACGCGTCGAGCCGGCTCGATGCCGATCGCCCGTAGTCGCCGAGGCCCGCGACGCGCGCGATCACGTCGCCGCGGGCCGCGGGCGCCCACGCCGAGGCGATCGACGCCTCGCCCCCGCCGCACACGCCTCCGTCCGGATCGCGCAGGCTTCGACCGACGACGAACGCGACCACGATGACGGCGGCGACGACGGCGACGGCGCTGCGGGTCAGCCACGCGCGGGTCGGATCGTGCGCCAGGGCGCGGAGCAGCTCGCCCATCGACGGGTAGCGATCGGCCGGCTCCGCCGCGCGGCCGCGCGCGAGCACCGCCTCGATCCACCGCGGCGTCGAGCTCTTGCGGCCCGCGCCCCGCGCCGTGAACGCCTCGAGCAGCGCCGTGCAGAAGCTGTACTGATCGGCCGCCGGGGTCGGCGCGCGCCCCGCGGCCTGCTCCGGCGCCATGTACGCGGGCGTGCCCGCGGCGCGGACCGCGCGGTCGGGTTGCCCCGGCTCGGCGGCCGCGCAGGCGAGCCCGAAGTCGACGACGCGCACGCGCCCGTCGCGGCCGACGAGGGCGTTGTCAGGCTTGAAATCTCGATGGACGAGCCCCGCCTCGTGCGCGGCCTCGAGCGCGGCGCCGGCCTCGCGGTAGGCGCGGAGGAGCTCCTTGGTCGTGCGCTCGGGCGCGCTCGCCCACGCCGCCAGGGTCTCGCCGCGCACCAGCTCCATCACGATGTACACGTGCCGATCGAGGATCCCCACGTCGTGCACCGGGACGACGTTGGGGTGCGAGAGCCGCGCGAGCGCCTTGGCCTCGTCGAGCGCGGCCTCCTCGCGGCCCTCGCGCACGCGCACGAGCTTGAGCGCGACCGCGCGATCCAGCTCGGGATCGTAGGCGGTGTAGACCACGCCCATGCCGCCCTGCCCGAGCCGCTCGAGCACGCGGAAGCGCGCGACGTGCGCGATCGGCTCGCCGCCATCATCGCCGAAGAGCGCCGCGCCGACGCGCGCCCGCGCCAGCGCCAGCGCCACCGGATCCCCGTCGTCGGGGCCGTCACCGAGGAGGCCCTCGCCGCTCTGCGCCGCGGTCGCGGAGTCGCCCGGCTCCACGACGGGGTCGGGCTCAGCCAAGGGTCGTGCCTCCACCGCGCATCTGCCGTCCTTGCGGCACCGGAGGAGCCGGCGACCGCGCGCAGTGTTTCACGCCGCGAGGCGCCCGCGCGCTTTTTTTCCAGCGACCGCTGGACGGCGAGCCTCAGCCGAAGTGATAGGCCGAGATGTTCGCGCCCATCATCTTGCCGGCGTGGGCCATCGTGCCGCGATCGTTCCCCGCGGCGCCGGCGACGACCATCAGCGGCAAGAGGTGCTCTTCGCGCGGGTGCGCGAGCCGCGCTCCCGGGGCCTGCGCCCAGCGCGCGAGCCCCTGATCGCGCGCCGCCGGATCGAGCGTCGCCGTCTCGCGCAGCCACGCATCGAAGGGCGCCGACATCTCGCCCGCGCGGCCGCCGCCGAAGCCGCGCATGTTGTGGAAGCTCATCCCGCTGCCGAGGATGAACACGCCCTCGTCGCGCAGCGGCGCGAGCGCGCGCCCCATCGCCAGGTGCTCCGCGGGATCGAGCCCCGCCTTGAGCGAGAGCTGCACCGTCGGTACGTCGGCGTCGGGATAGGCCAGCTTGAAGGGCACGAACGTGCCGTGATCGAAGCCGCGCGTCTCGTCGGCGGCGGTCGTGAACCCCGCCGCGCCGAGCAGCTCGCGCACCCGCGCCGCCACCGCAGGGTGCCCCGGCGCCGGCCAGGTGATCTCGTACGAAGCGGGAGGGAACCCGTAATAGTCGTAGAGGAGCGGCGGACTCGCGCTCGTCATCACCGTGGGCACGGCCTGCTCCCAGTGCGCCGAGACGACGAGCAGCGCCTTCGGAGGCGCCTGCGGGAGGCCACGGACCGAGCGCAGATACCCGGCGAGCGCGTCGACCTCGGCCTTCGGCATGCCCATCTCGACGAAGGGCCACGGGCCGCCGCCGTGAGGCACGTACGCCACGGGCAGGCGCGATCCGCGCGCCGTCGAGCGGCGATCCTGCGGCTCGTCGTGCGGCTTGGCGGGCGCTGCGCCTCCGCCGCCGAAGCTCGGCAGCGCGACCACCACGGCGGCTGCGGCGAGGCCGGCGCCCACGGCGCGGCGGGGCGTGAGGAGCGGATTCTTCTCGGTGCTCATGGCGGGTTCTCCGTGGCTGCGCCCGGCGATGCGGGGACGGGGACGACTATGGGCCTGTTGCGTCGCTTGCACCAGGAGCGCATTCGGAGCGACACTGGTGCGCAGGACGCACCAGTGGATCTCAACCTCCTCGCGCACTTCGTGGCCGTGGCCGAGGCCTCGAGCTTCTCGGCAGCGGCGACTCAGCTCGGCCTGCGCCGCTCATCCGTGAGCCGCGCCGTCGCGGCGCTGGAGCGATCGGTCGGCGTCCAGCTCTTCAACCGCACGACGCGGAGCGTGGCGCTGACGACGGCGGGCGCGGCGCTCTACGCCAGGGTCGCGCCGAGCCTCGCGTCGCTGAACGAGGCCGTGGGCAGCTTGCCCGAGCGCGAGGCGCTGCCGTCGGGCGCGCTGCGGATCACGGCGCCGAACGATCTCGGCGCCCTGGTCCTCGCGCCGGTGATCGCCGGCTTCTCGACGCGCTACCCCGCGGTCGAGGTCGACGTGCGCTTGACCAACCGGCACGTCGATCTCGTCGCCGAGGGGTTCGACGCCGCGCTCCGCATCTCGGTGGCGCGGCTCTCGGACTCATCGCTCGTGGCGCGGCGACTCAGCGTCCTCGAGATGCAGGTCTTCGCCGCGCCGACCTACCTGGCGCGCGCGGGGGTGCCGCGGGCGCCGAAGGACACCGCCGATCATCCCTGGGTGGTGCCACCGTCCGCTCCGACTACACCGCAGCCAGCGGCGAAAAACTCGAGGTCTACGACAAGGCCACGCAGCGCGCCGGGATGCAGCGCGAGCGGGCCGGCGAGGACGAGATCCGCGACGCGACGGGCCGAGTCATCGCCACGAACACGCGCTACACGGAGAAGGAAGTCCACTGGACCGAGCACGATTGGTACACGATGCAGGGCGGAGTCCGGGTGGACGACGAGAGCTTCTTTCGCATCGCGGGCGACGAGAAGGCCGTCGAGACCTACAAGGCCTATCACCAGGACGGCGCCAGCGCGAGCACGGTAGGGGGCGTCGTCACGGTGATCGGACTCGGCCTCGTGGCCGCCGGGATCGCGGGTTACGTGCTCGATCCCCCGAAGACGGACGCCACGTTTCACACCACGGGCGGCGGCTTTCGCACGCTGGGCGCCCTCTCGATGGGCCTCGGCGGCTTCACCACGGTGGGTGGGCTGATTGCCCTCTTCAGCGGACGATCGAAGGCCGCCGCGACCGACAAGCGGTTGATCGACGAGCCCCAGCGGGCCAGGGCCGCGGCGCGCCGGTACAACGACAGGATTGCTCCCCCCGTCGCCGATACCCCTCCTCCGCCGCGCGCCGAGGTGGTCGCCGCGCGCGACTCCGTCGATGCCAGGCAGTACGCGCAGCAGCTCGGTGGGACGGTGCCCGCCGACTGCCGCAGCTACGTGGTCACGAGCTGCGGCAAGACGCATGGATCGAAGGAAGAGCGCGAGATGGCCTGTGGCAAGCTCGTCAGCGCCGCCCGCAAGGCGTCGACGACGCGCTCGCCGGTCAAGGCGTGCACGGCGCTGCTCCACAGCGTCCCCAACTGAGAGAGAGGCCGTTCAACGGCCACGGTCTCAGGGGGCGTCGGGATCGAACGGAGCCAGCGCGCGCTGCACGTCGAGGTTGTCGACACAGCGGAGCGACTCGAGCGCCGGGAGCGGCAAATCGAGGCGGATCACCGCGTCGAGGAGCGCCAGGTGCACGGCCCACGAGACGGCCGGGGGCTCCTCCAGCAGCGGTAGTAGCCGCGCCAGCGCCGAGGTCTGCTCGAGCGCGCAGAGCTCGGTCACGGCCTGGGCGCGGACCGTCTCGCGGGCGTCGTGCTGCGCGAGATCGAGGAGCCGCGGCGTGGCCTCGTCGATCGTCGCGTGGGCGACGTACGCGCGCAGCGTCTCGCCGGCGTGGACGCTCGTCGTGCCCGGGGCCTGGAGGTGATCCCAGGCGAAGGCCGCGACGGCCGGCGTGAACGGGACGAGGCCGAGCCCGTAGACCGCGGCCTTGCGCACGGTGAAGGCCTCGTCGCGGCGCGCGAGCGCGAGCAGCGCGGCGGCGTCGTCCCAGGCCGCGAGCCAGTGGGCGCTGCGCTCGCGCACCCACGGATCGACGTGGCCCGCGAGCTGCGGCGTCAAGAGAGCGCGATCGGCCGCGGAGAACGCCCGCGGATCGAGCGCGAACACCCGCGCCTTCTTGTCGGCCCAGAGGCCGTCGCGATCGTCGAAGAGCGCGAGGAGATCGGCGGCCGGGAGGCGCCCCTCGGGCTGCGACGGGCGCGAGCGCGGCGACGCCGGCGACGGCACGAGATCGTCGCTCGTGAGCTCGAGGATCGACCACACCGGGTCCATCCACGCGCAGAGGGCGGCGCGCTCGGTCGAGGGCGCGTGGATCAGCGCGGTGAGGGCGCGGTGCCGCAGCGTCTCCAGGGCTTCGACGGCCTCGGCGGCGACGGCGGCGCGCGGCTCGTTCACGAGGGCCGCGAGCCCGGCCATCACCCGGCGGGTCGGGTAGTGCTCGAGCGTCTTCACGGCCGCGATGGCCACGCCGGTGTCGGCGTCCGCAGCGCGGCGGAGCAGGGCCTCCTCGGCCGCGAACGGCGGGTTCCACACCAGGGCCTCGGCGGCGGCGCGGCGCACGCGCGGCTCGGCGTGATCGAGGGCCGCGATCCGCGCCGCCTGGAAGCGAGCCTCGTCGAAGCCGAGCTCGGCCGTCACGATCGCCTCGAGGTGAAGCGGCTGCGTCGGCGAGGCGAGCACCGGCTCGAGCAGGTCGGCCTCGGCGCGCCCCATCGAGAGCAGCGCGTGCCGCCGCAGCACCGCGTCGCCGTCGCTCCACCACGCGCGCAGCGTCGCCCCCGGCGGCGGGTTGCCGCTGCCGCGGAGCACCGCCCCCGCGGCCTCGCGCACGGGCTCGGGGCGATCACGATCTTCGAGCAGCCCGAGCAGCGGCGCCGTGGCGCGGGGATCGTCCAGGCACGTGAGCGAGCCCGCGACGGCGTCGCGCTCGGCGTTGCCGAGATCGGGCGAGGCGAGGCGATCGAGCAACCGGAAGGTCCACGATCGGTCCTCGCGATCGCGCAGAATCAGGTGAGGGATCAGCATGGGCGGGGCCGCGCGCATCCTACCCCGAGGGCGAGATGATTCCTCGTTCGCCGCACGGAGCCCTCACCCCAACCCCTCTCCCGCCGAGCGGGAGAGGGGCTCGGAGCTGGTGCGAGGAGCTTCCCCCTCGCCCGCTCGGCGGGAGAGGGGGACCGAGGGGGTGAGGGCTCTCCCGGGGGCTGAGGGCGCGGGAGAGGGGACCCGAGGAAACGCCTCCGCAACGCGGCAATGAGCCTCAGGGCTTCTGCCCGAAGAGCCCACGCGGCTTGCAGCTCAGCGCCCAGCGACGCCCCGTGCCGCGCTCCGTCGCCGCCAGCGGGATCGCCGCGGCGTCGGCGACGCCCGCGGCCGGCCCCGGCTTCGGCGCGGCGATCTTGCCGCCCGGCGTCTTCGGCTTCGACGACAGGCCGTCGACGCGCGACGCGAGCGCCTCGATGCAGACGCTGCTCGCGTCCATCCGCGCGCGCATCTCGATCGCGTCGAACGCCCCGTAGCTCCCGACCACGTCGATCGACGTCGACGTCGACGTCGACGGATCGAGGGCCAGGTCGAAGACCCATCCATCGCGCCCCGGCGCGCAGTGATCGAGCGTGAGCCCCGCGAGATCGCGCCGCACCAGCTGCACGGCCTCGCCGATCTCGCCGGTGTCGGTGTCGAAGGGCAGCACGTACCAGCTCCCGAGGCGATCCCCCGGCTCGGGCGGGCCGCCCACGAGCAGGCCGACGGCCCCCCCGAAGGCGCGGCGGACGATGCGCGGCGAGTCGAGCCCGTAGCGCGCCGGCCGGTAGTAGGTGCCGAGCTGCCGCGCCACGCCGAGATCGATCCGCCAGAGGTTCACCGCCTCGTACGACGCGCCCTGCGTGATGACGTACCAGGTCTCGCCGACGCGCACGGCGCCGCTGGCGAAGGGGCGGAGCATCGTCCCGGTGCGGCCCTGCGCGTCGCGCACGGGGAGGATCGGCTGGCCGTCGTTGACCGCGTAGAACGAGCAGAGCGAGCCGCGGCACGCGTGCGTCAGCGCGGACTTGCCCGACGGATCGAGGTACGCGAACCACGCGGCGGCGCCGTACGCGCCGGTGCCGATCGCCTCGGCCGCCTGCGCCTCGTCGGGCCACAGCGAGGCCGACACCGCGCTCGATCGCACCCCGCCCGTGGGATCGAAGCGATCGTCGAAGCGCACCTGCCAGCGCCCCCCGCGCGACCAGTCGGCGCCGCGCTTCCCCCAGGCGTAGGCGTGGACCATCACCACGTCGGCGTAGGGGCCGTTGTCGATGCCGATCTCGCCCTCGGCCAGCGCCGGCGGCGGCGTGTTGCGGAAGCTCGGCCAACCGTTTGGCGTGACCGGCTGCGAGATCCCCGGACCCACGGCGTAGCGGCCCGCCATCACGCCGATCACGCCCGCGGGCCCGGGCGGCTTCGTCGGCAGCGCGGCCTTCTTGCCGGCGCGCGGCGCGGCGACCGTCACGACGGGCAGCGGCGGCGTGGCGACGGCGCCGAGCTCGCACGTGAAGCCGAGCTGCGGCGACGATCGCGTCACCGTGTACGACGACGGCGGGGGCGACGCGGGGCGCATGTCGTCGTCGGTCTCGGCCTTGCCCCAGCCGACGCGGAGCCAGCCGCCGAGCGCGCAGCCGACCGGGCCGCACGCGCGCGTCGGGCTGCTGCGCTCGGCCTCGTCGTCGCGCTCGGGCAGGTCGAGGACTTCCCAGTGCAGGCCGCCGTCGGTCGTCTCGGCGGCGCGCCCGCCCTCGCCGAGCGAGAAGCCGAAGCGCCCCGCGAGGATCGCGCCGCCGGCGTCGTCGCGCACGTCGCCGGCGGTGACCTTGCCGTCGAGCTTGATCTGCAGGCCGATCACCGGGCCGCCGGCCTCGACCCAGCCGCCGAGGACCCCCGTCGCGCGCTCCTCGAAGCCGTCGAGCCACATGCCGCGGCGGAGCAGGCGATCGACGAACGGCGGATCCGACGGCAGCGTCAGCGCGACGCTGACGGGCGCTGCGCCGCCGAGGATCGTGAGCTGGCCGGCGCTGCCGCCGCGCGGTGGGACGAGCACGACGACGCGCCCGTCGGCGAGCGCCACGACGCGCTCGACGCCGATCTCGCCCTTGATCCGGATCTCGTGGAGCGCGCCCGCGGCGCTGCGGATGCAGTACGGCCGCGCGCTGTCCGTCGCGATGTCGCCGCTGCCGGTGTCCTCGCAGGCGCCGCGCACCACGAGCGCCCCGTTGCCGCTCGCGGCGACGAAGCGCGGCTTCGAGAAGCGCAGCGCCGGCTTGAGCGCGAACGGCGGCGCAAACTCGTACACCACCGTCGCGCCGTCGCGCTCGCCGCACAGGAAGCCGAAACCCGCGCCGACGCGGAGCGCATGGCATGCGGCGAGGCGATCCGGGTAGGCGTCCTCGGTCGTCGCCAGCGTGGCGCCGTCGTGGAGCGAGACGCGGAGGAGCGCCCCGCCGCGGGCGACGATCGCCGTCGCGGGGCTGTCGGGGAAGCCGTCCTCGATCGCCGCGCGCAGAGGCTTCTTCCCGAGCAGCCCGGGGAGCCGCGTCGCGACTTCCATGTCGTCGGACGAGGCCGCGGGATCCTTCGGCGCGTCGGCGCGAAAGGTCACCGCGCCGCGCGCGTCGACCAGGTAGCGACCGCCGGCCACGGCGACGGCGGGATCGCCGCTGACGACGTCGATGGAAAGCGGCCGCTCGGCGACGCCGACCGAGCGCCAGGTCGCGCCGGCGTCGAACGTGGCGAGCGGCCCGCGCAGATCGGTGTCGACGACGGCGCGCCAGCCGTCGGCGAAGGCCAGGCGCCCGTAGGCCGCGGCCGCCGGCAGCGTCCCGAGCCCGCGCGGCTCGCCGGTCTGCGCGTCGATGGCCGCGAGCCGCCCGTTGCTCTGGTAGCGCACGTAGAGCCGGTCGAAGCCGGGGACGATCGCGTCGACCACGGCGCTGAGCTGCACCAGCGGCTCGAGCTTGGCGAGCCAGTCGGTGGCCCGCCAGATCTGGGCGCCGCTCCCGGTGTTGGCGTGAAACAGATACCCGCCGCCGAGCCGCGAGGGCAGCGCGACGGCGCTGACGTTGCCGCGCGGGAGCAGCTCGGTGGCGCGCTCGATCGCCCCGTCGTCGCGGGCGACGATCCGCATGCGATCGAGGAGGATCCGCCGCTGCCCGCCGTCGCGCGCGACGACCCCGCGCTGCGCGGTGAGGTCCGGGAGCAGGTGCGACGGGGTGACCATCTCGACGAGCTTCGAGCCCGCCTGGGCCTTGGCGGCCGGCGTGGGCTTGGCGGCGACGGTCGGGGCGCCGCCGCACGAAGCGACGGCCAGAAGCGCGGGGACGGCCAGCGCGCGTCGACGAGATCTCACGGCGGCGATGCTAGCGCGAGCGGGCGGCGTGGGCCCCTCCATCGTGCTCGCGGCCCGCGGGTGAGGGAGTGCGGCGTCGCCCCGGAAGTCGTGCGGATCACCCTGAACCGGCACACCGGATCCGTGGTGCAACGGATCCCGTGGGCTCGTTTGACCCGCCTGCCCGCCGGCCCGCGCCCATCGCAGCCGGGGAGTCAGAGCTCGGCCACGAACGCCATCGCGCAGGCCTGCTCCCGGCACTCGAACACATGGAGCGCACCACCCCGCATTCAAAGCAGAGGACCTCCTCCCCGCCGGCCTCACCTGAGCAGCGTCGTACGAAATGGCGCGCATCACGCTTCCCCTCGGCAAGCAGGCTCCCGTACGCTGCCCGACATGGCATCCACCAAGAAGACCGCGAAGAAGTCCGCGAAGCCGCCCTCCGCCAAACCCACCAAGCCCGAGCCCGTGAAGGCGAAGCCGAAAGCGAAAGCTGGCAAGCACGGGATCACTGCCGCGCAGCGCGCCCAGCTCCTGGCGCTCGATCCCTCGCTCGATGCGCCCATCGATCGCAACGTCGCCGAGACACAGCAAGAGGCTCGTCAGCTCGAGTCCGTGCTCGCCAAGCTGGGCAAAGACATCTACGCCAGGAGCAACCTCCAGAAGGCCGTGGGCAGCAGCCTCGAAGCGCGGCGCAGCCTCCTCGAAATAGCGGAGTCCAGCTGGACTGACCACCGCAATGCGGCCCTGTCGAAGAGCCTTCGCGAGGTCCGCGCCCAGGCCGAAGAGCTGAAGCGGGACATCATCGCGGCTCTACGGCACTTCCAGGCCGGCGACGGCGACGTTCAGAGCCGCGTCGACGCCATCCTCCCTGGAACGGATCTCCCGGATCTAATCGATGATCTGAAGAAGCTCGCCAAGCTCGTCGACGAGAGCGGGACGAAGCTCAGCCGCGCCGATTTGCCGAAGCACGCCAATGACAAGGCGCGCGGATACGCAGAGTCGTTGAGCCGCGGCTCGGCCGATCGCGCCGTCGATCCCCGGGGCGCAGAGCTGATGTCGCTCCGCAATCGCGCCTACTGGTTCCTGCGAGAAGCGATGGATGCCGTGCGCTCCGCCGGTCGCTATGTGTACCGGAAGCAGCCCAAGCTCCTCGTCGCGTTTCGCGCCTCCTCGAGCCGCGCCCGCACGCGCGCGATGGCGGGCCGAGCCCCCGAAGCGCCGGCCCCGGTCGCGACGCCGGATCCGGCCGCGACGGCGGCTACTGCCACGGACCCGGCGGTCACCAACGGCGCTCCGAACACGCCCTGATCCCGATCGATCGCTCGCGACGCCGCCCTGAGCGGTGGCGAGGCCGATCGATCCCGCCTCAACGTAATCCGCTCAACAATCACGCCCGATCGATCCGACGGCGCGCCGACCCGCGCTCTCGCGCCCGTCATGCTTGCCCACCCGTGCCTCGCGAAGCTATGGACGGGAGCATGTCGAAGGTCGTCGCCGTCGTCGGTGCCACGGGCGTGGTCGGTCGGGAAATGCTGCGGACGCTGGAGCAACGGCGGTTCCCGGCGAAGAAGGTGATCGCGCTGGCGTCGCCGCGATCGGCGGGGCTCAAGATCCCCTTCAACGGCGGCGAGCTCGAGGTCCAGGCGGCGACGCCCGAGGCCTTTGCGGGCGTGCAGATCGCCCTCTTCAGCGCTGGCGCGACGGCCTCGCGCGAGCTCGCTCCCCAGGCGGCGGCGCGCGGCGCGGTGGTGATCGACAACTCCAGCGCCTGGCGCATGGATCCCGAGGTGCCCCTCGTGGTGCCGGAGGTGAACCTCGAGGCCGCGTCGCAGCGCCCGAAGGGGATCATCGCCAACCCCAACTGCAGCACGATCCAGCTCGTGGTCGCGCTGAAGCCGCTCCACGACGCGGCGGGGATCAAGCACATCGTCGTGTCGACGTACCAGGCCGCGAGCGGCAAGGGCCACGCGGCCGTGGAAGAGCTGATGGAGCAGGTGAAGGCGGCCGCCGAGGGCCGGAAGCCCGTGGCGAAGATCTTCCCGGCGTCGCTGGCGATGAACGTCCTGATGGACTGGAAGGCCGGCGAGCACGACTACTCCGAGGAGGAGCTGAAGATGGTGAACGAGACGCGCAAGATCCTGGAGGACCAGACGATCGGCGTCTCGCCGACGACGGTGCGCGTCCCCGTCGTCACCGGCCACAGCGAGGCCGTCCACATCCAGTTCCACCGGCCCATGGACGCCGCCGAGGCCAAGCGCCTCCTCCGCGACGCGCCGGGCGTGAAGCTGATGGACGAGCCGTACGCGCCGGGGCGTCACCCGCAGCCCTACGACTGCGCCGGCTCTGACGCGGTGTTCGTCGGCCGCGTGCGCGACGACCTCGCCGTGAAGGGCGCGATCAACCTGTGGATCGTGGCCGACAACCTCCGCAAGGGCGCCGCGCTCAACGCGGTGCAGATCGCCGAGCGGCTCTAGTCGACGCGGGCCCACGGCCCTCAAGATCTCGCGGCCACCGTGATATATCCGCACGATGGCCGGTGAGCGTCGACCGCAAGAACACCTCGATTTCCTCGACGGGCTCCGCGCGCTCCTCGCGCTCTACGTGGTGCAGCGCCACGCCGAGGTGTTCTTCTGGAAGGTGACGGAGTCCCATGCGCTCAAGGGGTTGAGCGCATGGACGGTGCTCCGCTACGCGCACTTCGCCGTCGATCTCTTCATCGTCATCTCGGGCTTCTGCCTCTTCCTCCCGGTGCTGCGCGCGGCGGGCGAGCTCCGCGGCGGCGCCTCGCGGTTCTTCTCGCGGCGGGCGCTGCGGATCCTGCCGCCGTACTACGCGGCCCTCGGCGCCTCGATCGTCGGCCTCTGGATCATGGGCAAGACGTCGCAGTTCACCGGCGGGAATTTCGCGACGGTGTGGCAGCACCTCCTGCTCGTACACGACGCGCTCTCGCCCTTCGCCCTCAACAGCGCGCTGTGGAGCGTCGCGGTCGAGTGCCACATCTACCTGGCCTTCCCGCTCCTCGTGCTGAGCTGGAAGCGCACCGGCCCCGTCGCGACGTTCGCCTGGGCGTCGCTGCTCGCGGCCGGCCTCTACGCGCTGGTGCTCGCGCACCCGGCGTACCGGGTGATCACGCCGCAGTACCTGATCCTGTTCCTGCTCGGGATGCTCGGCGCCGCGATCTACGCCTCGCCGCGCTGGGAAGAGACGAAGAAGCTCCCGTGGGGCGTGTTCGCCGCGGTGCTGATCCCGGGGATGATGGCGGTGCACCACTTCGCGCCGCCGCGCCTCGTCGATCGCCTCCTCGGCGTGGAAGACATCGTCGTGGGCCTCGGCGCGATGTCGCTGATCCTCGCGGGCTCGCGCCCCGGCCTCGCGGCGCGCGCGCTCTCGGTGAAGCCGCTCGTGTTCGTCGGGAAATTTTCCTACAGCGTCTACCTGATCCACATCCCGATCCTGGAGACGCTCGCGCACTTCGTGACGCCTCACCTCGACGTGTCGTCGACGACGTCGGTGGTGAAGCTCCTCGGCATGGGCGCGCTCGTGGCCATCGCGACGGCCGGCGCGTACTTGTTCTACCTGTGCTGCGAGCGGCCCGTGGTGCGGATGCTGAGCGCGCCGCGCGCCCCGGCGGAGAGCGCGGCGGCGAAGGCGGCGTAGCGCGAAGCAGAGGCGGATCCAGAGGATTTCACAGGGAGGCGAGGAGGTGGGGAGGCCGGAGTCGGAGGGAGAATTTCCGGGGCGAGCTCCGTAGGACTTCTTTTCTCCGACTCGTCTTTCCGACCTCCCTGTCTCCTCGCCTCCCTGTAAATATTCCGGTCGTCTCTTCTCCGCGCTGATGCGCTGATGCGCTCGCTACGGCTTGTTGCCGGTCTCGCGCAGGCGGTCGCAGCCCCAGGCGTTGCCCGCGGCGCAGCCGGTGCGGAGCAGCGCGACGCCGCGCGCCTTGTCCTGCGGGACGTTGCGGCCCTGGAAGAGGAACCACCCGAGGCTCGAGCAGGCGTTGTTGCTGCCGCCGTCGCACGCGGTCTCGTAGAGCTTCGCGGCGCGGCGCTCGTCTTTGGGGACGCCACCGCGGCCGCTCTCGGCCATCACGCCGACGTTGTTGCAGCCGATGGCGTCGCCGCCGTCGCAGCCTTTCTTGTAGAGATCGGCCGCGCTGTGATCGTCCTTCGCGAGGCCGCCGTGGCCCATCTCGTACATCCAGCCGAGGCTGACGCACGCGCGCGCGTCGGACGAGTCGCAGGCCTTCTTGTAGAGCGCGACGGCGCGGAGCTCGTCTTTTTCGACGCCGCGGCCAGCCTCGTAGAGGCCGCCGAGGTTGCGGCAGCCGTGAGCGTCGCCGCCGTCGCAGGCTTGCTGGTAGAGCGTCGCGGAGCGGGCCTCGTCCTTCGGCGAGCCGTCGCGCCCCGTCTCGGCCATGACGCCGAGGTTGTTGCAGCCGAGCATGTCGGCCGCGTCGCAGGCCTTCTTGTAGAGCTCGGCGGCCTTGGCGCCGTCCTTCGGGAGGCCGCCGCGACCCGTCTCGTACATCACGCCGAGGTTGTTGCAGGCGAGGAGATCGTCGTCGTCGCAGCCGCCGCGATAGAGCGTGACGGCGTGCTTCTCGTCCTTGACGGTGCCCTTGCCGGACTCGTACATCCAGCCGAGGAAGCGGCACGCGCGCCTCTCGTGGCCGTCGCAGCCCTGCTTGTAGAGCGCGAACGAGCGCGCCTCGTCCTTGATGAGGCCGCCGCGCCCCGACTCGTACATCACGCCGAGGCTGGTGCAGCCGGAGACGTCGTTGCCGTCGCAGACGCGCTTGTAGAGGGCCGCGGCGCGCACCTCGTCCCTGGTGACGACCGGGCTCCCGAGCTCGTAGAGCGAGCCGAGATCCTTGCAGCCCGAGAGCTCGCCGCCGGTGCAGGCCTGGTCATAAAGCTTGTAGGCGCGGTCGGGATCCTTCGGGAGGCCGCCCTCGCCCGCGTCGTACATGCCGCCGAGCAGATCGCAGCCGAAGAGGCCGCCCGTGTCGCAGGCCTGCTTGTAGAGGGCGACCGCGCGGACCTTGTCGGCCGGGCCGCCGCGGCCGTTGGCGCGCATGAGGCCGAGGTCGGCGCACCCGAGCATGTCGCCCGCGTCGCAGCCCTTTTCGTAGGCGCTCGCCGCGGCGGCGAGATCCTTCGGGACGCCGTCGCCGCGCTCGAGCTTGAGGCCCCAGCGTACGCAGCTCTGGCCCTCGCCGTTCTTGCACGACTCGTCGCAGCGCGAGGTGGTCGCCTCGCAGGCCTCGCGGGCCGCGGATTTGTCGGCGACGCGGTAGAGCGCGAACCCGCCCGCGCCGAGGAACGCGAACACGACGAGCACGACGCCCGCGATGATCACACCGACGGGCGGCCCCTTCGACACCGGCGCCGCGGGCCGCGCCATCACGTTCGGGTAGGCCTGCGGCGGCTGCGGGTAGCCATACGGCGGCGGCTGCTGCTGCGGCGCTGCGCCCCACATCGGGACCGACGACGGCGGCGGCGTGCCGTAGCTGCCCTGCCCTTGCGACGGCGGATACCCGCTCGGCGGCGGCTGGCCGTACTGCGGCGGCATCGGCTGCCCGTAAGGCTGCGGCTGCCCGTACTGCGGCGGAGGCGGGAGCGCCGCGGCGCCGGGATCGCCCACGTAGGTCGCGCCGGGCCCGTACGGCGCGGGGGTGCCCGCGTCGCCGATCGGCGCGCCGTACGCCGTGGGTTGCGCGGCGGGCGCGCCCGCGTCGAGGAGCCGCAGCAGCTCGCCCACGGCGAGGCCGGCCGTGGCCCAGCGCTCGGCCGCGTTGCGCCGCATGCAGCGCGCGAACCACGCGTCGAAGCCCGCGGGCAGGTTGGGCGCGCGATCGCCCGCGCGGACTGTCGCCGGCTCGGCCTCCTCGAGGACGATCTTCGCGGGCAGCTCGGCCAGCGAGTCGACGCCCCAGAAATGCCCCGTGGGGAGCCCGGTGCAGAGCTCGAACGCGATGAGGCCGAGGGCCCACACGTCGGTCGAGGGCGCGATCTGCGCGGCGATCGTCACGCCCTGCTGCTCGGCGACCCGGCGCAGCGTCGGCCCCATCTGCTCGGGCGCGGCGTAGGCCGGCGTGCCGATCTGCGTGGCGGTGCGCGCGGCCTCCTGCTCGAGCACCTTGGCGATGCCGAAGTCGAGGACCTTGAGCAGCGGCTCGCCCCGGCGATCGGTGGTGAGAAAGAGGTTGGAGGGCTTGAGATCACGGTGGATCACACCGGCGCGGTGGGCCTGATCGAGCGCGTCGGCGAGCTGCTGGAGCACGCTCCGGAGCAAAGGCCGCGGGAGGCCGCCGCGGGTCTCGAGGGCGTGCGCGAGCGTCTCGCCCGTGAGCAGCTCCATGGCGATGAACGGGACCCCGGTGCGCTCGTCGGCGCCGGCGTCGAAGACGTCGACGATGTGCGGGTTCTGCCCGATCCGCCCGGTGATCTGCGCCTCGCGGACGAAGAGATCGACGAGCTCGCGCCGCGTGACGAGGTGCGGATGGACGAGCTTGAGCGCGCACGGCTTGCCCGTGCCGGTGTGCGTCGCGCGGTAGACGACCGCCATCCCGCCGCGCCCGATCTCGCCCTCGATGCGATAGCGGCCACCGACAACCTCGCCTGCCGCCAGATTCACCGTGTTCATGCGTGACGCGCAGCATAGGGGCGCGCCGTTCGAGGCTCCACGTCGATTTCGCCCTTCGCGGGTGATCAGGATCGAGAGCACCCCGGGCGAGCCGGCCGCCGGCCGCGAGTCGGATCCTCGCGCGTTCGGGGCGCTCCGCGACGATCGATGGCGCGAGAAGCTCTCCGCTCACTCGCCGCCGACGTCGCGCAGGAACGCGGCGAGCGAGTCGGCCGAGGTCCGGGCCCCGCTGGTCGCGAGCGTGCGCCCCGCCGGATCGACGACGAGGATCTCGGGCAGGCGATCGACGCCGTAGCGCTGCGCATAGAGCTCGGCGTTCTCGTCGGCGTCGGTCACGTCGAGCTGGAGCGGGACGAAGCGGCGCGCCGCCGCGACGACGCGGGGATCGATCCAGGCGTCGCGCTCCATCGCGATGCAGGGCGCCGCCCACGAGGCGCGCACGTACACGAGGAGCGGGACGTTCTGCTGCCGCGCTCGATCGCGCGCGTCACGCTCCGACGTCAGCCATGCGATCGCCGTGGTGCGCGGCGGCGAGCGCGGCGAGCTCGACGGCGCGCTCGCGCTCGCGACCGAGGCGAGGCTCGGGGCGCTGTCATCGACGGGAATGACGAGGAGATCCGAGGCGGCGGAGGCCCCCGGCGAGGTGACTCCTGGAGCCGTTCCGCAGCTCATCCCCGACGCGACGAGCGCCAGGGAGAGCAGGATCGCGAGGGGCAGTGTCGCTACTTCGCCGAGCACTTCATGGCGCAGAGAAGATCGCCCGCGGCACAGCCACAGTTGCCCTTCTTCGGCCCCGCCGGCACCGCCGGAGGCGTGGGCGCCGCCGCCGCACCCGCAGCGCCGCCGCCGGTCTTCGCCCCGGTCGCCGCAGCGCCCGTGGTCGCCTTGCCACCGGTGCTGCCCTTGGTCGACTTGGAGCCCGCGGACGCGACCGCGGCGCTGGCCGAGGGCGGAGGCGCGGCGCTCGCGACGGCGGTCTCGGTCGGCGGCGGAGCGACGACCGGAGGAGCCGCGGAGGCCGCCGTCTGCGCGGTGTTCTCGAGCGCGACGGGCTGCGGCTTGTCGCCGCCCTTCATCGCGAAGAAGGCCCCGACGATCGCCAGCGCGGCGACCGCGATGCCGATTCCGATGAAGATCGGCGCCTTGCTCGCGGCCGGCGGCGCGACGCTCGGCATGGCGATCGGCGCGGTGGCGATCGGCGCGGCGACCTGCGGCGCTCCGAGCGGAAACAACCCTGCGTGATCGGGCACCAGGTTCGTCGGCCCGCTCGCGCCGGCGCTCTCGGCGAGGGCGCGCAGATCGATGAGGCCCGAGTCGTCGCGGCTCGCGCTCGTCTTCGACGAGGCCGACGACGTCGGCGAGGAGGGGGCCGCCTTCGCCGTCAGCGCGCTGAGCGAGAACAGCATCGAGTTCTCTTCGCGACCGCCCGTGGCCGCCATCGGCGAGGGCGCGCGGCCGTTGAACGCCGGCGCGCTCGTCGCGACCTCTTCCGCGCCCATGCCGCCGCCGAAGAGATCCGGCCCGCGACGACCCGAGTCGCGACGAACGGCCGCGCGAGGCGCAGGCTCGGCGGCCGGCGGAGGCGCTGCCGCTGCGGCCGCGTAGGGCGCCGAGTACGGCGCGGGCGCGGGCGCCGCGTAAGCCGCGGGCTCCGGCGTCGCGGTGGGCGCCGCTGCAGCGCCGCCGTTGAGCGCCGCCACGATGCTCTCGACTTGCCCGAGCGGTTGCCAGTCGCCCATGCCATCCGACCAGACGTACGTGTCGGCCGTGACCACCGACGCGTTGTACGCATCGACGACCTCGACGAGCGACATCGTGCGCTGATCGCCCTCGGCCACGTTCACGAGGAACGAGACGCCGAGCTCGCCCGCGCTGGTCGAGATCGAGACCGCGTCGACAGCCCCCGCGGCGCTCGTCGTCGCCCCGCTGCTGTTGACCAGGATCGTCGCGCCGCACTTGCGGCACTTGATCTTGACGGTCTTCCCTTGGACCTTCTCGTCAGAGACGGTGTACTTCGATTGACAGGTCTGGCAGGTGATCTTCATGGGGTGTTGGCTCGCTGGGTCGGGCGCGGCGGGGCGCCTGCGAGTGGGCCCGGACAGTTTACTCCGAACTCGCCTTTCCGCGCGCCCTTCCTGACGTTCGACCGCGCTCCCGGATTTTCCTCCGGCAAGATTTGTGCGGCAAAACTCGGACGGCATCCGGTTTCGGGGCCCGCAAATTCCCGGGCCTTTGCCGGGCCAGTGGGCTTCGACCGAGCACGCCGCCGGGGCTTGGGTGAGGCCCCGGTGCTTATCGAAGTGAGCCCCGGCGAGCTACTTCTTCGTCTGATCGAGCGGATCCGGATCGTTCACGTCGTCGGTGCCGTCGTCGTGGAAGTCGCGGCGCGGCGCGGCGCGGGGATGTCCTTCACCTGGGGCACGCCGCCGGCGCTCACCAGCGTCGCCAGCAGAAGCACCGCGATGAGGAAGGCATCGACGGGGAGTTTGCCCGAGGCGACCGCGGAGGCGACGCGTTCGTCGCGCGACCGCGCGGCCATCGAGATCCTTTCGAATCGCCGCGCGTACGTAGGCCCCACCCGCGGAGAGAGCCGCCGCGCCCCGACGAAAACGAGGGCGCCGGCACGCCGTCCGCCCCCATTCCGGAGGACTCCATGTCGATTCGAACGTGGTTGCGCATGCCCCGCATCCGCCGCGGCCTCGCGGCCAGCACCGTCATCCTCGCCGCCGGCGGCCTCATCCTCGCGCGCACGCCGGCGAGCGCCGCCCCGCTGCTCCGGCCCATCACCGTCGCCACCGGCGGCGCCGTCGCCACCGGAGACAACTCCACGAAATTCGCGGCGCAGGGCGCGCACGGCACGTTCGCGCTCAGCCACACGCACCTCCTCGCCGGCAGCGAGCGACGCTTCTTCGCCGAGCTCGATCTCACCGCCGACGCAGTGGCCCACGCCCGGGAGCGCGCGCCGCTCTCGATCGCCGTCGTCCTCGATACGTCGGGCTCGATGGACGGCGAGAAGATCGCCCAGGCCAAGCAGGCCGTGGTGCGGCTCATCCGCGATCTCCGCGACGACGACGAGATCGCCTTCGTCCGCTACTCCACCGACAGCGAGCTGGTGCAGCCGCTCGCGCGCGCCGGCTCGGTGCGAAATCAGCTCATTTCAAAGGTCCAGGGCCTCGTCGCCGCGGGCGGGACGAACATCGCGCCCGCGCTCAAAGAGGGCCTGCGCGCGCTCGCCGACGCCGGCAAGGGGCGCGTGCTCCGCGTGGTGCTGGCGAGCGACGGGCTCGACAGCACCCGCGCCGCGTCCGAGGCGATCGCGAAGGAGAGCGTGGGCCGCGGCGTGACCATCTCGTCGATGGGCATCGGCCTCGATTTCGACGCGAGCTACATGGCCGGCGTCGCGCGCTCGGGCCGCGGCAACTTCGCCTTCGTCAACGACGCGGAGGCGCTGACGAGCTTCCTCCACCGCGAGCTCGAGGAGACGGCGTCGACGACGATCGAGCGCGCCACCGCGCGGATCAAGCTCCCCGCGGGCGTGCGCCTCGTGCGCGCGGTCGGCGCCGAGGCGAAGAGCCTCGACGGCAGCGAGATCGAGCTCGCGCTGGGATCGCTCTTCGCCGGCGACGAGCGCCGCGTGGTGCTCGAGCTCGCGGCCAGCGTCGAGGCGGGCGACGCCCGCGCCTTCGAGGGGCGCGTGAGCTGGAACAACGTCGGCGGCGACGGGGCCGACGCGCGCTTCAGCGACCTCGCGATCCGCGGCTCGTCCGACGAGAACGTGGTCGCCCAGGGACGCGACGGCGCGGTGCTCGCGCGGGCGATGAGCGCGACCGCATCGCTGCGACAGATCGAGGCCAGCGAGGCCTACGCCGAGGGTGACGTGCAGCGCGCGCAGGGGCTCATCGATCAGAACCTCGTCGATCTCCGCGCCGCCGAGGCCGCCGCGCCCCCCGCCGCCGCGACTGCTTTGCAAGCGCAGGCGCGTTCCTACGACGACACGAAGCGCTCCTTCGCGGCGGCCGCTCCTCGCAGCGCCGCGGGCAGCATCGCGGCGAAGCAGGCCGTCGAGAAGAACACGTCGAACATGGGCCGCCAGGCCGCTTTCTGAGGTCGTCATGCGCAGGATCCTCCTTCTCGTCGCGGCCGCGTTGCTCTTCGGGCTCGCGCCGCTCACGCCCCGGCTCGACGTCGTCCCGGGCGCGCTGCTCCTCGTGAGCCTCGCGGTGCTGTTCGCGCTCGCGGCGTCGGGGACGACGAGCGCGCTCGGGATCACCGCGGGCGCGCTCGGCGCCTTCGCCTTCGGCGTGATCGCCCCGCACTCGCCGGCCGTCGGCGGCGCCGTGATGATCGGGCTCTGCTTCGCCGAGCGCACCAGCCGCGTTCGATCGAAGGGCCCGCGGGGACTCCATCTGCTGGGCGCCATCGTCGTCGGCGCCGTCGCCGCATCGCTCGCGCAGAGCTTCGTCGGCGCGATCCCGGCGCTGCGCGCGGTGGCGGTGATCGTCGCCGCCGTGCTCGTCGCGCTGCCGCTCCTGATCGACGCCGACGATCCGGTAGCGCACGCGCTCGAAGCGGCCGCGAGCGATCTCACCGGGCCAGTCGCGGCGTCGCTCGCGACCGGCGCCGAGCTGCGCCGCACCGTCGATGAGGATCTCCTCGATCGACCGATGACGGCGCCGGTGCGGCAGACCTGGATCTCGCTGCTCAAGCTCGCCGACGCGCGCACGCGGCTCGCGCGCTCACGCCCCGCGCCGCCTCCCTCCGGCGTCGGCGAGGCGGCGCTCCGCTCCCCCGCCCTCGCGGTGGTCGAGCGCCTCGACGCGCGCATCGCCGATCACGTCGCCGTGCTGACGCGCGCCTACGCGGCCGTGAGCACCGCAAAGGCCGCCGAGGCCAGCCTCGACGACGCGGCGCTGCGCGGCGTCGAGATGGCCGGCGAGTCGTTCGAGCACGTCAGCCAGGCGATGGTCGACGACACCTGAGCCGCGATCATGATCGCGATCGCCATCGCCGCGCGGCTACGGCAGCGCGGCGAACACGCGCTCGCCGCGCACGAACGCGCGCTCGACGCGGCCGCTGTCGCCGAAGGCGATCTGCCCCAGGATCGCGCCCTCGGTCGTCGCATACTCGGGCAGGCTCACCGCGATGAAATCCGCTGCTTTTCCCGCCTCGAGGCTGCCGGTCTCGGCGCCGAGGCCGAGCGCCGTCGCCCCGCCGAGCGTCGCCAGCGTGAGCAGCTGCGCGGGCGTGACAGCGGCGCCGATCGCCAGCGCGTTGTCGTAGCCGTGGGCCATCGCGCGGCGCAGATCGAAGCTCCGCCCCGCGGCCACGTCGCTGCCGAGGCCGACGCGCACGCCCCGCGACCAGGCCTCGGCGAGCCGCATCCGCCCGCTGCCGAGGAAGAAGTTCGAGTCGGGGCAGTGGGCGATCGACGCGCCGAGCGACGCGACGCGATCCCACTCGCTCGCCGAGAGATGGATGGCATGCGCGAGCACCGTGCGTGGCCCGATCAGCCCTGTTTTCTCGTAGATCCCCAGGTAGTCGCCGCCCCACGGATGGAGCGCCCGCACGGCCTCGCCCTCGGCCGCGTTCTCCGCGATGTGGGTCTGGATCAAGAGCTCGTGATCGCTGGCGAGGCGGGCCGCGCCCTCCATCAGCGCGCGCGAGCAGCTCAGCGCGAAGCGCGGCGTCACCGCGAAGCCGAGGCGCCCGCCGTCGTGCCCGTGCCAGCGCTCGACGAGCCGCGCGCACGCCGCGAGCGCCTCGTCCGCGGGGACGCGCACGCCGTCGGGGCAGGCCTGATCCATGAGCGTGAGGCCGGCGATCGCGCGCAGCCCGGAGCGATCGAGCGCCTCGAACAGCACGCTGGTCGCGAGCTCGCTCGAGCTCGAGAAGATCGCGCTCGTCGTCGTCCCCGCGGCGAGCAGGCGCGCGACGAGCTCGGCGGCGACGGGGCGCGCGTACGCCTCGTCGCGAAAGCGCGCTTCCTCGGGGAACACCGTCTGTTCGAGCCACTCGAGCAGCGGGCCGCTGGCGCTCCCGATCACCCGCGTCTGCGGGAAATGCAGGTGGGTATCGACGAAGCCCGGCAGCAGCACCGCGGGGCGCAGATCGAGGATCGCGCCGCACGCCGCGTCGGCCGCGTACGGGCCGACGGAGACGAGGCGACCGTGCTCCACGACGAGCAGCCCGTCCGCGAAGAAGCGCAGCTCGCCCGCGCTGCCGACGGGCGTGAGGACGCGGCCGCGGTAGCCGCGCCGATTCGAAAGGCCGACGCTCATCGGACCGAGATCTCGCTCTTCTGGACCCAGCCGGTGATCGGCTCGCCGGAGCCGCGGTACTTGATGAAGGCCCAGTCGCCGACCTCGCGGACGATCTGCACCGTGGTGTCCTTGGCGACGATCGCCACGATCCCCGCGCCCGGGAGGGGATCCTCGAACAGCTTCAGCGGCCCTATCGATCGCCCCA
>JANYGI010000203.1 GCA_025362495.1 Byssovorax sp. | reverse complement strand
GCGACTGTGCCCGTAGCGGCGCTTCACCTCCGCCGCTTCCAGCGCCTTTTCGAGCTTCCGGTCGAGCTTCCCTCGTTCCTCCTGGTACTTCTTCAGCAATCCTTTCTTCGCCTTCGCGGCGTTGCGTTTCTTGAGCTCCACTTCGCGCTCAATCGCGGTCACGCCCTCCAAGAAGTGAAGCGTGGACACCTGATCCATCTGCGTGCGCGGCAGCGAGTCGTAGGTGAGGATCGCGACGTCGAACTCGCCGCCCTGGAACCGTGCCCACTTGCGACTCCGCTCTTCGGGCGAGTCGGTTTCGCTGGTTTCGAGGCCCCGCCGCAACCCATGCGTGATCGTCTTCTTGTTGATGCCGATGACGACGACGCGGAAGTCGGGCAGCGCCTTGCCGAGGTTGTCGACCCACTGGAACGCGATCGGCTGAGGAACCACGATCACCGCGCGGCGCGCGCGGCCGCTCTGGCGAGCCAGGGCGAGCGCGGCGAGGATCGTGTACGTCTTGCCGACGCCGACGTCGAAGCCGAGCCCACCGCCGCGGTTCGCGTCGAGTCGGCGGGCGCCCGCGATCTGGTGAGGATTGAGGACGATCGCGGAGTTCCACCGCGCGAGCTTCAGCGGTTCGGCGCCGTAGGCGTGCGCGCGGTAGCCCTGGCGAGCACGCTGATACTGCTGCTCGACGCGGCGCTGGCGCTCTGGATCGGCGTCGAGCCAGCCCCGGAACTCCTCCGTCCACTCCTTCGCGTACGCCAGGCGGATGTCGTCGACCTTCTCCGTCTCCCCGGCTTGGGGCTGGAAGACCACGTAGTCGTGGTTGATCCAGCCCAGGATCAACAGTGCTTCTTGTGAGAGACTGCCAAGACTCTTGTTGTGGTCCTCGTACGGGACGTCGGCGAGGAGGGTGAGTCCCTTGTCGCGGAGCAGCTCCACGGGATCCCCGTGGTTCTTCGTCGCGATCCACGCGGCGAGGAGGTCGAGGGGGACGAAGCCGTCTTGCGGGGTCACGTCGATTTCGTCGAAGGTGGCGGGCTGAATCAGCTCGATCAGTTGCTTCGCCTGCGCGGCGGCCTGGGTGTCGCCGAGCGCGGCGCGCGTCTGGGCGCGGTCGAACTTCGGCCACAGCTCGCCGAACAGGTACTCGTCGGGCGGCACGAGGTTCCCGCGCGCGTCGAGGCGCTCGATCCAGGCCGGCTCCGGCGAGTCCTCGCTCCAGCCTGCGGCGAAGAGGGCGCTGGGATCCCGGCCCGGAAGCTCGTCGATCGTCAGCGTCTTGCGCGAGCGGTAGAGGTAGTCGCCCCACTGGAGCGGGTCGCTCTTATTGCCGGTGAAGCGCGGCATCCACTGCGGCCGTTCGGAGAGCGACGGGATCAGGGTCGCCGACTTGCCCAGGAACGCCTTGAGGAGCCACCCAGCGCCGCCAGGCGGGCCTTTGCCCAGGGGGCCCCGCTCGGCATTGGCCAGCGCGAGAACCTCCCCGTCGAGGGCCGGGGCGCCGTTGGCGGTCGCCCAGGCCAAAAGATCGCGGCGGAGCTCCTCCCAGCCGACCGGCTCCAGGTCCGGGTTGGCCACGTTGGCGAGGAAGCTTTCGACGCGACGGCCGAGGCGGGAGCCCGCCACCATGCGCTCGTCGTTGTCGATGATCGCCTGCGCCGGAGTCGCCTTGCCTGCGCTCACGAGCTTCGGGGGTGCGGTGAATGGAGCGGGAAGCGCCGAATGCGAGCACGAGGCGCAGATGGGGCGCTCCTCGAGCACGGCGGGAAGGCCTGTGAACTCGCCCGTCACGGTGTAGCCCTCGGCGCTCGTGTGCCAGCCACGCTTCGCCGGTTCTCCCGGCTTCGGCAGCTCGTTCGGGACCACCGTTCCGAGAATGTGCGCCGGGAACTCCTGGTAGTAGCGCCCCTCGACGAGGAACCGATCCGCCTCGTCCACGTCGGCGAGGATCGTCTCGCGGGCCCGGAAGATGAGAATGTCGGTCACGACGTTCGCGAGACTGAACACCTCATTGGGGAGACGGAATGCTGCCGAGAGGTGATGTCGGCGCAAAACCTCGACGCGGAGGGCCACCGCGGACTTGCTCATTCCGGTCAGAAACCCGGACGGGAGGATGTAGATGCCGAGTCCGCCCGGCGCGAGAAGGTCGAGCCCGCGGCGGAGGAAGTAGTCATCGGCGCGCTTGTAGCGGTAGCTCCGATCCGGGTCCTCGATGGTGGCGTAGCTGCGCTGCCCGTAGGGCGGGTTGCTGATGACCAGCTTGAGCCGGCCCGCGAAGTCCGCGCCGTGCGCCGCGACCCAGCCCTCGAACGGCCCCTGGTACAAGTCGATGTCCGGCCGAAGCGCGTGGAGCATCTTGTACGAGAGTTTTGAAAACTCGACGCAATGCCACGTCACGGTCTCGAACCCGCGGCCGGAGAGGGCGAGCGGGAACCGGCCAATGCCCACGGCCGGCTCCAAGGCGTGGACCCGTCCATCGGTCGCGACGAGACCCGGGAGAAGCGGCTGGACGAGCCGCGCGATCTCGGCGCACACGCGCGGCGGCGTGAAGTACGCGTGGATGAGCTGGCGGGAATCGGGAACGTCGAAGCCCGGCGGGAACTTGTCGAGGGACTTCTCGATGCCGATCCCGCCCCAATCCGAGTAGGCCGCGAGGACCAGGCGATCGGCGTCGGTGAGCGCGCGCGGGTGCGCTTCCAGCTCGGCGGCGAGCCACATGGCCGTGATGTTCGCGTCCCGACGCGTGGCCGCCGTCCGATGCTCCACGGGCGAGAGCTGCTGCGAGCTCGGCGTGGGCGCCTCCTGGAGAGCCGCGCGAGCCTTCGTCGGCGCGGAGGCGGCGGGCTTCGTGGTGTCGCTGGTCGTCGGCGCCGCGAGCCGGCCCTTCGACGAGGGCCCGGACGTCGCGACGTCGAGATCGCCCTCGGCCGCCGTCGTCGGCTCGACGCCGCGCTCTTTGAGCTGGCGCAGCAGCAGGCCCATCGCCTCGGGCGGGCCGTACAGCAGGTGCGAGCGCCCCGTTTGCGCCGGGAAGTCCCGTCCGCGCGTCCGGTCGAAAGCCACCTTGCCCGCCGGCGTCACCAGCTCGAACTCGCCCATCCCCAAGTGGCGAACCTCGAAGCCGGGGATCTGCCCGGAGAACGTCAAAAGACTCGTGTCGCCATAGAGATCCTTGCCGCGATGGTAGAGGCCCGGACGCGGAGCCACATCGGGCGTCGCCTCCGGAGCCACCCGCACCGAAGGGGGCTTTGCGCTCGCCGGTGCCTTTGCGCTTGGCGGTGCCTTTGCGGACGCGCGCCCCGAGGGGGCGGCCAGCGCGTCGCTCGCCTTCGTCGAGGCTCCGCGAGCGAAGAGCCCCGCCTGTCCCGAGGCGACGCCCCACGCGTCTTGCTGCGCGGCGATCAAGAACGGCGCGAGATCCTTGTTGCTGTCGCTCTCAGCTTGTTCGATCAGGCGCGCGAGCCGGGCCTCGGAGAGGCCGCGGAGCGATTTCGCGGCGCCCATCGCCCGAGCGTCGGCGAGGCGCACGCCCGCCTTGGCCAGCTTGTCCTCGGCCTGCGCCCTCGTCTTCGCGGTGACGCGCGGGCCGCCGGCCAGCTCCTCGGCGAGATGGCGCTTGGCCGAGCGGTAGCCGTTGCGCGCGCACGAGAGGGACTCGACCATCGCCTTCCGCAGCGTGCGCCGCTCGGCCTCGGCTTGTGTCGCCTCCGCGCTCGCGAGATGCCGTTGCCACGTCCCGACCGAGTTGGGCCCGAGCGGATGCACGGCCGCCTCAAAGCGGTACTCCACATGAACCTTGCCGTTCTGAAGGATCGCGAAGCCATTCGGGCGGGGTTCGACCTTGAAACCAGGCTCGAACGTGTACCAGGACACCTGCCCATTCCGCTTGTCGCTCGGATCGCTGATCTTGAGTCCGATGCTCCTCGCTTTGACCTCGACCAGCACGCGCGGGGCATCCATCGGGCCCTGCTGATTTCGGACGAGCCGGAGCCTCGTTCCAATAGGCAGTCGCTTGAGCGCCGCCATGGAATCGATCTTGGGGACAAGGGGTGCATCGCCCGGCATCTGCTCCGATGAGGACGCGCCAATCGGGTCCTGGGGGCTCTTGTGTACGGTCGTGGGCACCAGTCGCGCCGCGGCGGTGGAGTTCGCGGGCGCCGGCTGCGCCGTCGAGGGCGCGCGAACGGAGGGTGCCGGCGGGAGCGCGTCGGCGTCCTGGCGGGGCGTGTTCCGCCGCGCCGCGAGATGGTTGCCGGCCTCGATCGCCCTTGAGGCGAGGAAGAGCGCCTCGCCGGCCTTGCCGCTCGTCTTCGCGGCCACGCTCCGCAGGTGCTCAACGGCCACGATCCGTGCCTCCAACGCCCTCTGGGTCGCGTGCGCGGGGCGTCGCTCGAGCGTCACCGCGCACGCGCGAAGGAGCGACGCGATCTTGATCCCCGTGGCGGTGTCGGGGAGGTCTTGCGCCTGATTGCGCAGCAGAGCGACGATGTGCCCCGTCTCGGTGGCCGCGTCGGCCCCAACCGACGCACGTTCGGCCTTCGGAGGGATCGAGCGAGAATGGGCGCCTTCGTTTGACGGCGTAAGGAGCATGGCCGCAATAGCGCTGGTGCGTCGAGCGGGGATCTCCGCCGCCCGCGCCAGAGCGCGTGCGGTGTCGCTCTCGGCCATCGTCTGAAGACTTCGTTCGAGATGGGCTTTCGCAGCGGACTGCACTCGGGCGGCGAATCGCGGGACGTCCGCTGCCGGCACGAGAAGTCCTCCCTGCGCGACCCTCCGCTCCTTTTCCCCGTCGGGGGCTGCCCAGATGTCGATGTCCTTCAGCTTCGTCGCGTCCACCCGCGTCACGCGACCGGAGAACTCCCGCGTGCCGTGCCGAATCACGTTGCCGTGCTGCGCGCGTGTCTCCTCCCGCCACTGGACGCGTGTCCCGACATCGGGCCACGCCATGTATCCGCCGGCCAACGGCAGGAGGACGAACGCCTCGTGCGGTCGATTGACGATTATGGCCGCGATGGCGCTGGTGCGCCGCGGAGGGGCGCTGGGGCCAGCAGCAGCCACCTGGTTGACGATCATGGCCGCGATGGAGCTGGTGCGCCGCGGAGCGGCGCTGGGGCCAGCCGCAGCCACCTGGGGTGCGGTGAGCAGCGCGAGCGCATGTTTGGCGAAGTCACGCATGGCGCTACGCGACGTGCTCGTGCTTCGGCGCGCTGTGGAGCGAAGCCCCGATCATCGCCCTTGCCGCCTCGACGTTTTTCTCCATCCAGTCGTCGAACGCGTCGACCACGCTCGCGAGCTTGTGCTGCGCTTTCCAGGCGATGGCCGCTTCACGTCCGCCGCGCATCCAGATCGACTTCATGACCTGGAAGTGCTGCTCTGCTGTCGAAGGGTCGCCCTCGTGCAGATTCTTTTTGATCTCGTTCAAGACAGCCGTGTCGTCGACGCGCGATTCAGCGCGACGCGAGGACGGCTTCGGGCTCGGCTGCGAGACGGGCGTGCGTTGCGTCAGCGGCCCAGCGTGCGTGCTCGCCGAGGTCGTCTTGGGCTTCACGTGCCGCTTCGCCTTGGCCTTGATACTCGACCTCGACGCGGGCGCAGCCGCGTCGTGACGGGTCGTGGACTTCGCCCGCTTCTTCCCCTTGGGCTCGACGTGCGGCGGCGGCGCGGACCTGGGCTGAGAGGCGGGGATCGCGGGCTTTGCCTTCACCTCCCTCGTGCGCGGCCCACTCGGCGGCGGAGCCGGTGTGGGACGGGAGGCCGGCGCCTTCCGCTTTGCCTGACGCTTCGACGCGGGCTTCGCCGTGCGAGGGCCGCTCGGCGGCGCGGCATGCGCGCGCGCGGGGGTTCTCGCCTGCGCGTGTCGGCGATCGCCGACGTAGACCAACCGGAGAACCTCCTTCAGCGTCCCCTCGTCGAGCGTCGTCGTGGTCGTGTGATACGAACCCCTCCGGCCCAGCGTTCCCGTCCACACGGTGGATTTATTGCAGTCGATGCGGTATCCGCAGGCTGCGCCGGTGTCGGTCACATCGTATTTGTCGTCGCGCACGACCACACTCCAGGTGCGGAGATGGTGATCCGTGCCGCCGACGTACCCGCTACCCGCACGCCTCGGAGCCGAGGAAACAGAGGCGGATGGCTTGGAAGGAGGGGGGCGGGCGGCGCCGCGCGTGGCGGCACGCTTTCCCGTGGGAACCCGCGTGGATGCAGGCGTTCCTGTGGGAACCCGCGTGGACGCAGGCTTTCCGTTGGCAGCTCGCTGGGAAGGAGGCTCGTGCTTCGCAACATGCTTTCCGAACGGTATCCGCGTTGTGGCGAGCACCTGGGCGGCCTGGTCGGTGTCAGGCACGATAATGACGTAAATGTGATCGTTCGACATGGGTTACCTCCCAGCCACCTTCGAGGGCGCCTATCAGCTCATCGAGACCAGCAGCAGATCCAGCGCCCAGGCCCAGACAAGGGTCTTGCCCTCGATGCCGGCGACCTGGATCTCGAGCTGCTGACCCGAGATGGTCACGCTCAACCCACCGGGCTCCCACGTCTGGTCGCGCCCCCCGTCGCTGGGCTGGCTCAGGATCTTCGTCACGTTGTTCTGCGTCACCACGCCCCCCGCGCAGGAGCCGCTGATCCGCGGGTAAAACGTCACCGAGGACCGCGGGCTCGCTTCGTCGACCGCGATCACATGACCCACGAGCGACCAGGCTCCGTCTTTCGGCAGGAGCGGAAGCGTGATTGCGCGCGTGGGGGTCGCTCCAGCGACGGTGACCACGCCATCGAGACATCTTTCTTGAATACTGGGCATGGATCGATCTCCTCTTCGTTGGTTGTTCAGGTGAAGATGCGGTAAGCGGCGACCGCCGCCGCGATCAGCAGGGAGCCGTTGTCCTTCGAGCCGTGGCCCTCCTCGGGGGGCGTGGGCCGGGAGACCGGTTTCGCAGGGCGCGGAGCGTCGGGGCCGCGCGCAGGCCGTTCCTCCGGCCGCTCGCTCGCTGCACTCGCCGGCTCCGGACACGTGAAGTCGAGATCCGCGCCGTAGAAGTAGCGGAGGATCGCGGGCCAGAGATAGCCACGGCGCCCGAGCTCCACGGCGCCGTTCTGCGAGAGGCAACCCCGGTTGTCTGCGACGGGCCCGGCGTTCGGCGTTCGCTTCACCGCGGCGCTCTGGAGGCCATCGTTGTAGGTGACCCCGTGCTCGGTCTTCGTCGCGTCGTTGCCGTTCTTGCCAGTCGACGCGCCCGGCGACCACAGCGCGCCGGCCACGTAGCTCGTGAGCACCAGACGGCCGTCGTGGAGCACCAGGCCCCCACGGGTCGCCTCGGTTGCGTGAAGACACAGCGCAGTCGCCGCGCGCGCACAGACCTGAAAGCGCGTCGAGTTGGGGATGGGCTTGGCCGGCGTCCCGTACCCGTAGCGGTTCATCATCCACACGACGTACGAGCGGGCCGCCATGGCCTGCGCTTCGAGCGCCTGGAGCTGGCGCGACGCGCCGAGCTCCGCCGTCACCACGCGCGCGACATAGTCCTCGAGGGCGAGGCGGCCAAAGCCCTCCACCGTGAGCGACGTCGCCATGCGGATCGCCGGGGCCGGGTCGAGGGACGCGGCGGGATCGATCGGGGATTGCCGGTCGTCGGTGGCGATCGCCCGCGACGCGAGCACGCCGACGCCGGTGAGGTCCCATTCCATCCCGTCGTCGCGTCGGTCGGCGTAGATCGAAAGATGGAGGTGGTCCTCGTGAGGGCTAGTTCCGCTGTACGGGCGCCAGGCTCCGCCGTCTTTGTCGGGGTTCGCGATCCGCCGCTGGAAAATCACATAGTGGGCGCGCGGATCCCTGAGCAACGCCGTCGCCAGCGCGGCGAGATCGGGCCCGTTCACGGGGTCGTGCGTGATGTCGAGCGCGTTGCCGAACTCGTGATCGCTCTTCGGGTTGGCGGCGTGGTGGGCCGCGCTCGCCGCGATCCCGTCCGTCGCTCGCGATCGGCTCGGCCAGCGCTCATCGAGCTGCGCGCGCAGCGCGACGAGCGCCGCGGCCTCGCCCGCCAGCGCCGCTGTCGTGACGACGCCGCTCCCCGCCGCGTAGGCCGCGAAGGGCACCCACGTCGCGATCGTCTCGGCCCAGGCGCGGTAGCCCTTGGGCGTCAGGTGGATCCCATCCGCCGCGCGCTCGAGATCGAGGGACTGCGAATCGCAGATCCGCACGTTGCGCGCGCTGCACGCGCCGGCGAGCGCGGGCCGAAACGCGCCCGTATCGAACCTCATGCGCGGCGGCCCGATCCACGCCACCGAAGCTCCGGCCGCGACGATCTTGTCCACCAACGCGCCGGCCTCAGCGCCAGCAGCTGCGGGATCGGCGGTCCGCATGTCGTTGGTTCCGAGGCTCACCAGCACGAGATCGACGGGCGGCGCGCCGATCGCGGTGACGAGCTCGCCGTCGCGCATCCAGTCGCGCACGCGCGTGGATGGCTTGCCGACTGCGCGAAACCCGCATGGCACGCCCCGCGCGATCTCGGCGAGCGCGGGGCCGAGGCCTTGCGCGAGCGAGTCGCCCACGAGGACGATCCGCTTCGGCGCGACGGGCGCGGCCTCGACGATCGGTTCGGGCGTGGGTTGCGCGGGGTTCATGGGCGCGCCTACACGCCCGGCGCGAAGGGGAGGAAGGCGTTGCCGTCGACCGACCAGTCCGCGGCTTGGTTGAGGCCGGCGCCCGGCGTAGCGACCACCCGCACGAAGCTGTCACTCAGCATGCCGGCCTGGACCGCGCCGACCGCGTTGTTCTGGGTGAAGTTGCCGCAAAAGCGCGGCTTGTCGGCGACCGGATCGTTGACGGTCTCCAGGACCACGCTGAGCGTGCCAGTCAGGCTGGTAATCGTGAGCGTTAGCTGAAGATAGGCGCCCGCTCCGACAGGCAGCCACTCGGACGTGTACGGCATGGCGTCTTGTCCGACGACGCCCGCGAGGGGCGTGAGCATGGAGAAGTACCGGCCCCCCTGGAGAAGGGGTTTGCAAACGCGCGGCATCATAACGGTGGTGGACATGGCTACGAGCGCCTCCTTCGAGGTTGTTGCGGTGGAAACGGGAGCGCGGGCAGACGTTCCTCGAGCTGAAGACGAACGAGGTCGTCGGGGTCTTGCGACAGAGGGTCGACCAGGCGAGCCGGCGCCTGGCCGTACCCAAACGGAGCGCGAAAGAGGCCGGAGAAGTCGTGAGGGATCGTGTCGGCGTACCCGAACGCGATGGCCTTTCCCTCCGGCTGATCTCCCGCCGTGCTGAACTTGACACTGAGCGCCGCGGCCGGCGGCTCAGCGACCCAGAAGACCGTGGCCACGTGCATGAGAGCGGCCCCCAAAGGGGGAAGCACGAGAGCGCTCGGCGCGAGGTTCACGTACTGGTAACTGGGCAGATCCGGCAGGTCCCGCGCCGGATCTTCCAGGGTCGCCCAGCCGGAGAGGACCCACCAGACGTCCGAAGACTCGCGCCGAGTATCGACGCTGGCCTTCATGAACACATGCAACCGCCGGATGCCGCTGAGCGGAAAGACCAGCTCGTTCTTGTCGGCCTCCGAGGGCCTCGGCTTCAGATCCGCGCGAACGACAGCAGGCGACGGCATGGTTCAAACCTTCCTCGACGACGCGAGCTACAGGCGGCGACGCGGCTGCCGCTCGTAGCGCTCCACCTCCCGGGCCGGCAGGAGCGACGTCCCGTGGACGACGAACTGCCAGTAGAGGGCCAGTCCAGCCGGCAGCACCGGGTTGTGCGACCCGAACAGCCGGATCGGCTGAAAGGGAAACAGGACGGACTCGTCGGTGTGGATCTCGGCGTCGAAGAGGCCGTTGCCGCCTTGCTCGACGCTGGCCTGGAATTGCCGGTCCAGGCACCACAGGTAGCCCCGCTCGAGGTCGAGCGTGGTGCCGGCGCCGCTGGTGTCGCGCACCCCGAGGCGACTGGTCCCCGGGATTTGCGAGAACCTGCCG
>JANYGI010000202.1 GCA_025362495.1 Byssovorax sp. | reverse complement strand
GCGACTGTGCCCGTAGCGGCGCTTCACCTCCGCCGCTTCCAGCGCCTTTTCGAGCTTCCGGTCGAGCTTCCCTCGTTCCTCCTGGTACTTCTTCAGCAATCCTTTCTTCGCCTTCGCGGCGTTGCGTTTCTTGAGCTCCACCTCGCGCTCAATCGCGGTCACGCCCTCCAGGAAGTGAAGCGTGGACGCCTGATCCATCTGGGTGCGTGGCAGCGAGTCGTAGGTGAGAATCGCGACGTCGAACTCGCCGCCCTGGAACCGTGCCCACTTGCGACTCCGCTCCTCGGGCGAATCCGTCTCGCTGGTTTCGAGGCCCCGCCGCAGCCCATGCGCGATCGTCTTCTTGTTGATGCCAATGACGACGACGCGGAAGTCGGGCAGCGCTTTGCCGAGGTTGTCGACCCACTGGAACGCGATCGGCTGAGGAACCACGATCACCGCGCGGCGCGCGCGGCCACTCTGCCGGGCCAATGCGAGCGCGGCGAGGATCGTGTACGTCTTGCCGACGCCGACGTCGAAGCCGAGCCCACCGCCGCGGTTCGCGTCGAGCCTCCGCGCGCCCGCGGTCTGGTGGGGGTTCAAGACGATCGCGGGGTTCCACCGCGCGAGCTTCAGCGGCTCGGCCCCGTACGCGTGGGCGCGATAGCCTTGGCGAGCGCGCTGATACCGCTGCTCGACGAGGCGCTGGCGCTCCGGATCGGCGTCGAGCCAGCCCCGAAAGCCCTCCGTCCACTCCTTGGCGTACGCGAGGCGGATGTCGTCGACCTTTTCCGTCTCCCCAGCCTGGGGCTGGAAGACCACGTAGTCGTGGTTGATCCAGCCGAGGAGCAGGAGCGCTTCTTGCGAAAGCCCGCCGAGCCCCTTGTTGTGATCCTCGTAGGCGACGTTCGCGAGGAGCGTGAGTCCCTTGTCGCGGAGGAGCGCCACGGGATCTCCATGGTTCAGCGTCGCCATCCAGGTGGCGAGGAGGTCAAGGGGGACAAAGCCATCCTGGGGGGTCACTTCGATTTCATCGAAGGTGGCCGGCTGAATCAGCTCGATCAGTTGCTTCGCCTGCGCCGCCGCTTGCGTGTCCCCGAGCGCGGCGCGCGCCTGCGCGCGGTCGAACTTCGGCCAGAGCTCGCCGAACAGGTACTCGTCGGGCGGCAGGAGCTGCCCGCGAGCGTCGAGCCGCTCGGTCCACGCCGGAGTGAGCGAGTCCTCGCTCCAGCCGGCAGCGAAGAGGGCGCTCGGATCCTGGCCCGGGAGCTCGTCTATCGTCAACGTCTTGCGCGAGCGGTAGAGGTAATCGCCCCACTGGAGCGGGTCATTCTTGTTGCCGCTGAACCGCGGCATCCACTGCGGCCTTTCGGACAGCGACGGGATGAGCGTCGCCGATCTGCCAAGGAACGCTTTGAGGAGCCATCCCGCGCCGCCGGGCGGCCCTTTGCCCAAGGGGCCCCGTTCGGCGCTGGCCAGCGCCAACACCTCGGCATCGAGGGCCGGAGCGCCGTGGACGCTCGCCCATTCCAGAAGGTCGTGACGGAGCTCCTCCCAGCCCACCGGCTCGCGATCGGGATTGGCCACGCTGGCGAGGAAGCCTTCGACGCGACGGCCGAGGCTGGAGACCGCCAGCATGCGCTCGTCGTTGTCGACGAGCTGCTGCGCGGGCGCCGCTTTGCTCGTGCTCGTCGCCGTCGGCGGCGGCGCCGCGTGCGGGGGAGTCGACGCGTGGGAACATGAAACGCAGATGGGGCGCTCTTCGAGCACCGGCGGAAGGGCGGTGAACTCGCCAACGACGGTGTAGCCCTCGGCGCTCGTGTGCCAGCCGCGCTTCGCCGGCTCCCCGGGCTTCGGCGCCTCGTTCGGGACGACGGTCCCGAGAATGTGCCCCGGGAACTCCTCGTAATACCGCCCCTCGACGAGGAACTTGTCGGCCTCGTCCACGTCCGCGAGGATCGTCTCGCGGGCCCGGAAAATGAGAATGTCGGTCACGACGTTCGCGAGGCTGAACACCTCGTTGGGCAGCCGAAACGCCGCCGAGAGATGATGTCGGCGAAGGACCTCGATGCGGAGAGCCACCGCCGCCTTCGTCATCCCGGTCAGGAACCCGGACGGGATGATGTAGATCCCAAGCCCGCCCGGACCGAGAAGGTCGAGGCCCCGGCGCAAGAAATAGTCATCGGCGCGCTTGTAGCGGTAGCTCCGGTCCGGATCCTCGGTCGTCGCGTAGCTGCGCTGGCCATAGGGCGGGTTGCTGATGAGCAAGTTGATCCGCCCCGCGAAGTCCGCACCGTGCGCAGCGACCCAGCCCTCAAAAGGCCCCTGGTACAAGTCGATGTCCGGCCGGAGCGCGTGCAGCATCTTGTACGAGAGCTTCGAGAATTCGACGCAATGCCACGTCACTGTCTCGAAGCCGCGGCCGGAGAGCGCCAAAGGGAACCTGCCGATGCCTACGGCCGGCTCCAGCGCGTGAACCCGTCCATCGGTCGCCACAAGGCCAGGAAGGAGCGGTTGGACGAGCCGCGCGATCTCGGCGCACACCCGCGGCGGCGTGAAGTACGCGTGGATGAGCTGACGCGTGTCGGGGGCGTCGAACCCCGGTGGGAACTTGTCGAGCGACTTGGCAATGCCGATCCCGCCCCAGTCCGAGTACGCAGCGAGGGTCAAGCGATCGTCGTCGGTGAGCGCACGCGGATGGGCTTCCAGATCCGCGGCAAGCCACATGGCTTTGATGTTGGCGTCCCGACGCGCGGCGGCGGTCCGATGCTCGACAGGCTCAAGCTCGCTCGGGTGCGCCTCGGCGGCCTCGCGGAGCGCCGTCCGCGCCTTCGTCGGTTCGAGGGCGAGGGCCTTTGTGATCGCCGGCGCCGCGAGCCGACCCGTCGACACGGGCGCGGGCGCTGTGGCGGCAGGCTCGCCCTCAGCCACCGTGGTCGGTGCGATGCCTCGCGCGTCGAGCTCCCGCAACAGCAGAGCCATCGCCTCGGCCGTACCGTAGAGTCGGTGGGAACGCCCCGTCTGCCCGGGGAAGTCACGTCCGCGACTCCGGTCGAAGTCCACGTTGCCGGCCGGGGTCACCAGCTCGAACTCGCCGTAGCCCATGTGGTTGACCGTGAACCCGGGGATCTGGCTCGCGAACGTCAACAGACGCGTATCGCCGTAGAGATCCTCGCCGCGACGACTGAGGCCGGGAAGCGGCGCCACGTCCGGCGGCGGCTCGGGAGCCGCGCGCTGCGAGAGGGCCTTTGCGCTCGACGGTGCCGCCTCGACCGTCTCGTTCGAGGCGCGAAACGCCTTGGTATACCCGCGCAGGACGCGCAACTCGTCCTCGCGATAGCTGGGCGGATCGCGTGGAGTCGGAGGACGCTGCGTTCCGCCGAGGTGCCGCCACTGAACGGTGATGCCGTCGCGTGTCGCGGTGAGGACACGGCCTTCGAGCCCTGCGAGGTGCGGGTGCTGCGAACCGAGGTAGCGGACGATACTCCCCACGTTCACCGACTCCGAGGGGCTCGGAGAAGGCACCGGCGCCTGGGGGCGTGCGCGGACCGAGGGGGCGGCCAGCCCGTCGATCCCCCTCACGGGGTGAGTCGTCAACGGCGCCGAGGTCGTCGAAGCGCCGCGCGTAAACAGACCCGCTTGTCCCGAGGCGACGCCCCAGGCGTCCTGCTGCGCCGCGATCAAGAACTCCGCGAGGTCCGTGTTCGCGTCGATCGCGGCTTGCTCGATCAGGCGACCGAGCCGGGCCGCGGAGAGGCTCCGGAGCGACTTCGCGCCGGCCATCGCACGCGCGTCGGCGAGGCGCACGCGCGCCTTGGCCAGGGTGTCCTCGGCGCGCGCCAAGGTCTGAGCGGTCGCCCGCGGCCCTCCGGCCAGCTCCTCGGCGAGATGGCGCTTGGCGGCGCGATGGCCGTTGCGCGCGCACTGGAGAGAATCGACCATCGCCTTTCGCAGCGTGCGGTGCTCCGCTTCGGCGCGCGTCGCCTCCGCCCCCGCAAGCTGCTGTTGCCAGGTCCCGAGCGAGAGCGGCGCGGGTCTTTGGTCGGCCGTCTCAAAGCGGTACTCAACGTGAACCTGATCATGATGAAGGATCGCGAACCCGTTCGGACGTGACGCGACCCGGAAGCCGGGCTTGAACTCGTACCAGGAGACCTCCCCATGACGCTTGTCGCTGGGATCGTCGATCCTGAGTCCAATGCTCTTCGACCGGATCTCCACCAGCACACGCCCGGAATTCATCGAGCCGCTGTGATTTCGGACGAGCCGGAGCCGTGTTCCAAGGGGCAGCCGCTTGAGCGCCGCGAGGGAATCGATGGTGGCGACAGGCGTCGTCGTGCTCCGCGTTTCCTCGAGGATTCGAGCGATCGACGGCGGGCCACCCGGACGGCTCGTCGGGGCTGGAGCACGCTCGTGCGCCGTCGTGGGGGCGAGTCTGTTCGGGGGGCTCGTGCTCGGCGACGGCGGCGCTGCCGCCCGCGCGCGCACGGCGGGCGCGGACACGGGCAACGCGGCTCCGCTGGCCTTGTTCTGCCGATCCGCGTAATGGTTGCCGGTCTCGATGGCTTTCGCGGCAAGGAAGATGGCTTCGCCGGGCTTGCCGCTCGTCTTCGCAGCGACGCTCTGCAAATGAGCTACCGCAATCCCGCGCGCGTCCGAGGCGGTCTGGTTCGGGGTTGCGCGGCGGCTCTCGATCGTCACGGCGCACGCGCGCAGGATCGACGCGCTCTTGACCCCCGTGACGGTGGTGGGGAGCTCGCGCGCTTGGTCGCGCAGCAGGGCGACGATGAGCGCCGTCTCGGTGGTCGCGTCGTGCGCGGCGGACGCTCGTTCGCCGAGCGACGGGACGGCGCGCGAAAGGGCGTGGTCCGGCGGCGGGGCGACGATCATCGCCGCGATGGCGCTGGTGTGCCGCATGGGCGCGTCGGGAGCACGTACAGCCGGGCTGGCGACCCGAGCGCGGGCAGCCTGCGTCGCGGTGAAGGAAGGAGTGCGGTCGCTCTCGTGGGACCCGTTGAGGAGCAGCGCCGCGAGGGCGCTTGTGCGTCGCGCGGGCGCGTCGGACGCATATCCGGCCGTCGTGGGGAGGACGCGAGCGCCGTTGTTCGCGGAGATCGGCGGCGAAACGAACGCCTCGTGCGGCCGAGCGACCACCAAGGCAGCAATCACGCTGGTGCGCGGCGCGGGGGCGCTCGACTCCGCGGGCGCCACCGCAGGGGCGGCGAACAGCGCGAGCGCATGCTTGGTGAAGTCTCTCATGACTACGCGACCTGCTCGTGCTTCGGCGCGCCGTGGAGAATGGCCCGCGCAGCGTCCACGTTCTTTTCCATCCAGTCGTCGAACGCGTCGACGACGCTCGGGAACGTGTGCTTCGCCATCCAGGCGACGGTCGCCTCACGCCCGCCTCCACGCCAAATCCGCTCCATCGCCGCGAAGTGGGTTTCGGCCGTCGCGGGATCCCCCTTGTGCAGATTGGCTTTGATCTCGCGCAGAACGGCCGTGTCGTCGACATGGGATGCGGCGCGCCGCGAGGACGGCTTCGCGCTCGACTGGGAGACGGGCGTGCGCTGCGTCAGCGGCCCCGCCTGCGTGTTTCCCGAGGCCGTCTTGGGCTTCGCGTGCCGCTTGGCCTTGGGATTCTTGGGGGCCTTGACCCCCGAGTGCGAGGCGAGCGCGCTTTGAGGGTGGCTCGTCGCGGACTTCGCCGCACGCTTCGCCCGCACCGGCGCGGCGGCCGTGCTATGAGAGACACTCTTCGGGGGCTTCGCCTTCAACGCCACGGGCCGCGTCGCGCTCGACGGCGGGGCCGACCTGCCCGGAGCAGCGCTCGCCGAGGCCTTTGCCCGACGCGTCCCCTTGGGCTTCGCGGTGTGCGTCGCGCTCGGCGGCGCGGTGCGCGCGCTCTCGGGGGCGCGCGCCTGCGCGTGCCGCTGATCGCCGACGTAGACCAACCGAAGAACCTCCTTGAGCGTCTCCGGGGAGAGGGTCGTGCTGTGCGTGGCGTACGTACCCCTCCGCGACAGAATCCCTGTCCAGACGGTCGATTTTCCGCACTCGATCCGATAGCCGCAGGCTCCGCCTGAGTCGGTGACATCGTACTTGTCGTCGCTGACGACCACGCTCCAGGAGCGGAGGGTGTGGTCGTGATGGCCGCCCACGTAGCCTCCCCCCACACGCCCTTGCACGGACGAGGGAGTGGCGGTGTGGTGAGAAGCAGTCTTTCCGGCGACGACTCGATGAGAAGCCGGCTTTCCCGCAGCGGGGCGGCGGGAAGCAGGTTTTCCCGTGGGTTCTCGATGGGAAGCCGGCTCGTGCCTCACAGAGCCTTTGGCAACGGCCCCGCGCGCGAGGGTAACGGCCTGCGCCGCCTGGTCGGCGTGGGGCACGATGACGACGAAGTACTGATCGTTCGACATAGCTTATCTCCCTGACCCCTTCGAGAGCGCTTCTTGCTCAGCGCTCCACCGGGACGAACTACCTACCTCGGGTCGCCGAGGCGCGATGAGGTGCCGGGTCACCCGGCTTGGAAACCGCGGCACTCTCGACCGTGTGCCGCGGTGGGAGGAGCGGCCTCGCGCGCCGCTCCTCCTTTCGATCGCGACCGAGCCAATCGCGGGAACGCGTTGGCCGGCGTCTCGGCGCTCAACCCAGCGTGACGACCACCAGATCCAGCGACCACGCCCACGCCAGGGTCTTGCCGTCGATCCCCGTGACCCCGATCTCGAGCTGCTGTCCCGTGATGGTCACGGTCAAGCCGCCCGGTTCCCACGTCTGCGCGCGCCCACCATCACTGGGCTGACTCGCTATCTTGGTCGTGTTGTTCTGAGTGACGACGCCCCCCGCGCAGGTCCCGCTGAGGCGCGGAAAGAACGTCACCGAAGACCGCGGAGTGCCTTGGTCGACCGCAATCACATGACCACAGAGCGACCAGGCGCCGTCTTTCGGCAGCACCGGGATCGTAATGGCGCCTGTGGCGGTTGCGCCTGCCACCACAACGAGGCCTTCGACGCATCTCTTTTGAACCGTTTGCATAAATCAATCTCCTTTTCGTTCGTCGCTCAGGTGAACATTCGGTACGCGGCGACGCCGGCCGCGATCAAAAGGGATCCGCCCTCCTTCGCGCCGTTGCCATCGTCGGGCGTCAGCGTGGAGAAAGGGCTCGCAGGGCGCGGCGCGTCGGGGGGCCTCCCCGGTCGATCACGCTCAATCACGCGCGCGGGCGTCGACGGCGCCGGGCACGTGAACTCGATATCTGCGCCGTAGAAGTAGCGGAGGATGGCCGGCCAAAGGACGCCGCGGCGTCCGAGCTCCACGGCGCCATTCTGCGACAGGCAACCTCGGTTGTCCACGATCGGGCCCGCATTTGGCGTCGGTCGAACAGCCGTATCCAGGAGACCGTCGTTGTACGTGACTCCGTGTTCGGTCTTGGTCGGGTCGGGACCGTTGCGGCCTGTGGACGCGCCCGGGGACCAGAGCGCACCGGCGACGTAGCTTGTGAGCACGACACGGCCGTGATGAATCACGAGGCCTCCACGCGTCGCCGCGGTCGCCTGGAGACCGAGCGCGGTCGCCGCGCGGGCACAGACCTGGAAATGCGTCGAGTTGGGGACGGGCTTGGCCGGCGTCCCATACCCATTATTGTTGATCATCCACACGACGTACGAGCGCGCGGCCATTGCCTGCGCTTCGAGTGCGTGGAGCTGGCGTGAAGCACCAAGCTCCGCCGTCACCACACGAGCGACATAGTCCTCCAAGGCCAGGCGGCCAAATCCCTCCACCGTCAGCGAGGTCGGCATGCTGATCGCGGGGACCGTGCCGGGGGGGGCCGTGGCGACTTCTGGCGATGCGGGAGACGCAACGCCCGCGAGGTCCCACGCCGTCGGGTCGTCGCGATGGCCGGCGTAGATCGAGAGATGGAGATGCTCCTCGTGAGGGCTCGCTCCGGTGTACGGGCGCCACGCGCCACCGTCCTTTTCGGGGTTCGCGATCCGCCGTTGGAAAATCACGTAGTGGGTGCGCGGATCCTGGAGCAACACCGTCCCGAGCGCGGTAAGGTCGGGCCCGTTGATCGGGTCGTTCGTGACGTCGAACGCATTACCGGCCTCGTGATCACTCGTGGGGTTGGCGGCGTGGTGGGCTGCGCTCGGAGCAATCCCATCCGCGGCTCGCGAACGGCTCGGCCACTGCGCATCGAGTTGCGCGCGCAGCGTGAGCAGCGCTGGCGCCGCGCCGTCCCGCGCCGCCGAGGGGACAGCGCCGCTTCCCGCCGCATAGCTCGCGAAGGGCACCCACGCCGCGATCGTTTCGGCCCAGGAGCGGTAACCCTTCGGCGTCAGGTGAATGCCATCCGCCGCCCGCTCGAGGTCGAGAGACTGGGAGTCACAGATCCGTACGTCGCGCGGGCCGCACGCGCCGGAGAGTGCGGGCCGAAATGCGCCGGTATCAAAGGTCATCCGCGGCGGCCCAATCCAGGCGACGGAGGCTCCCGCGGCGAAGATCTTGTCCACCAAGGCGCCGGCCTCGGTGCCTGCGTTCGCCGGATCGGCAGCGCGCATATCGTTGGTTCCGAGGCACACCAGCACGAGGTCAGCGGGGGGTGCGCCGATCGCGGCGAGAAGATCGCCGTCCCGCATCCAGTCCTGCACACGCGTGGATTTCTTGCCGAGTGCCTGGAAGGCGCACGGCACACGCCGCGCGATCTCGGCGAGCACAGGGCCGAGGCCCTGCGCGAGGGAGTCCCCCACGAGGACGATCCGCTTCGCGGGCGTCGTCGTCGGCGACGGGGGCGCGACCCCCGTCGGCGCGGCCTCGATGGGCTCGAGAACCGTCTCGGCGGGAGGTTCGGCCGTGGCGACCGGCTCCGCCTCGTCGGCGGACGGCTTCACGCCCATCGGAGGCGCGTTGAGCTCTACGAGCTGCCGGACATGGGCCGCGAGCGCGACCGGCAACACGCGGAGGGCTTGCGCCTCGTGCGCCGGCCGGTCGTAGGGGCCGGATCCCGTCGAGTAGACGACGAGACCCGGCCACTCGCCGGGGGCGGTCAACCGCCCCTCGCGACGTCGCACGGTCTGTCCGAGTCGCGGCATGAGCAGGGGCCAGCCGGTGATCGCGCGCGCCATCGCGACGGTCGAGGTGATGTCCGGCTTCGTCTCGATGTACGTGTGCAGAACGATCGTCAACTGCGTGCCACGTCGCGCTCGGCCGACGATGGCGCGCGCATACGCGAGCTGCGACGGGTCGGGAGGGTTGTGGGCGTGGAGCCCATCGGCCAACACGACCGCGCGGGCCCCGGCGCCAGCGAGCCAGAGGGCACGCACCTTTTGGCAGCCCGCGGAGAATCCGACGAGCGCCGCCAGCCAGAGCCGGCGGCCCGTCGTCTCCTCCGCGAACGCCATGATTGTATCCATCGTCTCCACGCCACGCGCGTTGCACGCGACAACACAAGGGCGCGGGCCCAGCGCCTCAAGCGCCGAACGCGGCAGACCCCAGGGCTCATCGTCCTTGGGCATGGGGCCTGTGCAGACGACGAGTGCGCCGTCCGTACCCTTCTGAAGGAGCGCGAGACTCATGGACGGCCTACACCCCGGGAGCGAACGGAAGGAAGGCGTTTCCCTCGATCACCCAGTCCGCGAGCTGATTGGGGCCCGCGCCGGGCGTGGCGGTCACACGGATGAAGCGGTCGCTGAGGATGCCGGCTTGCACTGAGCCCACCACGTTGGTTTGCGGGAAGTTGCCGCAGAAGCGCGGCGCGTCCATCACCGGATCGTTGACCGTCTCCACGATCACGTTGAGCGTGCCGGTCAGTTTGGTCACCGTGAGCATGAGCTGGAGATACGACCCCGGGCCCATGGGCAGCCACTCGGACGTGTACGGCAGGGCGTCTTGGCCGACGACGCCTGAGAGAGGGGCAAGCATGGAAAAGCTCCTGCCGCCCTGGAGAATGGGCTTGCAGACACGGGGCAGTGCGACGATGGGATTTGACATGGCTACTGGCGCCTCCTTCGAGGGGATTGCGGTGGAAACGGGAGCGGTGGAAGACGATCCTCGAGCTGAAGGCGAACGAGGTCGTCAGGGTCCTGCGACAGCGGGTCGACGAGGCGCGCGGGCGCCTGGGCGTACCCAAAGGGAGCGCGGAAGAGGCCGGAGAAGTCGTGAGGCGTCGTGTCGGCGTAGCCAAGCGCGATGGCCCTTCCCTCCGGCTGATCTCCCGCCGTGCTGAACTTGACGCTGAGCGCTGCGGCCGGAGGCTCAGCGACCCAGAAGACCGTGGCCACGTGCATCAGCGCGGCACCCAGCGGCGGAATCACCAGGGCACTCGGCGCCAGATTCACGTACTGGTAATTGGGGAGATCCGGCAGGTCCCGAGCCGGATCTTCCAGGGTCGCCCACGCGGAGAGGACCCACCAGACGTCGGACGACTCGCGCCGCGTATCGACGCTCGCCTTCATGAACACATGCAGCCGCCGGATGCCGCTGAGCGGAAAGACAAGCTCGTTCTTGTCACTCTCCGAGGGCCTCGGCTTCAGATCCGCGCGGACAACAGCAGGCGACGGCATGGTTCAAACCCTCCAGGGCGACGCGGACTACAAGCGGCGGCGGGGCTGCCGCTCGTAGCGCTCCACTTCGCGGGCCGGCAGAAGCGACGTCCCGTGGACGACGAACTGCCAGTAGAGCGCCAGGCCCGTCGGCATAACGGGGTTGTGCGACCCGAACAGCCGGATCGGCTGGAAGGGGAACAGGACGGACTCGTCCGTGTGGATCTCGGCGTCAAAGAGGCCATTGCCGCCTTGCTCGACGCTGGCCTGGAATTGCCGGTCCAGGCACCACAGGTAGCCCCGCTCGAGGTCGAGCGTGGTGCCGGCGCCGCTGGTGTCGCGCACCCCGAGGCGACTGGTCCCCGGGATTTGCGAGAACCTGCCG
>JANYGI010000147.1 GCA_025362495.1 Byssovorax sp. | reverse complement strand
TTCGCCTCGCGGCAGGCGTCGTCGGAGCCCAGCAAGCAGGCCTTGCGGTAGTAGCGTTGCGCGAGCGCGCGGTCCCGGATCGCGCCGTCGCCGGTGGCGTGAGCGCGCGCGAGCTCCGCGCAGGCGAAGGTGCCATAGCGGTCACAGCGCTGCTCGAGCTCGAGCTCGTGGACGGCGTCGCAGGAGGCGGGATCGCCGAGCGCGCAGCCTTCGCGGAAGAAGTCCTGGGCGCGGGGGAGATCGCGCCCGGGCCCTTCGATCTGGTAGGCCTGCCCGGCGAGACGACAGGCCACCGCTTCGCCGTCGGCGCAGCCGCGCGCGCCGAGCGCACCCGAAGCGCGGTAGTCGCCCTCCGAGGCGAGCGCGACGGCGGCCGCGCGGCAGCCTTCGCCGAAGCCGAGGCGACAGCGCACCTGGGGGCTCGCGGGCCAGGCCGTGACGACGAGCACCAGGGCGGCGCCGGCGCCGATCTTGATCCGCCGCGAGCGACCGACGCCGACGCCGTGGATGCGCGCCAGCGCGAGGCCCGCGAGCAGCGCCCCGAGGAGCCCTATCGCGGTGAACGCCGCCGCGTGGCCGACGCGCAGACCGTCGAAGATCGCCCCGCAGATCAGGGCGATGACGAGCGCGGTGATCCCCCCGAAGAACAGCGTCCCGAGCACGCGACCGACGAGCGACGCGTAGCTCTGCACGGGCGCGCGAAAGCCGCGCCAGAGCGCGACGCCGAGCGCGACGAACAGCGGCAAGAAGAACGCGGTCGCGGGCTCGAGCCGCTCGAGGAGGTGGGCGTGAACGCAGAGCTGGACCACGCTGCCGATCCACAAGCCGACGCCGGCGCCGAGCAATCCGGCCCAGAACTGCGGCACGATCACGGTGCGAAACCGCGTCGGCGGCAGCGCGAGCGCGGCCTCGTCGGCCTCGGTCGCGACCGCGGGAACGAGAACGGGAACGGGAACGGGCGGCGAGACGATCGGTGTCCACGTCGCGATCGGCTCCGGGAGACGCAGCTCCGGCGCAGGCGTGGCGGCCTCGTTCGCGACGTCCATGGAAGTCAGCCTATCACCATCGCCGGGCCGGATCTCAGCGCGGCAAGCGCGACAGTACCTTCTCCAGCACGTCGTGATCGACGGGCTTGACCAGGTGCCGATCGAAGCCCGCGGCCGCGGCGAGGCGCCGATCTTCGTCTTGCCCGTAGCCCGTCAACGCGACGAGGTAGGGCGCGCTGCCGTCGCTCTGCGCGCGGAGCTCGCGCGCCACGGCGTACCCGTCGAGGCCGCCCGGGAGGCCGATGTCGCAGAGCACGACATCGGGCTGGAAATCCTTCGCGAGGGCCACGCCCTCGGCGCCGTCGTTGGCGACGACCACCTTGTGTCCCCAGAGCTGGAGCAGGGTGTCGAGCGTCTCGGCGGCGTCGATGTTGTCCTCGATCACCAGGATCTTCTGCGGGCCTCTCCGGCGCGTGTTCGCGGACTCGACCCCTTGCGCGGAGATGGGCGGCGCGATCATCGGCAGGCGGATCGTGAGCTCGGCGCCGCGGCCGGGCCCCTTGCTGTCCGCGGTCACGGTGCCCTCGTGGAGCTCGACCATCGATTTCACGACCGAGAGCCCGAGGCCGAGCCCACCGCGGCTGCGCTCGAGGCTGCGATCGGCTTGAACGAAAGGTTGAAAGAGGCGAGAGAGCGTCTCGGCGTCCATCCCGATCCCGCTGTCGGTCACGCGGAGGACGACGCGGTTGCTGGCCGGATCGGCCGCCATGGTCACCCCGATACGGCCGCCGACGTCGGTGAACTTCGCGGCGTTGTGCATCAGGTTGTCGACGATCTGCGCGATGCGCGCGCGGTCGCCGTTGACGAAGAGCGGCTTGCTCGGGAGCTCGACGTCGACCGCGATCCCGCCGCTCTCGATGTCGGCGCGGTGGTCCTCGACGACGTTGCGGATCAGCGCCACGAGATCGAGCGGCTCGCTGCGCAGCAGGATCTTCCCGCTGGAAATCCGGGCCACGTCGAGCAGATCGTCGATGAGCCGCGTCATGTGCCGGCCCTGGCGCGCGATGATCTCCTGCGCGCGCGTCAACGCCGGATCGCCGTGGGTGAGCTGCCGGAGGATCTGCGCGGCGTTGAGGATCGGCGCGAGCGGGTTGCGGAGCTCGTGGCCCAGCATCGCCAGGAACTCGTTCTTGCGCTGATCGGCCTCGCGGAGGCCCTGCTCGGCGGTGCGGCGCAGGGTGATGTCGTGGGCGATGCCCGCGATCCCGACCACGTTGCCGCTGGTGTCGAACACCGGCGACAGCGTGAGGAACACCGTCACGAGCGCGCCGTTCTTGCTCACGCGCCGGGCCTCGAAGGCCTCGACGTACTCGCCGCGCGCCCGCCGCTCGCGGAGGCTCGCCATCTCGGCGGCGTCTTCTTTCGTCATCAGGATCGCGGCGGCGCGCCCGACGGCCTCGGCGGCCGAGTAGCCGTAGAGCCGCTCGGCGCCGGCGTTCCAGCTGGTGATCGTCCCGTCGAGCGACTGCCCGACGATGGCCTCCTGCGAGGACTCGACGATGGCCGCGAGATAGCCAATCCGCGTCTGCGCCCGCTTCAGCTCGGTGATGTCGACGAAGGTGATGACCACGCCGTCAATCGTGTTCTCGAACGAGCGATACGGGCGGATCCGCCGGATGTACCAGCGGTCGCCCTCGGGCCGCTGCACCTGCTGCTCGCGCGGCTCCAGCGTCTGGAGGACCTCGTGGACGTGGCCGAGCAAGGAGTCGTCGGCGAAGGTGAACGCGATGTCGGTGATCGGACGGCCGATGTCGCTGTCGATCACGCGGAACAGCGTCTTCGAGGCGGGCGAGAACTTCTGGATGTGGAGATCGTTGTCGAGGAAGATGATCGCGATCTGGGTGCTGTCGAAGAGGTTCCGGAGATCGCCGTTGATGCGATCGACCTCGTCGACCTTGCGGTGCAGCTCGATGTTGACGGTCTGCAGCTCCTCGTTGATGGACTGGAGCTCTTCCTTCGAGGTCTGCATCTCCTCGTTGGTGGACTGGAGCTCTTCGTTCGTCGACACCAGCTCTTCGTTGGTGGACTTCAGCTCCTCGGTCGAGGCCTTGAACTCCTCGACGGTGGTCCGCAGGCTCTCCTTCGTGCTGCGGAGCTCGACCTCGAGCTCCTGGACGATGTTGTCGCGGTAGGGGGGAATCGCCCCCTCGGAGTCGGCCTGGGTGCGGCTCAGCGGCGGGCTCAGCTCCTGGAAGACGACCATGAAGAGGCCAGCGTCGGTATCGCCGGCCTCGGGCGGCGCGACGGGCTGGACGATGAGGTTGAGCCGCTGGACGTGCCCGTCCGTCTCGAGCGCGAGGTCGGCGCGCGTCACCGGAGAGCGGGTCCGCACGGCCTCGCGGAGGGCGGTCAGCAGATCGGCGCGGATGCCGCCGCGCACCATGTCGACGACGTTGACGGTGGGCGCCCCCGGCGAGAGCTCGAGGTACTTGCGCGTGCGCCCGTAGACATAGAGAATCTCGCCGGACTCATCGACGATCACCGTCGCGGGACAGAGCTCGTCGAGCAGGCGTCGCTCGATGCTCTTGACGAGGCCCTGATCCGGCGTGGCCACGGGAGCCGGCGTGGCCATCGGCACCAGCTTCTGGACCCGGAGCGGGTGGAGCAGCGGAAAGGCCGCCATCGGCGGGCTCAGCGCGTCTTGACGCTGGTAGATGCGGTGCTTCTTGAGCCGCGGGCGAAAGAGCTCCGAGTAACCGTCGGCGCTCTCCGAGGGGCCGAGGAACAGGAACCCTCCGGGATCGAGGGCGAAGTGGAAGAGCGGGACGAGCCTCTTCTGGACGTCGGCCTCGAAGTAGATGAGCACGTTGCGGCAACAGAGCAGATCGAGGTGCGAGAACGGCGGATCGGCGATGAGGTTGTGGTTGGAGAAGATGCACATCTCCCGCAGCTCTTTGCAGACCTGATAGCCACTCAGGTGCTTGACGAAGAAGCGGGCCAGCCGCGCCGGCGAGACCTGATTGGCGATGAGCTCGGGGTAGCGCCCGCTGCGCGCCGCCTCGAGCGCGACGTCGTCGATGTCAGTCGCGAAGATCTTCACCTTCGGAGCGAAGTCGAGCTTCGATGCCGCCTCGCGCAGCAGCATCGCGATCGAGTAGGCCTCTTCGCCGGACGAGCAGCCGGCCACCCAGACGCGGAGCTCTCGCTCGCCGCCCTTGTGCTCGAAGAGCGCAGGCAGCACGTCGCGGGCGAGCGCGTCGAAGGCGTCGGCGTCGCGGAAGAACCGCGTCACGCCGATGAGCAGGCCGCGGAAGAGCAGGTCGGCCTCGGCCGGATCCCGGAGCATGTCGAGGTAGCCGCGCACCGACGCGGCCTGGCGCACCTGCATGCGGCGCTGCACGCGGCGCAGGATGGTGGCCTGCTTGTAGCGGCTGAAGTCGTGCTCGGTGCGGCGCTGCACCAGGGCGCAGATCCGCCGGAGATCGTCGGCGATCTCGACCGTGCCTTCGAGGCGGCCGAGGCCCTGCTCGCGCGACGCGCGCTGCTCGTCTCTGACGTGAGCGAGGAGCCGCTCGGGCATCTCCTCGGCGGGCAGCACGTAATCGACCACGCCGAGCGAGATCGCGCTGCGCGGCATGCTGTCGTGGACCGCGGACTCCTGCGCCATCGACATGCCGCCGTGCTCGTGAATGGCCTTGAGCCCGAGCGCGCCGTCGCTGCCGCCACCCGAGAGGACGATGCCGATCGCCTGCTCGCCCTGCGCTTCGGCGAGCGAGCAGAAGAAGCTGTCGATGGGGGTGTGGCGCGGCGAGATCGGCGTGGCGAGGCGCAGGATCGTGCCGTCGAGCGTGAGCGTCGCGTTGGGCGGGATCAGGTAAACGTGGTTGATCTCGGTGCGCGTCCAGTCGCGCACGTGCTCGACGGGCATGCGCGTGACCCGCGACAGCAGCTCGGGCATGATGCTCGGGCGATCGGGATCGAGGTGCTGCACGATGACGAGCGCGAGGCCGGGCTCGTCCGGGAGGCGCGAGAAGAACTTCTCGAGCGCTTCGAGCCCACCCGCGGAGGCGCCGAGGCCGACGATCGGAAACGTCGCGCGCCCGCTGCTCGGTTGCTGTCGCTCTGCGATGACAGGCTTCGAGACTGTTTTCTCGCTGTCGCTCATGGTGCGAAGGTCCCCACGTTCGGCGCGACATTACCAGGTCTCGACGCGCACGAACGGCGCGAAGCCACTTCATGCACGCGGATTTCGTGCGCTATTCAGCGCACTGCCTTCATCCGTCTCGTGCCCCGGACATTCCCCTGGTGGCCCCATCGACGCGTAGCTCGGCGGGCCCGCCGTGCACCGCAGCCAGCGCGCGGCCTTCGACCGTCTCGACCTCGATCGTCATCGACGCGCCTGCGACGACGAGGCCGCTGAGCCGGAGCCGGGGCACGCGCGCGGGGACGTCGATTGTGAGCCCGAGCATCGTCGTGACGAGCAGCAGGATCGCGCCCGCGGCCCAGGCCTGCGGCGAGCTCGACGTCGGGTAGTCGACCGGGAACAGGTCGAACGAGGCGCCGTCGTACGCGCTGAGCATCCGGGTCACGAGATCCTCCGTGGGAGGTCTCCTCGGGCCGTCCGGGCAGATCCGGTAGCGGGCGCGCGGTGCATCGCGCGTCGGCGATGAACGTCGCTGTGATCTCCTACTCCGCTCATGGCAGCACGGCCGCGCTCGCCGAGGGCGTCGAGCGAGCCGGAGCCACCGTGCGGAGCCGTCGTGTCCCGGAGCTCGTCCCGGCCGAGGGTGCCTGTCTCGCTCCGGCGGCCGCGAAGCCGCCAAAAGACGTGTAGGATGATCTCCCGCTCGGTCGTCGGCTCGCCGATCGTGGCGGTTGCTCGCGCCGACGGGACGGGCTAGAGTCCCGGCCTTCTTGCTTTCTTCGTGGAGATATACTCATGCTTTTTCGCGTCCGTAATTCAGGCTCGTCGTCTGCCTTCTCCGCGCGTGCCCTCGCGCTCCTCGCCGCCGCCGCGCTCGTCGCGCTGACCGCGGTCGGCTGCGACGGCCTCCCTCCCGCGTCGGATTGCTCCTTCAAGCCGTCGACGTGCACCTCGATCACGATGGCGGTGCTGTGCCCCGCCGGCGGCGCGTGCACGGTGGACTCCGCACCTGCGAAGTGTACCGAGACCAGCTGCACGCTCGAGTCCGGGCAGAAGCTCACCATTCCGCTCGACGGGATCGATATCGCCGCCAAGCCGGATCTGCTGTTCAAGCTGGTTGGCGCCAACCTCGCCGAGGGGAACCTTCACATGAAGATCGACGGGAAAGAGCTTCCGGGCGTGGCCGAGCCCGCGGCTGCACCGTACTTCCTGGTGAAGTGGGCCGACGCGTCCAGCGCCCCCAAGGCGCTCGAGGTGAGCTTCGTCGCCGGCCCCGGGCCGCAGGAGATGGAGGTCCTGCTGAGCGACGTGCAGTGTCACCTGGACGAGCTGTCGGCCTGCCACAGCGGCGGCGCATAGGAGCCTGGTGCTCTTCGCCGACGGCTCCGGTGGCCAGGGTCGTCGGGCGTCCGGGCTCCTTGCCCAGGAGGAGAATCGATCAGAGGCTGCCCCGGGCGCCGCGTGGAGCCGCGCGCGCCGGGAGCCCGTCTAACGACACGCGTCTTCCAGCTTCTCGACCCGTCGCCGGCGGTCCTCGTCGCGCCGTCCAGAGAGCATCTTTTGGAGGATGTGAGCCATGTTGGCGCTGTCGAGCCGCGCCAGCACCGGGAGCGCTTCTCCGTGCGCATATCCCCGGTTGAGCTCGGCGAACTCGCGCGCATGGGCGTTCCGGGCCAGCACGCGCGGCGGGATGAACGCGAGCTCGGGCCGGAGCTGCCGCGCGGCGATGGGCCGGCACACCCGCCGCGTCGGGTCCCAGTCGGCGCCGAAGATCGTGTGACTCAGCCGATCGAGGAGCGCCAGCTCCGGCTCGGTGGTGTGATGGGCTCGAGGCCAGACGTCGCGACAGCCGCTCACCGCGCGCGCGTAGGCGCGCCAGCTGTCGGTCTCCATCAGCCAGTAGAGGGTCCGCCCCGAGAACACGCCGTGACGCAGGACGGTCCTGATCCCCGCCCACGGCACGAGCCCGTGACCGCGCCAGGCGGGATCGATCGTCACCGATCCAGTGTAGATGATCCGGGACGCCTGCCCGCCCAGCTCGCTGTCCACGAGCCGGATCCCGGTGAGGCCGATCAGCCGATCCGATCCGCGCTCTCGATAGAGGATCACCTCGTCATAGCGCGCGAGGGTGGCTTCGAACCAGGCGCGCTCCAGGGTGCATGCGGTGGAGCTGAGCGCGAAAGCGCCGTCGCGCTCGGCGTCCGTCAGAGCGTGCGGGTCGCGGAACGCGAGGGAGACACCCACCATCGGCAGGGCCACCGGGCCAGTGGGGCGTGAAGAGGACAGTCGCTGTTGCAAGGTGATCTCCCCGTCTGCGGGTCGAGGCGTGAGGTCGGGGTCGAGCGAGGAGGTGGTCGCGCCCGGGAGCTATGCCGTCCGCGCGATTCGGTGTCGCCCAGCACACTTAGCAAGCGTCAAGCCAGCGCCTGCGCGACGCAGAACCAGGCGCTTTCACGCGGCGGTGACGTCGCGCCGGCGCGCCGCCTCCACACCTCGGCGCGCCCAGGGATGGTTTCGTCGGGCACGTGTCCGGCACGTGCCCGGTACGTGCCCGACGGGGCGCTGGGGATGGCCCGCGACGAGGTGCGGTCGCGCGGCGGCGACTCGCACCTGGGGCACGTGCTCGACGATGGCCCGCGCCGACGGGACTCCGGTATTGCATCAACTCGGCCTCGCTGCGCTCCGTGCCTCGACTCCGAAGGATACGGGGCCTGCGCGGCGGCGCGCACGCCGATGCATTGACCCCGGGCGACGCGGTCGGCGCACCAGGATCTGATGGCGTCGGCCCGAGGGCGCGGAGCTCCGTCAGCGGTGATGTGGAGATTGAAGCGAGGCGCGCCGCTCACCCCTTGGTGACGGCGCGCCCCTTCGTTTTCGAGGCTACTCGCTGCGCTTGACGTACTCGAAGTCGAGCGGGCGGCCCTTGATGCCGCGGGGAGGCGGCGCGATCCAGTGAGCCATCTTGCCCGGCTCGTAGATCGGCGCCGTCATCAGGCTCTTCACGTAGACCTCGTCGGCGTCGACGGGCAGCCAGGCACCCTTCTGCGACTCCCACTCTTCCTTGGTGAGGGGCTTGCCGGCCGGATCGAAGTGGAGCCCCGCGTAGATGCCCGAGGCGCGGTGGAAGCGGCGGTTCGGCAGGGTGAGCTGCACCGAGAACCCGGCCTCGGCGATGGCGCGATTCCACTTGTCGACGCCGCGCTGCGCGTCCTCCACGTACTCGTCGCGGAGGATCTCGTTCATGGCGTTGCGGAGCGGGACGTCCTCGTGCTTGAAGGTCGCCGGCGTGCCGTTCGCGCCCATCACCGGCACCTCCATGCCATACGTGCCCTCGAGCGCGAGGTGGTCGGGATAGCTCTCCTCCTTGGCGCGCCCCTTGAGGCTGGAGCCGAAGAACGAGGCCGCGTTCGACGAGATCTCCCCGCCGAAGAGGTCGAGCGACACCGTGTACCAGAAGTTGATGTACTTCTGCATCGTGGCGAGATCGATACCGCCCTGGGCCCGGGCGTCACCGTTCTTGTCCTCCTTCATCAACTGGCACGTTCGCTGGATGATCCGGAGCACGCCAGTCTCGCCGACGAACATGTGGTGCGCCTCTTCGGTGAGCATGAACTTGGTGGTGCGCGCCAGGGGATCGAACCCGCTCTCCGAGAGGGCGAGGAGCTGGTACTTCCCGTCGCGGTCGGTGAAGTACGTGAACATGAAGAACGAGAGCCAGTGCGAGCAAGGCTCGTTGAACGCGCCGAGGATCCGGGGCTTGTCGGAGTTCCCGCTGCGGCGCTCGAGCAGGCCTTCGGCCTCTTCGCGGCCGTCGCGGCCAAAGTAGCTGTTGAGCAGGTAGACCATCGCCCAGAGGTGACGGCCCTCTTCCACGTTGACCTGGAAGAGGTTCCTCAGATCGTAGAGGCTGGGGCACGTCAGCCCGAGCAAGCGCTGCTGCTCGACGCTGGCAGGCTCGGTGTCGCCCTGGGTGACGATCAGCCGCCTCAGCGTGTTGCGGAACTCGCCCGGGACCTCTTGCCAGGCGGGCTTGCCGATGAAGTCGCCGAAGTTGATCTTTCGATCCGGCACGGCGTCCGCGAGGAAAATGCCCCAGCGGTAGTCGGGCATCTTCACGTAATCGAAGTTGGCCCAGCCCTCGTGATCGACGCTGATGGCGGTGCGCAGGAAGATCTGATCTTCCATGAAGCCCTCGGGGCCCATCTCCTTCCACCAGTCGATGAACTTCGGCTGCCACGCCTCGAGGGCGCGCTGGAGCTTCTTGTCCCCGCTGAGGTTGACGTTGTTGGGGATCCGCTCGGAATTGACGACAGAGCTCACGTGCGCCTCCAATCGAACTCGGGCCGCTCGGGACGACCGTACATGGTCAGCGCGCCGCGCTCGCCGACGGCGTTGGGCCGCTGAAATATCCAGTTTTGCCACGCCGAGAGGCGGGCGAAGATCTTGGTCTCGGTGGTCTCGGGGCCGGCGAAGCGGAGGTTGGCCTCCATGCCGGTGAGGGCGTCGGGGGAGAGACTGACGCGCTCCTCGACCGCCAATCGCACCTCGTCTTCCCAGTCCATCGCGTCGGGCGTGAAGGTGACGAGGCCGGCCTTCATCGCCGCTGGCGCGTCGAGGAAGCCTTCGAGCTTCTGCACCTTCGCGACGTGCGACGGATCGCCGAGGAAGCGCGTTTGCAGCCGCGTGAGGCCGTTCGACATCGGCAGCGGGCCGAAGTTGAGGGCCGAGAGCGCCACGAAGGCCGCGTCGCCCTCGCCCTCGCTGCCGTCGAACATGTAGGAGCGGTCGGCGGCGATCGTCAGCTCGAAGAGGCTGCCGACGAAGCAGGATCCGGCGTCGACCATGGCGAACAGGGTGCGCGCGGTGAGGTCGAGGCGCTTGAGCACGCGGCGCATGTTGAGGAGCACCTCGCGCGCGAACCAGTCGTCCTGTTGCGAGGCGAGCGCCGCGTCGTGGGCGAGGACCAGGGCCGCGTCGCCGCGCGTGCGCAGGAGCACGAGGCCGATCTCCGGGTGGTTGAAGCGCAGATCGAGGAGCACGTCGTCGAGCTCGCGGAAGGCGCGGAGGGCCCACGCTTCGGCGCCCTTCTGGCGGAGCGCGGCGGCCGTGCTCGGCGGATCCTCGTCGGGGGCGAGCATGGTGATCTCGGCGAGGCGCGTGCCCCGGTTGATCGCCACCGAGACGTAGCGGTAGTCGGCGCCCGCGCGCTCGCCCTCGTCGTGGCGGCGGACCTCGAGCGGCGGGAGCTTCACGCCGGGGCCGGCCTTGTCGGGCGAGGTCGCCGCGAGGGCGGCGGCGCGGGCGATCACCGTCTGATCGAAGCGGCTCTTCGGGATCGACTGATCGACGAGGCCCCAGTCCTGCGCGCGCTTGCCGCGGACGCCCTCGGCCAGCGTGCAGAACACGTCGGCGAGATCGCGGCGGACCTTGCGCTTGTCGACGAGCCGCGTGAGGCCGCCGGTGCCCGGGAGCACGGCGAGGAGCGGCGTCTCCGGGAACGAGACCGCGCTGTTGCCGTCGTCCGAGAGCAGGATCTCTTCGCAGGCCAGGGCGAGCTCGTAGCCGCCGCCCGAGGCCACGCCGTTGAGCGCGGCCAGGTAGTGCTGCCCGCTCTCGCTGCACGCCTGCTCGAGGTAGAGCCGCGTCTCGTTGGTGAACTTGCAGAAGTTGACCTTGAACGAGTGGGTCGAGCTGCCGAGCATGTAGATGTTGGCGCCGGCGCAGAACACCTTCGGCTGCCCGCCGGTGACGACGACCGTCTTCACCTCGGGGTGCTCGAAGCGGAGGCGCTGCACGATGTCGGCGAGCTCGATGTCGACGCCGAGATCGTAGCTGTTGAGCTTGAGCGCGTAGCCGGGGCGCAGCGGGTGCTCTTCCGAGACATCCATCGCCAGGCGGGCGGTGGCGCCGTCGAAGGAGAGCTTCCAGTGGTGGTAGCTGCTCGGCTGGGTTTCGAAGCGGACCGGCGCCTGCGGCGCGGCATGCGTTGAGGGCTCCATATCGACGAGGATGAAGCCATCACCGCCAGCGGCGGTCAAGCAGTATATTACTTGAACCGGTTCACGCACTGAAATATAGTGCGTGTTTCATGAAGGGCTCCGAACCTCCGCAGAAGGCCGCTTCGCCGATCCTGGAGCGGCTCGCGGGGCGGGTACGCGGGCTGCGAAAAGAGCACGGTTTGACGCTGCGGGAGCTCGGCGCCGAGGCCGGCGTGAGCGAGCGGTTCCTGGTCCTCGTCGAGGGCGGCGCGGCCAACGTCTCGGTGACGAAGCTCGACGACATCGCGCGCGCGCTCGGGACGACGGCGGCCGCGCTGCTCGTGCCCGAGGAGCGCGACGCGGCGGCGACGAAGGCCCCCTCTCGCGCCCCGCTCGTGGCGCTCCTCGGCCTGCGCGGCGCCGGGAAGACGGCCGTGGGCACGCTCGTGGCGAAGCGGCTCTCGGTCCCCTTCGTCGAGCTCGACGCCCTCGTCGCGGAGCGCGCGGGCACGAGCCTCGGCGAGATCTTCGCGATGCACGGCGCGGCGTATTACCGGCGCCTCGAGCGCGAAGAGCTCTCGCGCCTGCTCGCCTCGGGGGCGTCGGGCGTGCTCGCGACGGGCGGCAGCCTCGTGACCGATCACGCGAGCTACGAGCTCCTGCGTCGCTCCACGGTGACGGTGTGGCTGAAGGCGAAAGCGCAGGACCACTGGGCCCGCGTCGTGGCCCAGGGCGACGCGCGACCCATGGCGGATCGGTCCTCGGCGATGAACGAGCTGCGCGCGCTGCTGCGGGCGCGGCGGCCGCTCTACGAGCGCGCCGCGCACGTCGTCGACACCTCGGCGCTGGGGCTCCCGCGCGCCGTCGATCGCGTCGTCAAGATCGCGCGCGAAGCGGCGGCGGCGACGCGCGGTTGAGCCGGGGCGATCGCTGGTTCAGCAGGCGTCGGCCTGCGCGGGCACGCCGTCGAGGGCGCCGCGCACCACGCGGGTCAGCGCGTCGGGCGTGAACGGCTTCTGGAGGAAGCCGGTGCGCGCCTCGAGCACGGCCTTCTGCATCACGACGGCCTCGGTGTACCCGGACATGAAGAGCACGCTGAGCGAAGGTCGCCGCACGCGCACCCGATCGGCGAGCTCGTGGCCATCCATGTACGGCATCACCACGTCGCTCAGCATCAGGTGGATGGTGCCCGGGAAGGTGTCGGCGAGGTGATGCGCGTCGCGGCCATTGCGGGCCTCGAGCACCTTGTAGCCCTTCTTTTCCAGGATCTTTCGCGCGAGGCTCCGCACGGCGTCGGCGTCCTCGACGAGCAGGATCGTCTCCGTTCCTCGCGGCTCGAAGGCCGGCGCGACGGTGGGCCGGGCCGGGACCACGACCCCGGCGGCGACAGGCAGGTGGATGCGGAACGTCGTCCCGCGGCCCGGCTCGCTGTAGACGCGGATGTCGCCGCCGCTCTGCTGGACGATGCCGTAGACCGTGGAGAGGCCGAGGCCCGTGCCCTTGCCGGTGTCCTTGGTCGTGAAGAACGGCTCGAAGATCCGGCCCCGCGTCTCGGCGTCCATCCCCGCGCCGTTGTCGCTCACCGCCAGCAGCACGTACGGGCCGGCCTTCACGGCCGAGTGGGCGCGCGCGTAGTCCTCGTCGAACGTCACGTTGGCGGTCTCGACGGTGATCCGGCCGCCCTTCGGCATCGCGTCGCGCGCGTTGACGACGAGGTTCATCACCACCTGCTGGATCTGCCCGGGATCGGCGACGACGGGCGAGAGCTTCGCGGCGAGCCCGAGCGCGAGCTCGATGTCCTCGCCGATCAGGCGGCGCAGCATCCGCTCGGTCTCGGTGACGACCTCGTTGAGATCGAGCACCCGCGGCTGGAGCACCTGCTTCCGGCTGAAGGCCAGCAGCTGACGCGTCAGCACCGCCGTGCGCTGCGCCGCGCGCTTGATCTCCTCGAGATCGCCGCGGAGGGGATCGCCGGCGTGGAGCGACGCCAGCGCGAGATCGCCGTAACCGATCACCACCGAGAGCATGTTGTTGAAGTCGTGAGCGATGCCCCCGGCGAGGCGGCCGACGGCCTCCATCTTCTGCGCCCGGAGCAGCTGCTCTTCCAGCGCCTTGCGCTCGCTCACGTCGCGCTGGATCGAGACCCAGTGGGTGGGGCGACCGCTCTCGTCGGCGATGGGAGCGTGGTCGACCTCGAGCCAGATTTCCCGGCGATCCTTGGTGTAACAGAGCAGCGTCTCGCGGATCGGCTGCCAGCGATCGAGCGCCGCGGCGGTGCGTTCGAGCGCCTCGGGGCTGGTCTTCGGGCCGGAGATCAGCGCCAGCGTCTTGCCGGCCGCCTCGTCGCGGGTGTACCCGGTCAGGCGTTCGAAGGCCTCGTTGACGAAGAGGATCTTGCGCCAGCCGGACGCGTCCGGGAGCGGCTCGGTGATGATCACCAGATCCGAGAGCTGCGAGATCGCCTTGCGCAGGAGGCGGAGCTCGTCCTCGGAGCGCCCGCGCGCGACGGCGATCTGGGCGAAGCGAGCGCCGATCGCCGCGGCCCGTCGGTCGCGCGCCGTGCGGACACGGGGCTCGCGGTAGGCCACGGAGAAGATCCCGGCGAGGCGCCGCGAGGGATCGAGCAAGCGCGTGATCCGCGTCGTCGGCGTCGCCGCGCCCGCGCTCATCCGCGTCGAGTCGGGGGAGGCGCTGGGGGCTGGGGGCGGCGCGCGCCGGGCGGTCGCCGGATCGAGCGGGAGCACCTCGATCGAGCAGATCATCCCGGGCGACTCGTCCTCGCACATGCGGGTGATCGCCGCGAGGATCGCCGGCTGCGGCTCGCAGGTGGCGATCATCTCGAGCACCCGCTGCTGGGCCGCGGCGAAGGCCTCGTCGCGCACGCGCTCGGTCACGTCGCGCACGATATCGAGGCAGGCCGGCAGGCCACGAAAGCTCATCGGGTGGATCACCACCTCGACGTCGAGGTGACTCCCGTCCTTCTTGCGGTGCTGAAAGACCCGGTCGCGCGCGCCGCCTTCGCTCGACGAGGCGCGGCGCGACACCGGCTCTTCGTCGACCGAAGGCTGCACGTCGAAGAGGCGGAGCTCGAGCAGCTCTTCGCGCGAGTACCCGTAGAGCGCGAGCGCGGCGGCGTTGGCGGCGACGCACCGCAACGTCCCGAGCTCGTGGACGATCATCGGCAGCGGGCTCTCGTCGAAGAAGACCCGACCGATCTCGTCCTCGGGCGACGCGGCCGCGCGCCTGTTCGCCGGAACCTTCCCGTCACCATCGACGACCGCACTCGAGGCAGACAGCAGGTTCATGCCACGGTCATCGGCGGTCCGGCTCACGACTTGAGCCGCTTCTAGATGCCGCGATCGCGCTCGCGCTGCTCGACCCGCTTCGCGATGCTCTCGAGGCGGTCCACGAGGCGCCGGAAATCGATGGGCTTCTTCACGAAGTCGTGGACGCCGAGCACGGCGAAGCGCCAGCGATCCGACGAGTTCACGCGGCCGCTGATCACCACCACGCGCGCGGCGTCACCGCCGGGCAACGCGCGCAGCCGCGAGAGCGTGTCGACGCCGTCGAGCCCCGGCATGTCGAAGTCGAGCAGCACCAGATCCGGCGGCTCCGCGATCGCGCGATCGATGGCCTCGGCGCCCGACCCCGCGCCCTTGACCATCACGCGCAGATCCTTGCGATGGCGGAAGAACGCGAGCTGCACGGCCTGCGCGGCGAACTTGGCGAAGACCCGATCGTCGTCGACGACGAGCACGCTGAGGGGCCGGTTGCGCTCCACGAGCATCGGCGGCGGCGGCAGCGTCAGGCTCTTGGTGCTCCATTTCTCGCCGGCGGCGGCGAGCTCGTAGGCCATCGCGCCGCACGTCGGGTAGCGATCCGCCGGGTCCTTCGCGAGGGCCTTGGCGATCACGGCGTCGAACGGCGTGAGGTCGGCGCGGATCGACGACGGCGCCGGCGGGAGCTTGCGGGCGTGCATGCGGATGAGCTGCGCCTGATCATCGCTCTCGAACGGCAGGCGCCCCGTGAGCATCTCGAACGCGGTGACGCCGAGCGCGTAGACGTCGGTGCCGACGCCGACCGTGGCGCCTGGAACGCCCGCGCCGGCCTGCTCCGGCGCCATGTAGTGCGGGGTCCCCATCGAGAGCGCCGCGCTCGGATCGTCGCGCGGGACGGCGAGGCCGAAGTCGACGAGCACCGGGCGGCCGGTGTCTTCCTCGATCACGATGTTGGCCGGCTTGATGTCACGGTGAACGATCCCGGCGGCGTGCACGGCGTCGACGCCCTCGGCGATGCGCGTGAGGATCGTCAGCGCGCGGTGCGTCGGCACCGCGTCGCCGTGGGCGCGGTGCTCGGCGAGGATGTGCCGCAGCGTGCGCCCGCGCGCGTACTCCATCGCCAGGAAGTACGAGCCCTCGTGGACGCCGAACGCGTACACCTGCACGACGTACTGGCTGCGCACGAACGCGAGGGCCTTGGCCTCGCGGAGGAAGCTCGACGCCGCGGCGCTGTTCGCGGCCCAGCTCGGCGCGATCATCTTCACGGCGAGCGGGCGATCGAGCCAGGTGTCGCGCGCGAGGTGCACGAGCCCCATCCCGCCACGACCGAGCTCCGACTCGATGCGATAGCGCCCGTCGATGACGGTTCCTTGCGCGACCTCGGCGTTGACGATCGCCACGCCGGTCCGGCGTGAAGCGCCCAGGCGTGCGGTCTTGTCGGCTCGGGCGGACGACGGAGGCGTCTCGTGATCACTGCGCTCGGACATGCGGATCGGGAAGCGTACCGATCTGTATGCTCTCGCTGCAAGCACGAGCCAGAGGTACGAGCCGCGCGCCGCTCGGCCTACCCCCGGATCCGATGGTGCTTTGACGCACGACGATTCACGTTCGCTGACCACCCTCGGCGATGAGCGCTCGCAAATCACCCGATCAAACCGGCCCGGTGGGATCCGGCGCCGCCTCCCCTGGAGGCAACGACCTCGGGATCCGGATTACCGCTCGTCCGCGAATCGGGTATCGCCCGGGTCGTGTTTCGATCCTCGCGAGCGACGTCCCGGGTGCTCGCAGGGGCGTTCGCTGCCGCCGTGGCGAGCCCGTCGGCGGCCCGGGCGCAGGGCTCGTTCATCCCGGCGTGGTCAGAGCGACTCCCCGGCAACGCGCGCGAGATCTCGCGGTCCACGTCGGCGTCGCGCGACACCCCCGTGCTCGAGGGCGCCTACGGTCCGGCCTCGCAGTCGAGCGTGGGCCTCGAATTCGGGACTGTTCGCCTCCACCGGGAGGGCATCTCGGTGCGCCTCGGGGTCCATTTTCTCGTCGCGCTCGAGAACCACGACAAGGGCGTCCTCGCCGGCATGCCCTTCGTCGCCAGCCAGCTCTGGCGCGGCGTCTGGGGCAGCTCGCTCGCGTTCACGTCGCGCTCGCTCTCGCGGCGGTGGTTCGGCCCCCGCGGCGCCTTCGAGGTGACGACCGTCTTCGGCCACGAAAACGCCCACGCCGACGCCGATTTTCGTGACACACACCCCGGGTTCTCGGACGCGCCTCGCCGCGGCGACATCCTCCACGGCGGCGAAGGCAACTACTTCCAGCACGACCTCGCGGTGCGCCTCGCGCCGCGAGACAGCCTCGATCTCGTGCTCCGCGTGCAGGATCGCATCTACGTGACGGGCCAGCTGCGCCACGCGCCCGGCCTCGACGCGCAGCTCACGTGGCGACTCGTCCCGGAGATCCAGCCGATGATCGCCGTGTTCGCCGAGCGGCTCTTCGTGAATCCGGGCGAGAACGCCGCGCAGAACGGCGGCTTCGCCCGGGTGATGCTCGGGGCGCTGCTGCCCGGCAAGCTCGGCGTGGTGACGCCATTTCTCTCGCTCGACGGCGGCAACGGGAAGGGCTTCCTCGTCAACGAGCGCGAGCTGCGCGGATCGTTCGGCCTGCGCTACAGCCCCTTTTGATCTTGCGAAGAGGACCCGGGACGATGGTTAATCACCGCATCATGGGGAACCGTCGCCGCGCGCTGCCCGGCCTCGCCGTCATCGCGCTGATCGCCGTCGCCGCGTCGCTGTTACCGGCGTGCGCCGCGGCGAAGCCTGCCCCGGTGATCGCCGACGCCCCGCCCGTCACCGAGAAGGTGGATCGCGGCCCGACCTCGATGGAGAGCGAGATCGGCGGCCTCAACGAAGAGGCCATGGATCGCGCCTTCGCCTCGCTCGAAGTGCAGCGTTGCCTCTCGGAGGGCGGGGCGCGCCTCAGCGCGATCGGAGGCGAATTCAAGCTCCGTTTGCGGATCACCCGCGACGGCGATGCGCGCTGGGCCTACGTGAGCGAGTCGACGCTCGGCGATCGCGCGACCGAGAAATGCCTGCTCGACCTCGTCCGCGGCCGGAGCTGGCCGAAGCCGCTCGGCGGCGAGGGCCTGGCCGAGAAGGCCTTCGCGATCGACGCGCCCACCGCGCCGGTCTTGCTCGAGGAAAAGAAGATGCTCCCCGATGTGGCTCGCGCGCGCGCCGCCGCGGCGAAGTGTCGCCACGGGATCGCCGGAAGCTTCTTCGCGACGGTCCACGTGCGGCCCGACGGGCACGTCTCCGCGGCGGGCGTCGCGCCGCCGAACGAGCGCGGCGAGGATGCTGTCGACTGCGTCGTCGAGGCGCTCCTCAAGCTCCGCTTTCGCCCCTCGGCGCCGCGCGCCGCGAAGGTGAGCTTCGAGATCCGGTAGGCCGCGACGGCGCCGCCGTGATCACGGGCATGGGCGCCGTCGCGTCCATCGGCGCGGGCCTCGCATCACGGCGCTCGACGCCGAGGCGCCCATCGCCACGGGGGACATCGTGCTCTCCGGCGACGAGCGCACTGGCACCGTCCTCCGAGCGGCACCATCGGTGACGCTCGGCGACCACGTGGCGATAGGCCTCCTCGACATTGCCCCACGCCCACAGCGGGATCGAGAGCGACTCGGTGGCTCACGCGGGAGCCATCGTCCCCGTGCGTACCGTATCGGCTCTGTTCGTCACCTGTCAGACCTGCGATTGAGTCGAACGGCCGCCGCGGGGCGCGCGGCGGACAGAAGCGTACAGGAGTCGGGACACGGTGTCCTGAACGCGGACACCACGGCCCCTGACGCCGCTGGGTCCGGTCGCTTTTGCCCGCTCGCTCGCCTTCGGGGCGCGCTGCCACAGCCCCATTTTCCCTGGCATACATGGTGCCAAGAGCTGGTTCAATGAGTGCCGCCGCGTCCCTCGTTCGTCCCCCTCGATCTCGACGGCTCCTCATCGCTGACGGGTGCGCCGACACCCGGCGAATGATCCGCGACGCCCTCTCCTCCAGCTTCTCCGAGATCCTCGAGAGCAGCGATGGAAGGAGCCTTTTCTGGGCGCTGGAGGCGCACCTCGGCGCCGTGAACGATCACGTCCCCGATCTCCTGGTGATCGCCGACGAGCGAATGCCGGTGTACAGCGGCCTTCATGCCCTCGAAGCCTGGAGCGAGGTGGAGCACCATTTCCCCTTCATCGTGCTCTCGAGCGCTCCGGACGAGGCCGTCCGCGAGCGCGTGCAGGCCATGGGGGCTCTGCTCCTGAGAAAGCCTTTCTCGCCGCGCAAGCTCAATCGCATGCTCGAGAAGGTCCTGCATTCATCGATTGAACGCGCGTGACGCGGGGAACGCGATAACGCGTAGAGCACGGGAAGAAGGGAACCCGTGGACCTGAGTCATGCCGGGACATCCCTCCTGTCCGCTGCGGGTGACCTCCCGCGTCGTCTCCTGCGGCGGGTGGGATAACGCGCTTCGAGGCTGGGCGTGGCGTCACGCGCTGCGCGGCTTCGACGATTCCCCTCAAGGCGCCGATGGTTCCACCGAAGTGCAAAAGCAGGGTCGGCCTCGTCGGGGTCGATCGAACGCTGCGTCGCCCGGGGAGAAACGCGTGTTGCCCTTGCTTCAGTCCAACGGGATCATCGCCGGCAGGTACCGCTTGAAGCGCGAGCTGGCGCGCGGGGGCATGGGCACCCTGTGGGTCGCCTTCGATCTCGAACGCCGCCGGAGCGTCGCGCTCAAGTTCATCCATCCCACGGCGGCCCAGCGTGACGAGGCCCACGTGCGCTTCGAGCGCGAGGCGCGCGCGGCAGCGCGGATCTGCAGCGCCAACGTCGTCGAGACCTTCGACTACCTGGTCGACGACGGGCAAGCGTTCCTGGTGATGGAGCTCCTCGAGGGCGAGGACCTGGGGGCGCTCCTGGCGCGCGAGGGCCACTTGACGCTCGCTCACACCGCGAAGCTGCTCGTCCAGATCGCGCGCGGCCTCGGCGCCGTCCATGCCGCGTCGATCATTCATCGCGACGTGAAGCCGGGGAACATCTTCCTGAGCCGCGCCGCCGGCGAGATCACGGTGAAGCTCATCGACTTCGGCGCCGCGCGCCTCGCGAGCCGCCACGAGCCGCGGCCGACCGAGCCGGGCGCGATCATCGGGACGCTGCACTACATGGCTCCCGAGCAGGCCCTCGGCGACGTGGAGCTCGATCATCGGGTGGATCTCTGGGCCACGGCGGTGATCCTCTATCGCTTGCTCACCGGCGAGAGGCCCTTTCACGGCGCGACCGTCAGCGAGCTCATCCGCTCCATCTGCAGCTCGCGGGTCACCGCGCCTTCGCTCCTCGCGCCGAGCCTCCCGGCGAGCATCGACGCCTTCTTCGTGCGCGCGTTCGCCCGCTGCCGCGACGACCGCTTCGCCTCGGCGCTCGAGCTCTCGAACGCCTTCAGCGCCGCTGCGGCGTGCGCGCGCCCGCCCAGGCGCCGGATGGCCATGATGTCGCTCCGCCTCGCCGACATCGCGGCCGAGGCCGCGACGGTCGGTCATCTGCGCGTCCCCGGCTAGAGATCAGCCCTCGACGCGCGATTGGAGCACGCGGCCGAGGGCCACCGCGAAGAGCGCCTCGCTCTGGGTCTCGGCGACGTCCTCGCGCGGGCGCACCTCGCACAGCGCCGTGATCTGGCACGACGGGAGGAGCGGCAACGACGCGGCGACGGAGTCGAGCACGTAGAACGGGAACGGCGAGGGATCGCGGCCGATCAGGAGATCGGCGCGCACCCGCACCGCGCCGAGCAGCGTTCGGCGCTTGTATTTGCGGCCTTCCAGCAGCGCGCGCTCCACCTCGGACGCCACGTAGCGGGGCGGCAGCGACAGCGACGCCGAGCCGACCTCGATCTGGCGCGCGAGCCCGAGGGCCGTATCGGAGCGCGGAGGCACGGGCGACGCGAGGCACTCGTCGGCGATGGCCAGCGTCGCGAGGAGCCGCTTGTCGCCGCCGGCGACGGGTCGCACGATCGCCACGGCGGCGCGCAGCGTCTCGACCTCGTCGAAGAGCGGGCGGAGCTCGCCCGACACGAGGACGAACGGCGGATCGAGATCGACGAGGTCTTCGAGGCTGTCGAGCAGCGCGCCGCGCGCGTCGGACGCGCTCACCGGCGTGCCGAACGAGAGGACGCGGAGCACGTCGGCGCGATCCTTGTCGCCGACCTCGGCGCGCGGCGCGTCGACGCCCTGGAGAGCGCCGGTGCGCGAGGGCTGCGCGAGGATCGTGGCGAAGCGCTTCACGGCGCGGAGGCGCGCGGCGATCTTCGGATCGAACGCGAGCAGATCGATCACGGCGAGCCGGCGGATCGCGCCCCGCGCCGCGTCGCGCGGGCCGAACGGCGAGGCGGCGTCGCGCGCGCCGTCCTTCGCCGCGTCGCGCCCGGCGGCCGCGTCGGAGGCGGCCTTGACGCCGACGAAGCCGCGGCTCGGCGACGGCGGCTCGGGATCGCTGCGTAGCGACGGGAACGCGCGCGGTCCGGCGTCCGTCGCGGGGCGCGGCTCGGCGATCTCGACGACGGGAGCGGGCGGCTCGGGGACGACGAACGGCGGCGCGATCTCGGTCACGGTGCGCCAGGCGATCGACGGCGGCGGCGCGTGCAGCGCGGGCGCGCTCGGCGGGGACGGCGGGATCGCGGGCGGTGCCGGCCGGGCGAGCGCCGGCGGCGAGACGCTGCCGGGATCGGATCGCGGCGGCAAGGGCAGCAAAGGCGCGGGCGACGGCGGGGATCCGCGGAACGGGAGGGCGCCGTCGGTCGGCAAGGCGCGCGGCCCGAACGTCGGCGCGGCGGCCCCCGAGAACGGCAGCGCGGCGACGCGGATCACCTCCGAGAGGACGCCGGGCGTCGTGGTCGTCGTCGCGTCGGGCTCCCCGACGTGCGCTGGTCGAACCGGCGCCGACGCGCGGGCGATCGGCGCCGTCGGCGCGATCGGGGCGATCAGGCGCGGCGGCGGCGTGATCGTCTCGACGGCGTCGTCGGCCTCGACGAGCTCGGGCTCCTCGGCGGCGAGGATCTCGCGCACGGTGTCGGCGCCGATCTTCGCGCCCATCGGGGCGCCGACGATGATCACGCGGAGCGCACCGATCCCCTCCCCGAGCGGCACCTGCACGCGGTAGGTGAGCGTGCACAGCCCGCGATCGGTGTCGATGACGAGCAGATCGCCGAGCAAGCGCCGCGGCTCCTCGGTCGAGCCGGCGATGATCGCGCGCGGCTCGACGCCGGAGAGGTTGGTCACGAGCCGCGGGATCTCGGGGTGCAGCCCTTCGAGCACCAGCCGCTCGTTGGCCGCGAGGGCGCGATCGAGCCACTGATCGGCGGGCGCGACCTGGAAGAATCGCGCGAAAAAGCCCTGCGGAAGCGGCGATCCTGCGATGTCCCGCAGCCACGTCGCGTGCGCGGGCAAGAGCGACGCGGCGCGCGTCGGCCAGCTCGGCGCGATCGGACCGAGGCCGACGGACGGGACGAACTCGTCGCGCCGCGCCACCGCGAACGTCGCCGGGAGGATCTGCGGCACGGCGTAGCGACCTCGCGCGTCGGCGCGCTCGAGCTCCATGCCCACGGGGTTGTCGGTACCCGCCCCGCCCGCCGCGAGCTCGTAACGGAGCGGGAACCGCTTCTGCAGGCCGGATTCTTCGAGATTTCCATCCTGCCGGAAGCGGCGCGGGCGCCACACGTCGAGGCTCTTGTCGATCGATCCGATGAGCATGCGCACCCCGACGCGCGCCGCCGGCCGCTCGCCCGGCGCGAACGCCGAGCCGACGACCACGGCCTCGGCCGTCTGCTTGAAGGGCGCGAGATCGCCGGGAACATAGACGCTCTTCGCCGGATCGTCGTCCCAGTGGCCGTCTTCGTCCTGGATGGGGACGGGCTCGGACAGCGGCGAGGATTCGCCCGGAACGAGCGCGTACGTCGCCTTGGCGATGACGGTGCACACCAGCTTGCCGCGCGCGTCGCGCCAGATCACGGAGCCGACCGCGAACGGGCCCTGCACGGTCACGTGGACACGGCTATCGGGCACCATTTCCTCGCCTCATTCGCTCGAAAACGTGGAGCACGCGGCGCATAGTCGTCGCGAACGCCGCGCCGGGGAAGCCCCCTCGCGCGCGCGTGGCTCGGCGCACGGCCTCCGCGACGCGACGACACCCGCGCGCCATCGCTGCCGGTTCCTTGCCGCGAGGGCCGTCGTTTCCTGTAGAACCGAGGCCCGGGTCCTGATGCTCCGCCACGCCCTGCGCCGACTGCTCTGGACCTTGCCCACGCTGATCGGCATCTCGCTGGTCACGTTCTTCCTGCTGTCGTTCGTGCCGGATCCGACTGACGATCCCGCGTTCGCCGCGAGCGTCTCGGCCGACGCGCTGACGCACCTCCGGCGCGAGCGGTTCCTCGATCTGCCGCGCTTCGTGAACCTCGCGCCGCTCGACGTGCGCATCCGCGCGGCGATCGCCGTGGCGGCCGTGGCCGAGGGGAACGCCGGGGCCGACGCCGGCCGGCGCGAGCTCGAGCGCCTCGGCGGCGCGGCGCTGCCGTACGTGCTCCCGCGCTTCGACGCGCTCCCGCCGGAGCAGCGCACCCGCCTCGCGCTCGCCCTCGCGCCCACGGCGCGGCGCATGGGCCTCGGGACGCCCGACGAGGTCAGCGATCCCGGCCGCGCCGCCGCGTTCTGGAGCCGGCTCTGGGACGATCGCGGCGTCGAGTTCCGTCAGGCCTCGGTGCGCAGCGCGGTCAGCCGCCTCGTGCGCTACGGCTCGACGACGCGCGTCGCCGATCTCGTCGAGCTCGACACCTTCGCGCTCGACGACGTCCTCGGCGCGCTCCGCGTCCCGATTGATCGCGCCGAGATCGATCGCGCTCGCGCGCTCACCGACGTCGCGGCGCACGTCACCGGGCGCGACGATCGCATCTCCCCCGGCGACGACGGCGACGCCGCGCGGGCGTGCGTCGAGCGCTGGCAGGCGTACTGGGCCGTGTACCGCAGCGATTTCGTCGCCTTCACCGGCCCCGCGCGCGTCGCGGCCGTGCTCCTCGAGACCCGCTACGGGAAGTGGGCGCTCGGCGCGATCACCCACCGCTTCGGCCGTCGGCCGGACGGCGGCGCGGTCCTCGACGAGCTCGGCCGCCGCGCGCCGACGACGCTCGGGATCGTCTTCGCGGCGATCGTGCTGGCCTACGCGGCGGCGATCCCGCTCGGCGCGATCTCCGCGGCGCGGCGCGGCCACCGCCTCGAGCTGGTGATCGCCTGCGTCGTCCTCGGCTTCTACGTCGTACCCACGGCGGTCGTCGCCGTCGTGCTGCATCGGGTGTTCGGCGAGGGCTCCGCGGGGATCTTCGGGGCCGCGCTCACGCTCTCGTTCGCGCTGATCGCCGCGCCGACGGGGCAGCAGCGCTCCTCGCTCGCGGCGACGTTGACGACCGACTACGTCGTCGCGGCGCGTGCACGCGGGGCGACGATGACCCGCGCGACGCTCGTCCACGGCCTCCGCAACGCGCTCCTCCCGGTCCTCACGCTCGCGGCGCTCGAGGCTCCGATGGCCCTCGGCGGCGCGTTCGTCGCCGAGCGCGTCTTCGGCCTCCACGGCCTCGGCGAGGCCACGATCGAGGCCGTGCGCAGCCGCGACACCGGCTGGCTGATGGCCCTCTCGATCGCCTCGGCGGGCCTCGCGGCGATCTTCGTCGTGCTCAGCGATCTGCTCTGCTCGCTCCTCGACGTGCGCCTCGGCCCGGCGATGATGAACCGCAAGAGGAGCGCGTGAAGACCTCGGAGCGGGACCTCTTCGCGCGCCTCGCGACGAGCCGCCGCGTCCTCGTCGCGTTCGTGCTGCTGGGCACGCTCACGCTCGTCGGGGTCTTCGCCGAGATCATCGCTTCGCCTGCGCCGATCGCGGCGTTCGGTCACCGCGGCGTGGCGCTCTTCCCGGGGATCCTGCGCGCATCCGCGTACGAGTCGATGACGCGCGCGGAGATCGAAGAGCTCCACGAAGGCGACACGGCCGTGTGGCCGCTGATCCGCTACGGCCCGATCGCCCCGACGGAAGAAGGCCCGAACGCTTCCATCTCCCTCGCGCACCCGCTCGGCACCGACGCCCTCGGGCGCGATCTCGCGGCGCGTCTCGTCTACGGCGCGCGCACGGCGCTCGGGCTCTCGCTGCCGGCGGTGCTCCTCGGCATGCTGCTCGGCGTCGGCCTCGGCGGGCTCGCGGGCGTGCTGCGCGGCTTCTGGAACGAGCGCCTCGTGCGCCTCGTCGAGACGGTCGACACCTTCCCCGCGATCATCGTCGTCGCCCTCGTGCGCGCGATCGAGCGCAAGCCCTCGGCGCTCTCGCTGGTGATCGCCGTAGCGCTCGTGCGCTGGGCCGAGGTCGCGCGCCTCGTCCGCGCCGAGGTGCTCCACGCGTCGTCGGAGGAGTACGTGCTCGCGGCGCGCGCGCTCGGCGCCCCGCCCCTCCGGATCTTCCGCCGCCACATCCTGCCGAACGCCGTCGCGCCGGCGATCATGAGCTCGGCGACGGGCGTGGCCTCGGTGGTTCTGCTCGAAGCGGCGATGTCGTTCCTGCAGATGGGGGCGCCCTCGCGCGTGGCCTCGTGGGGCGAGACGCTCGCCGAAGGCGCGGGCGATCCCTCGCGCTTGCGCTTGATCCTGCTCCCGGGGCTGCTGCTGCTGATCACCGTCGGCGCCTCGTACATGCTCGCCGACGCGCTCCGCGACGGGATTGATCCCCGCTCGCCCAACGCGCGCAAGCGCCCTGGAGAATCGTGATGACGACCGTGATCGAGATGGTGCAGCTCGCCGACGTGAGGCTCGCGTGCCGCGTCGCCGGAGCGGTGGCAGCGCCGGTGGTGATCCTGACGCACGGGTTCCCCGACGACGCCTCGACGTTCGACGCACAGGTCCCCGCGCTCGTCAGGGCGGGGTATCGCGTCGTGACTCCGACGCTCCGCGGGTACGCGCCGAGCGGGCGCGCGACGAGCGATCGCTACGATCCGGCGACGCTGGGGCGCGATCTCGTCGGCCTCGCCGCGCATTACGCGCCGGATCGCAAGGTGCGCCTGGTCGGTCACGACTGGGGTGCAATCGCGAGCTTCGCGGCGGCGGCGATCGCGCCGGAGCGCTGCTCGCACCTCGTGTCGATGGCCGTCCCCCACCCGCGCGCCGTGCTCGCCGGCGCGAGCCCGGCGCAGCTCCGTCGCTCCTGGTACATGGGCCTGTTCCAGCTCCGGGGGATCGCCGAGGCCCGCTTGATCCGCGACGATCATGCGCTGATTGACCGGCTCTGGCGCGACTGGTCACCTGGATACCGCGCATCGACCGAGGAAATGCGACGCGTGAAGGCGGGTATTTCCGGGCGAGAGCGCGAGGTGCTGGCTTATTACCGCGCCCTGCTCTCTCCGGCGGCTCTCCTGGGGAACGCGCGGAAGCTGCTCTTGAAGAAGACGCGCGTGCCTTCACTGCACCTGCACGGCGAGGACGATGGGTGTGTCGGCATCGAGTGCGCCCGGGGCTCAGCGCGCTGGTACGAGGCGCCGTACACGATGAAGCGAGTGGCCGGCGCGGGGCATTTTCTCCAGCGGGAAAAGCCCGGCGAGGTCAGCGCGGCGCTGCTCGATTTCTTCGAATGATCCAGGCTCCGCGCGGCGCGTCGGCGCGCGCAGAGCGTTCGCGTGGCGCACCGTTCGCGCCCGCGCGATTCCATGGAGGGCCAATCATCTGCGTGGGATCCCAGTCATTCACAGTGGCCCACCTGTTGCTCTGGCGGGGAGTATCGCGGAGACCGGCTGGAGCGCCTGGTCCCCGTCGTCCCCCTGCGCCTCCAGACACGGTTGCCCATGAGACACAAACGCCACTGGCTCGCCCTCGCGCTGGTCGTGATCTGCTCTTTTGCCATCCTGATCTCCCAGGGCATCAAGCTCCACCAGGAGCCACCGCCAATCCCGGCGCAGATCGTCGCCACGGACGGAGCGCCGCTGTTCACCGGCGAGTCGATTCAACTGGGCCAGAACGTCTGGCAGTCTCTCGGCGGGCAGCAAATTGGCTCGATCTGGGGGCACGGCGCCTACGTGGCCCCCGACTGGACCGCCGACTGGCTCCATCGGGAAGCCACCTTCGTGCTCGATACGTGGGCTCGCGCCGAGGGGCTCGCCTCGTTCGAGGCGGCCAATCCCGAGCGCCGCGCGGCGCTGACGGCGCGGCTCACGGCGATGATGCGGACGAACACCTTCGATCCGGCGACCCGGGTGCTCACGATCGATCCCGTCCGCGCGCAGGCCTTCGAGAGCAACGCGGCGCACTATGCCGACGTCTTCAGCGCGGGCCGCGACGAGTATGCCATTCCCCGCGGCGCGCTCACCGATCCTGCCCGGCTCCGCGCGATGTCGACGTTCTTCTTCTGGACGAGCTGGGTCGCCTCGACCAACCGCCCGGGCTCGGCCGTCACGTACACGCAGAACTGGCCGCACGAGCCCCTCGTGGCCAATGTGCCCACGAGCGGGAGCGTGCTCTGGAGCGCTCTCTCCGTGGTCTTCCTCATCGCCGGGATTGGCGCCTTCGTCGCGTATCGCTCCAGGCAACCGGAAGAAGCCCCCGGCGTCCTCGCCGATCACGATCCCTTCCTGAGCCTTTCGGCGACGCCTAGCCAGAAGGCCACGTACAAGTACTTCGTGGTCGTCGCAGCGCTGGTGATAGCCCAGATCGCGCTCGGCATCCTGACGGCGCACTACGGCGTCGAGGGCTCGGGGCTCTATGGCATTCCCCTCGCGAAGTGGCTCCCTTACGCCGTGACGCGGACCTGGCATACCCAGCTCGCCATCTTCTGGATCGCGACGGCCTGGCTCGCGACGGGGCTCTACCTCGCCCCGGCGATCGGCGGCGCCGAGCCTCGTTTTCAGCGGCTCGGCGTCAACGTGCTCTTCGCCTGCCTGCTGATCATCGTGGTCGGCTCGCTCGCCGGAGAGTGGCTCTCGGTGCAGCAGCGCCTCGGCGGCGATCTCTGGTACTGGTTCGGCCACCAGGGCTACGAGTACGTGGATCTCGGCCGCTTCTGGCAGATCTTCCTCTTCGCGGGGCTCTTCATCTGGCTCGGGCTCATGCTCCGCGCTTTCTGGCCGGCGCTGATGCGCAAGGACGAGGCGCGCCCGCTCCTCGTGCTCTTCGTGATCTCGAGCCTGGCAATCGCCATGTTCTATGGCGCCGGCCTGATGTACGGGCAGAAGAGCAACCTCGCCACCGTCGAATACTGGCGCTGGTGGGTCGTTCACCTCTGGGTCGAGGGGTTCTTCGAGGTCTTCGCCACGGTGGCGATCGCCTTCCTCTTCGTGAAGCTCGGCGTGCTCAAGGCCCGCTCCACCACGCCGGCGGTGCTCTTCGCCACCACGGTGTTCCTCGGCGGCGGCATCGTTGGCACGCTCCATCACCTCTACTTCACGGGGATGCCCTCTTCCTCCCTGGCGCTCGGGGCCTCCTTCAGCGCGCTCGAGGTGGTCCCCCTCTCGCTCATCGGACTCGAGGTCTGGCAGCAGCTCCGGGTGATCACGATGAAGCCGTGGTTGATGCGCTACAAGTGGCCGATCTACTTCTTCGTCGCGGTCTCGTTCTGGAACCTGGTCGGCGCGGGGCTCTTCGGGTTCCTGATCAACCCGCCGATCGCGCTCTACTACATGCAGGGGTTGAACCTGACGCCGGTCCACGGCCACACGGCCCTCTTCGGCGTGTATGGCATGCTCGGCTTCGGCCTGATGCTCTTCTGCCTGCGCGCCATGCGCCCCGGCGACGTGTGGAAGGAGCGCCCGCTGGCGCTGAGCTTCTGGTCGCTCAACGTCGGCCTCGCGCTGATGGTGACGCTGTCGGTGCTGCCGATTGGCATCCTGCAAACCAGCGCGTCAATTGAGCAGGGCACCTGGTGGGCGCGGAGCGCCGAGTTCATGCAAACGCCGCTGATGAACACGCTGCGCTGGATGCGCGGGCCGGGAGACGTGGTGTTCTCGGTCGGCGTGATCGCGATGGCCTACTTCGTCTTCGGGCTCCGCACCGGGTGGAGCACGGAGAAGAGCGATCGGCCGAGCAGCGACGCCGGCGTGGACAGGGGCGGCCGGAGTGGCGAGGAGGCCGAAGCGGCGACGGGAGCGCTCGCTCGCACGCGCAGCTGAGAGGCTGTCAGCGAGATGCGGAGCGCCCTGGGTCGGAGAAACGATCCGGGGCGCTCGTGCGATCAGAGCATGGGTGGGTGGCGCTTCGGGTCGCGGGCTCGAGGCCGTGACATCAATCGCTCTGTGAAGAGAGGATATCGGACGCCGACCTCGCCCCCAGCACGTTCTCGATCCACCGGTCCAGAGTCGCGGTCTCATCGCACGTCTGGATGCGAGCGCGGTCGTCGTCGGTGAGCGCGATCCCGCTCCGCGCAATCAACCGCAGCAGGGCGTCGCGGAGCCCCTTGAGCTCGCCTTCGCGGAGCCCCCTTGAGCTCGCCTTCGCGGAGCTCGCGCGCGAACATTTCTCGCACGAACGGGTAACTCTTCGCGCTGCCGTCGGTCCGTCGTTCCATGACCATCGCCTCCAGCGCCCGCCGCATGGGCTCGCGCAATGCGTTCCACAGGATCTGAAAATACACGGCAGCGTGCTCGCGGTCGAGCCGATCCAGGGCGCCCAGCGCCGCCTTCACGACGGCGAGCCCGTTCGGCCCGTTCCCGTGCGCGACGGCCGAGAGCACGGCGAGCTCGATCTCCCGCGCTGCCTCCCCGGGATCGACGACCTCGGGCACGCTCGCCGGTCCGAGCACCAGGGGCCGGAAGGTGCCAAATCCAAGGCCGAGATCGATCGGCTGAGTCGCCCAGCGCGCGACGTCCGCGTCAGGCGCGACCACCAGGACGACCGCCGGACAGCGCTTCTTCGCGCGCACGACGACGACGTAAACCGGCCACGAATAGAGCTTGTCGGGATCGTCGTCCCGCTGCACCTCGACGATGATGGCGAGCACGACGGCGCCCGCCGCGTCGCGGAGCTCGAGCACCAGATCGGCGCGAAACTCGACCGGGAGGAGCTGATCGAGCGACGACTCGACCACGGCAACAGTGTCGTGCGATGGAATGTCGACGTGAAGGACGCTCGCGATGAGGTGAGACGCGAGCCCCGGGTTGTCGCGGAACATCTCGACGAGGGCGCTGTGCTCGAGCGTCGGCATGCCGCAATGCGCTCTTCACACCACGTGCCGGGGCGAGAAGGCCTGGAAAACGCAGCGTGAGAGCGGCGATCGGGGTGGCGGCGCCAGGGCGGAGGGCGGCAGTCGCCACGCGATGTCGGGCGTCGGACAGGTGCGCGCGCGCCGTCACTCGAACTGGACCCAGAGCGGATAGACCGTCTGCGTCACTGCGTTCGTGGACGCATCGACGTGAATCACGGTTCCAACGGTCTTCTCCCACGAGCTCGCGATCTCCCCGTCAACCACGGGAGTGGGGCCACGCAAGGCGACCCCGAGCGCCTCGGCGACCGTCTCGGAGCTGTTGATCGAGACGTCCGCGTGATTGGCGAGCACGGCGAATCCCGCGACGCCGGTGACGAACTGGGCGCCGTCGTTG
>JANYGI010000104.1 GCA_025362495.1 Byssovorax sp. | reverse complement strand
GAGCGCGAAGGGCGCGCACACGATCGTCGGACAGACGAGCTGGCCCGGAAGCTCGGATTTCAGGAACAGCGCGAGCGCCTTGTCCTCGTCACGGATCCGGTCGAGGCCGTCGATGATCAGGACGATACGCCGGTGATGAAGCTGAACGTGACCGATGAGCAGGTTGACCGCGCTCAAGAGCGTTTGCATCGCCTCGTCTTGATCAGGTAGCGAGTTGCCGCTCCGCCCGATCGGGACCATGCGCCGGATCCCCTCCGCGACGGCCTTCGTCAACCCGACGCCGGCTGCCGCAGCCGCGGCCGCGGGGGCCGACAAGGCGAGTAGGGGGAGGACGACCGCGCCGGCGGTCACCATGTTCGAGGCCATCTTGCCCAGATCGAGATCGGTCGTCGTCGGTGTCTTGGTGGCCTTTGCGACGCGCTCCCAGGCACGCTGCAAGTCGGTCACGTACTCCGGCGGCACGGGATAGGTCAGGAGCTCCCGCGCCACTCCGAGCACTGCCAGACCCACGAGAAACACGACCTCCCAGGCCTCGACGCGCTGGATGGCCTCCCCGTCATTCATCACGGACGAGAACTGTCGATGTAGATCGAGCAGGAGGACGAAGTCGTTGCCGGAGCGCTCTTCGCTCAGGCGGAGCAGCTCCGTCGACTTCCCCGTGCCGACGGTGCCCGCGAGGAGAACGCGCGGATCGGCAAACGGGAGGTCCAGCTTGCGGATGATGCGTCCGACCGGGCTGTGCGGCCGCGGCGCCCGCCACGCCGGATCCCTCGCGGGCTCGACCGGATCGAAGCGCCGGTAGATCTGCTCCCAGTCCTTCTGGTGTGACACGGCGCGACCCTAGCACACGGGCCGGCTGCGACGCGAATCCAGGCAGCGCCCGCGTTCAACAAGGTCGCGACCCGCGTCGGCACGTCCCGAGCGCTCGCCGTCCCGGTTCAGCCCTTGAACACCAGATAGCCAATCGCCGAGATGACCATGTTCAGCATGATCACAGTCAGAGACGTATTCACCACGGCCCGCGTCGTCGCCCACCCCACGCCCTCGGACCCACCGAACGTCGACAGGCCCGAGTGCCCCGACACGATCGGTATCGCCGCGCCGTACGCCAGGCACTTCGAGAGGCCAATCGTCAGATCGGCGACGCCCACCAGCTCGAAGTTGAAGAACGTCTCGGGGATGATGTCGAACATCACGTAGGCCGTCACCGCCCCCGACAGGAGAGCGATCATCGCTGACCAGATCACGAGGACGGTCGTCATCACCAGGCTGGCGAGGAAGCGCGGCTTGATCAGGTAGTCAATCGGATCGGCCGCGCACATCCGGAGAGCGTCGACCTGCTCGGTGACGACCATCGAGCCAATCTCGGCCGCGATGCCGGCGCCGACGCGGGTCGCGAGCATCAGAGCGCCAATCGAGGCGGCCAGATCGCGCACCAGGAGCTGGAGGTAGTTGGCGCCCAGCATCGTCAGATCGGGGACGACGCGCTTGGTCTGCAAGCCGGCCTGGAAGACCAGGATCATCCCCAGGAAGCCCATGACGACCGTGAGGAAGAAGAGCGATTTGTTGCCGATCTCGTACATCTGGTCGATGACGGCGCGGCGGTCTTTGCGGCCCTTGGCGATGTAATAGAGGGTGCGGACGAAGACCGAGTAAACCTCGCTGACGACCGAGAACAGCTCGATCGCGAAGCCGCCCAGCTCGCCGACGAAGCCTTGCTCGGGCAGGGCGTCGCGGAGCTCGCTCGCAGGCACGCTCTCGGGGGCGTGATCGGGATCGTGGACGGGGGCGGGAGCTCTCTTCGCCATCTCACTCACCTCAATCGAGCGAGAACGACACGAGGTAATCGAGGATGAAGATCCCCGCGGCCGAGGCGACCACGGTGGCGTTGACGGCGCGGCCGACGCCCGGGGCGCCGCCCTTGACCCCGAGGCCGTACTGGCAGCTCGCGAGGGCCATGACGATGCCGAAGACCACGCTCTTGACGAGCCCGTTCATCACGTCGCCGATGCCGAGCAGCCCGCTCGTGACGCCGTTGTAGAAGACCTCGGGTGCGACGCCGAGGAGGCCTTGCCCGGCGTAGGCGGCGCCGAGGAGCGCGAGGGCGTCGGCGAAGATCGTCGAGACGAAGAGCGTGACGATCATCGCGATGCAGCGCGGGGCGATCAGGAAGGCGATCGGATCGATCGCCAGCACGCGCAGGGCGTCGATCTGCTCGGTGACGACCATGGTCCCGAGCTCGGCCGTGTTGTTGGCGCCGACGCGCCCGTTGATCATCAGCGCCGTCAGGAGCGGGGCGATCTCGCGCAGCGTGCCGAAGCCCGCGCCCCAGCCGAGGAGCCCGTAGGCGCCGAAGCGCTCGATCAGCGGCGCGGCCTGGATCACCATGATCGCGCCGGTGAAGAGCGCGGTCACGACGACGATGGGGAGCGATTTGACCCCCATTTTGTAGAGGTTTCGCATCACCTCGCCGCCGTCGATGCGGAGGGTGACGATGCGCGAGAAGATCTTCCCGGCGAGGATCCCCATGCCGCCGACCGTGAACGCGATCTCGAGGAGGTTCGCGCCAGCCTGCTCGGCGATCGACGGCTCGGGCTGCGCGGCTTTCACGGGGCGCGGAGCTTAACGGATTTCTCGATCGGGCAAGCGGGGATCGGCCACGGTCTGCGCGAGGAGGGCGTGCAGCCGCGCCCCGCTCTCGTCCCACGAGGGCGGCGCCGAGGCCGCGAGCGCGCCTTCATCCCACGAGCGATCGAGCGCATCACGGAGGGCCCGCGCGAGCTCGGCGGTCTGCCGTGGGCTCACGAGGAGCCCCGTCGCGCCGTGGGTGATCACGTCGGGGATGCCGCCGACCCGCGTGGCGACGACCGGCCGCCCCGAGGCCAGGGCTTCGAGGACGACGTTGGGCGTGCCCTCGCGATGCGTCGGGAGCGTGACGACGTCTGCGGCCCCGAGGTGGAGCGCGACGCGATCGAGTGGCAGGGCGCCCGGCGCGAAGAGGAGGCCGCGACGCGCCCCGCCGTTGCTCGCCGCGCGCGACGCTGCCTGCGCGACCTCGGCGCGGAGCGGCCCGTCGCCGACGACGGCGAGGTGCACGGGCGGGCCGCCGTCGTCGCGGAGCTGCTCCCACGCTGCGAGGAGCTCGCGCACGCCCTTGGCCGTGACGAGCAGGCCGACGAACACGAGGAGGCGCCCCTCCGCCGGGAGGCCGAGCGCGATCCGGGACGCGCGGCGATCGCGAGGATGAAATACGCTGCGATCCACGCCATTTTCGAGCAGCGCCGTGCGATCGGCGCGCGCGCCCAGCGCGACCAGCGAGGCCACCATCGCGCGGCTGACGCCGAGCGACCACGACGCCGATCGCAGCGCCGCGGAGATCGGGCGCCCGAGGCCCGGCCAGCGCGCGACGACGTCGACGTCGGTCCCGTGAGCCTTGATCACGTGGGGGATCCCGAGGAGCCGCGCCAGCGCCGCCGCCGCGCACGCGTCGGGGTAGAGGTACGTGCCGAGCACCACGTCGAAGCGCCCGCGCAGCACCGGCAAGTACCGCAGCAGCCCCGCGAGGTAGAGCGGCCCGTTGAAGCGCGCGAGCCAGGGGAAGCGCGTCGCCCCCGGCACGTACGCCGCGCGCGGGTGGATCACCGCGAGCCCCGCCAGCGTCTCGCACTCGGGGACGCGGGTGAGGCGACCGACGTGGGTGCGATCGCCGAGGAGCCGCGCGCCGGGCAGGTGAGGGACGACCCCCGCGACCAGGACCGGGCAGCGCCGCCCGAGGGCCGCGAGCTGCTGCCGCGCGAACGGCGACTCGAGCGGCTCGACGGAGCTCGGGAAAAGGCGGGTGACGACGAGGACGCGGATCGGGGCCATGGCGCGATCGTTTCGATGGTGCCGCCACGCGCGGCGTTTCTTCTCAGGCTTGAAATGAAGCGTGAAAAGAAATGCGCCCAACGGCCGCGTTTCGGGCCATCATGGCGGCTGTGAAGGTTTGCCCGGTGTGCTCCCGCGAGTTCGCCCCGGCGCTCACCCATTGCCCCCAGGACGGCGTCGGGCTCGTGGCGCTGAACACCGGGGCGGGGTCGCGTCCGGAGGATCTCGTCGGTCAGATCGTCGAGGGGCGCTACAAGGTCGAGCGCATCGTCGGCAAGGGCGGCATGGGGACCGTCTACGCGGTCCGCCACATCGTGGTCGGCAAGGTCGCCGCGATGAAGGTGCTGAAGACGGGCGTCGAGCGCGAGGGCGGCGTGCTCCAGCGCTTCGTCCGCGAAGCCCAGACGGCCAACCTCGTCAAGAGCCGCCACATCGTCGAGATCACCGACTTCGGCCAGCTCCCGAACGGCCTGTTCTACGTGGTGATGGAGCTGCTTGAAGGCGAGGATCTCACCCGCGCGATGAAGCCCGGGAGGCTCTCCCGCGCCGATCTGATCCACGTGTTCATCCAGGTCGCCGAGGCCCTCGCGCTGGCCCACGACAAGGGCATCGTTCACCGCGATCTCAAGCCCGACAACGTGTTCCTCGTCAACGAGGGCGGCGATCCGCACTTCGCCAAGCTCCTCGATTTCGGCATCGCCAAGGTGATGGCCGGGGACAACCCGACCGCGGGGCTGACGGAGACGGGGGTGATCCTCGGGACGCCCTACTACATGTCCCCCGAGCAGGCGCGGGCCGAGGTCGTCGACCACCGGAGCGACATCTACGCGCTCGGCGTGATGATGTACCGCGCGTTCACGGGGCGGCTCCCGTTCGTGGCCGACTCGACGATGGGCGTGCTCACGCGGCACCTCACCGAGACGCCGGAGCTGCCGAGCCGCCTCAACAACGTCGATCCGGCGACCGAGCGGATGATCATGCGCTGCATGGAGAAGCGCCGCGACGCGCGCTACCAGAGCATGACCGAGGTCGCCGAGGCGCTGCGGAGCCTGCCGCTCACGGTGAACGGGCCGGGCGCGCCGATGCGCGAAGAGGCCACCGTCGACGCGCGCGGCCGCGGGCTCGCGCCGGGATTCGGCCCGCCCGGCGGCCACCCGGGATCGGCCGAGCCGAGCTACTCCGGCCCGCAAGTGATGAGCCAGGCCGTCCACCCCGCCGCGTCGAGCGGGGCGTACCGGCCGAGCGCGGCGCCGGTGTTCCCGAGCGGCGCGTACCCGCTCGCGGGGCCGAGCAGCGGGCCGCCGCCGGGCTACCCGGGCTCCCCGCAGGTGTCGAGCCCGCCCGGCGGATGGCCCGCGCAGATGTCGAGCCCGCCCGGCGGATGGCCCGCGTCGAGCGCTGGCCCGGTGTCGAGCGGGCCGAGCTCGGGCTGGCCGATGGTGTCGAGCCCGCCCGGTAACGGATGGGCAGCGCAGCCGGTGATCGCGCCCGGGCCGACGAGCGAGCCTCACGCTGGCAACGGCGGGCCCTGGCCCCCGGGCACGACGGAGCGCGGCTTCGTCACGAGCGGCCTGTCACCGGTCGCGGCGCCTCGTCGCGGTGGGCCCCTCGTCATCGCCATCGGAGCGCTGGCGATGCTCGCGGTCGGCGCCGTCGGGGCGGTGCTGATTTACGGCCGCCACCCGCAGACGAGCCCCGCCGCCGGCGCGAGCGCCGAGCCACCGGTCGTCACCGTCACCACGCCAATTGTCACGATTTCGCCCTCGGCCGTGGCGGCGCTGCCGACCGCGATCCCCTCCGCCAGCGCCGATGCCGTCGCGCCCATGGCCTCCGCGGCGCCGTCGGCCGTCGCCGTCGTCGCGAAGCGGACCGGCGGGCAAACGCCGCTACCCAAGCCTTCTTCCTCTGCTCCCGTGAAGCGCGGCAGCGAGATCCGGAGCCCGTTCGATTGACGCGCGCCTCTCTGCCCAAAGCCTCGCTCGCGCTGTCGCTCTGCGCCGCCGCCCTGGTCCTCGCTCCCGCCGCGCCGGCGCTCGCCCAGCCCAAGAAGCCGCCGACGTCGAAGCCCGAGCCGAAGAACAACGAGGCGAAGAAGCTCTTCGACGACGGCGCGGCGGCCTACACGCAAGGCAACTACGAGGCGGCGATCGACGCCTGGACGAAGGCCTACGACATCTCGAAGAAGCCTTTGATCTTCGAGAGCATCGCCAACGCTTACGAGCGGCTCGGCGACGCGAAGAAGGCCCGCGAGTTCCTCTCGAAGTGGCGCGACGTGGCCCCGAAAGACGAGCAAGACTTGCTCGACGCCCGCATCAAGAACCTCGACGCGCGCGTCACCCGCGACGACGAGCTCGAGGCCGCGCGCAAGGCCGCGGCCGACAAGGCGAAGAAGGCCGAAGAAGCGCGCGACAGTCAGCGGAAGGCCGGCGGCTCCGGCGGCGGCAGCACGTCGGTGCCGGGCGTGGTGCTCGTCGGCGTCGGCGGCGCGGCGATCGCCGTGGGCGTCACGCTCGACATCATCGCGGGGATCCGTCGCCCGGCCGCCGCGACCGCGTGCGCGCCCTCGGGCACGGGGCAAATCTGCAAGGCCTCGGCGCGCGACGCGATCGTCTCATCGAACACGCTCGCGCTCGCGGGCGACATCCTGTGGATCGCCGGCGCCGCCGCGGCCGCGGGCGGCGCCGCGCTGATCATCACCCACAAGGCGCCGAAGGACAGCGCGCCGCCGACGGCGACGTGGATCGCGCCCGCGGGAGCGGGGATCCTCGTGGGCCACAGCTTCTAGCGCGGCAGCCGGATCGAGAGCCGGAGTCGGAGCTCAACGCAAAGGCGCGGAGACGCAGAGGCGCAAAAATACGAGAGGGGAGTTTTGATTTCCTCTCCTCCGCCCGCGTCTCTGCGTCTTTGCGTTAAATCCCCTAATTCCAGCAGCGTTTGCTGCTCCCGATCGGCCCGCGATCGACGCGATGGAACGCAAAACTGCCGGCTGGGTTTCCCCGGCCGGCAGCTTCGTTCGAGTGGCCTCGCTCCGATCGCGATCAGAGCAACGCCGGGCTCACCCTTCGGCGGGCGTCTTCTTCTTCGCGGCGTGACGGGCCTCGGCCTCGAGCATGCCGAGACGGGCCTTCTCGCAGCGCTTGATGCGCTTCTTCTTCAGCGGAGTGGCCAGCCACTCGTGACGCAGACGGATGTTCCACTTCGGGGTGTTCGCCATGGGATTATCGCTCGTTCGTAGTAAAAGGGGCGCTCAGGGCAGCCCGGCGAGATGGGGGGCGAAGACTGCTCGAATTCGCAGCCATCGTCAAGCAGGATCAGTCGGGGATCTTGGTCAAGGCGACGTCGAGCTGCACCGGGGGATCGCCGTCGTTCGCTTCGACGACCTTGTCCCACGGGAAGTAGCCGGCCTTCTCGACGGTGATGCGGTGCTTGCCCGGCGGCAGCGCGACGCCGTGTTGCGCGACGAACACCAGAGCGCCGAGGTACTGATCGTCGACCGTCACGGAGGCGTCGCGCGGCGTGCCGGCGAAGCGGAGCGAGGTGGTGCGAGGCGGCGGGTTGACGGCGCAGCCCGACGCCGCGACGAGCAGCATCGCCGCGGCGAGGCGCGAGGGCTTCGGCATGGCGATCACTCCCACTCGATGGTGGCCGGCGGCTTCGAGGAGACGTCGAGCACCACCCGGTTCACGCCGCGGACCTCGTTGATGATCCGCGAGCTGACCTTGCCGATCAGCTCGTGCGGGAGGCGCGCCCAGTCGGCCGTCATGCCGTCCGTCGACTCCACGGCGCGGAGGGCGATGGTCTCGTCGTAGGTGCGCTCGTCGCCCATGACGCCGACGGAGCGCACCGGCAGGAGCACGCAGAAGCTCTGCCAGACGCGGTCGTAATACCCCGCCGCGCGCAGCTCTTCGTCGAAGATCGCCTCGGCGGCGCGGAGCACGGCGAGGCGCTCGGGCGTGAGCTCGCCGAGGCAGCGGACGGCGAGGCCGGGGCCGGGGAACGGGTGACGCCACAGCACCTCGCGCGGCATGCCGAGCGCGGCGCCCGCGGCGCGGACCTCGTCCTTGAAGAGCTCGCGCAGCGGCTCGACCAGGCCGAGGTTCATCCGCTCGGGGAGCCCGCCGACGTTGTGGTGGCTCTTGATCACCGAGCTCGGCCCCTTGAACGAGACGCTCTCGATCACGTCGGGATAGAGCGTCCCTTGCACGAGGAACTTCGCGCGATCGATCTTCTTCGCTTCCTCCTCGAAGACCTCGATGAAGACGCGGCCGATGATCTTCCGCTTTTTCTCGGGATCGGTGACGCCCGCGAGCTCGCCGAGGAAGCGCTCGCCGGCGTCGACGCGGATCACCTTGAGGTGGAAGTGATCGCGGAACATGCGGATCACCTGGTCGCCCTCGCGGTCGCGGAGCAAGCCGTTGTCGACGAAGATGCAGACCAGGCGCTCGCCCAGCGCGCGCTGGCAAAGGATCGCCGCCACCGACGAGTCGACGCCGCCCGAGAGGCCCAGCACCGCCTGATCGTCGGGGCCGACCTTGGCCTGCACCGCGGCGATCGCGTCCTCGATGAACGAGGTCGGCGTCCAGGTCGCGGAGAGCTTGGCGACGTCGAACAGGAAGGCGTCGAGGATCTCTTTGCCGCGGCGCGTGTGCACGACCTCGGGGTGGAACTGGATGCCGTAGATCTGCCGCGCCTCGTCGGCGATGGCCGCGAAGGGCGTGGTGCCGGTGGCGCCGATCGCCTTGAATCCAGGGGGAAGCTCGACGATCTGATCGCCGTGGCTCATCCACACCTCGAGGGAGTCGCCGGCGGCGAGGCGCGAGAACACGCCGCTCGCCTCGTCGACCTGCACCGTGGCGGGGCCGTACTCGCCCTCGCTCGATCGGTGCACCTTCCCGCCGAGCAGGTACGCCGTGAGCTGGAGGCCGTAGCAGATGCCGAGGATGGGGACGCCGATGGAGAAGAGCCCCGGATCGACGTGGGGCGCGCCGTCGCCGTAGACGCTCGCCGGGCCGCCCGAGAGCACCACCGCGCGCGGCGCGAGGCGGGCGATCTCGTCGAGCGCGAGCTTGTACGGATGAATTTCGCAGTAGACGCCGGCCTCGCGGATGCGGCGCGCGATGAGCTGCGTGTACTGCGATCCGAAGTCCAGGATCAGCACGAGGTCGCGCTTCGGATGATGCATGCGCGAGCGGGTATCACGGGGCCCCGCGCGTCGCCAGCGCAGCGGACCGAGCCACGGGTCTATGCGATCACTTCGGCGTCGACGGGGGGCCGGGCGCGGGCGTCGCGACGTTCGTCCCGGTGGGCGCGGGCGGCGCGGGCGGCTGCGCCCCGGTGACGACCGGCTTGCCGGGGCCGTTCTCGAGAGCGTTCGGATCGAAGGCGCGCGGGGCTTCGTACTCGGGCGGCGGGCCAGAGGGCAGCGGCTTCGGCGACGGCGTGGGGCTGCACGCGCACGCGGCGATCGTCAGGAGCGCGAGGAGCAACGGTCGAATCACAGCGAGGTCCCTTTCTTCCGGGGGATCTTGGTCGGCGGAGGCGTCGGCGCGGGATCGAACGGATCGATCGGCTGCAGCTTCGGGATCTCGTTGAGCTTCCCGCCGGCGCTGCGCGGGGGCGGATCGGCGACGGCGACCGGCGCGTCGAAGCCCACGCCCGTCGCGCTCGCGGCGCCCATCGGGATCCCCGTGCCGACGGCGACGGCGGGATCATCGGGACCATTCTTGCCGCCGCACCCGCCGATCGAGGCAAAGGCGAGGGCGAGGCCGATGGAGGGCAGCGCTGCGGCGCGAAAGTGAGCGATCACGGGGCAACGCTAGCACCCTCGGCGCGAATTTTCGCGGCCGTCGTCGCGTTCGGCTCCACGCGAACGGCGCGGGAAGCGCGAAGAAAACCGCTCAAATCCTGCAACGAGCGGTTGGCCCGAGGGCGTCCTCGGAGTAGATACCGCGCGTGGAATCCGCCCTGGTCCAGCAGCTGACCGAGCTCTGCGCGCGCGCCCGCGTCGCCGCCCGCGCGCTCGTCCCCCTCGGTCGCGCGCAGAAAGACGCCGCGCTGCTGGCGATCGCCGAGCGTCTCCGCGCGGCGATGTCGCGATCGGATCGCCCGAGCGCGCTGCTCACCGCCAACGCCGAAGACGTCGCCGCGGCCCGCGACGCCGGCACGGCCGAGGCGATGATCGATCGCCTGGTGCTCGACGACGCGCGCCTCGGCGCGATGGCCACCGCCCTCGAAGAGCTGGCCGCCTTCGACGATCCGGTCGGCGAGATCATCGGGATGAAGCGTCGTCCCAACGGCCTGCTCATCGGCCAGGTGCGCATCCCCCTCGGCGTGATCGCCATGATCTACGAGGCGCGCCCCAACGTCACCGTCGACGCCGCGGCGCTCTGCCTGAAGAGCGGCAACGCCGTGCTCCTGCGCGGCGGGAAAGAGGCGGCGCGATCCAACGCGGCGCTCGGCGCGCTGGTGCGCGAGGCCATCGCGTCGGTGGGGCTGCCGGCCGACGCCGTGCAGATCATCCCCCCCCTCGGCCGCGAAGAGACGAAGGTCCTCGTCGGGCTCACGGGCCAGATCGATCTGGTGATCCCGCGCGGCGGCGAGGGCCTGATCCGCTTCGTCGCCGAGCACGCGCGCGTGCCGGTGATCCAGCACTACAAGGGCGTCTGCCACGTCTTCGTCGACGAGACCGCCGACCTCGACATGGCGCTCGCCATCGTCGAGAACGGCAAGCTCCAGCGCCCCGGCGTGTGCAACTCGCTCGAGTGCCTGCTGGTGCACGAGCGCGCCGCCGCAGCGATGATCCCGCGCCTCGCCTCGCTGTTCCCGCGCGGCCTCGAGGTGCGCGGCGACGAGGCGACGTGCGCGCTCTTGCCGGGCGCGAAGGCCGCGGTGGCGGGCGACTACGGGTGCGAGTTCCTCGCGCCGATCCTCGCGGTGCTCGTGGTGGCGTCGCTCGACGCGGCGCTCGATCACATCGCGAAGTACGGCTCGAACCACACCGAGGCCATCGTCACGACGACCTACGAGCACGCGCAGCGGTTCCTCCGCGAGGCCGACGCGAGCTGCGTGCTGGTGAACGCGTCGACGCGCTTCAACGACGGAGGCGAGCTCGGGCTCGGCGCCGAGATTGGCATCTCGACGACCAAGCTCCACGCCTACGGGCCGATGGGGCTCGAAAGTCTCACGGCGCTGAAGTGGATCGCGTACGGGGAAGGTCAAGTTCGCTGAGATTCAGCGAGCGAACAGGCCGCGGCGATGCCGGGGCACACGAATCAAGATCACGAAGCGAGGCGGAGTTGGCGACCAAGAAGCGCGAGGAAACGAAGGGCAAAGCGGCGCCGAAGAAGGCGAAGTCCGACGAGGGCGGGGCGCGACGCCCGGCGGTGCGACGAGCGCCGACGGCGACGGGATCCAAGCCCGGCGGGCCGCGGCTGCGCACGCACGCGACGACCCGGGACGCCGCTGCGGCGCCGAAGCGACGGTCGACGGCGGCGGGCGCGTCGATCGCGGCCGCGGTGAAGGCTGGCCGTGGCGCGGGCCCCCAGCTGCGTAAGGCGCCGCTGGCGGCCCCGAAGCGCACGACGAAGCGCAGCGTGCCCCCGGGCGCGGGCGAGCGCGGCCCGGGCGAGCGCCCCGAGCCGTCGAGCGCGGCGCGGGAAATCGCGCTGGCCCTGGCCGGCGCGGGCCTGGAAATGAAGGCGATCGGCATCGAGATCCTCGATGTGACCGGCAAGGTCGACTACGCCGACTTCCTCGTCGTGATGACGGGCCGGTCCGACCGCCACGTCTACGCCATCGCGATGGGCCTCGAAGAGGGCGTGAAGAAGTTCAAGCTCGCACCGCTCTCGGTCGAGGGCCTCACCGCGTCCACTTGGGTGCTGATCGACTTCGGCGACGTCGTCGTCCACGTCTTCCAGGAAGAGGCGCGCTCGCTCTACGACATCGAAGGCCTGTGGATCAGCGCGGGCCGCGTCCCGGTCCCGCACGAGCCCGGCGCCCCCGGCAGCCAGCTCCCCGCCGGCCCCGGCGATCACGGCTGAGGGGTGCGGCTCGTCGTCGTCGCGGTCGGGCGCGTGAAAGATCGCGCCCTCCGCGCGGCCCTCGACGACTACCTCGGGCGCCTCCGCCGCTACGGCCCCTGCGACGAGATCGAGCTCGCCGACGCGCCCGCGGCGAAGCTCGAGCCGGCCTTCGCCAGGGCCACCGTCGGCGCCACGGTGATCGCCCTCGAGGTCGGCGGCCGCATGCGGTCGAGCGAGGCCTTCGCGCAGGGCGTCGAGCGCGCGGCGTCGCGAGGGAAGGGGATCGTCGCCTTCCTCATCGGGGGCGCCGATGGCCTCCCGCCCGCCATTTCAGAGGCCGCCTTCGATCGGTGGAGCCTCTCGACGCTCACCTTCCCGCACCGGCTCGCGCGGCTGATCCTGGTGGAGCAGCTCTACCGATCGATGACGATCCTGCGCAACGAGCCCTACGCCCACTGAAGCGGCGCGCGGGCTCGTCGCCCCGTCACTCCGCCACGACGATCTTGTCCTTCTTGCGCGAGGCCCAGAAAGCCTTCTTCTGCTCCTCGGTCGGCTTGCGGCCGAAGAGGTACACGAGGCCGATCGACACGACGTAGAGCAGGCACATCGGGATCGCCATCGCGAGCTGATCGGGCACGTCGGGCGGCGTGAGCACGGCGGCGACGATGAACGCGATGAGCACGAAGTAGCGGCCGTACTTGATGAGGTCGAGGTAGTTGATGATGCCGGCGATGCTGAGGAACAGCAGCAGCATCGGCAGCTCGAACACCAGGCCGAAGCCGAGCAGCATCTGCGTGGTGAAGTCGATGTACTCGCCCATCATGATGGTGGGCGTGATCGTCAGGCCGCTGGTGCCAACGGGGCCGGACAGGCCGAGGAAATAGTTGAACGAGATCGGGAACGCGACCCGCCAGCCGAAGTACCCGCCGCCGACGAAGAGGAGCGTCGAGAGCATCACGAACGGGATGACGTACCGCTTCTCCTTCGAGTAGAGGCCCGGCGCGATGAACGACCAGATCTGGTAAAAAATGAACGGGGCGGCCATGACGGCGCCGCCGATCATCGAGACGCGGAAGTACCCGCTGAAGGCGCCGGCCGGGCCGCTGAAGTGAAGGCCCGAGCCGCCCGGGAGGTGCTGCGCTTGCCACGACGCGATGAACGGCGCAGCCAGGATCTCCATCAGCTGCTCGTGCACGCCCCACCCGGCGAAGCAGCCGACGAAGAACGCGACCACGCTCCAGATCAAGCGCTTGCGCAGCTCGTCGAGGTGCTCCCAGAACGTCATGGGCTTGCCGCCCTCGCCGCCTTCGGCCGGCTCTCCGCCGGTGGGCTCGGCCTCCTGGGTCGTCATGAAGCGGCGCTCTCCTCGGCGGGGGTGGACGGAGCGACGATGACGCTCGCTGCGGGCTCGGCGGCTGCGGTCTCGGTCTCGGTCTCGATCGCGTGGCCTTCAGCGTCGAACAGGACGGGGCTCGGCGACGCAGCCTCGATCGGGTGGCCCTCGTCGTCGAACAGCATCGTGTGCGGGGCTTCGGTCGCGACGAGCTCGGGATCGTGCGGCAGGTACGGGCCCGCGTCGTCGGACATCGCGCCGTGGGCGTCGCAGCCGGCGAGCGGGTACTCGCGCTCGCGCAGCGGCGCGACGGGGTGGAACTCGAGCGCGCGGGTGACCTCGGGTGCCACGTTGCCGTGGTTGTAGGGCGCGCGATCGCGGGCCCCCGCGGCGGGGATCGCGCCGAAGGCCGGCGAGATCAGCGAGTCGACCACGTTCATGCGCGAGAGGCTGCGCAGCTCGGCGATCTCTTTCTCGAGGCCCTCGAAGCGGATCAGATCGTCGATGCCGCTCTGCGAGCGGAGGTCGGTGCTCATCCGGCGGAGCTTCGTCACCCACTGCCCGGCCGTGCGCATCATCGACGGCAAGTTCTTCGGCCCGACAACGACGATGCCGACGATGAGCAGCACCGTGATTTCCCCGAGGCTCATGCCAAACACGCTGGCAAGCTAGCGCGTGAGCCGCTCGGGATCCACCGCCATGCGGTCCTCGTTCACTTCGGGCGGTCGCTTCCCGTCGCGGCGCTGTCCGGCGCCTCGTTTCGTGGACGCGGCGCGCTCGGCGACGAGGCCGGTCGATGGAGCACGACGAACGCGGTGATCGTCGCCGCGGTGATCAGCGCGACGAGGCCGGCGAGGATCGCGAGGAGCGAAGCCCGCGGGAGCCGCGGCGCTTCGGGCGAGGGCGCGTCGAGCGTCGCGATCCGCTTCGCTTGCCGGGGCTCCACGCCGAGCAGCTCGGTGGGGCGCACCGGCGCAGTCGCGACGCCGAGCGCCGCCGCGACCCGCGCGGCCAGCGTCGCGCCGCGCTCCCTGGCGAAGGGCGCGAGCGCGGCGGCGAGCTCGGCGGCGTTGGGGAAGCGGAGCTTGCGATCTTTCTGAAGGCATTGAAGGATCACCGCCTCGAGCCCCGCCGGCACCGTCGCCACCAGCGTGGAGATCGCCGGCGGCGGCAGCTGGAGGACGCGCCCGTAGAGCTCCTCGAGCTCGCCGTCGTCGAACGGCAGCGACGCGGTCACGAGCTCGTAGAGCACGACGCCGAGCGACCAGAGATCGGTGCGCGAGTCGACGTCCTTCGACGACGCCATCTGCTCGGGCGACATGTAGAGCGGCGTGCCCACGGCCACCGCCCGGCGCGTGAGCGCGAGATCGTCGTCGAGGAGCTTCGAGATCCCGAAATCGAGCACCTTGATCCGGGGCGCGCCCGCCGGATCGCGGATCAGGAACAGGTTCGCAGGCTTGAGATCGCGGTGCACGATCCCCGCGGCGTGGGCCTCGGCGACGGCCTCCGCGGCCTGCAGGACGTACTCCACCGCGGTCGCCGGCGAGAGCGCGCCGTCGCGCTCGATCAGCGCCGCGAGATCCTCGCCGTCGAGGCGCTCCATGACGATGAACGGCGCCCCGTCTTCGGCCACGCCGACGTCGATCACCCGCGCGACGTGCTCGCTGCGCAGGCGCGCCGCGGCGCGGGCCTCGCGCAGGAAACGCTCGCGTGCGTTGGGCCGGCCGAGGCGCTCCGCGTGCATCCGCTTGATGGCGACGCGCTGCCCGAGCACCGCGTGCGTCGCCGCGTAGACCGTGCCCATGGCGCCGGCGCCGAGGACGCGTTCGATGCGGTACTTCCCGGCGAAGAGCCCCTCGGCCGGGAAGTCGTCAGGCACGGATCGTTCGCTCGAACCGCCGGATCAGGGAGCCGGGGCCGGATCGAGATCGCACACGATCTCGCCCGCGTCAGGGACGTAGTAGCTGAAGACGGCGCACATCTCGCGCGGGAACGCGAGGGTGTTCGGCGTGGTGTTGTCCCACGCGCAGGTCGAGCGAATCTTCGTGCCCTTCAGCAGATGAAGCGGCTTGTCGAGCGGGTACTGCAGCATCGGCGGGTGCGACGAGTACTCGGGCTTCCACGCCTTGTCGTAGATCGTCTCGGTCAGCATGCCGGCGGCGTCGAGCCGATCGATCGTGAAGTGGCTGCCGAACTCGTGCATGTGGCCGCCCATCACGATGTAGTCGATGTCGCGGTTCAGCGTGCACACCGACGACGCGGTGGCCTTCTGGTTGGGATCGACCTGGAACTCGGCGTTGTTGATCGCGAAGAGGTTGGTGTACGCCTTCACGTCCTTCGGATCGCCGAGCTCGAGCGCGACGTGGTCCGTCGTCTTCATCGTCGCGCCGGTGGTGTTGATGTAGTGCGTCTGCATCACGAGCTGCTTGCCGGCGGGGACCTTGAGCGCCACGCCCTCCGGGAACGAGATCACAGGCTCGCCGTTCTCCTTCCCCGAGACGCCGACGATCTGGTGCCAGGCGACCATCTCCGAGTCCTTGCAGACGTGGTGCTCGGGCGCGCGCTTCGTGTCGGTGTAGTAGACGATGATGTGGTGGCCGCCGGGCCCCTGCTGCCCGACGCCCTTCAGCACCGTCAGCTCTTTGTCCGTGATGGTGTCCGTGTAGAAGCACTCGAACGCGTCGCCGGGCGGCACGTCGAACTCGGGCGTCGTGAACGCGACCTCGTTCTTGGTGGGCTCGGGCGTGACGACGGGCGCCGACGTGTCGGCAGGGGCGCAGGCCAGAAGGCCCATCGCAAAAGACACCGGGATCCATCGAGCTCCACGCATCGTCACTCCTCCAGCCTGGAAATGGGCAATGACGCTAACCCAAACGGGCGCTCGTCTCCACAGAGATCCACGAGCAAAATCATGATGATGGCCGACGCCGTGCGTCAGAGTGACGTCGTCGGCGCGCCGCGCGAGGCGAGCGCGCTCGCCTTGCCGCCGCTACCAGGCCGCGAGAGCTGGCCGCACGCCGCGCCCACGTCGCTGCCGCCCGAGTAGCGCACGATCGTCCCCACGCCGCGCACGCGGAGGACGGCGCGGAACGCTTCGAGGCGCTCCGACCGCGCGAACACGTCGCCCGGGCCGATGGCGTTGTACGGGATGAGGCTCAAGCGCAGCGTCGCCTCGTACTTCGCGCGGAAGCCCAGGATCAGCTCGGCCAGGGCCGCGGCGTCTTCGTCCCCATCGTTGACGCCGGCTAACAGCGTGTACGCGAACATCGGCGAGTGGCGCGTGGCCCGCGCGTGCTCGCCCGCGGCCGCGAGCACGTCTTCGAGCGGGTGCGCGCCGTCGATCGGCATGAGCGCGCGCCGCCGACCGGGGATCACCGAGCCGAGCGAGACGCCGAGGCGCACCGAGGGCACCTCCTGGTAGAGCCGACGGATCCCCGCGGGCAGCCCCGCCGTGCACACCGTGATGTTCCGCATGTCGATGGCCTGCGCGCACGGCTCGCCCAGCACGCGGATCGCCTGGATCACCCGATCGAGGTTGCTCATCGGCTCGCCCATGCCCTGGAAGAGCACGCCGTGGACGCGGCCCGGCGCCTCGATCCCGGCGCGCACCGCGCGGACCTGTTCGACGATCTCCCAGGCCTCGAGGTTGCGCGCGAGGCCCATTTTCCCGGTCGCGCAGAACGCGCACGCCAGCGCGCAGCCGACCTGCGAGCTGACGCAGACCGAGTAGCGACCTGGGCGCTCGAGCGGGATGCGCACCGTCTCGACGACGGCGCCGTCATCGAGGCGGAAGGCGTACTTCACGAACGGATCCTCCTGGCTCTCGCGGCGCTCGGCGATCTCCAGCGTCGGGATCGCGAAGAGCGCGCGCACGGCGTCGAGGGCGCGCCGGCGGATCGTCGCCGGCGAGCGCGCGGGGAAGGCGCCGGTGCGATGCGCGAGCGAGATGATCCGCCGCGCGTCGGAGACATCGATGCCCGCGGCGAGCGCGAGATCATCGGGCAGCATCGCCTGGAGCGGCCGCAGAGAACGCACGGGGCGAGCTTCGTTCACCGGGGACGCGTACCGCGCCTCGGCTCCGGGATCCACCGGGTCCGAGCCGGCGCCCACGACTACGGGCCGCCGCCGCCCTGCTCGACGTGCTCGCGGACCATCTGCTGGAGCTCGGCCATGTGATCCTTGACGAGGGAGAGCCCGATCTTGCTGCCTTCTTCCATGATCTTCGGCAGCTCGGCGAGCGTCCGCTGGCCGAGGGGGGTGTGATAAAATGCCGTGAGCTGAAGGATTTCGAGCTCGGAGAAGCGATCGGCGTAGAGCTTGGTCATCGGCTCGCGCACGCCCTCCAGGCTCAGGTACTTGGCCATGAACTTCCGCATCACCGACTCGAACGGCCGGATCTTCGGGTTGGCTTCCATCTGCACCTTGATCGCGTTGTCGAGCGCGACCTCGAGCACCTGTTGCAGGTGCATCACCTCGAACAGGCCGCCGACAGCGCTGCGCTGTGTCTCGGGCGTGGAGGGGTGATCAAGCTTCTTCGGCCAGCTCAGCGCGCTGATCGACGCGTCGGCCGAGGCGGCGCTCGCACCCCCTCCCGCGCAGTCGGCCGCGGCCGGCATCGCGACGACGGTCGACGACGCCGCGCCGGCGCAGCCGCTCACGAAGGGCGACCCGGCGAGCGCGAGCGCGACGAGCAAGGCGCCGGGGCGCGCCGGGCGAAGTGAAATCAGTTCGAGCATCGCGCCATGCGACGGCGTCCTGGCCGGTGGTGTCAAGAAGTGATCCCGCGGCCCGGCGGCGCCCCGCGTGCAGCCGGCGCGCTGAGCGCTTGGCCGTCGCGATCCATCCGGGTAACGTCGCGCTCATGCCGCCGCGCTCGACCCGCCGGATCGCCCTCGGCCTCGCCGCGCTCGGCGCCCTGGTCGCGTCGCTCGCGAGCGCGCCGGCCGCGGCCTCGCCGGAAGACGTCCTCGGTTTCGGCCCGCGCTCGATCGCCATGGGCGCCACCGGCGCCGCGGGAAGCGAGGGCTACGAGGCTGTCTACGGAAACCCGGGGCTCCTCTCGACGGCGCGCAGCCGCCAGCTCACGCTCGGCTTCGTCGGCGCCGTGTTCGACGTCCACGCGAAGGACAAGATCCCGACCGGGCCGCTCCACGGCAGCATCATCGGCGCCACGCTCCCGCTGCCGTTCGCGGGCGTGCTCAAGGATCGCATCGCCATCGGGCTCGGCTTCTTCACGCCCACGGATCTCGTGGTGCGCGGCCGCATTCTCTTCCCCGAGAGGGCGCAGTACCCGCTGGTCGATCGGGTGCAGTCCATCGCGGTGCAGGCGGGGATCGGCGTCGATCTCGGCCACGGCTTACGCGCCGGCGGCGGCTTCGCGGCGCTCGCTGCGCTCTCCGGCGCGGTGCTCGTCGCCACCGACGCGGCGGGGCGCATCGGCACCGTCGTCGAGGACACGCTCGTCGCGAGCTACGGCCCGATCGTCGGCCTCAGCTACGACCTCGGCGACTCGTGGCGCGTCGGCGCGACGTTCCGCGGCGAGCTCGTCGGCCGCTTCAACGTCGTGATCACGGTCAAGGATCTCGGCGCGCTCACCGTCCCGCCGCTGAACATCTCCGGCGTCGCGCAGTACGATCCCTGGCAGATCGCTCTCGAGCTCGCGCGCGTGAAGGGCGCGCTCCGGTTCGCGGCCGGCGCGACGTTCAAGCGCTGGTCGGCGTACCCCGGCCTGAGCGAGGCCACGGTGCGCTGCCCGCTCTTCGACGCGACCGGTCAGCTCTTCACCGACTCGTGCTCGGCGCAATCTCCCGACCCGCCCAGCTACTCGGACACGGTCTCGGTCCACGCCGGCGTCGAGCGCCGCTTCGCCCCGCGATCCAGCGTCGAGATGAGCGCGCGCGGCGGCGTCTTCTTCGAGCCGACGCCGGCCCCCGCGCAGACGGGCACGGCCAACGTCTACGACAGCTCGCGCGCCGCGGTGAGCGCGGGCTACGGCCTCTCGCTCGCAGCGCCGTTCCCGGCCATCGATCTCGATCTGTTCTCGCAGCTCCAGTGGCTCCTGCCGCGCGACCACGTGAAGGACGCCTCGGTCGCCGCCTCGAACGCGGGCGCGCCGCGCGCCACGGTGTCGGGCCTGATCGCCTCGTTCGGCGTCACGGTGGGGGCGCGATTCTGATGCGCAAAAGCCTTGTTCTTGCGTCGATCGTCGCGCTCTCGGGCGCGGGCGAGGCCTCGGTCGCCCACGCCAACGAGGCCGATGCGTACGGCCTCGGCTCGCGCGCGGCCGCGCTCGGCGGCGCGGTCGCGGCCGACGCGACGGACTTCTCGGGCAACTACTACAACCCGGCGGCGCTCGTCGGCGCCGAGGGGCTGAGCCTCTCCGTCGGCTACCTCCACGTCGAGAACAATCTCCGCATCGACGATCGCGACACCGCGGTCGCGCCGGCGCATGGGATCGTCGGAGGCCTCGTCGCGCCGGGGAAGCTCTTCGGGATCCCGTTCGCGTTCGGCCTCGGCACCTACCTCCCCGACGCGGGCCTCTCGCGCATCAAGGCGCTGCGGCAGGAGACGCCGCGCTGGGCGCTCTACGACGATCGCGCGTCGATCGTCTTCCTCGCGGCGAACCTCGCGATCCGGCCGGTCCCGTGGCTCGATCTCGGCGGCGGGGTGGCCTTCCTCGCGGCGACGCAGGGCCGCTTCGCCATCACCGGCCAGGCCGACATTGTCCACCCGTACGACTCGCAGCTCACCCACGAGGTCGACGCCGATCTCACCTCGATCCGCTACCCGCAAATCGGCGCGCGGATCAAGGTCGGCGACCTCGGCTACCTCGGCCTCGTGTACCGCGGCCAGACCAAGCTCGAGCTCGGCATCAACGCCAAGCTGTCCGGCACCGTGCTGGCGATCCCGCTGCGCTACGAGCTCGCGTCGCACACCATCGACGCCTTCCTGCCGCAGCAGATCGTGCTCGGCGCGAGCTTTCAGAAGATCCGCCACCTCAAGGTCAACGTCGATCTCACCTTCGTGAACTGGGCCGCGTACGAGAGCCCCACGGCGCAGACGCGGGCGCACCTCGCCCTCGATCTCCCGGCGCTGATGCTCCCGCCCGATCCCCGGCCCACCGTGGTGATCCCGCCGGCCTTCGAGAACCGCCTCGTGCCTCGCGTGGGCGTCGAGTACACGCTCTCGGCCGCGGGCTCAGTCCGCCGCGTGCACGACGAGGATCACCGGCTCGTCGAGATCCCGCTCCGCGCCGGCTACGTCTTCGAGCGATCGCCCGTGCCGCCGCAGACGGGCGTGACCAACTTCGTCGACGCCGATCGCCACACGGTCTCGCTCGGCGCGGGGCTCGTCGTCAACGCGCCGTTCGCGATCTTCCCCGGCCGGCTCGAGCTCGACGTCCACGGGCAGCTCTCGATCCTGCCCGAGCGCCTGACCCACAAGGACAACCCCGCCGATTTCGTCGGCGACTACCGCGCCGGAGGCACCATGATCGGCGCCGGCTCCACCCTCTCGGCGGTGTTCTGATGCGCCCTGTGAAGATGGTTTTCGCAGCAACGATCGTCCTCGGCGCGTGCGCCACGATCCCCGAGCCGGGCGGGGGAGGCGAGAACCTCCCGAGCGCCGTCGCCGGCCCGTTCCGCGCGCTGCTCCAGGACGAGCTCGGCAACAACCGCGTCGCGCCCAACGCCGTCGATGACGACGTGTTCTCGCGTGATCCATCGGTCATCGACGTGGACGGAGATCCCACCACGCTTGCCGTGGCCGGCTACTTCGGCGCCGCCGTCGCGCAGGGCGGGGTGAAGCCCGCCGCGACGGATCCGACGCGCGCGATCCTCCGCTTCGGCGCGCTCGACGGCCGCTCGTTCGATCAGGCCGCCGAGGTCGTGCTCGCGCCGACCGAGGCCTGGGAGGGCGGCGTGATCGGCCAGCCATGCGCGCTCCACGTCGGCGCGGAGATCTGGCTCTTCTACGCCGCCGCGGGCGGCATCGGCCTCGCGAAGAGCAGCGACGGCCACGCCTTCACGCGCGTCCCGGGCCCGGTCCTCGGCCCGAACATCATCGGCTGGGACCGCGACGCGGTCCCGTCGAGCCCCGGCGTCGTGGAGTACCCCGACGGCTCGCTCCGCATGTTCTACGAGGTCGCGATCGGCCCTGATTCCACGGCGATCGGTGAGGCTTCGTCGAGCGATGGGATCACCTGGGCGCGCCGCGGCTTCGGGCCCGCGCTCGCGCCCTCCGCGCCCGGGACCGACGCGGATCCGCCGTACGACGACGCGTCGGTGGGATCGCCGGCGCCGGCGATCGTGACGTCGGGCACCGGCCGCGCGATCCTCCGCGTGTACCACGGCGCGCGAAATCACCTCGGCGCGCGGGTGATCGGCCTCGGTGCGCGCTACCTCGACGACTCCGACCCGCCGCTCCAGCGCGCGACGGCGCCGGTCTTCGGCACGACCAAGCCGCTCTCGCCGACCGAGCCGTCGGTGCTGATCTACCCGGACTTCACGCTGCTCTTCGCCACGCAGAAATCGTCGACGACCGACGCCCACCCTGCGGTCGCCGTGGCCGCGGCGCCGGCCCTCGCGGTGCTGCCGCCGCCCGATCCTCGCTGATCAGATCTGGCGCGGGCGCTGGAGCGGTGCGGCGCTCTCCTGGCTCTCGTCGTCGATGGGCGCAGGCGCCGTCTCCGCGATCGGGTCCGGCGCGGAGATCCGCACCCGCGCCGCGATCTCGGCGATCCTGAGCTGCGTCGCGGCCGCGCTGCGCTCCTGCTCTACGAGCGCGGCCTCCTCGGCGCGGCTCGCGGCTTCTGCGGCGCGATCGTGGGCGACGATCACGTGCGCTGCGGCGACGCCGTAGAACGGTCGCATCAGCAGATACAGGCCCGGCACGTGGCGGATCGTCCGCGCGAGCGAGAGCCCGGTGAGCTCCCAGGGGCGCGCCTCGAGCCTCGCGGCCGGCGCGAAGAGCGACCGGGTCGAGCGGCGCACGATGCGCCCGTACGTCAGCGGCGCCCAGCGCACCGCGCCCGGGAGCACGCCCGTCACGCGATCGAGGCCCCGCAGGAAGATCGGAGCGGGCGCGGCGGCCTCGTCCTTCCAGCCGTGCGCCGTCTTCGCCGCGGCGAACACGCCCGACCAGTACACGCCCCACGCCGTGAGCAGCAGCGCCGAGAGGTACGGGCCGACGCCGGGGATCCAAGACACCATCCCGAGGAACGGGACGACCGAAGCGAACACGAACGTGCCGCGGATCTTGTCGCGAACGCGCTTGCGCAGCCACTTGAAGTCGATGCGCAGGTGGGGCGTCTTCGCGTCGTCCTCGGGCGTGAGGCCGGTGAGGATCGCCGCGTCGCGCGCGACCGCCGCGTGGTAGTCGCGCGACACGGCGATCACCGCCCACTCGACGCCGGAGATCGCCGCGTACAGCACCGACCACAGCCCCGCGGCCGCGGCGATCTTCACGTGGAAATTCGGGTGATTTTCCGGATGGAACGCGCGCGTGGCCTCGCTCGACAGGAGCGTGATCAGCACGCCGAGGCCGACCGTCAGGCCGAGCTGCGCGCCCGCGATCCGCAGGTAGCGCCGCCGCGCCGCGGGATCCTTCAGCGTCGCGCGCGCGAGCGCGAACGGCAGCGAGAGGCCGTAGCCGAAGCGCTGGAGACGGGCGCCGAGCGGGGGCAGCTCGAAGCGCGACGCTCGCGCGGCCGAAGCGCGCGCCTCCGCGGCGATCTCGGCGGGCGTGGGCGGCTCGAAGCGCGACGCCCGCGCCGACACCGCCACGACGAGAGAGCGGGCCTGCTCGCGCAACCCTGCTTTCTGCGCGCCGGAGTCCCGATCCGCCATGGCCGCGACCTTAGCGTGCCCACGAGAAAAAAGAGTCTGCTGCCTTGACGGGAAACCGACGCAACCTGGATAGTAAGTGCTCACTCATTAAAATTCATGGCGCGACCTGTCAGCATCAAATCCGAGACGATCATCGAGGCCGCCCGCCAGGTCTTCCTCGAGCGTGGGATCCGGGCGACCACGGCCGAGGTCGCGGAGCGCGCCGGCATCTCCGAGGGCACGATCTTCAAGCGCTACAAGAGCAAGATCGATCTCTTTCGCGCCGCGATGGGCCAGGATCTCGCCGAGCCGAACTGGACGGAGCGGCTCGCGGCCCGCGTCGGGCAAGGCACGGTCGAGGGCAACCTCTTCGACATCGGGATGGGGATCATCGCCTTCTTCCGCGAGATGATGCCCTTGATGATGATGGCCTGGTCGAACCCCGCGCCCAATGGCCTCCCCGGGCCGCTCGCCGCGCCGAACCCGCCGCCGATCCGCGCGCTCAAGCTGCTGACAGGCTTCTTCGAGGCCGAGATGCGCGGCGGTCGCCTGCGCAAGCACGACGCGGAGATCGTCGCGCGGACCTTCCTCGGCGGCCTCAATAACTTCGTGTTCCTCGAGGTCCTCTACCGCGCCAACAACGAGCTTCCGCTCCCCGCGGAGACCTACGTGCGCGGTCTCGTTCAACTTCTCTGGGCCGGCATCGCGCCCGTCCCGCAAGCCGGGTAGCGCCGATGGCTTTTTTTTGAACGATTGAGCAGCGCCCCGTCAGCGCACCTCGAACCGCTCGCCGCGGCGCTGTCCGACGGGCAGCGCGCGGCCGAGCCGGATCATCGTCCACACCGTGCCGGCGAGCTTGCGCAGCTTCGAGGTGCCGACGCGCTCGTTGTACGGGATGGCCGTCTCGACGACGTGATACCCGCATTTCGCCGGGTAGAGCAGCGTGTCGATCGGCAGCGCGTCGCCCTCGCCGTCGAAGTCGAAGGCGCGGATCATCCCGCTGCGGTAGCCGCGCATCCCGCTGTGCACGTCGCAGGTGGGCACGCCGTGGAGCGCGTGGGCCATCGCCGCGAAGCCACGGTTCGCGAGGAAGTTCGGCAGCGGCATGGCCTCGGGCTTCGTCCGCGTGCGCGCGCAGTTGACGAGATCGACGCCCTCCTGCTCGATCATCCGGCGGATCGCCGGGATGTTGTCGGCCGGGTAGGTGAAGTCGCAGTCGAGGTAGATCAGCATCTCGCTCTGCTGCGCCGCCGTGTACATCAGGAGCTCCATCGCCGGGCCGTGCCCGCGCGGCGGCACCTGGCGGAGCACGCGCGCCCCGAGGCTCTGGGCGATCTCGGCGGTGCGATCCTTGGTCGAGCTGTCGACGCAGAGGATCTTGGCGTCGGGCGCGACCTTGCGAATTTCGCCGATCATCGCCGCGACGCTCTCTTCTTCGTCCATCGTCAGCATGCCGACGGTGAGGCTCATCGGGCGGCGGCGCGGCGGCTTGCGCGCGAGGATCACGTTCTGGAACGCGAAGAGCCCCGGCGCGCGGTTCGCGAGCAGATCCTCGGCCGGCCGCACGAAGGCTTGATACGCCTTGTAGGGCAGCGAGGAGCCCAGCGCCGTCGGATCCACGGCGTCGCCCCGCAGCAGCAGCGCCTTCTCGATCAGGCCCTTCGCGCCGCGCACCAGCATCGGGTTCTGCTCGACGCGGAGCACCTCGAGCCCGGCCGACTCGACCATGGCGATCGCGCTCTCGCGCGTGAAGAAGCGCAAATGCGTGTCGTCGAGGATCCCGCTCGACGTGTACTCGAAGTTGCCCGCGAGCAGGCCGAAGCGCACCGGCCACGCCGCCACGTTGGGCAGCGAGATCAGCACTTGGCCGTCTTCTTCGAGGTACGGCGCGAGGCGCTCCAGCACCGCGCGCGGATCGGTCGTGTGCTCGAGCACGTCGGCGAGGAGCAGCAGGTCGAACTTGCGATCGCCGAGGGCCGCGCGCAGCGACGCCTCGCGCTCGATGTCGGCGACGACGACCTCGTCGAGGACCTTCTTGGCCCGCTCGATCGAGGCCGGGACGATCTCGATCCCGGTCACGCGCGCGCCGGTGCGCTTGGCCGCGGCGCCGTTGAGCCCGATGCCGCAGCCCACGTCGAGCACGGTGCGCGGCCGCCCGAAGAGCGAGCACAGCGCGCGGTTCTGCTCCTCGACGAGGTACTTGGGGCGCGCGCTCGGAGGCGCATGCGAAGCGTCTGTCGTCGTCATCGGCGCGCTACTTCCCACGGTTGGCCCAGGCGGTGTTGAACTCGCGGATCGTCTCGTCCGTCTTCGGGTTGTGGAGCATCTTCCGCAGGATCCCCGGCGGGACCGTGACGATGTGCGCGCCCGCTTCGAGCGACTCGTTCACGTCCATGAAGTGGCGGATCGATCCGATGATGATCCGGGCCGAGAGGCCCTCGCGATCGATCTGCTCGCGCGTCTGCGCGATGACGGGGCGCACGTCGTAGCCCATGTCGCGGACGCGCCCGCTGAAGATCGAGACGTACGTGCCGCCGGCCAGCGCCGCGAGGTAGGCCTGATTGAAGCTCATCAGGCAGGTCACGTTGGTGCTCACGCCCCGCTTCGTCAGCGCCGCCGTCACGCGGAGGCCGATCTCGCTGAACGGGACCTTGATGCAAATGCGTTCGGGCGCCCACGCGTGGTAGGTGCGCGCCTCGTCCAGCATCGCGGCCTCGGTCTCGGTCGTCAGCTCGACGGACACCGGCCCGTGCGACGCTGCGACCACGCCGCGGATCCGCTGCTCGAGGTCCGCCGCGCCGGCTTCGCGCGCCAGGATCAGCGGGTTGGTGGTGACCCCGGCGACCACGCCCCAGGCGAAGATGTCGCGGATCTCTTTTTCCTCCGAGCTGTCGAGAAAGAACATGCGGTCCTCGTTCGCGAGCCCGGGCTTTTGCCCGGGCAGCGGCGCGCAACAGACACCACATTTTCTCCGCTGCAAATAGTCCTTTGTCGCGGGACGTTCACATTTGCGATACTGCGCCCCCGTGGCCACGACCGATCTGCTCCGAAGCATCCCGATGTTCGAGGGGCTCACGCCCGACGATCTCGAGCACCTCGCGCACAAGCTGGTGGAGCGGAGCTTCGCCGGCGGCGCGATGATCTTCGATCAGGGCGACGCCGGCGCCGAGATGTACATCGTGGCGAAGGGCCACGTGAACATCCACCTGCCCGGGGAGAACTCGCGCCGCGTCTCGCTCAAGGACATCTCGGTGGGCGAGTACTTCGGTGAGCTGGCGCTCTTCGACGACAAACCCCGCAGCGCCAGCGCGCTCGCCACCACCGACGCGGTGCTGCTCGAGCTCAACCGCGACACGCTCTCCACGTACCTCGAGGGCCGCCCGCGCGCGGCGATGGCCATCCTCCGCACCATGGCCGAGCGCCTCCGCCAGACCAACGCGATGCTCTCCGAGCGCGCCGCGAAGAACGTCGTCGAAGAGCTCGACAAGAACCTCACCTGGTCGAACCGCCTCGCCGACAAGGTGGCCGAGCTCAACGGGAGCTGGTCGTTCATCATCGGCCTCGGCGTCGTCACGTGCGTGTGGTTCTTCGTCAACCGCCCGGGCGTGATCGCCGGCGCGCCCTTCGACGGCTACCCGTACGTGTTCTTCAACCTGCTCCTGGCGATCCTCGTCTCGCTCCAGGGCCCGCTGATCGTGATGAGCCAGAACCGGCAGACCATCAAGGATCGCGCGACGGCCGAGACCGACTTCAAGGTCAACCTCAAGAACGAGGTCAACATCGAGACCATCCTCCGCGAGCTCGGCGAGTTCCGCGCCGAGGCCAACCACCGCCTCGACGATCTCGAGCGGGCCGCGCCGCCGCGCACGGTGAAGGCGCCGGTGCCGGGGCTCGACACCACCCAGATCTGATCCGCGGCTGGGGCGCCGATCAGCTTGAAATGCCAAAAAAAGACCGGAAATTCAACAGGGAGGCGAGGAGACGGGGAGGTGAGAGGAAGATCGGGAAGGACTTTCCCTCGGGTCTCTCAGTCCTCCTCGCCTCCCTGTGGATTCTCCGACTCTTCAACCTGTTCGGTGCTCTAGTTCCGCGCGCGGCGGGCGTGGGACTCAGAATGGATCGTTGTCGATCGCGGCTTCGATGCGGCCGAGGAAGGGCTGGCGCAGCTCGGCGAGCGCCATCTTCGGCTGGAGGCGCTGGATGTCGACGGCGGCCACGGGGCGCGGCGGCTTCAGCGTGATGATCAGCCCATCGAGCGTGACCTCCCCGCGCTTCTTCGCGGGCGCCCTGGCCGGCTCCTCGGCGAGGGCCACCGAGCCGAGCGTGCCGACAGTGAGAGCGATCGCGACGACGAGCTTCGATTTCATCCGAGCCTCCGTTCGAGAAAATCCGGGCGGAGACTGATGCTAGCTCGGGAGAAGCAGAGGCGCCTCCCCGAATACCAGGCTCACTGAGCGGGCTTGGTCGCGCAGCCGAGGAGGATCTCGATCTTCGCCATCTGGTCGGCCTGCACCGAGGCGCACGTCGTCGGACAGAGGGTGATCGTCGTGGGCTTGGCGGCGTTGTCGTAGTACCAGCCGCCCGCCTGCCCGGTGCAGGCCGCCTGATTGGGCACCTGACCGAACGTCACGGCGGGGCTGCCATTGCCAGGGGTGTAATTGACGTTCACCAGGTTGGGATCGATCGTCTCCCCCATGCTGCCCATCGTGGGCATCTGGAACGTACAGGCGACCTGGCTGCCCTGGATGGCCTTGAGGGCGGCGAGGAGATCGGCGCTGGCGTTGCCATTTCCGACGAAGAAGCCCTGTCCGGTGCCGCCCGCCGCGGCGATGGTGTCGATGGTGCCCATGTTGGAGCCGACGAGGCCGACAGCGTAGGTGAGCACGCCATTCGCTGCCATCGTGGTCGAGGCGAGCTTGGCGATGTGATTGACGTTCTCGTCGCAGCCGTTGGGCTCGCCGTCGGTCACGAGGACGACGACCGTCTTCTCGGCCGGGTGCGAGCCCTGGTACGTCGCCGCCCACTGCTCGGCGCCGCCGAGCGCCACGTACATCGGAGTCCCGCCGCCGGGGCTCTTGCTCTGCACGGCGGCGATGAGGGCCCCCTCCTGCATGTCGACGGGGGCCGCATCGGACGTGAGGGGCGCCAGCGGCACGAGCGGCTGACTGCACACGTTGATGTCACACGCGGTGTCGTCACAGCCGGCGTCGGGGAAGAAGCGGAGAGCGACGCGGAGGCCAGCGCTGCCCTGATCCTTGAAGAAGTCGATCAACGCCTTGGAGGTGTTGGTCCACTTGTTGTTGTCCTTCATCGATCCCGACTTGTCGAAGATGATGAACATGTTCACGGGGATGAGGTTGGCCGCCGCGCTGGTCGCAGCGCAGGAGTTGCCCGTGCCGGTGGAGCCAGTGTTGGAGCCAGTGCCGGTGCCTGCCGGGTTGAAGTCGTCGCCGCCGGTGCCCATGCCCGCTCCGGTGCTGTGGCTGCCTGCGCTGTTGGTGCCCGCAGATCCGGTGGCGCCGCCCGTGCCGAAGCCGCTCGTGGCCGAGCTGGGATCCGAGCCACAGCCCGCGACGATAACCGCGAGGCCACCCGCCGCGATCAGAACGCCGAGGCCCGCGCTCCGCCCCTTGCCGAACTGCCCGCCGAGAACTCGTCGCATGATGGCCTCCTTCAAGTGTCTACAGACTATCTATAAGATCCGCGGTCCCGGGCATAGCACGAGTTGGGCCAGCAGTGTCCTGCGACACAATCGGGCGAATTCGTGGAAATTTGCAGCAAATCCGCTGAGCAGGTTCCTGTCCATGGATGTTCATTTATCCATCCACCGTGAGAACCTCGGCTCTCGGTCGGGACATCGAACCATCGCGTGAAACAACCGAAGAGCATAGACAAGGCTACAGGGACGCTCGCCGTCCTGCTCCCGGGCCTCGGCGCCGTCGCGACGACGACGATCGCCGGTGTCTTCCTGGCTCGACGCGGGATCGCCACACCCGTCGGCTCACTGACCCAGCTCGCCACAATCCGTCTCGGCAAACGCACCGAGGGGCGCTCACCGCGCATCAAGGACTTTCTCCCGCTCGCGGGGCTCGATCAGATCGCCTTCGGCGGCTGGGATGTGTTCCCCGACGACGCCGCGGCCGCGGCCGCGCACGCCGGGGTCCTCGACGCCCCTCACCTCGAGGCGGTCAACGCCGAGCTCCAGCGGATCCACCCGATGAAGGCAGTCTTCTATCCCGACTACGTGCGTCGCCTCCACGGACCTCACGTGAAGACCGGCGCCGACAAGGCCGAGATGGTCGAGCAGCTCCGCGCCGACATCCGCGGGTTCATCCGCGAAAACAAGGCCGCGCGCGCCGTCGCGGTGTGGTGTGGCTCGACCGAGATCTTCCTCTCTCCCGGCTCGGTGCACCAGGACGTGGCGGCGTTCGAGCAAGGCCTCCAGCGGAGCGATCCCGGGATCAGCAACTCCCAGATGTACGCCTGGGCCTGCATCAAGGAGGGAGTCCCCTTCGCCAACGGCGCTCCCAACCTCACCGTCGATTTCCCCGCGGCGGAGGAGCTGGCCAGGATTCATCACGTGCCGATCGCCGGCAAGGACTTCAAGACCGGACAGACGCTGATGAAGACGGTGATCGCGCCGGCGCTCCGCTCGCGGATGCTGGGGATCTCCGGGTGGTTCTCCACCAACATCCTCGGCAATCGCGACGGCGAGATCCTCGACGATCCAGCCTCGTTTCGCTCCAAAGAGGTCTCCAAGCTGGGGGCGCTCGAGCGGCTGCTCGCGCCGCACCTGCACCCGGAGCTCTATGGCAAGCTCTACCACAAGGTGCGGATCGAGTACTATCCACCCCGCGGCGACGCCAAGGAGGGTTGGGACAATATCGATCTCTTCGGGTGGCTCGGCTATCCGATGCAGATCAAGATCAACTTCCTCTGCCGCGACTCGATCCTCGCCGCGCCGATCGTGCTCGATCTCGCGCTCCTGCTCGATCTCGCGGCCCGCGCCGGGCTCGAGGGCACGCAGGAGTGGCTGAGCTTCTATTTCAAGAGCCCGATGACGGCGCCCTCGGTGTACCCCGAGCACGATCTCTTCATCCAGTCGATGAAGCTCAAGAACACCATGCGCTGGATGATGGGTGAAGAGGTGATATCCCACCTCGGCCGCGAGTATCACGGCTGAGAGCCTGGTCGGGCACGACCCCGACGGGCTTGCTCCTCGCTCCCGCGCGGGCTGGCGATTATATCGATCGGGCGCCGACGTCGCCCCGATGCCCGAAGCTCGACCCCTCCTTCCTCGTCGCCTCCGTCACGCGCGATCTGCGGCAATCGCAGCGGGTTTCCTCGTCGGATCGCTCGGTCCGGTCACGGCGCGCGCGGCCGACGCGCCCGCCGCGTCGTCGCCCCCCGAGGCCTCGCCGAAGCGCGCGCTCCCGGACTATCGAGGTCGCCCGCCGGCCTCGACGAGCGTCGGAGATGTGCTCGTCTGGGTCCCCCGGATCGCGCTCTTTCCCCTCTACGTCGTGAGCGATTTCGTGGTGCGACGCCCGCTCGGCGCGCTGACCGTGGCTGTCGAGGGCGCCGACACCGCCGGCGTTCATGCCGACGAGTTCGGCTTTGGCACCGGCAAACGGAGCGGGATCGTCCCGACGGCGCTCGTCGATACCGACTTTCGCGCCAACGTGGGGGTCTATTTCTACTACGATCGTTTCCTGGTCAAGAGCAACGGTGTCCGCGTCCAGGCCTCGTTCGGAGGCACCGACTGGCTGCGCCTCACCGTCGGCGATCACCTGGCGCTCGGCAAGCGATCCTCGGTGGAGCTGCGCGCCACCGGGACGCGCCGGCCCGACTTCCTCTTCCACGGCATCGGCCCCCACTCGCTCGCCGCGGACCGCAGCCGCTATGCGTCGGATGGCCTCGATGGAGTGGCCTCCTTCGCGACGACGCTCGCTCACGGCGTCGAAGCGCGGACTCACCTCGATCTCTCGACGGTGCAGTTCCGTTCCCGCACCTGCTGCGGCGATCCCAGCCTCTCTTCCCTGGCGCTGCGCGGGCGATTCCCGCTGCCGTACGGCTTCGCGGCGGGGTACACGGCGTTCCGCGCCGGCGAGCAGCTCGTCTACGACTCCCGCGCTCCCACCGCGCCACACGACAGCGGCGTCCGGCTCGAAGGCGGGTTCGATTATGCCTCGGATCTCCGCACCCCGGGCGCCTCGGGCTGGCTCCGCTACGGCGCGAGCGCGCGCGGCTTCGTCAACCTCGCCGGCCAGGAGCGCGTGCTCAGCCTCGAAGGCACGCTCCGCTTCGCCGATCCGGTGGGCGGTCGCGACATCCCCTTCACCGAGCTGGTCGAGCTCGGCGGCAGCGGGCCGATGAGCGGCTTTCACGAGGGTCGTTTGCTGGGCCGCAGCGCCGCGGCCCTGACGCTGGAGTACCAGTATCCTATCTGGGCCTTCCTCGGCTCGTCCTTGCAGGTCTCGGTCGGCAATGTCTTCGACGCTCACCTCGCAGATTTCGCGGCCCGCGAGCTGCGCGTCGCCTTCGCCGCGGGGATCCACACCGTCGGCAATGGCACGCAGTCGTTCAACCTGCTCTTCGGCGGAGGCACCGAGACGTTCGCGCAGGGAGGCCACGTCCGCGAGCTGCGCGCGAGCGTCGGGTTGACTCAGGGGTTCTGATTCACCCGGCTTTCTTCACGTGAACGATCTCGAACGCCTTGGCGCTGTGCCGCGGGCCGGCGAAGCCGGACCGTCGTGCACCAGCGCCCGGTTGGTAGGCTGCTTGGCTGTCATGGGATCGCTGTAGGCATGTAGTGGCGGGGTTGCTCGCGATGGAGAGCCGGATTTGAACGCAAAGGCGCGGAGACGCAGAGGCGCAAAAGAAAATCCTTCCCAATCTTCCTCTCACCTCCCCGTCTCCTCGCCTCCCTGTTAAATTTCCGGTCTTTTTT